>JBBSED010000007.1:0-120136 GCA_038240025.1 Chthoniobacterales bacterium
CACCCCCACGCCCGTGCCCCAAATCCACCAGCTCCGCGCGGCGCGCCGGAAGACCCCGTAGAGCATCATGAGCGCGAGCGGGCCGAAGATGAGCGCGACGATCAAGCCTTTCGCCTGATCACCCGACCAGCCGGCAAAATTCTGGGTCGCGAGCCCGTACTGATGTTCGCGGAAATAGCCGGTGTAAACGTCGAGCGGGAAGGAAAGCAGGGTGGAGAGCAGGATGTAACTGACCGCATAGATCGCTACCTGGAGCGACCGGAAACGTGTCCGGCGTTCCGCGAAATCACGCAGTCGCGCCGAGATTCCGCCAAACAAAAACAGGAGCGCGATCGCCGCGCCGACGAGGTAATTCCAGAGGATTAACCAGTAGCCTCCTTCGAAATAAGCGTCGGACTTCGCGCGCTTGTCGGCGGGCACGGTATCGAGCCAGGCCTGGGTCGCGGCCGCCGCCGCGCTGGCGCTCGTGGCCGACGCCGGCGTCGTTAGGCTGGCGGGCGCCAGTTGCGCGGAAGCGACAGTGAGCGCTTGGCCGAGAGATACACCGACCAGCAGCAGGATGAGAAAATTTCGCATCCGCCATCCATAGAGAACTTCGCGCGCAGACGGAAGCTTCTTCTCTCTCGCTCGACAGCGCAGAAGAGGCCGCTAACCTGCTCGATGCGCCGCGCCGCCCGTCTTCTGCTGCTCGTTCTCGCGCTCGGGTTCTGCCCGCCGCTCCCAGCCCCGGCGCAATCTCCCACGCCAGATTCGCCGACCTACGGCGCGTATCCGGAGAATTATCAGGAGCTCGTCACAGAGTGGCTGAACGCGAGCATGGTCGATCACGAAAGCATCCGGCTGAAATTTCTGGGAGCGCCGAAGCCGGGCGTGCTCGCAGTGGGAAATCAGCAAGTGGCCGGCTACGTGGTCGAGTTCTCGGTCAACGCGCGCAACGTCTTCGGCGCGTTTACCGGCTCGCAAAAACACCGCGCGCTGGTGCGCAACGGTCAGGTGCTCACGGCCACGGGATTTCTGTCTCGTTAGGCGCGAGGTCGAAGGCCGGTCCGACTGGCGGCGGGGCCACGAACTGGAGGAAGAACTCGTCTGCCCCGGTCGGATCCGTTAGGCGGATGCGCCCGTTCTCCAGCGTCCCGGAGAAAATTTGTTCCGGCGCGGACACTGGCATGGTCGGATCGAGAATTAAGGTGAAGCGCGGTGGCCGTGTCGTTAGGCGACCACTGCCGGTGAAGTCTTGGTTCGATGCGTGGAAACGCCAACTTGTGATCTCCGCCGAGTGATCGCCGAAGTTGAGATTCGCGTTCAGATCGGTCAGCGCGGGCGAAGAAATTTTCAGGTCAAGCAGTTGCGCCGCGCCTTCGATTTTCGGCTCGGCGAAAGTGTTCGCGAAACTGATCTGTCCCGAGATGATCCCGCTGTTCGCGGTTAGCGGCCGCCATGGCGCGGGCATCATCGCGGGGAAGAGCGCGGGAAAATCGACGCGCGCAGAAAAGGGCGCGTCTCGATTCCACCACGATCCGTCGGCCAGGCGGCTCTTCTCCAGCCGCAGCGGAACCGAAGCAGCGGCCGTCAGCGGCGCGGAGACTCCGAAGGTCGCACGGAGCTCCGCGTCAGCTCGTCCATCCTGAGCACGGACATCGAAATTGAGTTCGTTAGGCTGTGGCGCCGGTCCGAGATTTTGCAGCCGCCACTTCGTCGTGAGCTGCAAGGCCGCGAGCGGACCATAAGCCGCGAGTTGGCCGCTGAGCGTTCCGCCGTAGGCGTCCGGTTCGCCGAGCGCCGGCAGGAATTGCCCCAGATCGAGCTGCTCGACCGTAAGATCGACGTCGAATTTTTGCCGCTCATCGAGCGCGTCGAGCAGCCGGCCCGTCCGCCACCAGGCCGCCATGCTCCAGGGAAGAAAAAGCGTTCCCTGCGCGCGCGGCACGCCGTCGAGGATTAGCTCCAGGGCCTGAAGCTCCACGAAGTTGCTCCCGAGCATGAGAAAACCGCCTAACGACGCGCGATCGTCCGCCAGGCGGAAGGTGCGGAAGAAAATATCCTGCGGCGAATAGGTGCCTTCGAGGGTCACGTCGAGCGGAGCGCGCAGCGGCGCGACCGGCAGTTGGAGCCCGTGCGCGAAAAGCTGCATCGTGCCGGATTGCGCGGCGAAATTGCCGTCCCCCGACCAGTCGAAGGTGACCCCGCCGCCGATCTCGCCCGCGCGCCAGCCCGCCGGGAGCAGCGGCGCGTAGACGCCGAGATCGTCGATCGCGCCGGTGAGCCGCCCGGCGTAGTGATGCGGCGCCCGGAGGCTGACGCTGGCATGTCCGCGCAGGAAATCGTTCGCATGCCGAATCTCCAAGTCGCGCAGGTTCGCCTCCTCGCCCGCCAGGTCAATCGTCCCGCCTAACGAGTCGAGCGCCACGCCCCGAAAACGAACGCCCTCGCCTTTAAACGTGAGCCGCCCGTGGGCCGAGGGATCGAGCAGGTTCAGGTCGCCCTGCGCCGAGAGGGCGCCGGAGAAATCGCCCGCGCCCGCGCCGAAAAGTTGCGCGAAGGAGTTGGCGTCGGGAATGGCCGCGGTAATCTGTCCGCGAAACGGCAGCGTCGCCCAGCTCCGGCGTTCCTTCGGCCAGAGCAGTTCGCCATTCACCGTCAGTTCGTTCCGCTGTTGCTGCACGTAGAGTTGCTCCACTTGCAGGCGCCGATCGTAATAGGTCGCGCCGAAAACCAGATGATCGCCGCGCCGCGCGCGCCAGGCAAAATCCGAGACTTCAATCCAGACCGAGGCGGTGGCGTCGAGAAATTCCCCGGGATTCCCGCGGAAGGTGAATTTCGAAGCGCGGACCGAACCGGTCACCGGCTCGAGAAAGCCCGCCGCAGAGGAAATCTGCGCGAGCGAAATGTTGGTGGCCGAGCCCGCCAGATTGATCCCGAATTTCTTTTCGCCGCCGCGGCCTTGAAAGCTCGCACGCAAAATCCCGCCGAACGTATCGAGCTGCAGCTCGAGCCCCACGCGGCGTTTTGCCAGGCTCGCGAGATCAATAGTCAACGCCTCGAGATCGAGCCCGCGGACCAGCGGCACCCCGGCGATGGTGAGGCGATCGCTCTCCCACGAAGTCGCGCCGCGCAATTGGGTGAAGGTCTTCCGCAGGATCGGCGAGGTCAGGAGAATCTCGCGGGCGAAAAATTTGCCGGCCTCGACTTCGCTTCCGCTGAGATTGAGCCCGCGAAAACGGAACGCGGTCGCCGCGGTGGCGACGTCGAGGTCCATGTCGGTAAACCGGAATTCATCGGGCAAAAGTCGCGCGAGATTTTTCCAGTCGAGCTTTTCCGCCCCGCGTTGTTTCCCCTGCTGAATGCTCCCGCGCAGCCGCTCCACCGTGATCGCGTGCACGAAGCGCGCGTGCGTGGTGAAAAGCCAGCCGCGAAAATTGAAGTCGAGCGTCACCCGCGCTGCCTGCAGCTCGACCCGGCGCGCTTTTTCTTTCGCGGGCCGGATGCGCAGCTGGTCGAGGGTGACCGAGCCGAGAAAGGGCGCTTCGATTTTCCCGACCTCCACCTGCACGCCCTCATGCTGTCCGGCCCACCAGAGCCACCCGCGCAGCCCGCGCGCGATCGCGAACGGCGAGAGGAGCGCGGTGAGCAAGGCGAGCCCGAGAAGGAGCGCGAGAAAAATCAGGAACCGCTTGCGCAAGGACATCGTGACCGTGGGTCAACGCTCCGGCAACGGCGCGGGAAAGATCGCCCGGACCGGCTGAGCCGGGTGAAATTTTTCCAGCAACTGCCGGGTGAACGTTCGCTCCGCGGTGGCCGGGAGGTCGCTCGCCTTCGCCCGCGCGAGCGCGGGCAGCGTGGCCAGTTCCTGCTCGATGTCGTTAGGCGAAATGCGATTCCACAGGCCGTTCTCGAGCGCGAGAACTTCGACCTTTTTCTCCTCGACCGAGAGGATCTCGGCGTGCGGCAGTTCCACCACCACTTCCTGCGGACTCACGTTGACGCTGAATTTCCGGTGCAAATCGAAACCGGCTTTGACCGCAAAGGTGCCGTGCAGGCGGATCCGCTTCGTGCTCCCGGCCCAGGTGTGCTCCGCCTCGTGTTCCACTTCGATCTGACGCGCGACCACCGCGAGCTGCGCGACGCTCGTGGTCTGCTCGAGGTAAATGCGGTTGTTCACCGTCACCCGCGGCTGGACTTGGGCCAGCCGAACGAACTGATCGCGCACATCGCGCCCGAGCCTCTCCAAGGCGCCGACGCTGTCGCCGGCGGTGCGAGCCGGCCAGGTCTCGATCCGGTAAAAAACAAAGGCCGCGAGGAGCGCCAGGATCAGAACGATGAGGGCGAGAGCGAGCGGGAGACCGACTCGTTTGGTGAAGGTCGGGGCGGGGTCCGAAGGTGATCGCATGACCCTAAAAAGGTACCGCCCCCCACACCCGAAGGGTATGAAGGGCGGCTGTTCCCCCCAGAACAATCTTCAAATCTGTCGAAGAAATACGCGACGCCATTCAAGTGTGCAAGAAAATAATTGCGGGTCCGATGAGGAAATAGTTACAGCGCGCTCTAGCCTGTCCCGGTGAAGCTCGGTGTGCGCTATGAAACGGCCTATCATTACGGAGCGCCGGTGCGTTTCGCGCGGCATGAACTGCGGCTTTTTCCGCGCGGCGACGTCTTCACGCAACTGCTGCGGGTGCAGTTCGAAACCAACTCCGGCGCGAAAGTGCGCTTCGGGCGCGACGTCTTCGATAACTGCGTCGCTGCCTGCACCTACGAGGAGCCCGCGACCGATCTCCGCTTCGCTCTCGAGCTCGATCTTGCGTTGGAAAAACGGAACCCGTTTGATTTCATCCTCTCTCCGGAAGCGGAGACGCTGCCGTTTGCTTATCCCGCGGAGATGGCTCGGGTGCTCGCGCCTTTTCAGGCAAAGGCCGCGGGCTCGGAGCTCGAGATCCCAGGTTGGCAGCCGCCCCAGCCTAACGACCCGCAACCGACCGTTTCCACTCTTGTGCGGCTGAACGAGCAGCTCCACGCCTGCGTCGGCTACGAGCGGCGCGAGGAAGGCCCGGCGCGTTCGCCTAACGAGACCTTGCGGATCGGGAAGGGCGCCTGCCGCGACGTCGCCCTCCTCCTCGCCGCGGTCCTGCGCGCGCAGGGCCTGGCCGCGCGCCTAACGAGTGGTTACCTGCGCGAGGCGGACGCGAGCACCAAGCGGGCGGAAGGTTCGCTCCATGCCTGGACGGAAGTTTATTTGCCGGGCGCGGGCTGGATCGGGATGGACCCGACAAACGGGATTTTCTGCAACCACAACTTCATCGCCGCGGCGGTCGGGATCGAACCCGGGGAGGTAACCCCGATCGATGGATTTTATTACCAGCGTGGCGCCACCGCAGCGCAGATGACGAGCCGGATCGTGCTCGTTAACCTGTGAACCCGCCGCCCCATGCTTCACGATCTGCAACTGCGCCACTTCCGTTGTTTCGACTCGTTCGCAGCGGAATTCAGCCCCGGTTTTAACTACCTCGTCGGCGCCAACGGCCGCGGTAAAACCACCCTGCTCGAGGGCGCCTGCGTGCTTCTGCGCCTCCAGTCGCAACGCGCTGCGACGCTCGCGCCAGCGGTGCGCGTGGGCGAGCGCGCGTTCGTGGTCAGCGGCCACGTCGACGGGCATCTCCTGCAATTTTATTACAGCGCTCTGCGCCGGAAAGTGGCGTTCGATACGGTGGAGCAGCGCGACCTCGCGGAATACCTGGCGCTGGTTCGGGTGGTTTCATTTTCGAACCAGGATCTCGAGCTGGTCCGCGGGCCAGCAGATGGGCGACGGCGCTACCTGGATTTCATCGGGACGCAGGTGGAGGCACGTTACCGGCCGGCCTTGCGGGCTTACGAACGGGCGCTCCGGGCGCGGAATTTCCTCCTGAAATCGCCGCAGCCGCGAACGCGCGAACTCGCCGCCTACACCGGGGCGCTGGTCCAGGCCGGGCGCTCGTTAGGCGAAATGCGTGCGGCGCTCGCGCGGCGGCTGGCGCCGGCGGCGGAGGCTGCGCACCGCGCGATCGGCGCAGGCGAAGCGCTCGCGCTCACCTACGCGCCGGGGAACGAGGAAGATTTTGCGGCGCAGCTCGAACGGGTGCAGCCGGAGGACGCCCGCCTTCGCCTCACGACGGTGGGACCGCATCGCGACGATCTGCGGCTCGAGGTGCGCGGAATGGCGGCGGCGCAATTTGCCTCCGAGGGGCAGCAACGCACCGCAGCGCTGGCGCTGAAACTGGCCCAGGCAAAACTTTTTGCCGAGGAAGCGGACGCGCCGCCCCTGCTCCTGATCGACGACATTTTCGGAGAGCTGGATGCCGACCGGCGCAACGCGCTCCTGGCGGCGTTGCCTAACGAGTCGCAAAAACTGATCACCGCGACCAGCCTGGGCTGGCGCGAGGAAAAGTGGGACGGCCCGGTGCTGAACCTGTAGCTGCTTCGCTGTGCGAAGCGTTGGGAGTGAAAACGCCGCGGCTTCGGCTTGCGCAGCGGGGGCCCGGGTCGTCTATTTTCTCATGCGTCCATCATCGGAAACGAATGCCAGCTTCGCGGGCCAGTTGCTCGTCGCGCATCCGAACATGCTCGACCCGAATTTCCGCCGCAGCGTCCTCTTCATTTCCGCGCACGACGAGGAGGAGGGCGCGATGGGTGTGATCATTAACCGGCCGCTGGATAAACATGTTTCCGACCTGGTGACCGATCAGGCGCCCGAGGCGCTGGCCGACGTGCCGGTCTTCCTCGGCGGACCGGTCGGCACGGATCAACTGATGTTTGCGACCTTCGATTGGCAGGGGCAGGGGCTCGATTCCCTGCGCTTGAACCAGGAGATCGCGCTCGATGAGGCGCACTCGCCGGCGCTGCGCGCTTTTGTCGGCTACGCCGGCTGGGGCAGCGGGCAGTTGGAAAAGGAGCTGGCGCAAAATGCCTGGCTCTTACAGAAACCGCAGCGCGCCGCGCTCACGCCGGAGCGTTTGCCGAAGCTCTGGTTCGAGATCATGCGCGGGCTCGGCCCCTGGTTTCGGATGCTCGCCGCCGCGCCCGACGATCCTTCTTTGAACTAGCTTCGCGCCAAATCTGGTGCGAACGAGTGGATATGATCATCGGCATCCCGAAAGAGATTAAGCAGCAGGAAAGTCGCGTCAGCCTGCTGCCCTCGGCGGCCTATCAACTGATCAAACGCGGGCACACCGTGCTGGTGGAGAAAAACGCCGGTGTCGGCACCGGCTATCCCGACGCCGACTACGCCGCCGCCGGCGCGGAGATCATCGAGACCGCTCCCGAGATTTTCAAGCGCGCGGAGATGATCGTGAAGGTGAAAGAACCGCTCCCCGCCGAATACGAACTCCTGCGCAAAGGGCAGATTCTTTTCACCTATCTCCATCTCGCGGCGAGCCGTCCGCTGACCGACGCACTCTTGAAATCCGGAGTCACCGCGGTGGCCTACGAGACGATCCAAGTGGGCGCGCGCCTGCCGTTGCTCGAGCCGATGAGCGAGATCGCCGGCCGCATGTCGGTGGTGATGGGCGCGTATTTTCTTGCGAAGCATAATGGCGGCAACGGCGTGCTCCTCGGCGGCGTGCCGGGAGTTTTACCGGGCCGGGTGGTGGTCCTGGGCGGCGGCACTTCCGGCGTGAATGCCGCGCGCATGGCGACCGGCCTCGGCGCGGACGTGACCATTCTCGAGGTCGATCTCGAGCGGATGCGCTTCCTCGATATTACGATGCACTCGGCGCATACCCTCTACTCCAGCGAAGCGCACCTGACCGAGCTGATGCCGGGTGTCGATCTGCTCATCGGCGCCGTCCTCGTGCCCGGAGCAAAAGCGCCGAAGCTGATCACCCGGGAAATGTTGCGCGCGATGCGGCCCGGCAGCGTGGTCGTGGACATCGCGATCGACCAGGGCGGTTGCGTGGAAACTTCGCGCCCGACGACGCACCTGGACCCGGTCTACGTCGAGGAGGGCGTGATCCATTATTGCGTCGCGAACATGCCCGCCGCATACGCACGTACCGCGACCCAGGCGCTGACCAATATCACCTACCGCTACGTCGAGCTGCTCGCGGATCTCGGCCTCAAGGAAGCCTGTGAACGGCAGCCGGCGTTGCTCGGTGGCATCAACACGCGCGACGGTCGGCTGACTCATCCGGCGGTCGCCGAAGCGCACGGGATGACCTCCGAAGCGCCCTTCCGCGCGGACGAAGCCGGCGCCTCTCCTTCGTAAGCTGCGGTCTGCCTTGGTCTCCAGCGGCCGAGATGCGGCCGGGAATTAAATTCCACAGGGCCGAAAACTTCGCTTGCCCCGAATCAATAGTTAACCCAACGTGGGCCCTCATCCAAAACCTATGAAGAAATATATCTGCATCCTGGCCAGCGCTGCGCTCCTCGTGGCGTGCGAACAAAAAACTGAAACCGTAGCTCCCGCTGCATCACCCGGCGAGACGACCGAGAACAACACCACGGTCGTGAACCCGACTGCGGCTCCGGCGACGTCGACCGACACCACCACGAACAACAACACGACGGTGACCACGTCGCCCGCAGCTGAAGCGACCATGACGCCGATGGAAACGGCGACTCCGGCCGCCGAGACGAGCACGACCACGGAAACGACGACGACTACGTCGCCGACTCCGTAATCCTGTTTTAACCTTAAACCGCAAAGCCTTCCTCCGGGTCTCCCGGCGGGAGGTTTTTGCTGTACGCATCGCGCCGGCGCCTCGGCCGCAGACTGGATTCGTTAGCCGCGCGCCCAACCCGTCGGCGTGCGGTTGAATTGCTCGCTCGGCCGCGCGCAGAATTGTCCCAGCTCCTGTTCCCAGAGATAGGACTCAATCTCGATTGCCGCTGGCTCGATTCGGATGCAGTTAAACGAATTCGCCTCCCCTCGCCCGCGAGTCGAGATCGTCGTTCCGGTTTGTGCCACGAGCGCAGAGTGCCCCTCGATCTGGTAGCGCTGGGCCGTCAACCCAGTGTGTTGCAAGTGCAGGTGACCGGACAGAATCAGGTCGACCCCCGCGGCAGCGAGCCCGCGCATCGCCATCGCCGAGCGCCCCACCAGCCGATGGCGCGAACCCGGTGGGAGCTCGAACGGGTGGTGCGTCACCACCACCCGGGTCAGGGTGCGGTCGACCGTGGCGAAGACCTCGCCGGCATGCGCGATCTGCTCCTGATTGATCCGTCCATATTTTCGGGTCAACGAACGCGCGGTATTGATCCCGAGGACGGCGATCTCCGCATCCCGATAAAAGGGCGCAAGGTCGGCCGTGATATAACGTCGGTAACGGCCTAACGGACTCACAAACCGGCGAACTACGTCCCAGAGCGGGATGTCGTGATTCCCCGGCACCACGAGTCGCGGTTCCGGCAGGCGGGCGAGGAAAGCCCGCGCCGCCTTGTATTCCAGCCGTCGCGCACGCTGGGTGAAATCGCCCGAGATCACCGTGAGGTCCGGCGCGAGCTCACGCGCGATCGCGATCATCGGCTCGACCAGAGCATGATTCACCCGCCCGAAATGCAAGTCGGAGAGATGCAGCAGCGTCCTCACTTTTGCACCGGCTCCCGCGGCGCGAGCACGCAGAGCGCCTCAGGAGCGACGCGAAAGCGCAACGGGCTTTCCAGCCTTTCGAGGTCGCCATCCACCGCCGCTCGAAAGCGCCGGCGCTGTATCGTCTCGATGGCCACTTCGGAGGTGCAGATGACTTCGTAATCGATCCCAGGGCGCAGCCTTTTCAGCAGCGTCCTCCAGCCGTGACGCAGAATGGTCAACCGCCCCGCCATCCGCGCCACATAAAGCGCGAAGTCCCCTTTGGCGAGGCACTCTTTCCCGGCAAGCCCGAAGGCTTCCATCTGGAAGGCATTCGAGCAGACCATGACGAGCGGCGTCTCGCGCGTCACTTCGCCCTCGTCCGTCGCGAGTCGGACGCGGAGCCGAGGCGGGGGTTGGAAAGCCGTCAGTAAGACCGAGAGATAGGCGCTGATCTGGTTGCGTCCCCAGCGCCGATAGATTTGGCGCCGCTTCAAGAGCACCGCCGGATGAATCCCGATGCTGGTGTTATTCAGGATCAAGCGGCCATCCAGGTCGAGGACCGACGCGCGCACCGTGTTTCCTTCCAGGATAACCCGGGTCGCTCCCTCCGGCTCCAGGGGGATACCGAGGTTCTTCGCGAAATAGTTAAAGGTCCCGAGCGGGATGACCCCGAGCGTTTTCCCGTGTTTCAAAGCCGCCTCCGCGACGCAGCAGATCGTGCCATCCCCCCCGGCGGCGACCAACACCGCGCAATCCGTCGCTGCCTTCTCTTTCGTAATCCTGCCTAACTGTTCGCCCGTTGCCATCGTAATCTGGAAAGGTCGGCCTGACTCACGCAGGACCTGCTCGATCGCCGTGCGAGCCTCATCGGCCTTCTGTGAACCGGACTTGGCGTTCAGAATAACTTCGATTGAATCAGCCATGGGTGATTAGGCGTTAGCCACGTGTAAGTCTTCGTCCTCCGCCGCGGAGTATTGATAAGGTCCGGTCGTTACGATCGGCACTTCGGCGAAATTATGCTTCGGCGGTGGGGACTCCGTTTGCCACTCCAGGCCGGTCGCACGCCAGGGGTTGGGTCCCGCGATCCGTCCGCGTTTTAAAGACCAGAGGAAATAGACCAAAGGCAAAGCATAGCCGACTCCCAGGATGGATGCTCCCGCGGTCGAGAGAACATGGAAGACTTGGAATTCCGGCGGATAGGCATGATAACGCCGCGGCATCCCGAGATAACCGAGCAGAAACTGCGGGAAGAAAGTCAGGTTGAATCCGATAAAGGTAATGATCGCCGCCATCTTTCCCCAGAACTCCGGATAGAGTCGTCCGGTCATCTTCGGCCACCAGTAATGAAGGCCTCCCATGAAAGCCATCACCATCCCCCCGACCATGATGTAATGAAAATGCGCGACCACAAAGTAAGTGTCGGTCACGTGCACGTCCACCGCGAGCGCGGCCAGGAAGAGCCCGGTCAAGCCACCAATCGTAAACAGCCCGATGAAGCCCAGCGCATAGATCATGGGCGTGTGAAAGGTGATCGATCCCTTATGCAGAGTCGCGGTCCAGTTAAAGACCTTGATCCCCGAGGGGATGGCGACAATGAAACTCAGAATCGAAAAAACCATACCCGCATAGATCGATTGCGAGCTGACAAACATGTGATGGCCCCAAACGAGAAATCCCAGGATCGCAATCGCCATGCTCGCACAGGCAATCCAGACATAGCCAAAGACCTGCTTGCGCGAGAAACAGGTGATTAACTCACTGATCACTCCCATCCCCGGCAGGATCATGATATAAACCGCCGGGTGCGAGTAGAACCAGAATAGGTGCTGGAAAAGCACCGGGTCGCCGCCCAATTTCGGATCGAAGATCCCGACGCCCCAGAACCGTTCCACAGACATCAGCGCCAGGGTGATCGCGAGCACTGGCGTGGCCAGGACCATGATCAGGCTGGTCGCGTACATCGACCAGATAAAAAGCGGCAACCGAAACCAGGTCAGCCCCGGCGCACGCAGCTTATGCACGGTAACGATGAAATTGAGCCCGGTCGCGATCGAGGAGAAACCGGCGATAAAAATTCCTGCCGCCATCGAGATGACATGAGAGTTAGCGTAGGTCGTGCTGTAAGGCGTGTAGAAGGTCCAGCCCGTATCCACCCCCCCGTGCAGGAGGGACCAGAGGGCGAGGGCCCCGCCCGTGATAAAGATATACCAGCTGATCAGATTGAGCTTGGGAAAAGCAACGTCGCGGGCCCCGATCATCATCGGGATGAGGAAGTTCCCGAGCACCGTGGGAATGGAAGGGATGAGAAAGAACCACACCATGAGCACTCCGTGGATGGTGAAGAGCTTGTTGTATGTCTCCGAGGTGACGAGATCACCCTGGGGCGTAGTCAACTCGATTCGCATCAAGGCCGCCGCGACGCTCGCGATCGCGAAGAAGAAAATGATTGTCCAGAGATAGAGCAGCGCGATCCGCTTGTGATCGGTCGTCAGCAACCAGGACCGAACGCTGTGAGCACGGCTGAGATAATTCTCCGGCGCCATCTCACCCGAAGTTCTGACGGTGACGGCCGTAGCCGACTCAGCCCTGATGATCTTTGGTCCGCTCATGGGTTGGGGCTCGCTTCGCCACTAGTGGATTTCACGTAGGCGATGATCTGCATGATCTCAGCTTCGCTGATGTGTCCCGAGAAACTCGGCATAATATTCTCGTAGCCGGCCGAGATTTGTTTGCCGGGCAAAAGGATCGAGTCGTGGAGATACTGATCGTCGGCGGTCACTATTTCGCCTGAAGCCAGCGGCACTTGTTTACCATAGACTCCTTCCAGCGGCGGAGCATGCACGGCTTTACTCCCGACATGGCATCCGCTGCAGCCTCTCTCGTGAAAGAGCCGTCGGCCCTCGAGGACGATCGACTGGCCCGAATCTCCGGTTGTCAGCCAGCGCTGATAATCCACCGGCCGCATCACCGTCACCTTGCCGATCATGGCTGAGTGATTCGTGCCGCAATATTCCGCGCAGAAAAGATGATACTCCCCGAGGCGGGTGGCCCGAAACCATTCCGTCGTATATCTGCCTGGCACGACGTCCTGTTTCACCCGGAAAGCCGGGACGAAGAAGCTGTGGATTACGTCCTGGGAAGTCATGGTCAGATTGACGGTCTGACCGAGGGGAATGTGCAACTCATTGATCTCGCGTTTTCCTTCCGCGTGCTGCAGTTTCCACATCCATTGCTTGGCCACGACCTGCACCTGTAGAGCGTTGCGCGGCGGACGCTCGATGTGGAAGTAAACCAGCGCGCCCCAGGTGAAGAACCCCAGTGAAATAATGAGTGGCAGGACCGTCCAGCCGGTCTCAAGAATGTTGGAGCCGGTCGAGGGATTAGACCGATCCGCCGAGGAGCCGCGTCGATAGCGAATTGAAAAATAGGTGATCGGCAGGAAGACGACGGTGAGAAAGAAGAGCGACATCAAGACCAGCCCAAAAAAGAGCCAGTCGATCTGCGCCGCGCCGGAGGAGGCTTCGAGTGGAAAGAGTCGGAAGTCGTTCATGACAACTAACCAGCCTCGGCCGTGGCGAGGTCTTTCGAATCCCGCCGGCAAAGCCACGCGATCCAGCCCCCCAAGGCGAACAACGTCCCGACACTAAGAATTCGAAGCACCGTGAGCACGAGCGCTCCGTACTTCCCGGTGATGGGATTGTAATGGTAGCAAAGCAGGATGAGCTGTTGGATGACCGACCCATTCTGCCCGTGGGAGGCGGCGATGAGCGCGCTCCGCAGCTCCTTAGGATCATAGTTCACCCCAAAGAAGTAGCGGGAGATCCTGCCTTCGGGTGTGAGCACGAGAAAGCCGCTGGGGTGGGCATACTCATGAGTCGCGGAATCATAGGCGTAGCGAAAACCCGCCTCATTAGTCAGCTGCGCGATCGCCGGCTGGCTCCCGGTGAGAAAATGCCAGGCACCCTCGGCGCCCGGACGGCCGTAACGCTTAAGATATTCCTTCTTCTTCGCGGCCGCGACTTCCGGTGTCTCGTGCGGATCGATGCTGAGATTGACGACGTTAAAATCCTTACCGACATCAAACCGCAGCTCCTGCAAGGACTCGATCAAGCCGTCGTTGATCAGGGTGCAAAGCATCGGGCAATGGTAGTAACCAAGCACGAGCAGGGTTGGCTTGCCATTGCGCAGTTCTCCCAAAGTCAACGACCGCTTGTTTGAATCCTCGAAGGGTATATTGGCCGAAAGGGATTGCCCGATATGCTGATCATAGCCGAGCCGGTTAAGTTCGTTAGGGGCCAGCGCCTGCGCGGTGACAGACCAGGTCAACAGGCCGAGGAGGAGCAGAGCTATTTTCATGGCGACACCGTCCCTTCGGGAGTCGTTGCCGGCCTGGCCTGCATCAGTTGCTGCCGGGTTTGTCCACCGCCCACCTCGGGCAGTCCGCGTTCCAAGAGCATGGTCATGGCGCGCTCAATCGGAACGTGC
This sequence comes from Chthoniobacterales bacterium, assembly GCA_038240025.1. GTDB lineage: Bacteria > Verrucomicrobiota > Verrucomicrobiia > Chthoniobacterales > UBA10450 > Palsa-1392. Next base: position 14,021 of record JBBSED010000007.1, read on the forward strand.
GCTACCCCCACCTTGCGATTAACCCATCCGTAAGAATCTAACTCTTTCTCGGCCGCCACCTTTGCCGCGGTGAAACTGGCGACCGGCTGCGCCTCCAGCCGTGGCTCCGGAAACTGCTCCGGGCGCGCGGCGGGGCGCCCCGGCTTCTCGCCCCGCCTGGCAAAGCGGATCACTCCCCCGGCCGTGAGCAGGCTGACTGCGACAATCATCAGCACCAGCGCCGCCACCAACGCCACCCCGAGGATGTCGGCATCCTTGCGCTCGTGCCCGCTCTCCGCTCGTTGTTTACCCTGGGGAATCATGACTTGGTCGCCGACACCGCAAAGCGCGGATCGTTGAGCGGAATCAGTGGTTGCGCGGAGAGGTTGCGCGCGAAACAAAAGAGCCAGACTCCTCCCAAACCTACGAAGGCGGCCAGGTCCATCCAACTCGCGTGCAGGCCATGGGGATAAAAGCTGGGCACGATCATCCACCAGACATCGACCACGTGAGCGACAAACATGGCGCCCGCAATGGCCGCCAAAGCAAGCCGGGCTTGTTTCATCTGGCGGGATAACAGGAGGAAGAAAGGACCGAAGAAGTGAAAGAGCACCAGGAAAACCAGCACCCAGCGCCATCCACCCGCGATCCGGTGCAGATACCACGAGATCTCGTGGGGGAGGTCGCCCGACCAGATCACGAGCAACTGCGAGAAAGCCATGTAGGCCCAGAGCATGGTGAAGGCGAGGAGCAGGCTACCGAGGTGATGGAAGTTCTCCTTCCCGATGATCTCCGACAAAGAAGTCCGCGGTCCGATCCAAGCCAGCAGCAGGATAACGAAGGCCAGTCCGCTTAGCATTTGGCCGATGCAGATCAAGATCGGAAAAATCGTCGAATACCAGCCCGCCTCGAGTGACATCACCCAGTCGACGAAGACAATCGTGATCGTCAGGGGATAGATCACGAGGCCAGGACCGCTCAGTTTTCGGAGCCGCTTCATCGGCGCCGGATCGCGGGCGGCGTCCTGCTGATGCGACCACTTGTTCAAGAGGTAAGCGATGACACTCCAGATGATGAAAGCGATCACTGCCCTGATCGTAAAAAACGGGATACTGAGATAAGGATGATGCTGCCGAAGGGTTTGATCGGCCGCAATACGCGCCGGCATGGCCCACGGGTAGAGAAAACGGATGCCAAAAAAGATTGGCACAAAGAGCAGTCCTAATAGCGGCAGAGTCCGGGCCGCCGCTTCAAAAAAGCGACGCACCGGCCAGCCCCAGGTGCCACCGGTAAGATAGTGAATCATGAGGAATGCCATGCATCCCAGTGCCACCCCCACCCAGATCAGCTCCGCGAACAGGTAAGAAATGTAAAACTGCCGCGGGTCCACCAACCAACCGAACAGACAAAGCGCAAGACCGAGGATTCCAAGTCCCAGAGCCAGCCGACTTCGTCCCCGAACGAGTGCGTCAAGTCGGTCCTCGCTCAAGGGGTCGCCTCCAGAAGTTTTCGGTCGTTAGGTGGCAGCTCGGCCTCCTTCTGCTGACTCAGCTGCAGCGCCCGGACGTAAGCCGCAATCGCCCAGCGATCCTGCGGTTCGACGCGTTGCGCATAGGAATACATCCCCCCATAGCCATTTGTGATCACATCGTAGAAGTGGCCGAGCGGCGCTTGGCGGAGCCGATCGCTGTGGTAAGTCGGCGGTGGCGGGAAGCCCCGCTGCACCACTTGGCCGTGGCCGTTCCCATTCAGCCCATGACAGACAGCGCAATAGATGTCGTAACGCTCCCGACCGCGAGCCAACAGCTCGGGAGTGAGACTAAGCGGTGCCGGGAGCTGGGCCAGCAGAACACCCTCTTCACTCAGGCCCGAGTAAAAGGCTTCATTCTCGCGCACGCCGTGGTATTGCACCGTGTGATCAGGCAAAGGACGGGCACTGCTTTTATCCTGGAAGAACTCACTCTTCGAATACGTCTTGGCCTTGGGCTGGTTATACATGTCTTGGCGACAGCCGCTCAGTAGGAGAACGGCGCAAGCCAGGCCGTAAAACGCGCGACTCACTGGTTCACCTCTTTCACCAGCAAGGGCTGTAAACTTTCCAGGAAAGAACGGGTGCGGACCGTATCGAACTGGGGATCGTCCTGCTCGATGCAGAGAAAAAAACGATCCTGCGACGCGCGTTCAAACTCCTGCAGGTTGAACATAGGATGATAAAGCTTCGGCAGTCCGCTGAGGACGAACACGGAAAAGAAAGCGGTTAGCGCTGCCCCGAGGACTGTGAGCTCAAAGGTAATCGGGACAAAGGCCGGCCAGCTATGCAACGGCCTCCCGCCCACATTCAGCGGATAACTCACGACGTTGGCAAACCATTGCATAAAGTAGGCACTGGTGCCCCCGAGGATCCCTGCGAGCAGGACGAGCAAAGGGATACGATTAGACTTTCCCAGCGCTTGAGCCAGCCCCTCCACGGGAAAAGGAGCGAACCCATCCATCTTGCGATAGCCCTGGGCGTAGGCCCGCTCCGCTGCCCGCATCAGCAGCACATCAGTCTTGAACTCTGCCACCATTCCGTAGACGCCGTCGCGGTTCATAGGGCGTTGGCCTTTTGTGGTTCCGCGACCAGTTCACGCGACTCCGAGATAGAGATCATCGGGAAAAAGCGCACGAAGAGAAAGAGCAGGGTCAGGAAGAGACCTACGCTGCCGAAGAGGATCGCCCAATCCCAGACCGTGGGGAAAAACATCCCCCAGGCCGAAGGCATGAAATCCCGATGCAGGCTGGTGATGACGATGACGAAGCGCTCGATCCACATGCCGAGGTTGATGAAGAGCGCGACGATAAACAGCGTCAGCGGGTTCCGCCGGATCCGAGCCGACCAGAGCGCCTGCGGCACCAGGACGTTGCAGAGCATCAACACCCAGAAGACCCAGCCATAAGGACCAAAGGCGCGGTTCAGCATCATGTATTGCTCAAAGATGTCCCCGCTATACCAAGCCATGAACGCCTCGATCAGATAGCCGTAGGACACCATCAGGCCGGTGACGAACATGACGTTGGCCATGTTATTCAAGTATCGCTCGGTGATGAGGGTCTCGAGGTGATAGAACTTGCGCACCGGGATGATGATGTTGAGGACCATGGCAAAGCCGGAGTAGATCGCGCCAGCGACGAAGTAAGGCGGGAAAATCGTGGAATGCCAACCCGGCACGAGGGCCACGGCAAAGTCGAGGCTGACGACACTATGGACCGAGAGAACGAGGGGAGTTGCGAGACCGGCCAGCAGCAGATAGGCGATCTGATGCCGTTGCCAGTGCGCAGCCGAGTTCCGCCAGCCGAGCGCGAGCACGCCGTAGAACTTCTTCTGCCATTTTTTCTCCGCCCGATCGCGCAGGGTCGCGACATCCGGGACCAGACCGAGATACCAGAAGAGGAGCGAGACAATAAAGTAAGTGCTGACTGCGAAGACGTCCCAGACCAGCGGGCTGCGGAACTGCGGCCAGAGACCCATGGTATCCGGATAGGGAAAGAGATAGTAGAAGAGCCAGGGCCGTCCCAGGTGGAGCAGCGGCATCAGTCCCGCACACGCGACCGCGAAGAGAGTCATGGCTTCGGCGAAGCGGTTAATCGCCGTCCGCCAGTGTTGAAACATCAGGAGCAGGATCGCGGAGATGAAGGTGCCGGCGTGACCAATCCCGACCCACCAAACGAAGTTCACGATCGCGAAACCCCACGCGACCGGGATGTTGATCCCCCAGATGCCGACGCCCCGAATCAAAAGCCAGGCCACGGCGAAGAAGAAAACCATCATCAGCGCGAAAGCGATCAGGAATCCAACCCACCAAGTGGCCGGCTGCCGGTTCCGCAAAACGATGGAGCCAATCGTCTCGTTGACCGTCTCGTAGGTCTGGCCCGGCGCGAGTAGATTCGACGGATACCCGAGGGGCGACATCCGGGTATTCTTTTGCTCGTTAGGCGGAATGGTGCTCATTTCAGCTGCGGATTCGGATTGCGCAACTTCGCCGCGTAGCTCGTGCGTGGACGCGTGTTCAGCTCCGCGAGCATGCCGTAGTCGAGCGGCCGCTGCTTCCACTGCGAGACGCGACTTTTCGGGTCGTGAATATCTCCGAAGACGATCGCTTCGGCAGGGCAAACCTGCGCGCAGGCGGGAGTCACTTCACCGTCAGCGATTTTCCGGCGGGCCAACTCGGCTGTGATGCGCGCGCTGTTGATCCTTTGCAGGCAGTAGGTGCATTTTTCCATCACCCCGCGACTGCGCACGGTGACGTCGGGATTTTTCACCAGCTTTTCGCTCGGCGAATAAGTCCCGTTGTATTCCAGGAAGTTGAAGCGACGGACCTTGTAGGGACAGTTATTCGAGCAATAACGCGTGCCGACACAGCGGTTATACACCTGCAGGTTAAGACCTTCGTCGTCCGTAACGGTCGCCGCGACCGGGCAGACCAGCTCACAGGGGGCGTGCTGACAATGCATGCAGGGCACCGGCTGATGGTGAAAGGTCGGCGCTTCCGGCGTTTCGGAATAGTAAGTATCCACCCTGATCCAATGCATCTCGCGACCGCCTTTGACCTGGGCCTTCCCGACGACCGGAATGTTGTTCTCGGCCTGGCAGGCAATCGTGCAGGCGTTGCAACCAATGCAGGTGCCAAGGTCGATCACCATCGCCCAGGCGTATCCCTTGTTTTTGAACTCGTCCGGGTGGTAGAGCGTCTCGTCTTCCTTCGGCACTTCCCCCATCTGCGCGGCGAAGCTTGGCTGCCGGATAAAATCCGCCAACGTGCCGGCGCGATAGAGGTCGCGCCCTTCGATGGAGAAATGATTTTGGGTGGTGGCAAACTCTTCCCGGCGCGGGAGCTTTCGGATCGTTAGACCAGTGCCGTTCCAGAGTGCGCCCGAGGTCCGCAGAGTGTAGGCGTTGTAACCCTTGTTCTTTCCCACGCGTCCGGCTTTTTGCCGCCCGTAGCCGAGGTGCAGGGTCACGGTATCTTCCGCCTGGCCGGGCAGAATCCAGACGGGTGCGCCGAGTTTGCGGCCTTGGTAAGTAAGTTCCAGGTAGTCGCCGTTTTCGAGTTTCTCGCGGCGGGCGAGCGCCGGACTAACGAGTGCAGCATTGTCCCAGGTGATCTTGGAGAAAGGATGGGGTAACTCCTGGAGCCACCCGTTGTTGGCGTAGCGACCGTCGAGGAGATTCGGGTCGCCGCGGAAGAGAAGCTCAAGTCCCGGGCTGCGGGCGGCCGGCGGAATGGCCGGCGGCTCGTTAGGTGCGACCTGCGCGCGCGCGGCCCCCGTCGCCGTGGCGACCACGCCGTCGCTGAGGATTTTGCTCCATGCCTTCGTGAAGGTCGGCTCCGGCGACGCCCCCTGTTGCGTGGCCCGGACGATTTCATAGGCGCTGCGCCCAGAGGCGCCGGCGAAAGCTTCGAGTAACTCGTGCACCGACACCCCTTCGTAGAGGGGCGCGATGAGTGGCTGAACGACCGTGACCGTGCCGTCAGAGGCACGGACGTCGCTCCAGCTCTCGAGGAAATGCGTTGCGGGCACCTGCCAGTCACAACGCGCGGAGGTTTCGTTCACCTGGAGGGTGTGATGAATGCGCAGCTTCACTTTTTGCAACGCCGTCCCGAACTCGAGGTCCGCTGGGGCGTCGTAAACCGGATTGCCGCCGAGGATGACGAGCACCTCCACCGCGCCCACCTGTATTTCCTCGACCAACGCCACGAGCGAGGCGAGCTGGTTAACCGGATTTGCCACGACCGGCGCGTGTTCGGTAATCGTGACGCCGATGTTGCCTAACGACGCGTTGATTTGTGCGACGAGCGCGTGGACCTCCGGAGGTTGCGTCTCGCCCGCGATCACAATGCTCGCGCCAGCGTGGGCGCGAAGATCCTGCGCCGCGGCCCAGAGCCATTCGTTGGCCGCCGGCGGGACGTCCGCTCCTGCACCTCCGGCCCCGATCAGTGCGGCCAACGCCGCCGCGAGCGCGGGCAGGGATTGCGCGGCCAGCGGAAGACGATGATCCGCATTCGAACCGGTGATGCTCGGCGTCGGTTCCACGGCGTAGAAGCGACTCATGCTGGCACCTTCGGGTTTGGCGACCCGGCGGTTTCTGGCAAAATCGCGCGCGTGGCGCAACGCCGCGGGATGCAGATAAAGAAAATCCGAGTCGAGCGCGACGATCACTTTCGCCTTGCTGAAATCGTAAACGGTTTCGCCGCCGAAAGCGGCGCCCGCCTGAGCCGCGCGCACGTTGTCCCGAGTCAGCGGATCCCACTGGTGCCAGCGCGAGCCGGGAAATTTCTGCGCGATCGCCTGCATCTGCGCGGCCACGGTGGGCGAGGTGACGGTCTGGGTAAGGAAGCGAAGGCCCGCGCCGCCGCCTTTCGCCTGGCCCGCGAGCGCGCTTTGCAGCCGGCTTTGGAAATCTCCCCAGGTCGCGCCGGTGTTGCCATTCGTTAGGTTCTTCGCCCGGTCGGGATCGTAGAGATCGAGCACGTCGGCCTGCGCCCAGATCGTGGTGGCGCCGAGGCTCGCGGGATGATCGGGATTTCCCTCGAGCTTGGTCGGGCGACCTTCGTTGCTCGTCGCGATGATCCCTTGGCCGTAGCCGCCAAAAGTCGTGGCGGTCGCGAAATAGAGCGGCTTTCCCGGGACGATCTGCTCCGGCTGGTTCACGTAAGGGACGATTTTTTCGATGCTTTGTTTGGTGCAGGCACCGAGGCCGGCGAGCGCGAGCGACGCGCCCATCAGGCGGAGAAAATCGCGCCGATGAACCTGGTCGTTCCACTCGGAAGCGCCCCGCGGGAATTCCCGGTGCAACCAGTCCTCGAACTCCGGCGTCGCGGCCAGTTCTTCCAGGCTGCGCCAATATCGGGGGCGCTCCTGGGTCCGCTGGGTCTGATGCGACCTATGGGACTTATCGGGCGGTTCGCTCATCGATGGCAGACCGAGCAGTTGGTTAGGCGCCCGCTCGTGTCGATCTGGTTTTGCTGCACGAGCAACCGGCCTTGCGCGAGCTGATCGGGCGGCGGCTGCCAATGCAGGTTGTAAATTTCCAACTGCGGCCGCACATAATTTTCCGGGGCGCGATGGCACTCGAGGCACCATTTCATGTAGAGCGTGTGCACCTTCCAAGTGAGCGGCATTTTATCCAGCTCGCCGTGGCAGGTGGAACAGCCGACGCCTTTGGAAATGTGAATGCTGTGGTTGAAATAGGCGAAGTCCGGCAGGTCGTGGACCCGGTTCCATTGGATGGGAGTGTTCGTGGCGTAGCTCTGCCGGACGGGCGCGAGGAGCGGCGCTTCGCTCCAGAGCTGGGAGTGGCAGGTCATGCAAATTTGCGTGCTCGGGATGCCGGCAAACGCAGATTTCTCGACCGAGGTATGACAATAGCGGCAGTCGATCCCGTCATCGCCGACGTGGTGCTTATGACTGAACGGCACTGGCTGCGCGATGGGCACCCCGACATCCGTGGTGTAGGGCGACCAGAAGACTCCGTAGGTCGTGCAGCCAAGTCCGATGACGAGCGCGAAGACCGAGAAAATAATAACCCGCGCATGGGTATCAGCGGCGCGCGAAAAAATCTGGGCCATGAAAGCGCAAGCCTAACCCGCGCGACTCGGCTCGACGCCCAGGCCGAGTGCGGGTGAAAACGCAGAGCGAGCCATGCCCGAAGACCGTAATTGGTGGCGGCGAATCCGCCATCCGATTTCCGAACCCGCTGAGATTAGTTTTTCGCAAGAAAGGCTCGGAAGCATGGAGATCACCCGCGGCCGGGCCGCAGTTCCCGAGTTACTTCGCGAGCCCCGGCGCGGAAGGATGTCGTGATTTTCAGGCTTGGCGCGCGTGTGCAGCGGCGCCCGGCTTTTCGGAGAGCGTCTGGGCGGTATTGACGAGGCCGACATGGGTGAAAGCCTGGGGGAAATTGCCGAGCATTCGCTTCGCCGTCGGGTCGTATTCCTCAGAGAGCAGGCCGACGTCGTTGCGCAGGGCCAGCAGTCTCTCAAAGAGCAGCCGAGCATCCTCTTTCCGCCCGAGGAGATGATAACAATCGGCCAGCCAGAACGAGCAGGGCAGGAAGACGCCCTCGGAGCCGGGCAGGCCGTCGACTTTTTTCGCGCTCGGCCGGTAGCGCAGGACGAGGCCGTTCTCGAGCAGGTCGCGCTCGACCGCCGCGATCGTGCCGAGCACTCGCTTATCGTTAGGCGGGAGAAAACCGACGAGCGGCAGCATCAGAATGCTGGCGTCCATCGCGCTCGCGCCGTAGGACTGGGTGAAGGCGTTCTTCTTTTTGTCGAAGCCCTTCTGGCAGACTTCCCGATGGATTTTATCGCGCAGTTTTTCCCAGCGCGCGAGGCTGCTGTTGGCGGTGCAGTTGCAGTCGCGCACCAACTTCACCGCGCGATCGAACGCCACCCAAGCCATCACTTTCGAGTGCGTGAATTGCCGTCGCGGTCCCCGGACTTCCCAGATGCCTTCGTCGGGTTCCTTCCATTTCGTCTCGAGGAAATGCATGAGCGCGACTTGCAGCCGCCAGTCCGCGTCGCTCGATTCCAGCCCGGAACGATGCGCCTGATACATCGCGTCCATCACCTCGCCGAAAACATCGAGCTGGAATTGCCCGGAAGCCGCGTTGCCCACGCGCACCGGTTGCGATTTTTCGTAACCGGCCAGCCACGGGAGTTCGAATTCGTCGAGCCGGCGCTCACCGCCCACGCCGTACATGATTTGCAGTTGCGCAGGGCTCCCGGCGATCGCGCGGAGCAGCCATTCGCGCCACGCTTTCGCTTCGTCGGTGAAGCCGGCGCCGAGCAACGCGAAGAGGGTGAAAGTCGCGTCGCGCAACCAGCAGAACCGGTAATCCCAGTTCCGTACCCCGCCGATTTTCTCCGGCAGCGAAGTCGTAAGGGCGGCCACGATCCCGCCGGTCGGCGCGTAGGTTAATCCCTTCAGGGTGATCAGGGAACGCATGATCGCGTCATGCCACGGACCACTTCGCTCGTAACGTCGCGCCCATTCGCGCCAGTAATTCTCCGTATCCCGCAGCGCGTTCTCGGGATGAATTTCCTGCGGCGGCTGTTCGTGCGACGGATACCAAGTGAGGACAAAGGGCACGCGCTCACCTTTGGCGACGGTGAACTCGGCGAGCGTTTTCAGGTCTTCACCGTGGGTCTCGATCGGCGTGCGCAGGATGAGGGCGTCCGGTCCCGCGATCGCCTCGAGCCCGCCGTAGCGTCACCGCACCCAGGGCACGACCGAGCCGTACTTGAACCGGATGATCAACTCCATCTGCAGGTGCACCTTGCCCTCGAGGCCCTCGACGATCCGCACGATGTCCGGATTGGTCCCGCGCGGCGGCATGAAATCGATCAGACGCACGGTCCCTTCCGCGGTCGTGAGTTCCGTCTCGAGAATCATCGTGTCGCCGCGATAGCGCCGCGCGCCGCGCTTGATTTTCCCCTTGGGCGTGAAGCGCCAGCAGCCGTTCTCCTTTTCGCCTAACAATGCCGCGAAACAGGCGCCGGAATCGAAACGGGGCAGGCACATCCAGTCGACCGAGCCGGCGCGACTGACCAACGCACCGCTCTGCGTGTCGCTGAGGAAAGCGTAGTCCTCGATCCGCGGCGTTTTCGCCTTGGACTTGGTCATCCCGCGAGGTCAGCGATCCCTTCGCGGGTCAGACGGAAGATCGTCCACTCGTCGTTCGGCTTCGCGCCGAGGCTCCGGTAGAACTGGATCGCGGATTCGTTCCAATCGAGCACCGCCCATTCCATCCGGCCGCAACCGCGCTCATGCGCGAGCGCGGCCAGCCTAACGAGTAAAGCCCGTCCATAGCCCTTCCCTCGCACTTCCGGCCGAACGAAAAGATCTTCGAGATAAAGCCCGCGCCGACCCATCCAGGTGGAGAAATTGTGGAAGAAGAGCGCGAAGGCGACCGGCGCGCCGCTTGCTTCGCCGAGCAGGACTTCGGCGGCCGGGTGCTCACCGAAGAGCGCCTCGGCGAGACCTGCTTCCGTCGCGACGACGTCGTTAGGCGCGCGTTCATATTCCGCGAGCTCGCGGATGAGGGAGAGGATCGTGGGCACGTCGGCACGCGTCGCGAGACGAATGGAAAAGGCGGCGGAAGTTTCTACGGACACTCCTATCTCTTCTCTCGCCCGACCCACCGCGCAAGAAGTGACGCTCAACTCTTCGCGACGAGCCGTTCCTGCAGAAAGGTCAGGACCGCCGCTTCACCCGAGCGCAGACGCGCGAACGATTTCTCAAGCGTCCGCTCAGTCTGCTTTTTCAATCCCTCGATCAGGCTCCCGTCGAGATAGGTCTCCAAGACCGCTGGATGGACATAGCATTTCCGGCAAACCGCCGGCGTGTTCCCCAGCACCCGCGCGACCGCGCTGATCGCCGCCTTCACGTTCTTCTTTGCCTGCGATTTATTCTCGAAAGCCTCCTGCGCCTGCAGCGCCATCGCGGCCATCACCGTCCCCGCCCAGGTGCGAAAATCCTTGGCGGTGAATTCTTCGCCGGTGATCTCGCGCAGGTAAGTGTTCACGTCGTCCGAAGTGACATGATGGCGTTCGCCCTCTTCGTCCAAATACTGGAAAACTTCCTGGCCCGGCAGTTCCTGCATCTTCTTCACGATCCTGGCGACCCGAGTGTCGTCGACATCGATGTCGTGCTCGACCCCGCTCTTCCCCCGGAATTGGAAGCGGACCTTGCCGCCTTTGACGTCGACGTGGCGATTGCGCAGCGTCGTTAGGCCAAACGATTTGTTTTCCCTGGCGTACTCCTCGTTCCCGATCCGGATAAAAGTGCGCTCGAGCAGCTCGACCACGGTCGCGAGCACCTTTTCCCGCGGCAGCCCGCGCTTCTTCAAGTCGCGGCTGAGCCGGCGGCGGATCTTCGGCAGGGCCCGACCGAAGAGGACCATTTTTTCGTACTTGTTCTCGTCGCGCTGCTGCCGCCAGCGCTCGTGGTAGCGGTATTGTTTCCGCCCGCGATCGTCGATGCCGGTCGCTTGGAGGTGGCCGTTCGCCGACGGGCAAATCCAGACATCCCGATAAGCCGGCGGAATCGCCAGCCGGTTCAGGCGCAGGACGCGGGTCTCGTCCTTGATCTCTTTCCCGGCGGTATCGAAATAGATGAACTTTTCCCCGCGCTTCTTCCGCGCGTAACCGGGCTCTTCATCGCTGACGTAACGCAGCCCCGCCTCCTCTGCGACCTCTACCGGATCGGTGAGGACCTCAAGGTCCGCGGCCTTCTTTTTTTCCTGACGCAGCTTACGAGCAGATAGCGGCACGCAGAGAATACGCGCCGCGCTGCGGCGGAGGTTGCTTCGATCTGCGCGCTACTCGTAGCGCAACGCTTCGATCGGATCGAGGCGCGAAGCTTCGCGCGCTGGATAAAAGCCGAAGAAAATCCCGACCGCCGCACTGACAAAGAACGCGATCACAATTGACGGAATCGAGATCAGCGTTGGCCAATGGGCAAAGGTCGAGAGTAGCCGCGAGGTGCCGAGGCCTAACAAAATGCCGATGATGCCACCGATCGCGCTCAGGGTGACGGCTTCGATCAGGAACTGCGTGAGGATATCGCGGCCGTGCGCGCCGACCGCCAGGCGGACGCCGATCTCGCGGGTTCGCTCGGTCACGCTTACGAGCATGATGTTCATAATCCCGATCCCGCCGACGATGAGCGAGACGCTGGCGATCGCGCCTAACAATAAAGTCATGACCCGCGAAGTGGCGGTCGCGGCCTCCGCGATCTCCTGCTGGTTGCGCACGGTGAAATCGTCGTCGCGGCCGGCGCGGATGTTGTGCCGCTGGCGGAGCAGGGCGGTGATCTGCTGTTGCGCCGGCTCGAGGTCGTTAGGCGAGCTGACCTGCACGTTGATCCCGCGCAGGGTGGTGCCGCCGACGACGCGCTTCATCGCACTGGTGTAGGGCATGATCACGATGTCGTCCTGGTCGGTGCCCTGAGGGCTCAGCCCTTTCGGGGTGAGCACACCGGTGACGAGGAACGGCACGCCTTTGATGCGCAGCGTCTGGCCGACGGCATTGCCAGAACCGAAGATTTGTTTCGCCGTCGTCTGGCCGATTACGCAGACCTTGTTCGCGCTCCGCACATCCTGTTCGGTGAACCCGGCGCCGTCATCCAACGGCCACTTCCGGATGTCGAAATACTCCGGCGATTCGCCGTAAATGCGGGTGAACCAGTTCTGGTTACCCGCGCCCACCTGACCGGTCGAAACGACTTCGTCGCTGACCGCGATCACGCCCGTCACTTCGCGTCGGATCGCCTCGGCGTCCTCGATTTTCAAGGTGCCGGCGCTGCCCCAGCCGGTATGCACGCCGCTGGCGGTCACGCTGCCGGAAAAGATGAGAATGACGTTTTCGCCAAGGCTGGCGATTTGCGCTTCCACTTGCGATTTCGCGCCGTTGCCAATGCTGACCATGGCGATGACCGCGCCGACGCCGATGATGATCCCGAGCGCGGTGAGGACGGAGCGCAGTTTGTTCCGGCGAAGCGCGCGGAAGGCAATCTTGAGCGTGGAATAAATCTTCACGCGCGCACGCCCGCTTTCACTTCGACTGTCTCCGAGATCTTCTGCGCTTCCGCTTTCGCGGAGAGCCGATTTTTGACCGGCCGATCGTGCTGCACGAGGCCGTCGCACATGACAATATTCCGCTGCGCGTAGGAGGCGATATCGGCTTCGTGCGTCACCATGATGATGGTGATGCCGCGCTCGTTCAGGCCCTGGAAAATATCCATGATCTCGACGCTAGTCCGGCTGTCGAGGTTGCCGGTCGGCTCATCAGCGAGGAGGACTTCGGGCTGATTGATGAGCGCGCGCGCGATGGCAACGCGTTGTTGCTGGCCACCGGAAAGCTGGCTCGGGTGGTGATCTTCGCGGCCGGCCAGGCCGACCGCGGCGAGGACTTCGTCGGCGCGGGCGGTGAGTTCGTTAGTCGTTAGGCGATGCGTGCCGTAGAGCAGCGGGAGCTCGACGTTTTCGCGCGCCGAGGTGCGCGCGAGCAGGTTAAAACTTTGGAAAACGAACCCGAGTTTGCCGTTGCGAATGTCGGCGAGCCGATCGCGTTCCAGCCCGGAAACGTCGATGCCGTCGAGCAGATAGCGTCCGCGAGAAGGACGATCGAGGCAGCCGAGGATATTCATGAGGGTTGATTTGCCGGAACCGCTCGAGCCCATGAAGGCGACGAACTCACCGCGCTGAATCTCGAGCGAAATGCCCCGAACGGCGTGCACCTCCACTTCGCCCGTGTGGTAAATCTTGTGGACGTCTTCCAGCCTAACGACTGCGGGTTCGGCCATCGCCAACTTCCTAAAATCGCCGTCGGGCGCCGGCCAGCGGGTTATTCGTTTCCGTTGACGCGGCCGCTTTGCCGATCGCCGCGGTCACGGCTTGGTCGGCTTCTTTCACGCCGGCGGTCACCTCCGTGAAAATGCCGTCGCTGATTCCGGTTTTTATCTTTGCCGGCTGCGGGGAGCTCGATCCTTTCGCCAGCAGGTAAACGGTTTTCTCGACCGGTTGCGCACTGCCGCCTTTCCCGCGACCTCCGTGGCGCTGACCGGCGGTTGCGCCGCCGCTCGCGGGTGCGCCCGGCCCTTCCTCCGGCGGATGAAAACGCAGCGCCGCATTGCTTAACTTCAGCACATTGTCCCGCTTCGCGACGACGATGGAGACGTTCGCCGTCATGCCCGGCTTCAATTTCAGGTCCGCGTTGTTGACTCCGATCACGGTGTCGTAGGTGACCACGTTCTGCACCGTGGTCGGGGCGTTGCGCACCTGCACGACCTGGCCGTGGAAGGTGCGGTTCGGAAACGCATCGACCGTGAACTCGACTTCCTGACCTTGCTCGATCACGCCGACGTCGGCTTCGGCGACGTTGGTATCGATCTGCATTTTCGCGAGGTCGTTCGCGATCGTGAAAATAACCGGGGCGGAGAGACTCGCGGCCACGGTCTGGCCCACGTCCACGCTGCGCGAGATGACGGTGCCGTCGATCGGCGAGGTGATCGTGCAATGATCGAGATCGGTCTTCGCACGATCGAGCGCGCCTTGTTTGATCATCACGTTCGCGTCCGACTGGTGGAGCGTCGCAATCGCGGAATCGAGTTCTGATTGCGAGGTCGTCTGCTTCTTGACCAAGTCTTCCATCCGGGCCGCGTTAAGTTTCGCGAGCTCCAAACCGGCCTGCGCATTTTGTAAATCGCCCTGCGCCTGGGTGACCGCCGCCTTGAAGATCGCCGGCTCGATCTCCGCGATCGTCTGGCCGGCTTTCACCGCGGAATTGTAATCGACATACAGCTTCGAAACGTTGCCCGAAATCTGGCTCCCGACCTGGACGTTCACGACCGGGTTCAGCGTTCCGGTCGCCGTCACCGCCTGCGTGATCGCGCCGCGCGTCACCTCCGCCGTGCGGTAGCTCACGTCTCCCGCACCGCCGCGGCGAAACCACCAGACCGCGAGGAGCACGACCACGAGGCCGAGGGCAAAAAGGAGAAGGCGTTTCATCGGCGCGCGCGTTGCATGGACTGGAGCGGCCCGGGCGTCAACCGGGCGGGTTTGACTGATCATGCATTTCTACGACAACAAAGAGCCATGCGCCGTTACCTCGAAATCTACGGGATCATGCTGCGCAACTCGCTCATCCGCGAGCTGAGCTTCAAGGCGAATTTCCTCCTCTGGATGGTGGTGGAGGTGCTCTGGTTTCTCGGGCAGATCCTCTTCTTCAGCATCATCTTCGGGCAGGTCGATCGGATCGGGGATTGGACGAAGTGGGAGGTGGTGCTGCTCGTCGGGACGCACCAGATCATCGCGCAGCTTTTCCAGGCGTTCTTTTTCACCAACGTCGCAAACATCCCGGAATTGGTCCGGACCGGGAAACTCGACTCGCTGCTCGTGCTCCCGCTCGACAGCCAGTTCGTCGTCTCGACGAAACAGTTCGGGCTCGACAGCATCGTCAACGCGCTCGTCGGAGTTTTCGTGGTCGTGCTTTCGCTCGTTAGGCTTGGCGTCACGCCGGGACCGTTGGCGATCGCGCTCTACCTTCTCGCGCTCGGGTTCGGGGTGGCGATCCATTACTCGATCATGCTCACGCTCGCGGCGGTGAGCTTCTGGATCGTGCGGGCGCAGGGTCTGGTTTACGGCTATTTCAATTTCATGAACATCGCGCGCTACCCGGACGTGATCTTCCCGCAGGTTTTCCGCTGGGTCTTTGGCTGGATCATCCCGGTGATCATCGTGGCGAACATCCCGGCCCGGCTCCTGATCAAGTCGTTAGGACAACCGGGCTGGCTGATGTTCCACCTGATCGCCGCCGGAACGATCGCGGCCGTGCTCAGCCGCCTGTTCTGGCGCTGGGCGCTCCAGCATTACTCCAGCGCGAGCTCGTAGCCGGAAGGCTTTCGACTGCTCGGTTTTTTCCGGTTCAAACAGCCGCGCGGAATCACCCCGAAACCGCTTGCGCCAAAATTGAATTGCCCTTAATTAAGCCTCCCCTTTCTCCGGCGGGTGACTCGGCCGGAATACTTCCACGAATTTTATGGCTAGTTCCAAGAAAACTTCCGCTGCAAAGAAGCCCGCCAAAAAGGCGCCGGCAAAGAAGGCTGCTGCTCCGAAAAAGGCGGCGGCGGTGAAGAAAAAATCGCCCGCTCCCAAGGCGAAACCGGCCGCGAAAAAAGCAAAACCCACGGCGCCGGCAAAAGCCGCCAAACCGGCTAAGAAATCAGCGCCGGCAACGAAAGCGAAACCCGCCAAGGCGGTGAAAACTTCCAAGGGCGACGGCCGCAATGGCAGCGAAAGCCAGCAGATCATTGGCAATCACCACAAGACCAATGGGCGCCGGCTCGACCCTTTCACCAAGGCGCAGAAAGACCGCCTCCTGCAATTGCGCGACGCGATGGTCGATTCCATGGCCGGCGTGGCGCAGGACACCCTCCGCGCCCGCGCCGAGGGCAGCGAAGCCTCCGCCTTTGGCATGCACCAGGCCGACGCCGGGAGCGATGCCTACGATCGCGATTTCGCGCTCAGCCTTTTATCGCAGGAACAGGACGCCCTTTACGAAATCGACGAAGCGCTCAAGCGCATCGAGCTCGGCACCTACGGCAAATGCGAGATGTCCGGTAAACCGATCATGCACGCGCGGCTCGAGGCGATTCCGTTCGCCCGCTTCACCGTTGAGTGCCAGTCGCAGCTCGAGAAGCAGAACAAGGCTTCCCGCGTTCGCCAATCCGTCACCTCGCTCTTCGGCTTGACCGATGACGAAGCGCGCGAGGGCGAAGAAGAAGAGAAGTCCGACGACACGAAAGAATAACGAACATGGCCCAGGAAACAGTCACTCTCGAATGCACGGAAGCGAAAGCCGCCGGCATGCCCGCGTCGCGTTACATGACTACGCGCAACAAGAAGAGCCCGCAGACCCCGAACCGGCTTGAGAAGAAAAAATATAATCCGTTCATGAAACGGCATACGCTCCACCGGGAGACCAAGTAATCATGCAACCGAAGACAGCCAAACGCCGTTCTGCATTCCGTCGTGCCAACCGCACGATGCCGCGCCGCCGCATCGATATTGCGGCCGAAGCGATCGATTATAAGAACCCGGATCTGCTTCGGAAATTCGTCACCGAGAGCGGGAAGATCCTTCCCCGCCGTGTCACCGGGATGCCGGCGCATATGCACCGCAAGATCACGCGCGAGATCAAGCGTAGCCGATCGGTGCTCTTGATGAAGTAGGCGCAGGCTTTTCGCCTTGCCGCCGCCTGCAACTTCGGATTTCCCCATCGGTTGTGGACGCTCCCCTTGTAGACGCTTCGCTATGCGAAGCGCGGGGCTACTACTTCGTATCCGGTAAGCGCATCCTCCGACACCTCCCTCGCGCCTACCACAGGGAGGCGTCTACCATCAGGAGGCGAAAAGCGCCTACGAATGCGCTATCGCCGGCGGGCTCGTCGCCTCGACGGCGGTAAAGCTCTCCAGAATCTTGTAGGTGTGCTCGGCGTTCCGCGGCACCGCATAAGAGTCTCCCGCATTCAGGATCAGCGTCTGCCCTTCGAGGTGAAGCTCGGCCTTGCCCTTGATCACGTAGCCGACCACTTCGTAGTCGTGCTTCGAGGTCGGTTTTTTGTCGTCAGGCTTTTCGTTCTCCCAGAGCCGCATGGCGACGTGGATGCCGGAGGCGAGATATTTTTCCCCTTCCGGTCCGTGCGGCGAAAACTCGGAGGTGACCTTGGTGACGCTCGTATCTTTCATCACTCAGGATTCGTCTCCGCCGACGCCCGAGGCCGTGCGGAAGTCCTCAGGCGCGCGGCCGAACCCGCGAGCTGTCCGGCCACGCCCCGAGTTTTTACTGCTTCAAGAACTACGGCAGGAGCCGGTCGGCCAGCGTATCGTGATGACTGGCCACGTGATTGCGCAGTTCGAACCAGCCGCCTTCGTTTTTGCTCGAGAGCGTGACTCTGTTCTTCTCGTTCGCGGCAAACTTCTCCCAGGAATCGTAACGGACAACGCCGAGGTAATTCCAGGACGAGCCCTCCAGATGTTGCAGGAGCACGTTCCCCGCGGAGGTATCGCCATTCGGAATATCCATGAGCATTTTCTCCATGTCCTCGCGATGGCCGGGTGCGGCGCGATAATCCGAGACGGAGTAAACTGCGCCCGCCGAAGTCTTGGCGTCGCCATCGAGGCCCATCGCCTTCGCGAAGTCCGCCCACGAAGGGCCGCTGGCGAAGGTGTCGTTATGCCATTCCATCAGGCTGCGTTTGGCCGGAGGCATCGGCGTCCCGCCGGAGTCGATCGTGGCTTTCGTCCCGAGATGCTCGATCTCAACGTAATCCCAGTCGTCGCCGTCCTGATGACGCAGGACAATCCGATGCGTCGGGTTGGGCGCGTTCGGGTCCGGTTCCTTCAGGAAGTCAGCGAGCTCCTTCGCTTTGCCGAGCGCGGCTTTCACAAAGAAGACGTGGTAGACGTCGGTTCGTTTCGCCGGGGCTGCTTCTTTCGTCGGGTTCGGGGAGGGTTGTTGCGCGTGCAGGGTCAGCGGCAGCAGCGCGAAGGCCGCCAGCGCGGCGGTGGTGGTGAGTTTCATGATGTTCCTTTCGTCGTTAGCAACGATCCCGCCCGGGATCGTTTGACCCCATTCTGCGAGACCGGTCCAAGCAAGGCTTTGAACGGGCCGAGGTTGTGACTCAGGATCGGTCCGGGTCAAGCCAAACCTCGCCCCCGGAAATCGGCGTCGGATCGTTAGGCTTTGCGAGTTTTCTCGCCCTGCTCGATCAACTTCCAGAACTCGCGCGTTTTCCCCAACTGATCGTCTTCCGCCATCGGCAGTTTGCTCCGGTAGAGGAAATCTCGCAGCGTGTTTTTGTGGAGCACGCGGTGGACGGTTACGCCTTCCGGACTACGCTCGAAATAAATCCGGTAATCCTTCGCTCGATAGCGATGGAGCTTTTTCCCCTCGCGCTCGATCACCCCGAACCGGCTCGAATCCAGGTTATCCAGGTCCTCGGGAAGGATTTGAAACTCGGAGAGCAACTCGAGCTGCAGTAACTTCGGCAGAGCGGCCATTTCGGCGGCGCTGATCTCGTTGAAGATGATCTGAAACATCGTCGCTTCAGAGATACACCCGCCGCACGCGGCCGCCAATCCCGGTAAAAATCTCCCACGCGATCGTGCCTGCGCGCTCCGCTACTTCCGAGGCGAGAATTTCCTCCTCGCCCTGGCGGCCAATCAGGACCACTTCGTTGCCGAGTTGCGCGGTCGGCACCGGGGAAACATCGATCATCATCAGGTCCATCGTGACTCGGCCGAGGACCGCGCAACGTTTCCCGCCGATCAGGACGATCCCGTCGCGACCTGAGATCGAGCGCGGATAACCGTCCGCGTAACCGGCGCTGATCGTCGCCACGCGCATCGGCTCCCGGGTCGTGAAGGTGCGGCCATAGCTGACGCTCCGGCCCGCCGGCAAATCGCGGAGCAAAGCGATGTGCGTCTTCAACGTCATTGCGGGTTGAAGATAATTCTGCGCGCCGGGCAAGGGCGAGCTGCCGTAAAGCATCAGTCCCGCGCGCGCGATCTCGAACCGATGCTTCGCGAAGCCGAGGATGCCGGCGCTGAGGAGGACGTGCACCTTGTAGGCGCCGGGCACGCGCGCGCGCATCTGTCGGACGAGTTCTGCGAATTGAGCCAGCTCGGTTTCGGTGAAGGCTGCGTCTTCATCGGCGACCGGCAGATGGGTGGAAACGCTGTGGAGGATCAACCCGGGCAGCGCGGCGATCTTTTCCAGCTCCGCGATGGCGTCGTCCTGCCAGCAACCCATCCGGCCCATCCCGGTATCGATCGCGAAATTCACCTGCGCGCCCGGCCCGAACGCTGCCGCCTCCCGGAAGCTCGAGACTGAGGCAATGAAACCGGCCCGCCGGATTTCCGCGCGTTCGTTAGGCAGAGCGGGACCGAGCAGAAGAATGGGCTGCGTCACCCCGCTCCCGCGCAGCTCGTTCGCCTCGTGCAAATTTGCCACGCCAAAAAGCGCCGCCTCGGTTTGCAGCGCGCGCGCGATTTTCACCATGCCGTGGCCGTAACCGTTAGCCTTTACCACCGCGAGCAGCTCCGTCTCCGGGCCGAGACGTTCCCGCGCAACCCGCGCGTTGTGGCGGACCGCACCAAGATCGATCTCCGCCCAGCAACGTTCCGCGCCTAACGAGTCCATGGCGTCATCTTCGGCTGGGTGATGTAGGGCGGGCGGAGGTAGATCGGTTCCAGACTCTCTTCGGAACAGGCGGCGCTTTCCGCGAGGCTGGCCAGCAACTCTGCGCTCGGGTGAGCCAGCCTCACCTCGGGAAAAGCAGCCAGCTTTTCCGCAGACAATAAAGGGAGCCCCGGGTGCGCACTGATCTTCGCGCCCACCTCGTCCGCATTGACCAGCGCCGGTCCTTCCAGAAGTTTCCCGGTCTGCACGCGCGCAAAGTAATAGCCGCCTCGCCGCGCGTCACCCACGACGCCGTACTCCGGTTGCCCGAGCGCGCAGATTGACGGCAACCCGATCAACTCCGCGCCGGCAGCAGCCCGCAAGCCGAGCGCGGTCGCAAGCGCGATCCGCGTGCCGGCATAGGAGCCAGGCCCAAGGCCGACCACGATTCTTTCCGGCAGGCCGCACGTTCGCCGCAGCTCGCTGAGGTTTTCGAAGAACAAGCCGGAATGCTGGCGATCGGCGGGAAATTGCCTAAAGACACTAGTCCCGTCGTCGTGTCGGAACGCGATGCTCCCGACCGCGGTGGATAGCTCGAGCGCGAGAATCGTCATCGCGTGATCGTGCGCTCCGTTCCCTCGCTCGCGCTCAGCCGGACCCAGCGCGTGCGGGCCGGGAGCAGTTCTGGAAAACGGTCGGCCCATTCGATCACGGCCACGCCCCCTTCTTCGAGGCAATCTTCGAAACCAATCCGCTCTACCTCCGCGCGCTCCGCGAGCCGGTAAAAATCGAAATGATAAATGGGCAACCGACCGCCGCGGTATTCGTGGAGCAGGGTAAAGGTCGGGCTGGTGACGGCGACGTCGCTCCCGCAACCGGCGACGAGTCCTTTGACGAAGTGCGTTTTGCCGGCGCCGAGATCGCCGACCAGCGCGACGACATCGTTAGGCTGGAGCGTCGCGGCCCAGGCGCGCGCGTGCGCGATCGTCGCGGCCACGCTATGCGAAGTGAACGTAGCCATGGGGAAGAGGTTGATGGTTGACGGCTGATGGTTGAGCGAGGCCGCCGATGCGCGTGAGCAGGAGGCGCGGGAATTTCTTCCGCCACTTTTTTTGCAGGGAGTCGGCATCGTTAGGCGACACTGCGAAGAGGAGTTCGTAGTCCTCCCCGTCAGTGATTGCCTGCTTCACCGAACAGCCGCGATTGCGAGGCAGATCGGCTTCGTCGATCTCGAAACCGACCCCGCTGGCCTTGGCCAGACGGGGGAGATCGGCGCCGAGGCCGTCGCTTAAATCCATCATTGCATGGAGACGGAAGTTTTTCGCGAGCCAGCGGGCTTCCTCGATTCTTGGGACGAAATTAAGATGCTTGCGCCGGATCGAACCGCCCAGTCTGCCGGTAACGAAAAGGACGTCGTTAGGCCGCCCGCCCGCGCGGGAGACCCAGCGATCTTTTTCGACGCGGCCGACGGCGCTGATCGAGATCATCGCGGGCCCACTCGTGCCGCTGGTCTCGCCCCCCACGATCGCGACCGCGAAACGATCCGCGACCGTGCGCAGACCGCGATACAGCTCACGCGTCCAGCGCACGGTCCGCGCCGCCGGCAAGACCAGCGTGACGAGCGCGAACTGCGGCCGGCCCGCCATCGCGGCGAAGTCGCTCAGCGTGCGCGCCATCGCCTTGGCCCCGATCGCGGATGGCTTCTCGTTAGGCAAAAAATGCACTCCTTCCACGACGCAATCCGTTTTCAAAAGCAGCAGCTCGCCACGCTTCGGACCCGCGACCACGGCGCAATCGTCGCCCGGGCCCGCGACCACTCCCCGGCCCGCTTTCAGATCCGCGACCAGGTCCGCAATCAGCCGGTCTTCGCCCCGCTCGCGCAGGTTCATTGCGGCAGGAGATGGGGAAACGCGAGAGCGCTGAGCGAAAGGAAATTGAAGAGCGCGTGCATCGTCATGGAGACGAGGATCGATCCGCTCCATTCGTAGGCCAGGGTGAGGCAGCCGCCGAGGACAAAGAGAGGCAGGAAACTCGGGAGATGCACGTGCACCGCCGCGAAGAGGAGCGCGTTCAGGATGAGCCCGGCATTGCGGCCGAGGTAGCGTTTGCAGACGCCGTAGAGGAAAAACCGGAAGATGAATTCCTCCGTCATCGGCGCGATCGCGATCGCGAGCACAATGATCAACACCCGCTGTTGCAGGGTCTCGGAGCCCGTAAACATCTCCACGATCTGTTGCCGGCTCGAGCCCGCGCCGAGGAGCCATTGCGAAACCTGATCGGCCACGAAGAGCAGCGGATAAGCCGCGAAGAGCAGGACCGCGGCGGTACTGATGATCCGTCCAAAACCGAGCCGGGAAAATCCGCCTAACGAGAAGACACTGAAGCCGCGGAACTGCAGCAGTGCGCTGAGCACGGTGATGACGGCGAGCGAGAACGCGCCCGTGACCACGAGGTCGCGGGTGCTGAGGACCGCGTGCTCCGCGTGGATCGACGCGCTGATATTGAGGCTAAACCAGCCGACCAGGAGCAGGGCCGCGATCGCCTCGGGCAGGCCGAGCTGCTTCTCCTCCAGCGCCGCGGCGCCATTCCCGCGGACCGCGACCTGCCGCGCGAGCGAGATGTAAACGTAGAGCGCCGCGAGGACGAGCAGCGTGTTGATCAGGCTGTCGAACATCGAGAAAACGCCGCGCCGCTACGGGGCGTAGAAACTCGGCAGAAAATAAGCGCGCCCGCTCTGCAATTGCGGGCTGAGCTGGCCCGGGAGCGTGAGCTCGATTTTGTTGTCGCCGGCTTTGGTCAGCATCCGGAAGACGCGGCCAAGGCTGAAAGGCGGACCGTACTTCACGATCTGCGCGTCGGGCGCGCGGCCGAGTTCTTTCGCTTTCGCAAAGGCGTCCTCGAGCTGACCGAGGCCGTCGATCAACTTGTTGTCGAGCGCGTCGCGACCGGAAAGGATCCGGCCGTCGGCGATCCCGTTGCGCAGCGTGTCGGCGGGGACGTTCCGCTCCTTCGCGACCACGCCGAGGAATTGCTCGTAGGTTTTCATCACGAAGCTCTGGACGTAGTCGCGCTCTTCCGGCGTGATCGGGCGCGCGCCGTTCAGCATGTCCTTGAACTTCCCGCTTTTGAAGACCACCGCGGCGAGCCCGATTTTGTTGAAGAGCTGCTCGTAGTTCAGCGTCTGGATGATCACGCCGATGCTGCCGGTGATGCTGGTCTCGTTCGCCATCAGGAATTTGCCGCCGCAGGAAACGTAGTAACCGCCGGAGGCCGCGAGCGATTCCATGTAGACCACGACCGGTTTGCGCGCGCGGGTCTGCACGACCGCGTGATAGATCATGTCGGAGGCCGTCACTTCGCCGCCGGGTGAATCGACCTCGAGCACAACGGCGCGGACGTTGTCATCGTTCCGGGCCTGCTCCAGTTCCCAGCGCAGATCGTCCACCATCGAATCGCCGACATTGCCGCCGACCCCGGAGCTGATCAGCCCGCGCAGGCCGATGACGGCGATCTTGTTGCGGCTCCCGCGGTTCCCGTGCTCGAGGATCATTTCCTGGAAACGCGGCCGGTATTCCACGTCTCCGCCCGCGCCCTGCAGACGCCGCACCGCCATGGTGGCGAGGCCGAGGTTCACCAGCACGCTAGCGCAGAGCGCGACAAACAAAAAAATGCTGAGACAACCCAGTTTCCGATTTCCGGCCATGACCGCATGAAATCGCCGAAGAACTGCAGAGGCACAAGCGCTTTTCCGCCCCCTAAAAGCATCCAATCCGGTCCTCGGACCGGACATGGCAGGGAAGCTGCTAGTTCGGAGCAGTATCTACTTATGGGGCCAATAACAACAGGGGGTGATTTAAAAGTGAGTGAAGCAACCGTGCGACGTCTGCCGAAGAAGAAGCCGCAGAAAAAAACCAAACGCAGTCCAAAATCCGCCGCCAAGAGCGGTGACAGTGACGCCCCGCGGCCCGCGGTGGGAACGCTCACCCGAACGAAAAGTCTGCTCCTGGCGGCCTTGCGCGTCTGGGAGTTGAAACAGGGCATTCGGGAGTAGCGGGCTACACTCCGCCGCAGATGGCGGCCGATTTCCTGGTCCGCCCAGATCTTTCGCGTCGCGCCGTTTAACGGGTCGTTCGTCGCTGTTGGTCGCCTGATTTTGTCAGGCGAAATCCAGCGGCGAGAGCCCCGCTTCTGGCGCCGATCTTTCCCTCAGAAAATACGGTTTTTCTGGACGAAACTTGGTCCTTCACGTAGTATCGCTTTCGTTAGCTCGTCTCCGTAGAAGAGTCCAAAGGTCGGGCTCGCCACCAAGTCTCCAGTTATGAAACAAATCTTTCTCTCACTCGTCGCCTCGTCCCTTTGTGCCGTCACCAGTTGGGCCTCGGCCGCCCCCTCTACCATTGCCCTCACCCCCGAGCGCGCCGGGCATAACGCCACCGTCTTTCCTTCGGGCAAGGTCCTGATTACCGGCGGCATCAACGAAACCACCGTTCTCGACTCCGCGCTCCTTTACGATCCCGCCACTGGCAATTTCACGCCCACGGGAACGATGTCCACCGCGCGTTCTTATCACACCTCGACCTTGCTTCAGGATGGCCGTGTGCTTCTTACTGGCGGGGCTGCCTCCACCGGCCAGCTGAGCAAGACTGCGGAGTTTTACGATCCAAGCACCGGCCTATTCACCCAGGTGGCTCGCCAGATGAGCATCGGTCGGAGCAAACACACCGCCAATCTTCTCGCCAACGGTAAGGTCATCATCGTGGGTGGTAAAAACGCGGACCTCTTCGATCCGGCGACCGAGACTTTTACCGTTGTTCCCAATCCCCCCACCAACCGGAGCAGCCATGTTTCGGTTAACCTCGCCGATGGCAACGTCTTGATCACCGGTGGCTACGTCGGCCCAATCCCAGCGGCGGACGCCTGGCTCTACAACCCGACGACAAATTCCTTCAGCCAGCTCGCCGCGAGAATGACTCTTGCCCGAGCCAATCACGCCGGCACGCTTTTGCCAGACAACAGAGTTCTCATCACCGGCGGCTTCACGGGCACGAGCCCGCACGACGAGACTGAGTTCTACGATCCGCAAAGCCAGACCTTCAGTCCCGGCAAGAACATGCGCTACCACCGGTCGAATCACGCCGCGGTTCTGCTCCCGAGCGGCAGCGTTCTGGTGATCGGCGGTACGACCCTGGAAAGCGGTTTTCTCGACGTAAATGAAATTTGGGATCCCGCCACCGGCCTGTGGACGGTCCATGATACGATGCAAGAAAACCGCACCGGCCCCACCGCCAACCTTCTCCAGAATGGCAGCGTCCTCGTCGCTGGCGGCATCACGGGGAACAGGACTCTGCCCAACGCAGAGATCCTCGATCCTACGACGCAGAGCTTTACCTCGTTAGGCAATATGCAGGTCCCGCGCAACCAGCAGACCGACACACTCCTTGCCGATGGCCGGGTCCTCC
Organism: Chthoniobacterales bacterium; assembly: GCA_038240025.1. Classification (GTDB taxonomy): domain Bacteria; phylum Verrucomicrobiota; class Verrucomicrobiia; order Chthoniobacterales; family UBA10450; genus Palsa-1392. Next base: position 39,179 of record JBBSED010000007.1, read on the forward strand.
TTACCGGCGGCAGCACCGATGCCGAATTCCTTAGCTCGGCCGAGGTCTTCAATCCAACCAACAACACCTTTAGCCTGGTCGGTTCTCTTACTCTGGCCCGCAAGAGTCATACCGCCAATCTGCTCAGGAGCCGGCTGGTCTTGATCGCGGGCGGTAAGACCGCGTCGGGCGACACGGAAGTGTGTGAGCTTTTCAATCCTCGCACCAACCTGTTCTCGCCGACCGGCTCGATGGTCAACGGCCGTTCCTTGTTCACCTCCACTGTTCTGACCAACGGCCAAGTCCTTGCCGCCGGCGGACGCAAAGGCGCCGATCCGCAGAAGACCGCGGAGCTCTACAACCCGGCACTCGGCACGTGGTCGAGCACGACTGACCTGAACGTGCAGCGGAAGCGTCATCGCGCGACCCTTCTCCCCAACGGCAGCGTCATGGTCGAAGGTGGCGCTTCGGTTTCCAATGGCATGCCGGTCAATGACGGGACGCCGACCTCGGAAGTCTATGACTTCAAGCACCGTACTTGGACACTGGGTGGAGAAATGCATATCGGTCGCACCGAGCATGACGCCACATTGCTTCTCGACGGCACCGTGCTGGTAACGGGTGGCGTTTCTTTCCCTGCCACCTCCGATCTCTACCATACCTCTTCCAGTTCGTTTACCGAAACCGCTGGCGTGCTGCAACCGCGGCAACGCCAGGTCGCCCTCCTCCTTAGCAACCCCGCCTGGGGCTCACTCACCGGCAAAGTGCTGATCATCGGGGGCGCCTCGACTGGCAACTCGGTCTTCGGCGGCCTCGAACGGGCGCTCGACTCGGTGGAGATGTACGACCCGGCCACGGGCCAAATGAGCCTCTTCGGCACCATGACCCAGGCCCGGCAGAATCACACCGCCACGATGTTGCAGGATGGCCGGATCCTCATCTGCGGCGGTGTCGATAGTCCGGCGATCAGCGGCACGGCTGAGCTCGTCCAGCCCTAACGAGTCGAGACAGCAAACGGGATTCGTTAGGCAAACGCCGCCCCGCGCTCCTGCGGTGCGGCTTGCCGGTTGCGCTGTGCGTGGAATAATGGGCTCAAGGCGCCCATAGCTCAGCCGGATAGAGCAACGGATTTCTAATCCGTCGGTCGCAGGTTCGAGTCCTGCTGGGCGCGGATGAATTTCTGCTCGTGATCGAGCAGCCACTTCTTGCGCCAGAGTCCGCCACCGTAGCCGCAGAGTGAGCCGTCGGCGCGGATGACGCGATGACACGGAATGATGATGCTCATCATGTTGGTGCCGTTCGCGCGACCGACCGCGCGGCGCGCGGCGGGCGTGCCGAGCTGTTCAGCCATCCAGGAATAGGATCGAGTTTCGGCGATGGGAATGGAGCAAAGCACTTCCCAAGTGCGGGTTTGGAAATCGGAACCGATCGGTGCGAGCGGGACGGTGAACTTGAGATTTTTCCCTGAGAAATAATCACCGAGTTCCCTCCGCATCCGATCGAGATAACGATGCTCGCCCGGGACGACGCTGGTGCGCAGACGCTGGCGTAGGATCCCGATCTCGCGCTCCAGGGCGCGGCGTTCGGCGAACTCGAGCAAGCGCAAGCCTTCGTCATCCGCGATTGCGACCATCGCGCCTAACGGCGTCTCGAGGCGTTGCGCGAAGAGTGCGGGCCGCTCTTTCGCTGCGGTCGGCGATTCGCCGAAGATCCGGTGGAACGCTTCGCGAAAACCGCTCGCAGATTCGAAACCGCTCCCGGTTTGCGCTACGTCGACGCGGCTGCCTTTGCGCACTTCGCGCAGCGCGAGTCCCATCCGGCGGGCGCGGTGATAAGCCTGGAAGGTCATGCCGTAATGCCGCTGAAATTGCCGGCGCGCGGTCGAGGGATCGATCTTCATTGCCGCGAGTTCCTTGTCCGTGAGGCGACCGCCCGGCGCGCGCTCGACCTCGGCGCGCAACTGCTCGATTAGTTTCGGCGGACGCTGTTCCGGATCCATCGGCGTGCAGCGCAGGCACGGGCGGTAACCGCCGAGGAGCGCCTCGCTCGGGGTGGCGAAAAAGTCGACGTTCTGACGGGCCGGCTTTTTTGCCGGACAGGTCGGTCGGCAGAAGATTCCGGTAGTGCGAACGCCGACGAAGAAGATGCCCTCGAAGCTGGCGTCGCGCTGCAACAGCGCGTGATACATGGTGTCGTTAGGCGGAAGGAGTTCCATCGCTTTCATACGCGCTCGATTCCAAAGGTATAGCAGCCGCGGCTCGCGCTCCGAACTTGGAGAAAGGCAATCTGGGAATCGGCGAGCAAGCGCTCGATAACCGCTTCCGGTCCGCTCCCGTGGACGACTTCGCCGGTAATCATGTTCTCCGCCGCATCGTAACCACGAATCGACCGCTGCTCACGGAAATCTTCCGGGAATTCGGCGGTGGCTCGATAGCGCTCGCACGATTCCGCATGCACGAAGATCGGTCCGGTTTCCGCATAAGGTTTGCCGGGCTCAATCGTCGCGAAGGGGAACAGGATCAGCGTTTCGCCGGGTTCCGCCCAGTGCAGGCAATGGCGGCAGGGATAACTCTCCGCGGCATCGGTGATGACGAACGCGTAGTCCGGGGCTCCAGTGCGAGCGGTGGCGCGGGCGCGTTCCGCGACTTCGGTCGCGAGCGGCACGATTCGATAGTTGGTTTCTTTCATGTCCGCAGCCTAAGCGCGCGGTTCACCTCCGCGCATCGGCGAAATTCAGGCGGGGAATTCCGCCGCCTGCTTGCTAACGAACTCGCGCGAAAGAGTCCACGACCAGTCCCGTGATCTGCGCGATCAGCTGCTTTTGCACCTCGTTTTTCGCTTTCGGTTGGAAGGTGTAGACCGCGAGGAAAATCGGCGCGCGGCCGGGCGGTTGCAGGATCGCGATATCATTGACCTCGCCGTCGTGGCTCCGGCCCGTTTTGTCGCCCACCTTCCAATCGGCCGGAACCCCCGCGCGAATCATGCCATCGCCGGTGGTGTTCGCCGCGATCCAGTCCCGCAACTGCGCGCGCGACTTTTCCGAGAGCACCGGTCCGGTGAGCAAGCGCTGGAGATCCGCCACCATCGCGGCGGGCGTGGTGGTGTCGCGTTCGTCACCGGGCCCGCCCAGGTTCAACTCCGGCTCGAGGCGATCACACCGGGTCACCGAGTCTCCGATCGAGCGCAGGAATCTGGTGAGGCCATCCGGACCGTCGAGCTCGCGCAGGAGGAGATTGCCGGCAGTGTTGTCGCTCTGCTGGAGGGCCGCGGCGCAGAGCGCGCCGAGCTTCATCCCGCCTGCGCTGACGTGCTCGCGCGTGACCGGCGCGTGTTCCAGCAGGTCGTCTTTTCCGTAAGTGATGAAGCGGTCGAGCTGATCTTTCCCGTCATCGACTTTTTTTAAGACCGCCGCAGCCGCGAGAAACTTGAAGGTGCTGCACAAACGAAAACGTTCGTTAGGCCGATGCGTGCTTTGCGCGCCGCTCGCGAGATCAAGCGCGGCCACGCCGAGGCGGCTGCCCGATTTCTCCAGCGCCGCGATTGGCCCGGTCGCGCTACTCGTCCAGAGCACCGCCGCCAGGACAAAGGCGGCTACCATCGATGATAGGCCGGGTGACCTTCCGTCACCGCGACGAACATCCCGCGACAGGTCGCGCAGACTTTGCCGCCACCGCTGAGGGTGCCTTCGATCGTCGCGCGATCCGGTTTGATCTCGACGACTTTGGCAGAGAGAAAAACGGGGGCGTCTGTCGGGGTTGGGCGCAGCAACTTGATCGCGTAATCCGCCGTGACCGTGCAGGGCGGATGATCTTCACCGGACTGCTTCATCAGGAAATAGGAGGCGGTCCAGTTGCAGTGGCAGTCGAGTAGACTACCGATGATGCCGCCGTTCAGAACCCCAGGAAACGCCTCGTATTTTTCTTCCGGCTTCCACTCCGCCACGACCTCATTATCTCCTTTGGGAAAGCTGCGAATACGCAAGCCTGCAGTGTTCGCCGGCCCGCAGCCCCAACAGGCGTTCTTCGGCGCGTAGCGCTCCTGGAGCGATGGTCCGTCGTTCGGCGCCATTCGAAGCCTAAGCTGCTTTGTACGGCCGCGCGGCCGGTCCGGTGTAAAGCGAACGCGGGCGGATGAGCCGGTTGTGATCGTGCTGCTCGATGACGTGCGCGCACCAGCCCGCGACGCGCGAGGCGGCGAAGATCGGCGTGTTCAATGCCGGATCAAATTCCAGCATCGTGAAAACCGGCGCGGCGTAGAGATCGACGTTGGCGCAAAGATGTTTCTCGCGATCCATCGTCGCTTCGAGCTTCTCGCAGATCGGGACCCAATCTTCTTTGCCCACCCGCTTCCCGAGATCGCGCGCGATCTCGCGCATGATCGGCACCCGCGAGTCGCCCGCTTTGTAAACGCGATGTCCGAAGCCCATGATCTTGGCCTTTTTCGCCAGCGCGTCCATCATCCAGGCCTCGGCGCGATCGGAGGTCCCGATGTCGTCGAGCATCTTCATCGACTCTTCATTCGCGCCGCCGTGGAGCGGCCCTTTGAGCGTGCCGCACGCGCTTGTGACCGCAGCATACATGTCCGCGAGCGTCGCCGCCGTGACGCGCGCGGCAAAGGTCGAGGCATTGTATTCGTGATCGGCGTAGAGGATGAAAATCGTGTCCATCATCCGGATTTTCCACGTCGGCGGGACTTCGCCGCTCAGCTTGTAGAAAAGGTTTCCCGCCATCGTCAGGTCAGGGCGTTCCGGCAGCGGGTTCTCGCCATGTTGAATCCGGAAACCGTCCGCGATCAGGGTCGTGGTCTTCGCGATCAGGCGCATGGCTTTGCGCACATTCGCGTCGTGCGAGTGATCGTTCAGGTCGGGATCGAACGGGCCAAGCATCGAATAGCCGGTCCGGAGCATGTCCATCGGATGCGTGTTCTTCGGCAGGAGCCGCATCATTTCCAGCACCTCCTTTGGCAGCGAACGCTCGGCCGCGAGCCCCTGCGAAAACTCCTCGCGTTGCGCGATCGTCGGCAGCTCGCCGTTCAGAAGCAGGTAGGCGACTTCTTCGAAGTTCGCCTGCTCCGCCATCTCATGAATGTCGTAGCCGCGATACATCAGGCCAGCATTGGGATCGACCCAGCAGATTTCGGTTTCGCCCGCGATCACGCCGGCGAGGCCGGGGCTGTAGGCGGGTTTGTCAGCGGGGGTTTTGGTTTCTGTGCTCATAAGGTTAGTTCGTTAGGTAACGTGGTTCCTGTTCTTAATCCTGCTCCTGCTCCTAATCTAATTCCCAAGAAGAGCAGGAGCAGGAGCAGGATTTATGATGTCGTTAGGCGGAACGGTAGCCGTCCCACATTTCGGCTGCCGGATCGTAGTCCAGCGTTTCGTAAAGTTCTTTGCGCGTCTGCATTTTGTCGAGCCACTCGTTTTCGATGCCGGCTTTTTTCAGCGCATGGAAAAATTCCTCGGTCGCTTTCATCGAAATGCGGAAAGCGCTCTGCGGGAAAATCACCATGCGATAACCGAGCTCGCCCAGCTCCTCGATGCTTAAGAGCGGGCTTTTGCCGAACTCGGTCATGTTCGCGAGCAGCGGGACCTTCACTTCCTGCGCGAAATCGCGGAACTCTTCCTTCGTCTGCAGCGCCTCGGGAAAAATCGCATCCGCACCCGCGGCAACATAAGCGTTCGCGCGCCTGACCGCGCCGTCGAAATTCTCCAGCGCACGCGAATCGGTTCGCGCGATGACGAGGAAATCGCGGTCGCGTTTCGCCACCACCGCCGCCCGAATTTTCGCTTCCATCTCATCGCTGGGCACCAGGCGTTTTCCCGCGAGATGACCGCAGCGCTTCGGAAACTCCTGATCCTCGAGATGACAACCGGCCAGCCCGGCGCGCTCCAATTCGTAGATGGTGCGCCCGACATTCTCGGCGCCGCCGAAGCCGGTATCGGCGTCGACAATCGCCGGGATTTTGACCGCGCGGGCGATGAAACCGGCGAGGGTCGTGACTTCGTTCAGGGTGAGGAGGCCAATGTCGGGTAGACCCGCGGTGCAGTTCGCGAGTCCCGCGCCGCTGATGTAAACCGCGTCGAATCCCGCGCGCTCCACCTGCCGCGCCATGGAGGCGTTCGGCACGCCCGGCATCGCGACGATACCTTGCTGGAGCAGTTCACGCAGCCGCCGCCTCTTCGAAATTTTCTCCGCCATCCGTCAACCTAACGGCTCCGCGAATTCTTGCACGCGCCGCCCGAGAGCCTCCGGGGAGCACAGGCAGTTGGCCTGTCGCATTTGGCGGCCCGCCGAATACATTTTTGCTCGCAGAGCAACTGGGGGAGCGACGCGGGGTTCTTGCTTCATGCGCCGACGTGGTCCGGCGCGAGCCGCACCGGACGACAGGCCAGCGGCCTGTGCTCCCCGGAAATCACTTCGCGATAGCGGTTCGTTAGGCGGGCATCTTGGCCAGCTTCATCAGTTTGGCCGGCGATTTGGCCTCGTCGATGTTCCAGCCTTCCTCGAGCAACTTCTGCGCACCTTCTTCGCCGAGCGCGGGGATGACGAGTGAGTTGAATTTCCCTTCGAGCTGCTCGTCGGTCACCGGGTTGAAGGCGTTGCCTAACGGATAGTCGACCCGCTTCGTGTGCACGCTGCCGTCCTGCAAGGTGACGTGGACGATGTTCGCGACCGCTTTCGCGTAAAGCGACGTCAGCTCGTCGTTTCGCTGCACCGTGACTTCCTCGAGAAATTTCCAGATCGTCGGGTCAGTGAAACGCTTGGGCTGGAATTGTTTTTCCGTCACCTCGCCATCGAGCAACGCAATCGCCGTGATGTAGGGCAGGCTGTGATCGGCGGTTTCGCGCGTCTCCGGTTTCCATTTTTCCGGCTCGCTCCCGATGATGTCGACCGAAGCGTCGTGGCTCTCGATCCGGACCGATTGAATCTTCGCCGGATCGCCAAACTCCTGGCGCAGGAAAAGCGCCGCTTCGATCGCGCTCTGGCTGTGATATTCGGCCGGCCAGTATTTGATGCTCGTGTTCAGGATCATCGCGGCGGTGCCTTCGTTCACGTTCTTTTCGTGCGGCCGTTTCACGAAGACTTCGCCGACGTCGCCTAACGACACCCCGAGTTCCTTCTCGAATCCCATCTGGCCCTCGAAAATCGGCGCCGGTCCGGTCATGCCGGCACGCGCAAGCAGCGCCGCGTAGACACCGCAGCGGGCCGCGTTCGCGAAGGCGACGCCTTTCCAGTGCGACAACTCGCCAACCCGCGCCTGGCGGAAGGCGGCGCAGTTCACGCCCGCGATGTTGACCGCGTGACGCGTCTTCTCCGCGTCGAGTTTCATCAAACGCGCCGCGGCCAGTGCGGTCGAGAAGGCGCCGTAAGTCGGATGATCCCAGCCGCGCGCGCGGATGCTCGCGGCGTCGCAAAAGCGGCATTGCACTTCGTAGGCGAGCGCGATGGCGGTGATCAGCTCGCGACCGTTCGCGCCCACGCTCTCGGCGACCGCCAGGCAGGCGGCGATGTTATCGCTCGGATGCGCCGGTTCCTTCGAGAGATAGGTGTCGTTGTAATCGAAATAGCGAATGCAGCAGCCGGTCGCAAAGGCGGCCCAATCCGGCGGCGCCTGATGATCGGTGCCGATGATGGTCGCGCCGTTCTTCGCCGCGAAATCGGTCGCCACCTTCCGTGCGATCACGCATGGCTCCGCGTCCCAGGCGCCGAGCGCGCACCCGAAGGAATCGATCACCCGGCGCTTGACCTCGTGCACCACTTCGGGTGCGAGATCTTCGAAATTCAGTGAGCAGGCGTATTCAGCGAGGCGATGGGCGAGTGACTTGGACATAAAGAGCCTGCAATCTGGCGACGAATCGCCGCGCGGCAAGCCGGTCGGGGGCGCATCCGCCACGCGTGCGTCACGCGAGGGCGCATGCACTCCTGGAGATTGCTGGTCGCTTTTTTGCCTAACGAGCAAAGGCCGCGCGGCGTTGGTCGCGCCATACTTCCAGCCCGGCCGCCCCCAATGCCAGCAGGCCAAGCGAGCCCGACTGCGGGACCGCATTCGCCTCTCCCCCCTTCGCGCGGGTCTGCCCGACTTCGATACTCTCGCTGGGATCGGCCCAGGCGTAATCAACCACGATGAACCCGTTCACCGGCGCGCCCGTCATCCGCAGCCGCGCCCAGCCGTACTGAATACCGTTCCCGACGTCAAACTTGAAGCCGACGAAACCGAGGCCTGGGCGCGCCCACGGGTTTCCGTGATCGTCCTGGAAGATGAGGAAGAGGTCCACGTTGCTCCCGCCCACAAACGGCCCGCTGGAGACGTTGTAGCCCCGGTGTAATTTCGAGGCCTGACCGAGAAACGGGTCTCCCGTCCCCCGCACCGATTCCACGGCCGCCCCCCGCAGGCCGAAAAAGGCTGCCCCCTCATGATTGCTCGCCAGGCCATGGTCAAACGAGAGACTGGCACCGCCAGTCAGCGGCAGGAAAGCCTGCTGCGTCGACCGAGTCTGGGTGGCATAAACGACTTCCTTGACCAATCCCGAGTAATGGATTTCCGCTTCGACCGGAGTGACCCCGGCGCCCACTCCAGCGAGAGCTGACGCGGCGCTGCCGAGAGCATATTTCGTCCAGCGTTGCGCCGGCAACGAAGCCGCCGCGCCGCGCGTCACTTTCCCGTTTGCATAGGTTTTCATGCGTCGAGCATATTTTGACTGCGAGCCGCAGGTCAATGCCAAACGGTCGGAGTCATCCCTCCTGCACTCGCCGTGCGTGCGAAATCGTTAGGCTAGGTCGCGGCGGTGACAACTTCATTCGTGTGCTTTTTCCGATCAGGATTAACTTCGCGCCCATGAGCAAAGTTTTTCCTAATGCCAAAGCCGCGCTCGCTGGCCTCCTCCACGATGACATAACGATCGCCGCGGGCGGTTTCGGGCTCTGCGGCATCCCGGAAAATTTGATCGCGGCGCTACACGACAGCGGAGTGAAAGGCCTCACGATCGTGGGCAATAATGCCGGCGTGGACGGCTTCGGCATGGGCGTCCTCCTGACCACGCGCCAGGTAAAAAAGGTCATGGCCTCCTATGTCGGCGAGAACAAAGAGTTCGAGCGTCAGGTGCTCGCCGGAGAGCTCGATCTCGAGCTGATTCCGCAGGGGACGCTCGCGGAAAGACTGCGCGCGGGCGGCGCGGGGATTCCCGGATTTTACACCCGCACCGGCTTCGCGACGAAGCTGACCGAGGGCAAGGAAACGAAAAAAATCGACGGGAAGGATTACGTCCTCGAGCCCGGGATCAAGGCCGAGCTCTCGCTCGTGAAAGCGTGGAAAGGCGACAAGTCCGGCAACCTGATCTTCCGGAAAACCGCGCGGAATTTTAACCCGATGATCGCGACCTGCGGCGCGGTCTGCGTGGCGGAAGTGGAGGAACTGGTCGAGATCGGCCAACTCGAACCGGACCAGATCCACACGGCGGGGATCTTCGTGGACCGCATCATCCAGGGGAAGAACTACGAGAAGCGGATCGAGTTTCGCACCGTGCAGGGTGGCGAGATGAAAAAGGCATCGCCGATTCGCGATTTGATGGCGCAGCGCGCGGCGCAGGAATTACGCGACGGCTATTATGTGAACCTCGGCATCGGCATCCCCACCCTGGTCGCGAACTACATTCCCGAAGGGATGAATGTGACCCTGCAATCGGAGAACGGATTGCTGGGCATCGGACCGTTTCCGCAGCCCGGCGACGAGGACCCTGACCTCATCAACGCCGGCAAACAGACCATCAGCGCGATAGCGGGATCGGCATTTTTCTCCAGCGCGGACTCTTTCGCGATGATTCGCGGCGGCCACATCGATCTCTGCATTCTGGGCGCCTTCGAGGTGACCGATCAGGGCGACATCGCGAACTGGATGGTCCCCGGCAAGATGGTGAAAGGTCCCGGCGGCGCGATGGATCTGGTGGCGGGCGTGAAGCGCGTGGTCGCGGTGATGGAGCATTGCGCGAAGGACGGCAGCTCGAAGATTCTGCAAAAGTGCACGCTCCCGATCACTGGGCTCGGCGTGGTCAACCTGATCATTACCGATCTCTGCGTTTTCCAGGTGAAAGAAGGCGGCGGACTCGTGCTCACCGAGATCCACTCCGACGCGAGCGTCGATGACATCCGGGCCAAGACCGGAGCGCCTTTCGAAGTGGCCTTGAAGAGCTGATCCCCCCAAGTCCTACCCCTCATCCTCAAAACTGACACAGGCTCAGCGTCAGCGTCTCGCTTCTTGGTCCTGAAATACGAGATTCTGAACTGACCCCAAAGGTGCCTCTCCAGTTAACAACCAACAAAAGAAGTTGCGCCCTTCCTCACTGTCCGAAAAATCAATGCAAGCCCACACTGATCCCTATGCTCGATTTACCCCGAGCCTCGATTGCGGGCGTCGCTCGACAAAGCAGCGGAAATTTGCTTGTCTCACGGAGAAAGATTCAACCGATGAAAATAAATCTTCTCGCCATCCTCTCCTGCGCTCTCGCCCTTCACGCCCAGGCCGGCAGCGCCACCTGGAAGCTCGACCCGGCCGATAGCAACTGGCAAAACGCCGCCAACTGGGATCCCGCCGTCGTGCCTAACGGCGCCAGCGACGTCGCGACCTTCGGCGTTTCTCATCAGCTCGCCGTCGTCGTCGGCACCGACATCACCGTCGGGCAGATCACCTTTTCGCCCGGAGCGAGCGCTTACAGCATCGCGGCCGCCGCGGGCAAGACCTTCACCTTCAAGGGCGCGGGAATGGTCAATAACTCCGGGCTGACGCAGAATTTCAACCTCCAAGCCAGTGCCGCGGGCCTTTACGGCGTCTTCATATTCCTGAACAGCGCGAGCGCCGGCGGAAGCGACAATCTCTACACCTGCGAGGGCGGCAGGAAGGTGTTCGACTTCGGGGGCACTATCCAGTTCTGTGGCACCTCGACCGCCGGGCAGGCCAGCTTCGTGGCCAATGGCGGAACAGTCAGCGCCGCCTTTGGCGGCGCTGTCGTCTTCATCGAAGATTCCAGCGAGGCGGAAGGGATTTTCACCGGCTTCGGCGGAGCGGTCTCCGGCGCGTTTGGCGGGGTGCTCATCTTCGGCGGTGCCGGCGGGAATTCGACGGGCGGCAACGCGACGGTGATCGCCTACGGCGCCTCGTTCGCGAATGCAGGCGGGACCTCCGTTTGCTATCGCCGAGAGGAGGCGCAGGTGGCACCGCTCGTGATGGCCTATGGTGGAACGAATGGCGGCTTCGGCGGCGACATTTCGCTGGACGATATCCCCGGTTTCCTGGCGCAGATCCATGTCTTCGGCAACGCCATGCTGGATTCGAGCAATTCGTGTGACGCGGAGATCGGTTCGCTGGAAGGCGATGGCATCGTCGAGGTGGGCGATTTCAATCTCACGATCGGCGGCAATGACTTCAGCACGCGCTTCAGCGGGGTGATCCAGAATCGCGTAACTGAGGGCGGCGGCGGCACGATCACGAAGATCGGCACCGGCACTCTGCGGCTCACCGGCGCCAGCATCTACCAGCGCGGGACGACGCTCGCGGGCGGGAGTCTCATCGTGGAGAACGCGAGGGGCTCGGCCACTGGCTCCGGCGACGTGGCGGTGCCGACCGGGACGTTAGGCGGGAAAGGAATTATCTCGGGATTTGTGACGGTCGGCAGCAGCGCCAACTCGGGCGCGATTCTCGCTCCCAGTGCCGGAGCGTCGCAGCCGCACGTCTTGACGATCCAGAAGAGCCTCACCTTCAAGGCTGACGGCAGCTACACTTGGAAGGTGGACACCAAGAAGGCCCGGGCCGACCAGATTTCGGCCGGCGGCGTGACGATCGAGAGCGGCGCGCTCTTCAATCTGCAGACGGTGGCTAATCGGCGGCTGACAGCAGGGCAGGTCTTTACGGTGATCAACAACACCGCGGCGACGCCGATCGACGGTACTTTCCTCAACCTGCCCGAAGCGGCCATCGTCACCGTCGGCAGCAATACTTTCCAGGCCAGCTACACCGGCGGCGTCGGCAACGACCTCACCTTGACTGTCGCACCTTAGCCGCGCGCGGGGCACGGGGCACGGGCCTTTGAACACTGCGCAGCGATGGGAGCCCGAAGAGTTTGGAGAAATGCACGCTGCCGAGCACCGGGCTCGGCGTGGTCAATTTGATCATCACCGATCTCTGCGTCTTCGAGGTTAAAGAAAGGCGGCGGGCTGGTGCTCACGGAGATTCACTCCGACACCACGGTCGAAGACATCCGCGCAAAGACCGAGGCGCCCTTCGAAGTGACGCTCACGCGCTGACTAGGCATTAATGTTTTTCATCACCGGCGTGGCGGGCGTCGACCCGGCTGCGGAGACATCGTGGCAGGCCTACGCGAGCGCGATGCTCGGCTTCAACCTCGTGGGCGCCGCGGTCCTGCTCGGGATCGAGCTGACGCAGGCGTAGTTGCCGGCGAACCCGGAGCATTTGCCGAACGTCCCCGTCGCGCTCGCCTTCAACACCGCGATCAGCTTCATGACCAGCCCCAACTGGCAGGCCTACTCCGGCGAGGCAGTCATGAGTTACGGCACGCAGGGGCGGGGCTGGCCGTGCAACTGCCCCGAATCGATCTCCGCCCCGGGGGCATGACTACGACGCCCCGCGCTGGATGCCAGTGATAGAGACCGGCACGAATCGCCTTCATCGCGAGCTACCATAAGCGAGTGGCGCGCTGATCTTGTTCCGTTTTGAAATAATGCGCGGCCCACCTGCTCTTAGACCCATGACAGTCCGCGTCTGTTTTGCGCTCTTCCTTGCCGCTGCTATCGCCTGCGCGGCTGTCACCGCCTCCGCATTGGAAGGCCCCAGCGCACGCAGCGCGATCGTCGCGTGGGTCACCGCGCCCGGGCAGCTCGAACCGCTCCAGACGGTTGGCGGTTGGCGGCGATGACGCCGATCCGGGATTACGCGGTCATCGGCAATTGCGAAACCGCGGCCTTGATCGGGCCGCGCGGCGCGATCGATTGGCTTTGTTTGCCAGCCTTCGATGCCGGTTCGGTTTTCGCGGCGCTGCTCGATCAGGAGAACGGCGGCAGCTTCGCCCTCGCGCCGGTGAAGTCGTTTCGCGTCGAGCGCAAATATCGTGCGGACAGCGCCATCCTCGAGACGCGCTTCATTACTGAGGCAGGTGTTGTTAGGCTGATGGACTTTTTCGTGATCGCGCGCGCCCGCAAGGCGCGCTTCTATGACTTCACCACTTTGCATCCGACCCGCAAACTGGTGCGCCTGCTCGAGGCCGAAGAGGGAGCTCGCGTGGCCATGCGCATGCGCGTGAGTGCGCGACCATCTTATGCGCGGAAGCCAGCCTCCTGGCAGCGCCGGCACGACGGCGGCTTCGGGATCGAGGAGGCGGCGTTTTTTAGCAACGTGCCGATCGAAACGAGCGGCGACGACTTACTCGGCAACTTCGTCGTCACACCGGACGAACCGATCTACGCCGTGCTCGACTACAGCGACCACCCGCGCTGGCCCGATCTCGCGGCCGTTCGCGAGTGGCTCCGGGTGACGGCCGCGTTCTGGCGGGAATGGAATCTCTTCAATTACTATCGCGGCCCGCATCAAGAGATCGTTAGGCGGAGCGCGGTGACTTTGAAATTACTCACCTACGCTGCGACCGGCGGGTTTGTCGCCGCGCCGACGACTTCGCTTCCTGAAAAAGCGGGCGGAGAATTGAACTGGGATTATCGCTACACCTGGTTGCGCGACACCGCGCTTTTCATTCAAACGCTCTTCGGCCTCGGCTACTCCGGCGAAGCGAGCGCCTTTCTTAATTTCGCGGTCAAGAAATGGATGGAGGGAACAGGGAAAGACGACGGGCCTAACGAGCAATCGAGCGTTGAGGTGCTCTACCCGGTTTGCGACGCGCCGGTCCCGCCCGAAGCCAATCTCGACCACCTCGCCGGGTACGCCGATTCGAAACCGGTGCGCATCGGCAACGGCGCGCAGACGCAGTTTCAGCTCGATAACTACGGCCACATTCTCCAGTCCTTCTTTTTCTTCCGGCACACCGGAGGCAAGATCGATGGCAACATACGTAAGATGCTCACGTGTCTGACGGATGAAGCGAAACGCTTCTGGCGTCGCCCCGATAACGGCATTTGGGAAGTGCGCGAGACGAGCCAGTTCACCTATGGGAAAATCATGTGCTGGGTTGCGCTGCAACGCGCGCGCGAGCTCCTTGGCGACGCTGATGGCGAGCTGGCGAAAGTTTGCGCGGAAATCCGGCGCGAAGTGCTGGCGCGTGGATTAACGACAAAAAACGGCGGGCAAATCCTCTCCGAGAAAATGGACACAATCTCGCTCGACGCCTCGAGTTTGCTCGCCTTCACCACCGGTTTTCTGGATGTGCACGCGGCCAAGTCGACCCGCGAAGCGATTGAGCGCGAGCTGGGGCGCGGCCCTCTCTTTTATCGAACGGAAGGCAAGCCGGGCAAAGAAGGCGCCTTTCTGATTTGCAGTTTCTGGTACATCGATCATCTCATCCGTGAAGGTCATCTCGCCCGCGCGGAAGAGACGCTCGAATCCATCATCAAACTGGCCAGCCCGCTCGGTCTTTATTCCGAAGAGATTGATCCTGAGAGCGGCGAATTCCTGGGAAATTTTCCGCAGGCCTTCTCGCATCTCGGTTTGATCCAAACAATCCTGAATCTGGAGAACGCGAAAAAGAAGCGCCGGTTTCACGCCTTGCCCGATCACGAAAAATTCAAGCGCAGCGTCGGCGCCACGATCGGTTTCAAAGGCGTGATCGCCGGATTGTTCCGCGTGCCAGAGACAGCCGTGCTGTTTTTCTCCAAGGCGTCCAAGTGGCGCGATTAGACTGTCATGCACTCTGACGCTGCAAACGGAAGTCAGGCCGCCAGCCTGACTCGGCCGACGGGCCTCTAGCCCGCCGGGCGTTCCGCGCGAATCAGAAATCTTTGCCTGCCGCTTTGAAGCGACAGGCTGGAAGTCCGTCGACCAAGACCGGCAGAGATGCATGTCTTCCGTCACGCGGCGGGCGCCAAAGTTCATAACACGCTCTAAACGCGTTCCCTCTGGAATCGGCGCATGCAACGCGATCGAGCCAGTCCTTGAGCAGAAAGGCCGCGCGCCAGCGGAGACGTTTCGATGACGGCCCGAAGCCGACGGCCTGTGCTATTTGCATATCGGCTTCGCGATGAAGTTCGAGAAGCAGCGGTAAGCTGCACCCTAACCGCACACCCTCGCCGCGAGCCACATCGCGAACAGCGGCGCGACAAAATAAATCCACATCGCTTTCCAGCTTTTCGCCGGGATGGCGGAAGCGACGCTGCGCGCAGGATTCAAACTCATCCCGGAAAACGGCGCCTCGAAGGTGATGTAAACGCAGAGGAGAAATCCGGCGAAGTAGCCGAGCGACGGCTTGAGCCAATCGCTGTGATAAACCAGCCGCAGCGTGGCCATGAGGACAAAGCAAATGACAAACTCGGCCGCGAACGCAACCGCGACGCCGGGCTTGCCGGGCTCGGTCACAACGAACTTCACTTTCTTGTGCTGGCTCGCTTTCCAAAACGGCGCCGCGGCTATGAAGACCCCCAAGAGTCCGCCAAGGAATTGCGCGACGATGTAGAAGAAGGCATCCCAGGGTTCAATGCGACGCAGATACAGCATCGCGAGCGTCACCGCGGGATTGAATTGCGCGCCCGATTGCCGGCCCCAGGTGCAGTAAATCAGGATCACAACCGTCACTCCGATGCCGAGGCCGAAGAGAAACCGGCGCAGGAGTGGAGAAGCGATTGCCTGGTGCAACGGCGAGCGTGGATATTCGAACGCGAGCGCGAGGAGCAACGCGACCATCATGAAGATGCCCAGCTCCGCGCCTTCCATCAGGTAACGCGGCCAATGCTGGCGCAACGCTTCGAGCGCATATTCGCTGCGTGCCGCGCCGGTCGGTCTTTCCTTGATCGCCAAAGCGTGCCCGTCGGGATCGGAGCGTTCGCCGACGAGGTCGTGTCGCGTGGTTAAGAGATCGACCTGCCAATGTGACAAGTCGTTAGGTGAAGATGTTTCGCCCAGGGTTTGAGTCACGCCGGGCGCTTCGTATTCCAGAAGTTCGAGACCCGGACCTTTCGCTCCGCGCAGGCTGGTGATGCGGACGCGCGCGCCCGCGACGCCGCTCAGCAGTTCCTGCTCGCCACCGTAGTTGAAACTGTTTCCGATCACGGTGAAACCAAGCTCGTCGCGATAGAACGCGACACTGGGTTTCATCTCCGTCACGACGACCGCGGAGTGATCGATCCCGCGAAAAAGCGCGCCATCGCGATGCCAGCGCGGTTCGCCTTTGTTCGAAGGGAAGTGAATCAACTCGAGGAAATGGCCGTCCGGATCGCGGAAGTAGAGCGCGCGGATCTGAGCGGAATCGAAATTCCAACCGGGCAAGGTTTGCACGCCGGCAGAAACGATCTGTAGATGATGGCGTTGCAGTTGCGCGTAAGCGGCGTCGATGTCGCCGACCACGATCGCGAGGTGCTGAAACGATTGGTCGTTTGACGGAAGATCGCGCGGGATGAGACGGCCTGGCGTCGCGGGATGGCGAAGGATCAACACTTCTTCGCCGAGTTGAAGGCGAACGCTGTCGGCGTCCGCATTGATTGCCTTGAACTGCAGCACGTCGGTGTAGAAGGCGACTGCACGCGGGAGATCGGAGACATTCATCTCGATCGCCGTCACCTGGACCGCCGCGTGCAGTGTGAGCGGGAGCAAGAACGCCAGCGCCCAGACAGCAATTCCGGGGAGCGCACGCGAGACACGCGCGCTACCCGGAATCCATCGCCACGCCATGCGGACTAACCCAATCGCTCCAGCAGGTGATCGCCCACCCGGAGCGCGTTGGCCGCGATTGTGAGCGAGGGATTGACCGCGCCGGCCGAGCAGAAAAAGCTGCCATCCACGACGTAGAGATTATCGACGTCGTGTGTCTGACAAAAAATATTCAGCACCGACGTCTTCGGATCTTCGCCGAAACGACAGGTGCCGTTTTGATGCGCCACGCCCATCAGCGGAATCTTGTTTTTCAGATAGATTGAAAGAGGAATGACCTGGTCGACCGCATCCACCGATTTTAATTCCTCGGTCCAGCGCGCGATCAGGCGATCGAAGTGTTCGTGATAACGATCGCGCTGGCTGAGTTGAATCTGGCCGTCGCGCGTGAGGGTGACGCGATTTTCCGGATCGGGCAGGTCCTCCGCGGTCAGCCACCAATCGACGGAATGTTTGGTCATGACATCGAGCGCCAGATTCGGAGTAAAAAAAGGCGCGTCGCCCCCGATTATGCCGCGGTCGGTTTTTCCCAGGAGCTGAATGTGTCCCATGGGAAACGGGAACTCCTCGTCGCCCCAATAAAAATCATTCATCGCCAAAGTTTTTTGGAAGACGGTGGGATTTTTCTTCGTCGTGATGCCGAGGATCGCGCTGTTCAGATGCCGCATGTAATTGCGGCCGACGAGATCGGAGGAATTCGCCAGACCATGCGGATATTTATCCGACCTACTCCCGAGCAGAAGCGCGGCGGAATTTATTGCGCCGGCCGCGAGGACCACGATGTCACCGCGAAAGTGGTGCGTCTCGCCGTCGATCTCGGTTTCAACCGTGGAAACTTCGCGCGCCGAACCATTCGTTAGGATCTTTTTCACCCGCGCGTGCGTGAGTAAGGTGACGTTGCTCTCCTGCATCGCGGGCCGCACGCCATTGAGATCCGCGTCGGCCTTGGCATCGATCAGGCAGGGAAAACCGTCGCAAGTGTTGCAGCGGATGCATTCGCTGTGGAGCGGGTCGGCTTCGTTGCGCTTCAAGGCCAGCGGCAGGTGAAAGGGATTGCGTCCCTTCTTTTGCAATCGGTCGGCCAGCTCCTGAATACGCGGCTCATGGGCGAACGGCGGGAATGGATAATCCGCGCTCATCGACGGCTCGGTTTCATCGACCCCGCGCTGGCCATGGACATCGTAGAGCGCTTCGGCTTGCGTATAGTAAGGCTCGAAATCGCGATATTTCACCGGCCACTCGGGCGAGATGCCGCCTTTGTGTTGCACGGTTTCAAAATCGCGCTCGCGTAAGCGAAACATGGCGGCGCCATAAACTTTTGTGTTCCCACCGACGAAGTAACCGGTATGGGCCATGAGCGGTTTGCCGTCGCGATCACGCCATTCTTCCTTGGTGTGGTAGCGCATTTTCTCGAACACTTCCTTCGATTCCCAGTTCTCCTTTTCGCGGGGTAGAAAGCCTCCGCGCTCCAGAATCAGAATCCGCTTCCCGCTGGGCGCGAGCCGGCGCGCCAGCGTCCCGCCGCCGGCGCCAGTGCCGATAATAATTACGTCGTAAGAATCACTCGCGGTCATGAGTCAACTCCCCACGCGTAGCGTCTTTTGCACGTTAGGCCAGCTTGCGGCTGAGCCCGCGCCGAACGAGTTCAACCGTAACGCCAAAAATAACGTGCGAGACGAATTCGTTGCCTTGTTCCCGGAAGGTCATCATCGCCGGCGAAGCGGAAAACCCGGCCAGGGGCAAAAGGATTTCGTGCACGCTTAACCAGAACAAAACGCCGAAGAGCGACCCGCAGCCCGCGCGCAGGATCGGGAAACGTTCCGAGACGACCACATAAACGGCCGCAGCGGCCGCGCCGAAACCAAAATGCACGAAAGGCTCGGTTAGTTTCCGAGCCGATTCCGCCATCGGCTCACCGGTCGCGACCACGGAGGCGTAGTCGATCATTTTCCCCAATGGCGACAGGTCCCCCGGCAAGCGCGGCGGCGAGATCAATTCGCAAATGGTTTTCACGCCGCTCGCTACCAGGCCCGCGATCAGCCCGATAACGATGGCTTTGCCCGTGCCGATGAGATCGCGCCGGGGCGCCGGTGGCTGCAAGGAAGAGGACGCAAGCATATTGATTTCCTGAAATGATTTTGTTAGTCGCTTTCCTCGTTAGGCGGAAAAGCGGGTCGCGCATAAACGCTGAAGGTGGTCGCGCGACTCTTGCCGGTGTTGGTAAATCGGTGCGGCGTTTTCGCCGGGACGAGCACGGCATCGCCGTCTTCCAGCAGGAACTTTTCATCGCCGATCTCCGCTCCCAGTTCACCGGCGAGAAGAACGAGCGTCTGATCGCTATCCTGATGGACGCTCGGCTTTTCGCTACTCGATTCGCCTGGTGAAAGAGTAAGCAAACCGGTCTGGCTGCGCTCGGTCGTTTCGAGAATGCGAAAGCCACTGCCGGCTGCAAAAATATGGGTCACGTTCATAAAGAAATTGCCTGACTGCTTCCCTTTTCGAGTTGCAGCCGCGCGATTTATTCCGGTTGTAGCTGGCTGCGTTTGACCCCGGCTGTGCATAACGTGGCTACGCGCTCGACCAGCCGGGGTCGGCGCCCGTGGCGACAACACTTCCTCGCCGAAAACCGCTTTTTTGCCGCGGTTTCCACCGGCATATGGAATTTTCCCGCCACCCGGTATCGAACTTCTGCTCCGCCTGGGGGGCGTCTTGCGACGGGAATAAGCCAAACGCCGCCCGCTCTCAATTTCGTCAGTATTTGACTTATGAAAGATCACCCTGAAATCGTCGTCATCACCGGCGCGTCGGCCGGCGTCGGGCGCGCGACCGTGCTCGAATTTGCGAAACGCGGCGCCCACCTCGGCTTGATCGCGCGCGGCCGCGATGGGCTGGAAGCCGCGCGGCGCGAAGTCGAACTAGCTGGCGGACGCGCGCTCGTTCTTCCGCTCGACGTCGCCGATGCCGCGGCGGTCGAAGCGGCGGCGGAACAAGTCGAGCGCGAATTTGGCGCGATCGATATCTGGGTGAACAACGCCATGGTCAGCGTCTTTTCGCCAATCAAAGAAATGACCGCGGAGGAATTCCGGCGCGTGACGGAAGTGACTTATCTCGGGGTGGTGCATGGAACCCTCGCCGCCTTGAAACGCATGCTGCCGCGCGATCGCGGCACGATTGTGCAGGTAGGCTCCGCGCTTTCGTATCGCAGCATTCCGTTGCAAGCGGCCTACTGCGCGGCCAAGCACGCCGAGCGCGGCTTTACCGATTCGCTGCGCTGCGAATTAATCCACGACGGCAGCAACGTCCACGTGACCATGGTGCAGATGCCGGCGCTGAATACACCGCAATTCGGCTGGACGAAAAGCCGGCTGCCGCGCAAGGCGCAACCGGTGCCGCCCATCTTTCAACCGGAAATCGCGGCGGAAGCGATCTACTTCGCGGCCCATGCCAGGCGACGCGAGCTGCTCGTCGGAATGCCGACGGTGGAAGCAATCCTGAGCAATAAAATCGCCCCCGGCCTGCTCGATCGCTATCTGGGCAAAACTGGGTACGACGGGCAGCAAACCGACGAACCGGAAAATCCCGATCGGCCTAACAACTTGTTCGAGCCAGTGCCAGGCGACCACGGCGCGCACGGCCGTTTCGATGACCGCTCTTCTCGTCAGTGCGCGCAACTTTGGGCGACAAAAAATCGCGGATTGCTGGCGCTAGGGGCGACTGCTTTCCTTGGCCTCGGCTGCGCTTTGTTAGCGAAAGGTACTGAGAACTCTTGAAATAAGTTCTGTCCTGCACGCTCTGAGCAATAAGGCATCGCCCATTCGCTCCACATATTTATGCATAAGACTTTCCTTCTCCTTTCCGCCGCAACGTTGCTGGCAGCGTCATCGCTCTCCGCCGCGACTGATCCGGATGTCTCTCCGTTAACTTCCGAAATCAAAGCCAAGCTTCGGTCCGATGTCGTCACCATCGTCGCCGAAGGTTTCCTTACGCCCGACGGTGTGGCCAGGGTAAAATCGGAAGGACCAGCCTACATCGCCAAGTCTCGCAAGGAGCCCGGTAACATCCAATATCAACTGCAATTTGAGGCCAAAGACCCAGGTCATATCTTCTAATACGAACAATATGCCAATGCCGCGGCCTTCGATACGCACGTCACCTCGACTTACTCCAAAGCGTGGGTCGCTATGTTGGAGCCTCTTTCCACCAAACCGATCGTCCTTCATTTCCTGAACAAGATCGAACACGTAGAATAGGCAAGACTGGAGTACAGTTTGGTGCGGTTGGAGAACGTTGCGATGTAGTCGAAGATGGCCGTGCGCCCTCCCCACCACCGGCCTCGCCGTCGTGAACTGATCATCACCAACTTCTGTGTGTTCGGAGTAAAAGAAGGCGACGGACTCGTGCTCGCGGAGGTCCACTCCGACGCGAGCATCGAAGGCATCCG
This sequence comes from Chthoniobacterales bacterium, assembly GCA_038240025.1. Classification (GTDB taxonomy): domain Bacteria; phylum Verrucomicrobiota; class Verrucomicrobiia; order Chthoniobacterales; family UBA10450; genus Palsa-1392. Next base: position 60,405 of record JBBSED010000007.1, read on the forward strand.
GGCCAAAAACCGAAGTGCCCTTCGAAGTCGCGCTGACGAAGTAGAGCGGCTGATCTCGCTTCCGGGGAGCACAGGCCGCTGACCTGTTGCAGCCCGCGGCTCGCCAGCTGCGCTTTTGCGCGCGGCGCAACTCGTGGAGCGGAGTGCGACGTCCAAGTCACGCGGCGCTTCGCGCAGTGTTCGGCGCGAGCCGCACCGAAAGACAGGCCAGCGGCCTGTGCTCCCCGTAGAGGGAAGATGCGCGGCGCGTTTTTCTTTTCGCCCGCACCTCTCTCCCGCTCCATCTTCCCGCCATGATTCTCGAACATCCGCTCAGCGACGACGAACGCGCTTTTCTCGATACCGTCGCCACCTTCAACCGCACCGAAGTCGCGCCGTTCGCCGACCAATGGGATCACGACGAACAACTGCCGCGCGAGATTTTCACCAAGGCGGGAAAGCTCGGGATCATGGGCATGGTCGCGCCGAAAAAATACGGCGGTCGCGGCTTGAGCTACGTCACCTCCGCGCTCGCGGTGAAGGAGCTGGGGAAAACCTGCGCCTCGCTCGCGATGGATATTGCGGCGCACAACGCCCTTTCCGTCGGCCAGATCAATCTCTTCGGGACTGAGGAGCAGCGGCAAAAATACCTCCCGCGCCTCACGGGTGGCGAATGGATCGGTGGCTGGGGCCTGACTGAGCCGAACGCGGGCAGCGACACTGGCGGGATCGAGACGAAGGCGGACGAGGAGGGCGATCATTGGCGGATCAACGGGATGAAACATTTCATCACCAGCGGGCGGGTCGCGGATTTGCTCATCGTCATCGCCACCACCGGGCGCACCGAGAAGGGCAAGAACGAGATAAGCGCCTTCATCATGATGAAGGACCAGGTGACGCCGGTGCGAAAAATTCACACCTACGGAATGCGCGCGAGCGAGACTTCGGAGCTGCGCTTTACGAACTCGGAAGCGGAAATTCTGGGCGAGCGCGGCCGGGGTCGCGAGCAGGCGCTGACCGTGCTCGATCGCGGGCGCATCAGCATCGCGGCGCTCGCGGTGGGGATCGCGGAGGCGGCTTTCGATCGGGCAAATTCCTACGCGAACGAGCGGAAACAATTCGGGCACGCGATCGGAAGTTTCCAGGCGATCCAATGGATGCTAGTCGATTCCGCGATGGAACTGGAAGCGTCCGAAGTGATGACGCTGCACGCCGCGCATCTCCAGGATCGAGGTGAGAATACGACCAAGGAATCCGCGATGGCTAAGCTGTTCGCTTCGGAATCCGCGGTGAAGATTTGCGATCGCTCGATGCAGATCCACGGCGGCTACGGCTACAGCCGCGATCTGCCGATCGAGCGTTACCTGCGCGATGCGAAGCTCTGCACGATCGGTGAAGGAACTTCCGAAGTACAGCGCCTGGTGATCGCGCGGCACGTCTTGAAGGAAGCGAAGCCGCTCGCGCTCGCGCATCGCGAACCGCGCCAGCCGAATCGTTAGGGCGCGTTACTTTTTCGGCGTGAGCGGTTGCCAGATCGGCTGCGCGAGCCAGCCAGGATTGGCCACGCCTTTGCGATAGGCGTCGAGGGATTCGATCGACGAGTTCACCCGCAGGTTGCTGTAGGTGTCGTCGTCGTTCTGCCACCGTTCGTGCCAGTAAATCGCGGCCTTCAGTCGCGGATAACGGGTGCGCAAAAGATCGAGCCCATCTCGGATGAAAGTTGCCTTGTTCCCCGAGTCGGGAAATTCCCCCACCCCCCACTCTGCGGCCATGATCGGCTTCGTCGGGTCGACCGCGCACATCTGCTCGTAGGGCCAGGTGATCAACGGCTCGACCGCTGACCATTTGTCATCGTCCACCTGCTGTCCGTAGATGCTCAAGCCAAGCCAGTCGACGTATTCCGAGCCGGGATAATAGGCGGCTGGGTAGTTCCAGATGTCGTTAGGCTCGGAGTAGTTATTGGTATGGAAAAGCCATTGCACATTTTTGGCGCCCCGGGCGCGGACGCGATCGACGACGCGGCAATAAGCTTGCTTGAAAGTCTCCGGACCTTGCCACTCGTTAGGCCGGCCAGGCACAGGCGTTTTCCCGCCGTAGAATGAGCCCGACCACGGAAACCAGTCGCCGTTCATCTCGTTCGCGAAGGAGACCAGCAGCGGCTGACCAAACGCGCGTGCGGCATCAGCCCAGCGATCGATGTAGGCGTCCCACGTCCCCTTGATGATTTCCGTGAGGCTGAAGCGATCCGGCCCGCGGTTCTGCAGATACGGCTTATCCCAGGGTGACCAGAAAACCAGCGGCATCGAGCCGTGCCGCGAAATCATCTCGAGGTTGCGGGTCGGAAAACTCTGCTCTCCCCAGTAACTCGACGACGCGATGATCGCCTGATGTTTGCCGACCATGGTCTCGAAATTCTCGATCGCCTCGAGCGTGACCTCATCCTCCTGGTCGCCGAAATCGATGTAAGCGCCGGTGTATTTTCCTTCCGCCGGAACGGCCAGCTGCAGCGGGGTCCTTGACTCGTTAGGCGGAGCCGTCATCGGCTTGCGACAACCGCCGAGCACGAGCACGAGCACGAGCACGAAAGGGATTTTGCCTAACGACTTCACGTGCGCGCCGGAACGGAGGCGGTCCGCTCCAGCTTGGCCCAGCTCACCCACGCGCCCTTCAGCGCGCGCAGCGCGGCTTTCCAGATCACGTAGCTGAGCAGGGGCCGGTAAATCAACCGCATCGGCAGGATCCGCCATGCGCGGATGACCGGTTCGCCCTCGAGCAGGCAGGCAAGGACCGCGATAAACAAATCGATCGCGAGGAAGATGAGCACGAACGGAAGGACCGCGCCCCAGATCCCAAACGGGAGAGAAGCGAGCAGCAGGAAATCCACCAGCGGCGAGATCGCGACCAGGATGATCTGGAAAAACCAAACGCTCGGGAGACTGAACCAGCCGAGCGCGCGAAAGCGCCAGTTGAAGGTGAGGTCGCGATGTTTCCAGAGGCATTGCATCGTGCCGTAAGCCCAGCGAAACCGTTGCCGCGCGAGGCCGCGCACCGTTTCCGGCGCTTCCGTCCACGCGATCGCGTCGGGCGCGTACTCGACCCGGTAACCCTGGCGATGCAGCGAAAGGGTGAGGTCGGTGTCTTCCGCGAGGGTGTCGAGACTGAGCCAGCCGGCTGCCGCAACCGCACTCTTCCGCGCCGCGCCGATCGCGCCCGGCACGACGGTGACGCAATCCCAGCGGGTATAAGCGCGCCGGTCGAGATTGAAGCCGCAGGTGTATTCGAGCGCCTGACAGCGCGCGAGAAACGAGCGCAGGTTGCCGACTTTCGCGTGCCCGGAAACCGCGCCCACTTTCGCGTCGGCGAACGGACGTGTCAGATATTTCAGCGTGTCCGGTTGCACGTGCGTATCGGCATCGAGAAACGCGACGATCTCGTGTCGCGCCACCGCGAGGCCGCGACCGAGCGCGGCGGCTTTTCCGAAATTGGTCTGCCGCAGCAGGCGCACGCGGTCGTCGGTCTGCGCGATCGCTTCCACTTCGGCCGCGGTGTTGTCGTTCGAGCCGTCGTCGATCACAAGCACTTCGAGGGCGGCGCCATATTCGCTTGCAAGGACCGAGCGCAGCGTCGCCGCGATCACTTTTCTCTCGTTGTAGGCGGCGATCAGCACGCTGACCGGTTCCGCGAAATCGTTCGTCCGCCGGCGAAAACGGGTGGCCAACCACACGACCAATCCGGTTCGCACCACCGTCAGCGCGGTGGCGACGATCATAAACGCCCAGAGCAGTTCCTCGACGTTCCGGAGCACCTGAAACCCAGTTCCACTGACCAGGCGCTCGAGCGCGCGCGAGCCGATCTTCGCCGGCGGCATCACCGCCTCGCGCGTCGTCCCCATGAGCGTGCTTAGCGGCACCACCGTGTCGCCGCGCGTCGCCAGATAATCGAGAATCCGCGGCAGCGCCGCGACCGTCTCGGAGCGATCGCCCCCGCCGTCGTGCAGGAGAATAATATTGCCGTCGCGGCGTTGTTGTTTCACCCGGGTCACGATCACGTCCGTCCCCGGTCGCGCCCAATCCTGCGGGTCGATATTTTCCAGCACGACGAGGTAATTCAGATCCTGCGCGATCTTCAGCGGGAGCAATTCGTCTAGCCCGCTTGGGCTGGTGTCGGCCGCGTAGGGCGGACGAAAAAGCGTCGTGGAATGGCCGGTAATCGTCTCGAGCAGGAGCTGCGTCGCATTCAGTTCCAGCCGGATGTGTTCGGGCCAGCAGGCCCCCAGATTCGGATGGTAATAAGTGTGATTCCCGATCTCGTGACCTTCCGCGACGATCCGCCTAACGAGGCCCGGATAGCGCTCCGCATTCACCCCGACGAGAAAGAAAGCCGCCTTCACCTTGGCCGCTTTCAGTTGGTCGAGAATCAACGGCGTCCACTTCGGATCGGGGCCGTCGTCGAAGGTGAGTGAGACCTCGTTAGGCTTGCCTCCCCCTTGGTGATAGAGCGTCGGGAATTCCGGAAATTGCTGGTAGGCCGCGACCAGGTTGCCCTGCGCGTCGACGCGGATCTGGCGGCGGCCGTCGGCGCGACTTTCGTCGACGGTCACGATCTCGCCGTCGCCGATATCCGCAATCGTGTCGCTGCTCTTGAGCGTGCCGAGTTGCTCCTGCGACTTCGGCGTGAGCGGGGCTGCCGCAGGTAAATTGATCGCATCCCAGATCGCGGAGTCTTCCGTGCCGAGGCGGAAAAGCGCGAAGCCGGCGACCTTTTTCTGCCGCGCACTCCGCAGCTCGTCATAAAAAGTGGTGGCGTCGAGGAACGAGACCGTGTGCTCATCAGCGCCGTCGTCATAAGAAAAAGTTGGGTTGTAATCCGGGGCGCCGGCTTCGAATCCCGGCGTCTCGGCATAGCTCGCGCGGCTCATCGCTTCCGCGAAACTGATCTGGTCGGCCTTCGGCTGACCCTTCGTCCAATCATTGCCGTAGCTGCCGAGACCGATCACCCATTGCTGCGCATCGGCGGCGTCGAGCAAGGTGTCGAGCCAGCCTTCGAACCACGGACGCGACGAGAGCGCACCGGGCGTTTCGTTCTCCGATGTCTCATCATAAAGCAGCGCGACGAAGCGATCGGTCTTCTCGATCACTTTGTCGGAGTCGCTGAGGTCGAGCGCCTCGCCCGGATTCACACAAATCCACAGCTCGCGGCCTTCGCGGTGCAGCGCGTCGGCAAAGTTGCTCACCAGGTTTGCGATCTTGTCGGTGTAATTGGGATCCACCTCTTCCCAGTCGAGCACGACTCCGGTCGCGCCCGCGTTCCGCAACGCGCCGAGGACGTTTTGGAAAAAATGCTCTTGCCGCGGGCCGGGCGCGTTGGCCAGGTTCTCGATCGCTTCCGGTTGCCAGGCGTCGCCGAGCTGATTCGTGAGCAGCGGCATCAACGCGATGCCTTTGGCCGCGGTGAGTTTCGGGAGCCGATTGTCGGCGTCGATTTGCAGGTCGCCGCGGCCATTCACCACCGCCATCCATTCCGGACAAAGATGAGTGATCTGCGCGGCGTGCTGCGCGAGCGAGGCGTAACTGTAAGGATCACCGTTACGGTAAAACGCCAGATGCACTTCGCGGCCAGCCACGAATTTTCGTGGTGCAGGCGGGATCGGCGTGGCCGCGGCCTTCTTGCTCGCCTTCCGCGCGGCCCCAAATTTTTCCCAAAGCGGAATCGCGGTCGGGACGGGCTTCGGCGCGGAGGCCGGGTTGGCTTTCTGAAGGGATTTGAGCTGACCTTTTAACTGATGCAGCGCGAGCGGCAGGCGCAGTTGCGGGGTGACGAACAGAGTCCGTGCAAAAAGCACCACGCCGACGAAAACGAGCGCGAGCGCAAAGAGTAAAATGCGGCGCAGGCGTGGCCATCGGCGACCGGAGGGGTCGGAGAAGACAAAAGAAGTGCGATCGGAATGATCGGACATTTGCGGGTGCCTATCTTCGCTGGAGTGAGGAAAACTGCAACCTGGCGCGACGCCTGTAGCCACCGCGTGTAGCCGCCTCTCTGTGAGAGGCGCGGGGGAGAAGCTGGCCTTCTTCTCCGACGCGAGGTTAGCGATGTGATCCGAGCTTCGCCTCGCGCTTCGCAGAGCGAAGCGTCTACATCGCGGGCGGTGAGTCGGGCGCGGCGGTTACACCATCGGCCGAAAACGCCCCACCACTTCCTGCAAGCGCTCGGTGATCTGGCCTAACGAACAAACCTCCACCGTCTCGATCAAAATCGGGAAATAATTCTTTCCGCTCTCGACCACTTCGCTCAGCCGGTCGAGCGCGCGCTCCGCCTTCGCCGCGTTGCGCTTTTTGAACTTCACCAGCCGATCCACCTGAAGCTGCTTCTTTGCTTTCGACGTCCGGACCATTTTCACCTCCGGCATCTCGTCCTTCAGATCGTTGTATTTGTTCAAGGCGATGATCGGCCGCGTCCCATTGTAGATCTGCTCCTCGTAGCGATGCGCCGCGGTCTGAATCTGCGCGCGCTGATAACGATGCTCGATCGCCGGCAAGACGCCGCCGAGTTCTTCGATCTGGCGAAATTCTTCCAGCATCGCCGCTTCCACCGCGCGCTCGACCGCTTTCATCCCGGGCGAACCGGTGAGCATGTTCATGGTGTGTTTAAAAATACCGGACTCATCAAGCAGGATGGCCTGCCCGTGCGCGGCGAGACGAATCCACTCTTCGCTCGGCGTCGTGAACGGCTCGTCGGCGCTATTCGAGTGGCAGCTGTTGGTGCCGTTCATGTAGGCGAGCATGAGCTCAGCGGCGGTTCTCGTGAGGTTATTTTTGAACTCCGCCGCGACGAGCGAGCGACCACTCGTCTGGGTGTGGAGTTTGAACATCTGGCCCTTGTGGTTCGCGCCAAAAACATCCCGCATCCCGATCGCCCAGATCCGGCGTGAAGCGCGCGCGAGCGCGATGTATTCGACGTCCAGCCCGCAATCGAGAAAGAAGGATAGTCGCGGGGCGAATTGATCGACCGGGATGCCGCGGGCCGCGAGCATTTCGGCATAGGCGAACCCGTTCGAAACCGTGTAAGCCGCCTGCTGCACCGGGGTCGCGCCGGCTTCGCCGATGTGATAGCCGCTGATCGAAACCGGATACCAACGAGGCATGTGTTCGGTTGTGTATTCGATCATGTCGCAGAGGAAACGGAGCGACGCTTCGGTCGGGAAAATCGTTTCGTTCTGCGCCTGCACTTCTTTGAAAATATCGGCTTGGATCGTGCCGCGCAGGTTCGGCACTACCTTTGGGCCGAAGCGTTTTTTGGCGGCCGCGATATACATCGCCATGATGATCGGGGCCGGCCCGCTGATCGTCATCGACGCGGAAAAATCGGGCGACCCCATGTCGAACCCGTCGTAGAGCCGGACCATGTCTTCGTAGGTATCGATCGCGAGACCGCCTTCGCCGATCTTCCCGAAAACGCCGTCGGCGTCGCTATCGATGCCGTAAAGCGTCGGCCCGTCGAAAGCCGTGCTCAGACGCGCGCTGCGTTGGTGGCCGGTGAGATAATGGAAGCGTTTGTTCGTGTCCTCGGCCAAACCGAAACCGGAAAACAAGCGGGTTGGTTCCTCGGTTTCCTTGGGCGTGACCGCTCGCGCGGCGGGGCCGTTCTTCCCGTTTTTCGCATGACCATTTTTCCCGCTGGCCCCGTTCTTCTTGCCGTAGCTGCCCGCTTCTGGCTCGCGCAACGGTTCGAGATACATCTCGCGATACGCGCCGTTAGTGAACGGAAATTCTCCGGGCAAACCTTCGCCTAGCAAGTAGCGCGTGATCTCGCCGGCCTCGTCGATTTCCGGGAGCGCGAGCCGGGGCAATTTCAAACCGGTCGGGGCGGTGCCGATCGGCGTCTTCGCCTTCACTTCATCCCAACGCTCCACCATTTTCGCGCCGAATTTCTCGTCCTTCCGCGCCCGCTTCACTTCATCGAGCACGAACTGATTGTAATTTTCGACCGCTTCTACGACTTGCCCGAGTTTGCTCATGATTCCTCCATCACCCAATCACACAATCGATCGACGCCCGGATCCCGATGCCGCTTCGCCACGGTCGAGAGCAACTGCTGCTCGCGTTTGTTCTGGCGTAGTCGCTGCTCGATCTCCGAGTGCGCGGTGCGCGCGCGATCCTGGTCGCTTTTGTTCACCACAATGAGATCCGCGAGGTCGAGCATGACGATCTTCTGCAGTTGCAGCCGGCTGCCGTAGTCCGGGTTCATCACCAGCACGGTTTTCTGCACGAGCGCGTCCTGAAAGGGCATCGCTTCCTGGCCGGTACCGACGGTTTCCAGGATTACGTAGTCGAAATCGGAGTGCGCGAGGAGCGCGAGACATTCGCCGGTCGCGGGCGACAAACCGCCGGCCTGACCCCGCGTCGCCATGCTCCGCATGAAGACGCGATCGTTCTGCGAATTAATCATCGTGGCGCGGTCGCCTAACAATGCGCCTTCACCGACCACGCTCGGGTCGTGCGAGAGAATCGCGATCCGCGCTTTCTCGTCGCGCTGGAGCAGGCGGAGAATGAGTTCGTCGATCAACGTCGTCTTGCCCGCGCCGCCGGGACCGGTAAAACCGATCACTTTGGTTTTGCCGAACGACTTCGATTTCTTTTTCGCCCTGAATTTTTTCGCGGTTTTCGTTTTCGCGTAGCGATCTTCGATCTCCGTCAACGAGCGGGCCAATTTCATGTCGGCGGTCGCTTTGGTGCGGCGGCGATGCGTGTTGCCATAGTGCTCGCGCACGAAATCGGCCATCCCGACCAGCGAGGTGCCGGCAAAGAAAATCTTGTGCACGCCGTTGCGTTTCATCATCGCCGCGTCGGCCTCCGTGATCGTGCCGCCGCCGCCACCAAAAAGCTTGATGTCGTCGGCGCCCTTAGTCTTCAGCGCCCGCGCGACTTCCGAGAAAAACTCGACGTGTCCGCCGTTGTAACTCGAGATCCCGACCGCGCCGACATCCTCCTGGATCGCGGTGCGGACGATGTCCTCAACCGAGCGATGATAACCGAGATAGACCACCTCGATCCCGTGCCGGATGAACTCGAGATTGATCGTGTTGATCGCGCTGTCGTGACCATCGCAAATCGGAACGGCGGTAAGAATTCGGACAGGAGCCATGCGAGCGCTAACCCTAACGAAGATCGTTCCGCGGGCAAGAAAACGGGGCGCGGTTGAAGCCGGCGAGGGTCGCGTGGACGTTGCGCAATGACTGATCCTCTCGATTTCAGCGGCAAAGTGGTGCTCGTGACCGGCAGCTCGCGCGGCCTCGGCGCGGCCATGATCCAGGCTTTCGGCGAACGCGGCGCGCAGTGTGTCGTCAACTTTATCAGCGATCCGGAAGGCCGGAATCAAAGCGAGGCCGAAGCCGTGGCGAGCCAGCTAAAAAGCCCTCTGACGATCGATTGCGACGTGACCAGGCCGGAGCAGGTCGAGGCGATGATGCAAACGATCGCGGAAAAGTTCGGGGTCCTCGATGTGCTCGTGAACAATTCCGGGATTATTCGTGATCGCACGATCAAGAAGCTGACGCTGGATGATTTCGAAAGCGTCGTCCGGGTGAATCTCGCCGGGACTTTCAACGTTACGCAAAAAGCCGCGGCCATCCTGCGGAGCGGCGGACGCGTGATAAACCTCTCCTCGGTCAGCGGACAGATGGGTCTCTTCGGTCAGGCCAATTATTCCTCGAGCAAAGCCGCGATCATCGCCCTGACCAAAGTCTCCGCCCGCGAATTGGCTCGCCAGCAGATCACGGTGAACGCGATCGCGCCCGGCTTCATCGACGTCGGGATGAGCAAAGGGATGCCGGACGAAGTGACGGAGAATTTCAAGAAGCAGATTCCGTTAGGCCGCCTCGGGGAAGGCCGCGAGATCGTCGACGCCGCGCTCTTCCTCGCTTCCCCGATGGCCAGTTACATCACCGGGCATGTCTTGAATGTGAACGGTGGGTTCTACATGGGATAAGTTGCGACTGCGATGAAATCGAAGCCTCCCTCCAAAGCGAGCGCGCCCGCTGCTATTTCCATCCTGACATTCGCGAGCAACGGGTGATGCTCGACTCCGACCTCGCGGACGTTTACGGAGTCACCACCGGGCGCTTCAACGAGGCGGTGAAACGCAATGCGAAGCGCTTTCCGGAGGACTTTTCCTTCGTTCTCACCGCCGCCGAACACGCCGCTTTAAGATCGCAATTTGCGATATTAAAACGTGGTCGAGGGCAACATCGAAAATAACTCCCGCGAGTTTTCACTGAACATGGCGCGCTGATGGCCGCCAGTGTTTTGAATAGCGACCCGGCCGTGGCGATGAGCGTTTACGTGATTCGGGCCTTCGTCGAGTTGCGCGAAACCCTCACCGCGAATGATGCCATCTTAAAACGCCTCGCCGAAATCGACCGCGACCTGATCGTGCACGGAAGCGCGTTGCAAGACATCTACCGGAAGCTTCTCCCGCTGCTCACCCCACCGGCGAACCCACCTCGGCGGCAAATCGGGTTCTCACCCGCTTCGTAAACCCGTCCCAAATCCGGTCTGTCCGAATCCCGTTTTCGGGAAGCTTCGTTCATTGGTCCAACACGGCCTCGGTCGCTAACTTCCTTGCGACTAGAGGTTTTTGAATGGTCATTTGCGGTGGCACAACCTTTGCGTAACGCTCTTCCGCGGTCGCATATAATCGTGGCCGAGCTCTACTTATGATGAACCTACGCATTCTCCTTCTCCCGCTCGCCTCTATCCTCCTCACCGCACCAAACCTCCGTGCGCAAAGTCCTTCGCCGACCCCGATGGTGGACGATCTGGTGGCGAAAAATCTAAAAGCCAAGGGCGGCGCCGAGGCGCTGAACGCCATCCAAGCGGTCCGTTTCGAAGGCCGCATGCTGGTGAACCAGGGCCAGCTCGAGCTCAAATTTACCCAGACCAAGAAGCGCCCAAACAAATCTCGCACCGACGCGGCCCTGCAGGGCATGGCCCTGGTCCAATCTTATGACGGCAGCGAGGGCTGGAAGATCTTCCCGTTCCAGGGCCGCAAGGATCCTGAGAAAATGTCCGGAGACGAAGCCAAGTCCCTCGTCGAGGACGCCGAGATCGGCGGGCCGCTCGTCAACTGGAAAGTCGAGGGCAAGACGGTCACCTATCTCGGCACCGAGGACGTCGAAGGCACCGCCGCGCATAAGCTTAAAGTCACCCGCAAGAATGGCGACATCACCTATGTCTATCTCGATCCCGATTACTTCCTGGAGATTCGCGAAATAAGCCAGCGCACGGAACAAGGCGCCAAGGTCGAAAACGAAACCGATCTGGGTGACTACGAAAAGGTCAACAATGTCTTCTTTCCTTTTGCGATCGAAGCCGGCCCCAAAGGCGCCAGCGACAAGCAGAAAATCATCATCGAAAAAGGCGAAGCCAACATCCCGGTCGACGATTCCGTCTTCGCCTTCCCGAAACCCGCCGCGAAATAATCAGTCACTTTTTATACCATGCGCTTTTATCTTCTACCTCTCTTCGCTTCTCTAAGTCTCGCCGGCGCGACTTACGGTCAGCAAACTCCCTATAGCTCCTCGACCATCTCGGGTCTCGGCGCGCGGAACATCGGCTCCGCCACCATGAGCGGCCGCATCTCCACGATTGCCGCCGAACGCGAGCATACGGGTAAACTCACCATCTTCATCGGAGCCGCCACCGGCGGCATCTGGAAATCGGAGGACAGCGGCACCACTTTCCGCCCGGTCTTCGACGAGCAATCCGTGCAGTCGATCGGCGCGCTCGCGATCGACCCGAAGAACACCAAAAACATCTGGGCCGGCACCGGCGAACCCTGGACCAGAAACAGCGTTTCGATTGGCGACGGCATCTATAAGTCGACCGATGGCGGCGAGACCTGGGATAAGTCCGGGTTACCTGACTCGGAACGGATTTCCCAGATCATCGTCAGTCCGAAAAGCAGCGACACGGTTTTCGCGGCCGTCCCCGGCGCCCTCTGGAGCGACTCCCCCGATCGTGGTCTCTACAAGACGGCCGACGGCGGGAAAACCTGGAACCTGATCCTCAAAGGCCCCAACCTTTCCACCGGCGCTTCCACCCTTGCGATGGACCCGTCGAACGCGAACGTACTCTTCGCGGGCCTCTGGGATTTCCGGCGCAAAGGCTGGACTTTCCGCTCCGGCGGCGACGGTCCGACCGATGTCTCCGGGAGCGGGCTTTTCCGCACCAGTGACGGCGGCGCGACCTGGAAAGAGATAACTCCTGAGACCAACAAAGGTTTCCCGCAGAAACCCTACGGCCGTCTCGCGGTCGCAATCGCACCTTCCAATCCGAAGCGCGTTTACTGCTTTGTCGAGTCGACCAAGAGCGCGCTCTTTGTTTCCGACGATGGCGGCCAGACTTGGGCGGAGCGCGATAAGAGTAACTGGATGGTTTGGCGTCCCTTCTACTTTGCCAACCTGGTCGTTGACCCCAAGAATGCCGATCGCGTTTTCAAGACCGACGGCGCCCTGATCCTCAGTCAAGACGGCGGCAAGAGCTTTGCGACCGTCGGTGGATTCAACGGCGCGCACGGCGATGTGCACGCGGTCTGGATCGACCCGACCAACCCAGAAACGGTGTTAACGGGAGACGACGGTGGCTTGTGGCTCGCCTACGATGGCGGGAATAAGTGGTGGAAGGCCAATAACCTGCCGATCTCCCAGTTCTACCATGTCAGTGTCGATGACACCGACCCTTATCAGGTCTACGGCGGTTTGCAGGATAACAGTTGCTGGATCGGCCAGTCGGAATATCCCGGCGGAATCACCAACGCCCAGTGGGAAAATATCTACGGGGGCGACGGTTTCTGCGTCTTCACCGATCCTGCTGACCCTGACTACGTCTACGCGGAATCCCAAGGCGGCGAGGTCGGTCGGGTTAATCGGCACACCCTGGCCGGCCGTTCGATTCAACCGAAACCGAACTACAAGGAAAAGCTCCGGTTCAACTGGAACGCCCCGTTGGTGCCGTCGCCTAACGAGAAAGGAACCATCTACATCGGCGCCCAGTTCCTCTTCCGCTCGCGCGATCACGGGCAATCCTGGGATCGGATCTCGCCCGACCTCACGACCAACGATCCGGAAAAACAAAAGCAGGAGCAATCCGGCGGCGTGACGATCGATAACTCTGCCGCGGAGATGTACACCACGATTTACTCCATTAGCGAGTCACCCAAAGATAAGAATGTGATCTGGGTCGGCACCGACGACGGCAACGTCCAACTCACGCGCGACGGCGGCCAGAACTGGAACAATGTCGTCGCGAATGTTCCCAACCTGCCCAAGAGCTCCTGGGTGAACTGGGTGCAGGCGAGTAACTTCGATCCTGGGACGGCCTACGCGGCATTTGACCGCCACACTTTTGGCGACTTCGCGCCATATCTTTACCGCACGACGGATTTCGGTCAGACTTGGATACCATTGGCGAGCTCCGCGGACCCCAAGGGCATTCGCGGCTACGCGCACGTGATCAAGGAAGACCTCCAGCAGAAGAACCTGCTCTTCCTCGGAACGGAGTTTGGTCTCTATGTCTCGATTGATGGCGGCCAGGCTTGGGCACAATTCAAGGGTAGCCATTTCCCGAACGTGCCGGTGGACGATCTCTCGATCCAACCCCGCACTAACGACCTGGTCCTGGCCACCCACGGCCGTGGGATTTGGATTATCGATGACGTCACCCCCTTGCGCTCTCTTACGCCGGAACTGATCAGTCAGGAGGCAAGCTTTGTCGCTTCCCGCACGGTGCAGCAGCGCTTTCAGGCCAATGGCGGCTGGGCGAGCGGCGCAGCGGTCTATGTCGGCGATAACTCGCCCGATGCCGCCGTGATCACTTATTATCAGAAATCGCGGCACCTGTTCGGCAAGCTGAAAATCGAGGTGCTCGATCCGTCCGGCAAAGTCATCGATACCCTGCCGGCGAGTAAGCGGCCCGGCCTAAACCGTGTCACCTGGAGCATGCACAGCAAGCCGCCGCGCGTGCCGCCGGCCGTGCAACTTGCCTTCGCCGGAACTCAGGGTCCGCGTTATCTGCCCGGCACTTATACGGTCCGCATGACCAAGGATGACAAACCTTACGAGACCAAAATCACGGTGGCCCTTGATCGGCGCGCCAAGTTCAGCGAGGCCGAGCGGAAGGCGCAGTACGACGCCGCCTTGAAAGTGCGCGACCTCTTTGGCGACGAAAGCACACTGATGGATCGGATCATTGCCTTGCGCACCAGCGTCGCGCAGAAGGCGCAGTCCCTGTCGAAGGACGAGGCAGCGCAGAAGGCGGTCACCGACTTTGACCAGAAAGTCGACGGGGTCCGTAAACAGATCGTCGCGACCACGGAAGGCGGCGCCATTACCGGCGAAGAGCGTCTGCGCGAACATACCGACCAACTTTACGGCGCCATCCTGAGTTACGAGGGTCAGCCCGCTGACTATCAGATCGCGCGGATCGATTCGCTGCGCAAAGAGCTGGAGGACGCGAACAAGGACTTCGAGCAGTTGCTGGCTAATGAGCTGCCCAAGCTGAATGAAGAACTCAAGGCGAAGGGTCAGCCCGCGATCGACGCGCCCCCGGCGAAGGTGGCCATGGCGGAACCGGGACCGCTCTCTGGCGGAGCCGGGCCGACCGCGACCGAACGCGATCTGCCGTCCTTCGGTGCCAGCGCGCTCCCGGGCGATTTTCGATTGCTTCGCTAAGAGATTTTCGCTAACGATTTCCGCGCATGGAGGCGGAAAGAGAAAACGCGGCGACCGCAGCCCGGCCTGGTTTAGGGCTGGTCTGGTCGTTCGCTGCGGTTACGCTGCTGCCGCACTTTCTGACCAACGGCCGCTACGGCTATTTCCGGGACGAGCTTTACTACATCATCTGCGGGCGGCACCTCGCTTTCGGCTACGTCGATCAGCCGCCCTTCTCTCTTTTGCTCGTTAGGCTGAGCAGCCTGCTCTTCGGCGACTCCCTCTTCGCGCTCCGCTTTTTCCCGGCGCTGGCCAGCGCTCTGACGGTCGCGCTTACCGGCTTGATCGCGCGGGAGCTGGGCGGGCGGCGCTGGGCGATGGCGCTCAGCTGCACCGGCGCGCTTTGCGCCACGATTTACCTGGTCAGTGGAAATCTCTTTTCCATGAACGCGTTCGAACCGCCGATTTGGATGGGCTGCGTTTACCTTCTCCTCCGGCTGCAGAATGGCGGCCCGGCTCGACTCTGGCTCTGGTTCGGCCTGGTCGCGGGCATCGGTTTGGAAAACAAGCATTCGATGGCTTTCTTCGGCCTCGCGCTTCTGGCTGGGATCGTGGCCTCCCCTCTGCGCCGGCACTTCGCGCAGAAGTGGATCTGGCTCGGAGGGCTGATCGCGTTCCTGGTCGCGCTGCCGAATCTGCTCTGGGAAATCCAGCATCACTGGGCGACCTGGGAACTTCTGCGCAACGTCGCGCAGAGTCATAAGAACGTTGTGCTGACGCCGCCGCAATTCCTCGCCCAACAGGTCCTAATCATGAACCCGGCAACCCTGCCGCTCTGGCTGGGCGGGCTAGTCTGGTTAGGCGCGGCCCGGGCCGGCCGACGCTACTTCGCGCTCGCGGTCATCTACCTGGCGATTCTCGGGGAACTACTCGCGCTGCACGGGAAAATCTACTATCTCGCCCCAGCCTACCCGATGCTGCTCGCCGCTGGCGGAGTCGCCTGGGAAAACTGGTTCCGGGAGCGAGTGCGCTGGGTCAAGCCGCTCCTGATCGGCGCGATGGTCGTGACCGGCATCCTCCTCGCACCGGTCGCGCTGGCGATTCTGCCGCCCGCGCGGTTGGTGGCTTATCTCCAGTCGATCCACCTGGAGCCGCCGCGGACCGAGACCTCCCACACTGCAGCGTTGGCGCAACATTTCTCCGATCAATTCGGCTGGCGCGAACTGACCGCGTCCGTCGCGCGCGCCTATCACGCCCTCCCGCCTAACGAACAAAGGACAACCGCGATCCTGGCGCAAAATTACGGGGAAGCGGCGGCGATCGATTTCTTCGGTCCAGCGCTCGGTTTGCCGAACGCTATCAGCGGTCACCAGAATTATTACCTCTGGGGACCGCGCGATTACACGGGCGCGACGATGCTGGTCCTCGACCAGGACGATGATGACGAGAGGAAACTCTTCCAGTCAGTGACCGACCTCGGGCCGGTGGAAAGTTCCCCCTGGGCGCAGTCGTATGAGCGGCAGCTCCGCCTCTACCTTTGTCGGGGCCTTTCCCAGCCGTTGCCGGAAGTTTGGCCGCGTCTCAAGCACTGGCTTTAGCGCGCAAGCAGGTTGTATAAACCCAGGCGACGAAGAGCCCCTGAACGGGCAGGCGCAACCAGAGCAGCCAAGCCGGAACGCGCCACCCGCCGATGTTCATGCCACTGGCGATGGCTTGGATATTTGCCGGAAAAACCGCGACGAGCAACGCGATCAGACCAAAGCCAGCCGCCCGCCGCGACCAAGGAAAGAGCACCCCCAGCCCGCCGATGATTTCTGCCGCGCCGCTCGCCGCGACCAGCGCCGCCGGCCACGGCACAAACCGAGGCATGATCGCGAGGTAAGGAGTCGGGCGGAGGAAATGGATCGCGCCCGCAGTGACGAAAAAGACCGCCAGCGCGCCGCGGGCAAAAGGGCGCATCGGCCTAACGATCCGCCTCGATCGGAGCGGAGGTTTTCCCGGACGCGCGCGAGCGGAGTTCCGGCACGAAGTAAAAATACGCGAGGAGCGCCGCCACCCCCAGGAGGAGAAGAAAAAGAATGCTCAACGCCCGCCACGTGCCGCGCTGCGCACGCACTTTTTTCCAAGCGGCCCGCTGTTGCAGGAGCTCCAGCTCGAGTTCCTTCGCGAGCGCGTCGGGATCGTCGGCGGGCGCTTCGCCACCAGGCTGATTGCTTTCGGGCACGCGCGAATCTGGCTCAGGCGCCCGGGCGCGCAACCCCCCGGAGATTTTCCTGCCCGCGACCGGAACCGCGACTATTCTCGGCCGATGCCGAACGCAGAAATCTCCGCGCGCACCCATCACCGCCGGCTGCTCGCGCACGTCCTGCCGATGTTTTTGTTCATCCTGCTGCTCGGTTTGGGCAGCGCCTTGAAAACGCCAGGAGAGTCTTTCTGGCGGAGCGCGCCAGAGTTCTGGATTTTTCCGCTGCAGACGCTGCTCTGTGGCGCGCTGCTTTTTTATTTTCGCCGCGACTACATCCTCGGTCCGGTGCGCCGTCCGCTTTTCACCGTGCTACTGGCGCTGGCGGTCTTCGCGCTCTGGGTCGCGCCCCAGCAATTCCTCCACTTCGCGCCCCGGCTGATCGGGTTCAATCCGGACCTCCTAGGGGGCTCGCCTGGTTTCTATTGGACCACGCTGGCACTGCGATTCGTTAGGCTCGTGCTCGTGGTCCCGCTGGTGGAGGAGATTTTCTGGCGTGGTTTCCTGCTCCGCTATCTGATTGCAGAACGATTCGAGGCCGTTCCGTTCGGCACCTTTTCCTGGCTCTCGTTTGCAGTGGTGAGCCTCGCTTTCTGCTTTTCCCATTCCCGGCCCGACTGGCCGGCGGCGCTCGCTACGGGCGCGCTTTACAATATGGTCGCCTACCGGACCAGGAGTCTCAGTTCCTGCGTGCTGGCGCACGCCCTCACGAACCTCGCCCTCGGCCTCTGGATCGTGGCAACGAAGCAGTGGGGATTCTGGTGATCCTGTAAATGCCGCCTTCTGGGAGACGAGAGGGTTATTCCCGCTCGAAGCGCCACACCCGCTCGCGAGCCGCTAAATCATCGACGACACGGGAATAGGCGACGCGACCGGTGGCTCAACAGCGTCTTCGCGACCAACCCGCCTGCGCTCACCCACCACCCTTCTTGGACATTCGGCTTGACCTTTGGCGACGTGGGGTCCTACACCATCTTATATGAAAACCTGCAAAACTCTGTTCGTGCTGCTGGTTAGCTTCTCGATCTTGTCCGCGGCCTCCGCTGCCGACAAGATCCGCACTGTGGCCGACATTCCTGGCCTCTCCCTGCCTGTTCTCCAGAGAACCCTGAGCGCGACCATTTACAAACATATCGCGGTCTCGCCCGTCGAGGGCTGGATCGCAGTGCGAGGGCAGTTAAACGGGGGTCGTGTTTTCGGCGCTCGAATCATCCATTCCGAATTAGGCGGCGCCTACGATGAATATGCTCTCCAACTGGCTCGAGATTGGCGGATGAACGGACACTTTGGATTGGATAAAATCAGTCCGACTACTCCGGTGGTTTTTGCTGTCCTCATCTTCGAGATTGCCGATGGGACGATGGCGCTTTCCCTGCCGTATTTCGATGAGCCTGGAGGCACCCAGCTTGATTATTACGGCGCGGCCAACCTGGCGGTGCAGCAAATGGATGGTACGTGGAAGGACCTTGAACTCGGTGCCGGACGTTTCGGTAAGACTTGGGCGGTGCGGGCCGGCCTTGCTAATAATTTCCAGCTCGAGATGAAGTTGCAACAGATTAGTTCAACTCGATAAGCTTCAGATCTTGGCCGGAATTGGCTTGACCCGGGCAGAGCGGAGGCCGCACGCTCTTTTAAATGAAAACCTGCAAAACTCTGTTCGTGCTGCTGGTTAGCTTCGCGATCTTGTCCGCGGCCTCCGCTGCCGACAAGATCCGCACCGCCGCGGATATCCCTGGGCTGCCCTTAAACATCCTGAAAAAGACTCTCAGCTCCACGATTTACCAACACCTCATTGTCTCTCCGGTTCAAGGGTGGATTGCGGTGAAGGGACAGTTGAGCGGGACTCGCGTCACCGGCGCAAGAGTGATTCATTCGGAATTAGATGGCGCCTATGATCAATGCGCTCTCCAGGTGGCCAAAGAGTGGCGGACGGTTGGATATTCTCCCTTGGGCAAGACAAACCCTACCACCCCGATCGTCTTCGATGTTCTCATCTACGAGATCGCTGACGGAACCATGGTGCTCACCTTTCCGTATTTGGATGAACCCGGTGGCACTCAGAACACCTATGCCGGTGCGGCCAACCTCGCAGTGCAGGAAATCAACGGGCAATGGAGAGACCTCCCGCTCGGGGCAGGATCGTTGACCAAAGTGTGGGCGATTCGGAGCCGCCTCAACACCTTCGAGATTGAGAAGAAACTGAATCCGGTAGTCCGCAACAGCTTTTAGTCTGCCGGAAGGAGGAGCTTCCGCCCGCTCGGTGATCTGTAGACGCCTCCCCTTGGAAGACGCGAGGGCCGCGGGCGCCACTCCCGCGCTTCGCCGAGCGAAGCGTCGACGGAACGCAACGCATCTCATGGCACTCCTTCTGCTCTCGATGGAACTGCAATGCGCTCCACGTTTATCCAAAAAGTCCTCATCTGCATGATCGCGGGCTTTTTCGCCGCCTGTCTGATCCAGTGGGGCCTGGTCTTCGTCGATGGCGCTGACGACGCGCTTAACGGCTCCTACAAAAAAGACCGGACCGCGCTCAGCGATCACTAGGCGCGAAAGCCGTTGCTCCAGTCGAGGGCGGAGTTACGCTGCCTTTAGAGCATGAAAATCGGCGTGGCGCAGATCAATCCCACGGTCGGAGATCTGGGCGGGAACTTCGATAAAATCCTCGACGCCTATCGTCGCCTGGCGGCGGCTGGCGCGGAGTTGGTGCTCGCGCCGGAACTCGCGGTGACCGGCTATCCGCCACAGGATCTTCTCTTCAAATCGCGCTTCGTGCCGCAGACTCTCGAGGTGATCGCGCGACTGCACGAGGCGATCGAGCAGACGCCGTTGCTCGTCGGATACGTCGATCGCAATGAGGGGCGCGGGAAGCCTTTTTATAATGCCGCGGCGCTCCTCGAGCGCGGGCAGCCGATCCGCAAAAGCTTCAAGACGCTGCTCCCGACCTACGATGTTTTCGACGAAGACCGCTACTTCGAGCCGGGGACCGGCGGCGAAGTTTTCACGGTCGCGGGTCACCGGGTTGGGGTCACGATCTGCGAAGATATCTGGACCGAACGTTACCTGCCGCGCCCGCTTTACGAAGGCGAGATCGTGGGCGGCCTGGTCGCGCGCGGCGCGGAGATCATCGTGAACCTGAGCGCCTCGCCCTTCGCGCTCGGCAAGGCGGAGATGCGGCGCGAAATGGTCGGCGCGGTCGCGCGCGCAAACGCGCGTCCGATCATTTACAGCAATGTGGTCGGGGGCAACGACCAGCTCGTTTTCGACGGAAACTCGATCGCCTTCAACGCTCGCGGGGAGCTGATCGCGCAGCTCCCGGCCTTCGCCACCGCGACTGCAATAGTCGAGACTGAGGGCGCGGCGATCGCCGCTCCGCCACTCGACTCGATGGCGGAGCTACACGGCGCCTTGTCGTTAGGGGTGCGCGACTATCTGGCGAAGTGCCATTTTCAATCGGCCGTCCTCGGCCTGAGTGGCGGCATCGATTCCGCGGTGGTCGCGGCCATCGCCGTGGACTCGTTAGGCAAAGAAAACGTCGTCGGCGTTTCCATGCCGAGCCCCTACTCTTCGCCCGGCAGTATCGCCGACGCGCATGCGCTCGCGCGCAACCTCGGCATCCGCTGTCTCGACGTGCCGATCGCCAGCGCGCTCGCCGCTTTCCAAAGACAGTTCGAGAAGATTTTTGCTGGCCGGCCCGAGGACACGACCGAGGAAAACATGCAGTCCCGCCTGCGCGGGATGATCCTGATGTCGCTCTCGAACAAGTTCGGCCACCTCCTGCTCACGACGGGAAACAAGAGTGAACTCGCGGTCGGTTATTGCACGATCTACGGCGACATGGCCGGCGGCCTTGCGGTGATCAGCGACGTGCCCAAGACGCTGGTTTACCGGCTGGCGGATTGGATCAATCGCGACCGTGAAATCATTCCGCGCGCGACGATCACGAAGCCGCCGAGCGCCGAGTTAAGGCCCGGGCAGGTCGATCAGGATTCGCTTCCGCCCTACGAAGTGCTCGACCAGATTCTCCAGCTCTACGTCGAGGAAAATCTCAGTGCGCGCGAGATCGCGGCCCGCGGCTTCGACGAGCAGACGGTGCGCTGGATTCAGCGCCGGGTGGACCTGAACGAATACAAACGCGCCCAGGCCGCGCCCGGGATCAAGGTGACCAGCCGTGCCTTCGGGGTCGGGCGACGGATGCCGATCGCGCAGCAATTCGCGGACGCCGATTTGTTCCCGGACGCGACTCGTTAGGCGCAGATCAGGACTTCGGTTTCTCCGAGTCGAGATATTTGTGCAGAAAAGCGAGCGCCCGGTCTTTCACCTCCGGCCAAGACGCAAAAGAGTGCGTGTGACTGTTAGTCAGGAGCACCTTTTCGAAATTGGTCACGCCTAGCGAGTTCAACTTTTTGATCAAGTCGTCGTACTGCGACGACGGCATCGTATCATGATCGGAAGCGACGACGAAAAGCGGCGCGACTTTCGCATCCACGTAGGTAATCGGCGAAGCCTTCTGCAACGCGGCCGGTTCCGCGGAGCCCGCATAGTTCCTCACCAGCCGATGAAAAGCCCGCTGTTCCTCCACGCCGTCCTCAGTGAAATCATAGGCGCCCGAGAGCGCAACCGCCGCGTCGAGCCGATCGTCGCCCACCGTCCCGCTGGCTGCGAGATAGACATCATGCGAACCGCCGGCCGAGCCTCCAATCGCGCCGACCTGGCCGTTACCACCCGGATATTTGCGCGCAGCGCGCACGGCCAGTTTCAGGTCGTTAATCTGATCCGGATAACGGCCGGCGGATTTTTGCCCTGCGATCCCGTCGCGCGAGTCGAGCCGATACTCGACCTGAAAAGCGTTGAAGCCCGCCGCCGCCGCATCCTTCGCGGATTGGATCGTTTTCGGGCTGTTCGGCTCCGCCTTGAAGTCCCCACCGTGAATCACCAGGACCGCAGGATGCGGCCCTGGACCGGCGCCAGGGTAAACCGCCCAGCGCAACGGCGTACCGTCATCGGCCGTAGCGAAGACGATGCGGTTCGCATCCAGCTGCTGGCGGCGCTGACGACGGTGCGCCCGGCGATCGTCCTGCGCGTGCAGGAGTGGGAGCGCGAGCAGAAGGAGAAGTCCAAGAAGCGCTGCTTTTTTCATGATTGAGCCTTTCGCCTAACGAGTGAGTATCACGCCGCTGCACCGCGTTGGAATCGAACCAACAACCCGCTGATTAAGAGTCAGCTGCTCTGCCAATTGAGCTAGCGGTGCTTTGCGCTGTCGCCGGGTCACCGGCGCGAAGTGCGAAACTACTCATCCCGCCCCGCAGCACAACGCGGAAATTTGCCGGCCGCTACCGCACTTTAGAGGGCCGGCGCGGCGGTGGAACGCGCGCCGCGGCCTTCGGCCCGCAGGGGTTGCGCTTCCTGGCCGGTCGAAGCGGAGAGCGTCGCGGCGGGCGTGCTATTTTCGCGCAAACTGAGGAGCGATTCCATTAAAGTTTCTTCGGCGCTCGAGCAGATGCAGAGGACGACCGCTTCATCGCAACCGTCCCCGGCGAGATAAGCATGCCCCATGTTCGAATCGATATAGACTGACTCACCGACTTCCATCACTTTCGGATCGTAAAATTCGGTGTGCAGGACGACCCGCCCCTCGATGACGTAGGTGTATTCTTCGCCGGAGTGACGGACGAGGTCCCCAAATTCCTCGAGGCTCTTGGCCCGCACGTTCGCGAGCACAGGGATCATCCGTTTGTGGCGCAATTCGGGGCAGAGGTAATGGTAATCGTAGTTCGGCGTGTTGATGCGCACGGCATCGTCGATCCGGCCGATGCTGCGGCGCGCGGTCACGGCCGGCTCCGGCGTGTCGGGACTCGGTTCGGCGAACAGTTCCGACATCGTCATGTTGAGCCGTTGGCTGAGCATCTGCAGTTTGTCGTAGGTGAGGGTGAGTCGGTCGTGTTCGACTTTGGACAAGGTCGAGAGCGGGATACCGCAGCGCGCGCTCATTTGTTTGAGCGTCCAACCGTGGCGTGCGCGCAGGCCACGAAGCAGGCTGCCGATGGTGGGTTGTTGCGCTTTCATCCGGTCCGGTTTGTCCTGGTCCGAGCATCATTGCGCGTCGAAGAGTTGTCAAAAAAGCCAGCCGCCTTCAGCAATGATTGGGCGCTTGACATTTCTCCATTCAGAATCCTTGCTGTCCTGATCAGGATACTTCGCATATGAAAACTCTTTCGCTGTCGGTTTCGCTCGTGCTCTTTTTGGCGCTCTCCGTTCTTGGTCAGATTCCGAGCGCGTCGCCGGTGCAAATGGCGACGCCATCGAGCGAGCCGGCGCCAGCCGCGCCGGTCTCTCGGCCAGTGCCCGCGACGGAGAGCCACGCGCTAACGAAAGAAGATTTGGAGGCGTGGCTCGATGGATTCATGCCTTACGCAATCCAGCGGGGAGATATCGCGGGCGCGGTCGTCGTGGTGGTTAAGGATGGACAGATTTTGCTGCCGAAAGGATATGGCTTCGCCGATGTCGCAGCGCGGAAGCCGGTTGATCCCGAACGCACGCTTTTCCGCGCCGGCTCGGTTTCCAAGCTCTTCACCTGGACGGCAGTGATGCAGCTAGTCGAGCAGGGAAAGATCGATCTCGATGCCGACGTGAACGGCTACACCGACCTGAAAGTTCCGGCGCGCGATGGCAAACCGATCACGCTGCGCAACCTCATGACGCACACGCCCGGCTTCGACGAGACCGCCCGTGGTTTGATCCTCCCCGACGCGAAACAACTGCCGGCGCTGGGCGACGTTCTAAAACGCTGGATTCCTCCGCGCGTGACCGTGGCCGGCAGCACGCCCGCGTACTCGAATTACGGCGCAGCGCTCGCCGGTTATATCGTAGAGCGCGTGTCGGGACAGCCGTTTGATGATTACATCGAACAGAAAATCTTCGCTCCTCTCGGCATGCAGCACGCGACCTTTCGGCAGCCGTTGCCGGAGCGCCTGCAGGCCGACATGTCGAACGGTTACGAGCTCGGCTCGGGCGAGCCGAAACCATTCGAGATCGTGAATGTGCCACCTGCCGGCTCCCTCTCCGTCAGTGGCGCCGATATGGGGCGTTTCATGATTGCACACCTGCAAAACGGCGCCGGTAAATCCGGCCGCATTTTGCAGGAAGCGACGGCGGTTAAAATGCACACGACTGGGAACACGATGATCCCGCCGCTGAACCGAATGCTGCTCGGTTTCTACGAGAGCGACGTCGACGGCCGTCGCGTCATCTCGCACGCTGGCGACCTCGAGTGGTTCCACAGCGATCTGAACCTATTGCCAGCTGACGGCACGGGCATTTTCATCTCGATGAATAGTGCCGGCAAAGAAGGCGCCGCACATCCAATTCGCACGATGCTCTTTCAGCAATTCATGGAGCGCTATTTTCCGGGTCCGCTACCGGAAGGGAAGATCGACGCCAACACTGCGAAAGCGCACGCGCAGCTGATGGCCGGGCGCTACAATTTGAGCCGCGGCCCGCATACCACCTTCCTGGCCCTTCTGAGTCTGTTCGGCCAAGTTCCGGTGACTGCGACCGCGGACGGCTCGATCACGATTCCGGCATTGAAAGATGGTAATGAGCAGCCGAAGGAGTGGCGCGAAATCGCACCTTTCGTCTGGCGCAACGTCGCCGGCGGCGATCGCGTCGCCGCGAAGGTGGAGAACGGTCGAGTCACCCGGTTTGGCTACGACAGTTATCCCTTCATGCTCTTCGAGCCGGTCCCTTGGTGGTGGTCTTCGGGATGGTTGCTGCCGTTGTGGGTAGCGTCGCTGGTTGCGCTGGCTCTGACGGTCCTGGCGTGGCCGTTTTCCGCTCTCATCCGTCGGCGTTACGGCGTCGCCTATGGATTAACCGGGAAGGACGCGAAGGCGCATCGCCTCGTGCGGGTCGCAGCGCTGATGACGCTCGTGACGATGCTTGCCATTACCATTTTTGTGTTCTTAGTCGCGAGCAATCTTAAGTGGGCCGTGCCTGCGATGGACGGAGTTATCGTCGCTCTGCGCCTGCTGGTGTTGGTCGGGTGTGTGGTCGGGGTCGTGATCGGAATCTGGAATGCGGCGGCGGTGCTGCGGAGCGATCGTCGCAAGCTCGCTAAACTCTGGAGCGTGATGCTGGCGATCTCTTTCCTGGTCGTGCTCTATGTCGGCATCGTGTTCCACGTTTTCGGCTACACCGCGAATTACTAAAATGAGCTTTACCAAGCTAACTCTAGAAGTTCGCAACGAGAACCTAAGGCTAAAAGAGCCTTTTCGGATTTCCGGTTACACCTTTAACGAGTCGCCAGTCACTCTCGTAACGCTGCGTGATGGCAGCTTCGAAGGTCGCGGCGAAGCAGCTGGTGTTTACTACCTTAACGACGCGCCGGAGAGCATGCAGGCGACGATCGAGAAACAGCGCGAAGCGATCGAGTCGGGTCTCACCCGCGAAGAGTTACGCGACTTACTCCCGGCGGGCGGGGCGCGGAATGCGCTCGACTGCGCCTTATGGGAGCTGGGGGCAGCCCGGGCCGGCGTGCCGGTCTGGCACTTAGCCGGAATTGCAGCACCGCGGCCGTTGCTCACCACTTTCACCGTGAGCGCGAAAACGCCCGAAGCGATGGCGGAAGGCGCCAAGGGTTATACCCAGGCGCGTGCCATCAAGATCAAGTTAACCGGCGAAGTGGAGATCGATCTCGCACGCGTGCGTGCAGTGCGCGCCGCGCGGCCGGACGTATGGCTCGGGGTCGATGCGAACCAGGGCTACGGACGCGCCACGCTCGAACAGCTTATTCCCGTCTTAGCCGAGGCCAAAGTCTCCTTGCTCGAACAGCCCTGCGCGCGCGGCACCGAAGCCGATCTGGACGGGATTGATCACACCGTCCCGATCGCCGCTGACGAGAGCTTGCAGGGTTTGCAGGATGTCGAGGCACTGGTCGGGCGTTTCGACGTCGTGAATATCAAGCTCGATAAGTGTGGCGGCTTGACCGAAGGACTCCTGATCGGCGAGCGCGCGCGCGAACTTGGGATGAAGGTGATGGTGGGTAACATGATCGGAACGAGCTTGGCGATCGCGCCGGGCTTTATCCTGGGTCAGCAGTGCGACGTGGTCGATCTCGATGGCCCTATTTTTCTTACCGTCGATCGCCAACCGGGTGTGACCTACGAAAAAGGTCTCGTCCATTGCGACGACGCGGTTTGGGGAGCGGGCCAGCGCTAACTGTGTGACCCAGTCACAGGATAAGACTTGGTTTGGACAGCCACGCGGGCTGACCATTCTGTTCCTGACCGAGATGTGGGAGTTCTTCTCCTACTACGGGATGCGGACGTTGCTGGTCTATTATATGACCAAGCACCTGCTCTTCGCGCAGGAAAAATCGTCCTTCATCTACGGTGCTTACACCGCTACGGCCTACTTCACCCCGATCTTTGGCGGCATCCTCGCCGATCGCTGGCTTGGGAAACGGAAAGCCGTCATCCTCGGTGGCAGTGCGATGGCGCTGGGTCATTTCATGATGACATTCGAACCGCTCTTCTACGTGGCGCTGGCGACGATCGCGCTCGGCAATGGGCTCTTCGTGCCGAGCCTGCCGAGCCAGATTAACGACCTCTATGCGGCCGACGATCCGCGCCGCGGCCGCGCTTACAATATCTACTACGCCGGCATCAACATGGGTGGCGTACTCGCTCCGCTGATCTGCGGGACGCTGGGCGAAGTGTACGGCTGGCATTACGGCTTCGGCGCAGCCGGGATCGGAATGTTTGTGGGCCTGATGATCTATGTTTTGGGTGGAAAATATTTGCCGGAAGGAGCGCCTAAGACTCTGGTAGCAGCGCCGGGCGCGTCCGAGATTTCGCGCGCGCATCGCACCAGGCTTTGGTTGTTACTCCTGGGCGTCGGGATCGCGGCGACGATCTTCCGCGGCGCTTACGAGCAGATCGGTAATACCATTCCGCTGTGGACCGATGTCGGAGTCGATCGCGCGCTGGGGCGGCTGGTGATTCCGATGACTTGGTTTCAGGCGCTAAACCCGCTTTTGGTGATCGCATTAACACCGCCATTGCTGCTCTACTGGCGGCGGCGAGCCGACGCCGGACGCGAGACCTCGCCGGCACGGAAAATGGCGCTCGGCGCGCTCATCGTCGCCGGCGCTTATTTGCTTCTCGCCTCGGTTTCGACCGCGGCCGCCCCGAATCGCGCCAGTTGGCTTTGGCTCGCTCTCTTCTTCCTCATTTTTACCATAGGCGAGCTCTACATTCTGCCGACCGGGCTCGGACTTTTCGCGCGCCTCGCCCCGCCGGACCTTGGGGCGACGACGGTCGCTTCGTGGTTTCTCGCCATTTTTACCGGCAGTATGCTGGCCGGCGTGGTCGGCACGCTGTGGAGCCGGGCCAGCCACGGCGGTTTCTTCGTTTCGCTCTCGGGCCTCGCGGTCGGCGCCGCGCTCCTGCTCTGGTTGCTCGACCGCCCGATCCAGCGCTGCGAACAAGAGCGATAAAATAATTCTCTAATTAGGATTGACAGTTCTCCGATTAGATCACGAATATCCCGTTTCAATCAAAAAAGAGGAGTAATATGAATCAATCAGGCAAACTCATTATCACGATCGCCGGAGCGCTCGGACTTTTGTCCGTCGCTTCGGTCAATGCTCAAGTGGCGGCAACTACCAACCAAGCGCCCGAGCAAGCAGCACCGGCAGCATCGCCTTCGGCCACCCCGGCGGACGAGTCCGACTCGGTCGAGCGGATTATGGTGACGGCGAACAAGCGCGAAGAAGATGTTCGCGCGGTGCCGGCTTCTGTCACCGCGTTTGATGACGTGGAACTGGAGAACCTACACGCGACCGATCTGGCCGATTTCGCGGCCTACATCCCAAGCCTGCAAGTTAACTCGATCGGCGCGCCCGGGAGAACGACGATCGCTTTGCGCGGTATTGCTGCGCTATCGAGCGGTAGCACTGTGGGCACTTACATCGACGAGACGCCCGTCGGTTCGAGCGGTCTCTATCAGACGGCCGTTTCCTTCCAACTGGACCTGTTGCCTTACGATATTCGCCGGCTCGAAGTTTTACGCGGACCGCAGGGCACGCTCTACGGTGCGAATTCGATTGGCGGGTTAATCAAGTATGTGACGATGGATCCGTCGCTCAGCACCCGCGAATTTCACCTAGGTGCCGGTTTGAGTGGCACCGAGAACGCGGACGATCTCGGATGGGATGTGCACGCGGTCGCGAACGTGCCTTTGGTGCAGGACCACCTCGGGGTGCGCGTGAGCTATGCCCGCAACGACCTCCCCGGATATATCGACAATGTCGCCAATGGTCAGCAGGGGATCAACAGTGCCACTCAAGAGAGCGGTCACGTTGCCGTTTTGTGGGAGCCGATCGAGGCGATCACCGTCCGCCTGAGCGCTTTCGGGCAAAGGATCGACAGCAACAATAATGGCATCGTCGCACTCGATCCGGCGACCGAGCGTCCGCTTTATGGCGACTTAAAAAATCGCGTTGACGTTAACGAGCCATTTAAAAAAGACATCGGTCTCATCGCCCTGACGGTGGATTGGAATCTGGGCTGGGCCACGATCACCTCCGCCAGCTCTTACGCCGACACCACCATCAAATCTCGTTTGGACGTGACCCAGTCTTTCGGGCAGGTGCCGCTGCTGTTCGGGGCGGGGCCCGCCGGTCTCTCGGGTTTCGACCTGGGACTGAACTTGAAAAAGTTCACGCAAGAACTTCGTCTCACCTCCAGTGCGGACGGCCCGTTCCTGTGGCAACTCGGGGGGTTCTACACCTATGAGGATGCGAACCAGACGCAGTTCGCATTCTTGAATCAACTGGACGGTACGCCTTATCCCGGTGGTTTGGACCTTCTGGCCGATTTAGCCCT
Source organism: Chthoniobacterales bacterium (assembly GCA_038240025.1). Classification (GTDB taxonomy): domain Bacteria; phylum Verrucomicrobiota; class Verrucomicrobiia; order Chthoniobacterales; family UBA10450; genus Palsa-1392. Next base: position 89,212 of record JBBSED010000007.1, read on the forward strand.
ACCGAGCACCTACGAAGAAGAAGCAGTCTTTGCGAATGCCACCTATAGGTTCACTCACTGGTTCAGCCTGGGCGCTGGTCTGCGCTATTCCCATAACGACCAGACCTTTTCCCAAAACTTCAATGGAGGGGTACTTATCCCCGTCGGCATTACTCCGGGAAGCTCGTCGGAGGACATCGTTAATTTCTCGGTGACTCCGCAGTTTCAACTATGGGAGAACGGTCTGCTCTACGGGCGAATCGCGAGCGGCTATCAGCCCGGCGGGCCGAACGTCGCCCTCCCGGGAGTCCCGCCTGCGGTCGCGTCGTCTACCCTCCTCAGTTACGAAGCCGGACTGAAATCTGATTTCGTCGACCATAAGATCGTGTTCGACATCACCGGATATCACCTGGAGTGGACCGACATCCAGCTCCCCGCCGTGGTGAACAATATCGGAGTGCTGGCCAACGGTGGGCAAGCGACCAGCAATGGCGTGGAATTGTCGGTTATCTTCAGGCCGATCACCGGGCTGCAATTGGGGCTTAACGGCTCTTACACCGACTCGACCTTCGATAACGACGCTCCCAGTCTGAACGCAAAAGCTGGTGACCGGCTGCCGAACATCCCGCAGTTTCAGGGAGCGATCACGGCCGACTACTATCGGGCGCTCTGGGGAGCGCACAGCAGCCAGCCGATCGCTGTTGACAGTAAAGATGGGAAGACGACGACCGTGGCGGGAACCACCGAAAGTACAGGATGGAACGGCCACCTTGGCCTCGGCATCCGGCTGGTCGGTGACCGGAGGTCCACTGCGGTCGCGGGCCAGGACTTTCCTCTGGATAGCTATGGCGCTCTCGATTTGAACGCCGACATCTCCAACGACCATTGGACCGTCCGCGTCTTCGCCAAGAACGTGACTGACGAGCGGGCCTACCAGAACATCGACGCGTTCGCGACGCTGACCGGGACGATCGACCACCTTCAGGGTGTTCCAATCCAGCCGCGCACTGTCGGCGTCGAGGTTGACTTCAAGTTCTAGAATTCCGCTGGCGCGGGTGCAGCTGCCGCGTTCGTTAGCCGACCGGATGCTTCAATCGTTGCCTCTTGCGCCCGAGATCGCGCTGTTACCGCAGCCGTATCTGCTCTTCCTCGGCGATACGACCGAGCCAAGTTACGCGAAGACGGCATTTGGTCTGCGCGACTGGGCGCGTGAACTCTGCCTCGGCGAGTATGCCTGCGCCGGCGCGACGGTGACTACTGGGTTGCCTGCGCTTTCACCGGCAAAAGCGTATGCCATGGGCGCGCACGGCTTGGTCATCGGCGTCGCGAACTCCGGAGGTTTCATTCCCGACGCCTGGATTCCCTCGCTCCTCGAGGCGTTGGAGGCAGGGCTCGATCTCATCGGTGGAATGCACACCCGCCTGGCCGATGTGCCCGCTCTGAAGGCCGCCGCGACGCGGCTCGGGCGGAGACTTATCGACGTGAGGCAGCCGCCGGCGCGCATCCCGATCGCAACGGGACGCAAACGCAGCGGCAAGAGATTGCTCACGGTTGGGACGGACTGCGCGCTGGGCAAAAAATATACGGGGCTGGCTCTCGCCCGAGCTTTCGCCGGACGCGGCCTCGCGGTCGATTTCCGCGCCACTGGCCAGACCGGCATCCTTATCTCCGGCAGGGGCATCGCGATCGATGCGGTCGTGGCGGATTTTGCGGCCGGCGCCGCCGAGATGCTCAGTCCTGATGCAGCTGCCGATCACTGGGACATCATCGAAGGCCAGGGGTCGTTATCGCATCCGGCCTACGCGGGTGTGTCACTGGCGCTGTTGCATGGCAGCCAACCCGATGTCGTAGTCATTTGTCATGAACCGGGTCGTGTGGGCGTTCTGGGCCACGCCGGTTTCGTCCTTCCCAGCATTGAGGAGACGATCGACCTCGTGCTGCGCCTCGGCCGGCGTACCAATCCCGCCATTCGCTGCGCCGGCGTTTGCTTCAATACCGCAAAACTGGATGGCAACTCGGCCGAGCGTTTAATCGCTAAGGAAAGTGAGCGGCTCGGTCTTCCCGTCGCCGATCCGATGCTCGGAGGCGACGCCTTCGCGCGACTGGTCGATGCCTGTCTGACCTAGCCTAACGAATATGAAACTGTTTGTTTTGGCGATTCTGCTCGCCGCCGGCGCACCGCTTTTCGCCGCTCCGCCTGAGGGTTTCGACGCGCGCGTCGAGTCGCTCCGCCAGCAGCTCCGGGTCCCGGGAATGGCAATCGCCATCGTGGAGAACGGTCAGGTGACGCTGGCCAAAGGTTACGGCGTGAAAAAAATCGGCGCGCCCGACCCAGTCGACGCCGACACGATTTTCCCCACGGGCTCGACCGGCAAAGCGTTCACCGCCGCGGACCTCGCCCTGCTCGTCGACCAGGGCAAGATTGGCTGGGACGACAAAGTGATCGATCATCTGCCCGATTTCCAAATGTTCGACCCGTGGGTCACGCGCGAGATTACGATCCGCGATCTCCTCGTGCATCGGAGCGGGCTCGGGCTCGGCGAAGGCGATCTCCTCTTTGTGCCGCGGAGCAATCTCAGCCGCGCCGAGGCGGTCAGGCGGCTGCGCTATCTCAAGCCGGCGACGAGTTTTCGCTACGGCTTCGCTTACGACAACGTCCTCTACATGGTCGCCGGCCAGCTGATCGAGGCGGTCACGAGCAAAACCTGGGAAGCGTTTACGGCCGAAAGTCTCTTCAAGCCTGCCGGCATGCTCCACTCCACGAGTGATGACGAGCCGCGCTTCCAAACCGCCGACCGCGCCCAACCGCACGCCCGGATTAACGGCCCGTTGCGCGGCCTCGGCGATCAACAAGTGCTCGACGAACGCGACGACCTCGGCCGCGCCGCCGCTCCCGCCGGCGGGCTCGCGATCAGCGCCAACGACATGGCGCGCTGGCTCCTCATTCAACTCGCGCACGGAAAAATTCCGCAAAGCGACAAGCGCCTTTTCAGCGAGTCCGCGCACGAACAGATGTGGACGCCGGTTTTGCCGCAACCGATCGATCCGCTCCCGCCGGAGTTCGACGTTACCCAGCCGAAGATCCGCACTTACGCGCTCGGCTGGGACGTGCAGGATTATCGCGGCGCGCAGCTCATCTGGCACGGCGGCGCGGTGCTGGGTTTCCTGAGCGCGGTCGTGTTGCTCCCGGAGAAAAATGTCGGCTTCGCGATTGAGATCAACAGCGAGGACGGCGCCATCATTCTCGGGCTGCGCGACGAGTTGCTCGATCATTACCTCGGGTTGCCCCAAGGCGACTGGCCGGAAAAATTCATCGCCTACGCGCGAAAGGAAAAAGCTGATGGCGTGAAGCTGGCGGAGGCGAAAACCGCTCAGCCCGCAAAAATCGGCCCGTCGCTGCCGCTCGCGCGCTACGCCGGGACTTACGCCGATCCGTGGTATGGCAACATCGAGATCGCCCAGGCGAAAGACGGCCTAACGATCGACTTCAAATCCACCCCGCGCATGGGCGGTCCGCTCGAGCATTGGCAATACGACACCTTCGTCACCCGCTTCACCGACCGGACAATCGAGCCGGCCTACGTCACTTTCGCCCTCGACGCCGCAGGCAAAGTCGATCGCATCACGATGCAGCCGGTCTCCCCGCTGGCCGATTTCAGCTACGACTACCAGGACTTGCTCTTCCGACCCATCCCAACCAAGAAATGACTAAACTTCTCTGCCTCACCTTCTTCCTCGCCACCACTCTCGCGGCCAGCGAGCCGCCCGAGAAATTCGACGTCCTGATCAAGAACGGCACGGTTTACGACGGCACCGGCGGCGAAGGCCGCAAAGCCGATATCGCTCTGCGCGGCGATCGCATTGTCGGCATCGGGGATTACCAAAACGCCATCGCCAAAAACGTCATCGACGCCAGTGGACTCGCGGTCGCGCCGGGCTTCATTAACATGCTTTCCTGGTCGACCGAGTCGCTCATCTCCGACGGCCATTCGCAAAGCGAGATCCGCCAAGGCGTGACCACCGAGATCATGGGCGAAGGCGAATCGATGGGCCCGCTCAACGACCGGATGAAGACGCGCGTTCTCTCCCAACAAAAAGACATCAAATACGAGATCAAGTGGAACACGCTCGCCGAATATTTGCGCTACCTCGAAGCGCGCGGCGTCTCCTGCAACGTCGCCTCCTTCCTCGGCGCCACCACCGTGCGCGAGTACGTCATCGGCCTCGAAGATAAACCGCCCACCCCGGCGCAACTCGATGAAATGCGCGCGCTCGTTAGGCAGGAAATGGAAGCCGGCGCGCTCGGCATCGGGACTTCGCTCATTTATCCGCCGGCCTTTTACGCCAAAACGTCGGAGCTGATCGCGCTCTGCCAGGAGGCCGCGAAATATCAGGGCAAATACATTTCGCACATGCGGAGCGAAGGAAACCATCTCTTGGAGGCGCTCGACGAACTCATCCAGATCAGCCGGGAAGCCGGGATTCCGGCGGAGGTTTATCACCTCAAAGCGTTAGGCGAAAAAAACTGGCCGAAAGAGGATCAGCTCCTCGCCAAAATCGAGGCCGCGCAAAAAGAAGGCCTCAAGATCACCGCCGATATGTACACCTACACCGCCGCTGGGACCGGCCTCGATGCCTGCCTTCCGCCGTGGACGGAAGACGGCGGCTATCCCGCGCTTTTTAAGCGGCTGCGCGATCCGGCGACGCGGGCAAAAATTGCGACGGAAGTGAAAACACCAAGCGATGCCTGGGAGAATCTTTATCTCGCCGCCGGATCGCCGGACAAGATTCTCCTGATGGGTTTCAAGTCAGCCAAACTAAAACCGCTCACCGGCAAGTCCCTCGCCGAGGTGGCGAAAATGCGAGGGAAGGATCCGGTCGAGACGATCATGGATTTGCTCAGCGCAGACGAGTCGCGCATCGATGCCGTTTACTTCCTCATGTCGGAAGAAAATGTCCGCAAGCAGCTGGCGAAACCGTGGATTGCATTCGGCTCGGATGAAGCCTCCCAGGCGCCGGAAGGCCCTTTCCTGAAATCGAATCCGCATCCGCGCGCCTACGGCAATTTCGCGCGCGTCCTCGGCAAATATGCGCGCGAGGAAAAGCTTGTCTCGTTAGGCGAAGCGGTCCGCCGGCTCAGCGCCCTGCCCGCCTCCAACCTCGGGCTCGATCACCGCGGCTCCCTCCGCGAAGGAATGTTTGCCGACGTCGTCATCTTCGATCCGGCGACGATTGCCGATCGCGCCACCTACGAAAAACCCAACCTCTATGCCGTCGGAATGAAAGATGTTTTCGTGAATGGCCGGCAGGTTTTGAAAAATGGCGAGCACACCGGCGCGACCCCGGGCCGCGCTCTCTGGGGCCCGGGAAAAGTTCGTTAGGCCAGCGCCGCAGAGCAAGCCGCGTTTTTGCTCTCAGACCAACTCGACCGCGTCCGGATTCCCGATACCCGCGACCGGCACGAGGTAGCGATAGGTCGCGATGACCTGCGAGACATGCTTGAACTGCATCGGTTCCGTCCGCTCGAAAGACTTTTGGATTTTTTCCGGAAGCATTTCGTAGAACGGTTCGCTCACCAGGACTTGCCACTTCTCTGCGCGATCGCAGAGCCGCGAAGCCAGGTTGACGGTGTGACCGATCGCCGTGAAATCGCGCCGCGTCGCCGATCCGATCGAGCCGACGACGGCGCGACCGAGATGAATCCCCACCCCGAGCGCCAGCGGCCACCCCTCCGCTTCGACTTCCTGCCGAATGGCGGCAGTCAGTTCTCGCGCGCAATTGAAAACCCGTTCCGCGGAATTCTCACCCCCGAGGAAAACCGCCATGACCGCGTCGCCGATAAATTTGTCCACATCGCCGCCGGCGGAAACGACCGCATCGGCCTGCAGGGCGAGCAGCCGATTGAGCTCGCGCACGAGAAAAGCGGCCTCGCGTGTTTCGCACCAGCTGGTGAATCCGCGAAGATCGGCAAAGAGCACAATGACGTCCTGCTCCATTCCGGCGAGCCACTTCGGATCATCCCGGCTCCGGCGCACCGCATCGGCGGTGAAGCGCGAGACATACGGCAGGAGGGCAAGTTTTTCGCCTAACGAGATGATCATTTGGTTGAAGACGCTCCCGAGATGCTGCAGCTCGTCGCCGGTCGTGACATTGACCTGCACGTCGTGCTCGCCGGATTGAAAACGGCGGATGCCGGCGGAGAGCCGATTCAATCCGCGGGTGATGCTGCGAGCGAGCAACAGACCGGGAATCATCGCGACAAGAAATGCTCCACAACCGATCGCGAGCGCGAGGAACAACTCCTCACGTTGGCGTTCGATGAACCGGCTGATCCGCGCATCGGCTTCGACGATGGCCACTGGGTGTCCTGCGCGGTTGAAAATGGGTGCGTAGCCGCTGATCCAGCGCCCGTTTTCGTCCTCGTAAATATCGCTGCTGGTCGGCCGCCCGGAATTCCAGGCCTCGAGAAATCTCTCCCAGTTGGCCATCGGCACGCTGTAACGACTGCCGATGAAAGTCTTCTTTTGCAGCATGACGACGAACTCGGTCTCGAAGGGCGACGCGCCCGTCGGGCGCAGGACGTACAATTCGTTCTCAGCGAGTCCATTGATCTGACGGGAACGAAGAAGCATCTCCCGCGTTTTGTGAAACGCCGCAGCTGTCCCGTCGTTCGGCGTGCGGATCGTCTGGACGGCGTCGCCGTCGAGCGCGAGCGCCGTCGTCCCCGCCGCGCTCCGGACGAAGGCTTGAAATTCCTGCAGCAATTGCTCCCGGCGAAAATGAAAATTCGTCGCCAGGATCGCGGCCACGACCAGGCCCGCGACCGTCGCCATCGCGAGGACGATCTTCGTCCGCAGCGAGCGGCCGGCGCGTGGAGAATCGGGAGCGGTCATCTCGCGGGAGGCTGGCCAGTTCGTTAGGGGGAATCGAAGGCCGGGTCGTTACCGGCCAGCAGGCTATTCGCGAGGGCTTGGAACCAGCCGTCGAGATCCGGGAACTGCGCCCGCCCCGGCGCGGTCGAGACCTCCGTGCTGGCCGCGCAATACGGGGCGGAAATCTCGGGCCGGAAAAGACTCTCCGCCGCGTATTCGCCGAGCCGCCGATAGGCTTCTAACTGCGCCTCGTCATAGACTTGGTCGCTCGTGGTCTGGTGCGGGAAATCGGGAAATTGCCGCGCGCAATCGACCACGTAACCAGGCTCACTCCCGGTGCACGCGAGCTTCAGGTAAAGGATCCAGCCGAGATCATCCGCGCCCGTGCCGTCGGCCCGCGCGCTGTAGTGGACCTTCCCGAACATCCGCGTTTCCAGTTCGAGGAGGAGAAGACGGGTCGGCTCCGCGTCTTCGAGTGCCAGCAGCGGCAGCGGTGGGGAGGGCAGGTCGGTCACGAGCAGGTATTTAGCAAAGGCCGCGGCGACCGGTGCAAGCAGATTCCTCCCGGCGCGAGGCGCTGTGCTAAATTACCGGCCCTTACTCATGACGAACTCTTCCACTTCTCCGGCCGCGGCCAGCGGCGACTTCACGTTCGGCGGCGAGCTCACAGTGCATCGACTCGGCTACGGCGCGATGCGCATCACGGGCCAAGGAATCTGGGGTGAGCCCGAAGATCCCGCGGCCGCGAAGAAACTCCTCCGGCAAGTGGTCGAGCTCGGGATCAACTTCATCGACACCGCCGATTCCTACGGCCCGGAGGTGAGCGAGCAATTGATCGCGGACGCGCTGCATCCATATCCGGAAGGCCTCGTGATCGCGACCAAGGGCGGCCTCACGCGACAGGGGCCTAACGAGTGGAATCCGGTGGGCCGCCCGGAATACCTCCGCCAATGTGTTGAGATGAGTCTGCGACGGTTGCGGGTCGAGCGGATCGATCTCTACCAGCTGCATCGGATTGATCCGAAAGTTCCGGCCGAAGAAACCCTCGGCGCCCTCCTCGATCTGCAGAAAGCCGGCAAAATCCGCCACGTCGGTTTGTCGGAAGTGAATCCCGAAGAGATCGCGAACGCGCAAAAAATTCTCCCGATCGTAAGCGTGCAAAACGAATACAACATCGGCAACCGCAAGAGCGAAAAAACGCTCCAGTATTGCGCGGACAATAACCTCGGGTTCATCCCCTGGTTTCCGGTCGCCGCTGGCGATCTCGCGAAAGAGGGCGGCCCGCTCGACGCGATGGCGAAGCACCACGACGCCACCGTGGCGCAGCTCGCGCTCGCCTGGCTGCTCCATCGTTCGCCGGTGATCCTGCCGATTCCCGGCACTTCCTCGATCGCGCATCTCGAGGAAAACACCGCGGCCGCGCAGGTGAAATTATCCGACGCCGAGTGGGCCGAGCTCGAGAAAAGCATTCGTTAGGCTGGCCGCGCTAGCTTTTGATCGCGCAATATTTTCTCCTCTTCCGCTGGCAGGTGCTCCGCTCGCTCCAGCGGCATCCTCTCCTCGCCGTCCTCAACATCGCGACTGTCGCGCTCGGTGTGGCACTCTATCTCGCGATCCAGATCGCGAACCAGAGCGCGAACAATGCGTTTGAGGCGAGCGTGGATGTGGTCGCGGGCAAGGCGCAGCTGGAGGTCAACGCGCCGGTCGGCAATCTGCCGGATGCGTTGCTCCCGAAAATTACCGCGCAATCGGGGGTCGCGGCGGCCACGCCGATCGTTAGGGGATTCGTCACTCTGCCCCAGTTTCCCGGGGAATATCTCGACCTGCTTGGGATCGATGTCTTCAGCAACGAACCCTTTCGTATTTTTCAGCTCACCGATTTTGGCGGCGGGGCTTTCGATCCGCAACTCTGGCTGCGTGGTCCGCGAGTGGTCGCATTGAGCGCGGAATTTGCCCGGCGCCATCGCTTGAAGGCGGGCGACGAAGTCACCGCGCAGATCAACGGGAAAACCGTTCGCCTAACGATCGGATTTCTGCTCCAAAGCGGAGAATCCGCCGTCGCTCCGGATGAGCATTTCGCTGCCATCGATATCGGCTGGGCGCAGGAACTTCTCGGGCGCAGCGGGTCGCTCGATTCGGTCTCGCTTCGCTTAGCGAAAGGCGCCGACCCGGAGAAAGTGATCCAGGAACTGCGCGCGATCGTGCCCGCGGACGCCACCGTCGCTGCGCCCGCGCAGCGGGGCGCGGAAGTAGGCCGGATGCTCGCCGGTTTTCAGCTCAACCTCGCGGCGATGAGCCTGGTCTCGCTCCTCGTCGGGATGTTTTTGATCTACAACACGATCGAGGCCTCGGTCGTGCGGAGGCGCACCGAAATCGGGATCTTGCGTTCGTTAGGCGCGACCCGGAATGAAGTGCGCTGGCTCTTTCTCGGTGAAGCCGCAGCGCTGGGGTTGGTGGGCATCGGGGCGGGTTTGGTGGGCGGTTATTTTCTCGCCCGCTTCCTCGTCGGCGCCGTCGCGACAACGATCTCGTCGCTCTACGTCCTGATCCACGTGCAGACCCTGGCGATCGCGCCCTGGATCTGGATCAGTGCGTTTTGCCTCGGCCTGCTCTCGGTCTTGCTCGCCGCCTGGCTCCCGGCGCAAAGCGCAGCCGCGACCGATCCGGTCCAGGCCTTGCATGGCGGGCTGCGGTTGGAAAAGTCCGTCAGGTTGTCGCGCGGTTGGATTCTCGGTGCGGTGATTTGCCTGCTTCTCGCGGCCCTCTTTTCCTTTCTCGCGCTGCGGACGGGTCCGGCCTGGCTTGGCTTCGGCGCGGCGTTTTTTGTCCTCGCGGGCTTTTCGCTTCTTGCGCCCGAAGTCATCTCGCGCTTTGCCCGCGCCTGGAAATGGCGCGCGGTCGAGCCGCGTCTCGCCGCGCAAAATCTCGGGCGTTCGCTCTTGCGCAACTCGATCACGATCGCCTCGCTCGCCGCCGCGGTCGCGATGACGGTCGGCGTCGCGGTGATGGTCTTCTCGTTTCGCCAGACGGTCGGGAGCTGGATCGAGCAAACCCTCGTGGCCGATCTTTTCATCGGGCCCGCCGCGAATGAAATCGCCGGTCCGCACTCCTTCATGCCCCCGGAGACGCTCCAGTTTCTCGAGAAAAATTTGGCGGTGGAGACGATCGATACCTTCCGCGCGCTCGAGCTGCCGTTTCGCGAACAGCCCATTTCCGTGGCGGTGGTGCGCGGAAGCGACCGGCGCAATCACCGCTTCATCCACGGTCGCAGCGACGAAATCATGCGCCGGTTTTACGACGAGCAATGCGTCCTTGCGTCCGAGAGTTTCGCCCGGCGTTTTCACGTCGCGGTCGGCGATGTCATGGAACTTCCGACGCCCTCCGGTCGCAGAGCGTTCCCGATTGCGGGCATTTTCTACAACTACACGAATGACCAGGGACTCGTCTTCCTGAGCGAGAAAAACTTCCACGCGCTGTGGCACGATGATCGGGTGAACAGCGTCGCGGTTTACCTCAAGCCAGACGCGTCGGCCGCCGCCGTGGCGCAGGATTTTCGCGCGCGCTTTAGCGGCCGCGGTGAGTTTTCGATCTACTCCAACCGTTCGTTGCGGCAGCGAATCTTCGAGATTTTCGACCAGACGTTTGCGGTCACCTATGTGCTCCGCACCATCGCGGTGGTGGTTGCGGTCGTCGGAATTTTCCTTGGCCTAACGACGCTGGTGGCGGAGCGGGCGCAGGAGCTCGGCGTGCTGCGCTCGATCGGCGCCTCAGCCGCGCAGGTGCAGCGGCTGCTCCTCTGGGAAAGCGGCATGATCGGGCTGCTCGCGAGCCTGCTCGGGATGGCCGCCGGGCTTTGTCTCGCGGTCGTGCTCACGGGGGTGATCAACCGCGCGTTTTTCGGCTGGACGATCCAGCTCGCGTTTCCCTGGGCGTCGCTCGCCTGGACGCCGCTCTGGATCGTGACCGCGGCGTTGGTCGCGGGCTGGATTCCGGCGTGGCGCGCGGGTCGGTTGAATGTCGCGGAGGCATTGCGCAGCGAATGAAAACGGCCCTCCTATTTTGTCTGCTGGCGTTTGCCGGCTGGAAAATTGCCGAGCCCGGTCTGCGCTACGAATTTCCGCGCGATCATCACGTGCACGCCGACTTCAAAACGGAGTGGTGGTATTTCACCGGTAATCTGACGACGGCGAGTGGTGGTCGTTACGGTTATGAGCTGACCTTTTTCCGGCAGGGCATCCGGCCGCCGCAGGAGCGCGGCGCGACCACTTCGCGCTTTGTGGTTGGCGACCTAAAGTTCGCGCATTTCACCGTGACCGATCCCGCGGGTCGGACGTTTCTCTTCGACCAAAAAACGAGCCGCGGCAGTTTCGGCGAAGCGGGCTTTGGCGCGGGCGAGCGGCTCGCCTGGATCGACGGCTGGGAGTTGCAGATGCAGCCGGACGGCGCTTTCGATCTCACCGCGCAGATGACCGGCGCGAAGCTGGAATTGCATCTCGTGCCGCGGAAAGCCCCGGTGATTCACGGGGCCAACGGGATCAGCGAGAAGGCCGCCGGCGAGGGGCACGCTTCCTATTATTATTCGATCACTCGCCTGACGACGACCGGGGAATTGCAGCTCGGGCACGAGCGCCTAACGACGATGGGGGAAAGCTGGTTCGACCATGAATGGGCCACGAACCAGCTCGCCCCGGGCCAAGCCGGCTGGAACTGGCTCTCGGCGCAATGCGACGATGGCAGCGAGCTGATGCTCTATCAGATGCGCCTAACGAACGACGCGATCGATCCGATCTCGAGCGGAACCTTCATCCGCGCCGACGGCCGCTCGGTCAGCCTAACGAACGCCGATTTCCAGATGACGCCGACCGCGTTCTGGAAAAGTCCGACGACTGCCGCGAATTATCCGATTAGTTGGAAGGTCACGGTGCCGCGCGAACAGCTCGCGTTCACGATCGCGCCAGTGCTTTTGAATCAGGAGCTGGTGCTGGCCCCAATCGTTTACTGGGAAGGGGCCTTTGACCTCGAAGGTGCGCACGAGGGCCACGAGGTCGGGGGGCACGGTTACCTCGAGCTGACCGGCTATGCCGGGCCGCTGACGGAGCTGAATCGTTAGGCGTAACTGCGGAAGGCTTTCGCATGTAGACGCCTCCCTGTGGGAGGCGCGAGAGCGATGCCGTTTCTGCGGGCGACGCAAACGCCCACGTTCCGCACAGCGGAACGTCTACAGGCTAAGCCTGCGTGTGGCGCGCGAAGGACACTTCGGCGCCCTTCGGGAGAAGGCGCTTGCGGCCGTGTTGACGGCGGCGAGCGAGAGTGGCGCGACCGGCTTTGGTGCTCATGCGGGCGCGGAAACCGTGCTGCTGTTTCCGGGTTCGCTTCGATCGCTGGAGAGTGCGCTTCATAGGTAAAAAAGGTCCGCCGGGGAGGACGGGGACCGCTACCTTAGGGGACACGAACGGGTTGTCAATGCCCGCCGATTATGGAATATCGACCGGAATGAGCGAAGTCGTCATCGAGCCCGCGATCGCCGAGGACCTGGACGAATTGTCCAGCCTGCTCGGTGAGTTGTTCAGCGAGGAAAGTGACTTTCGGCCAGATAAACGGAAGCAGCTGCGCGGGCTCCAACTTATTTTCGAACAACCGAATCGCGGTCGCGTCTTCGTCCTCCGGAGCGATCGCGCGATCGTGGGGATGATCAATCTCCTGATCACGATCAGCACGGCGGAAGGCGGGTTCGTCCTCCTGCTCGAGGATCTCGTGATCCATCGCGAACATCGCGGCCACGGCTACGGAACGAAGCTGCTCGAGTACGCGATCCAGTTTGCGAAGCAGAAAAACTTTCTCCGCATCACGTTGTTGACCGATCGGCCGGAGTTGCGCTCGCAGACCTTTTTCCGGAAGCACGGCTTCTACGAGTCGCCCATGCTCCCGATGCGCTTATTGCTCTCGTCGCCAAGCGACGAATCGGGTTCGCTCTAGGATCGCGGGATGCCGGACGAACCTGCCTTCGTCGATCTCGGCTTCGCCCGGGTCGATACGGATCGGCGGCGGCGCACCGGTTTCCCAGAGGTAATCTACGGCCAGGGGAAAACCCCAGACGAAGTGACGCAGATCGCCGCGGTGATTTTGGAACGCGAGCCGGTATTGCTCGCCACCCGCATTTCACGCGCGCAAGCCGACGCCGTGCAGCAGAGATTTCCCTCCGCGGTTTACCACGAGCGCGCGCGCTGCCTGACGATTGAACGTGAGCCCCTGCCGAAACTTCCGCGCGCGGTCGGCGTGATTGCCGCGGGCACCTCGGATCTTCCGGTCGCGGAAGAAGCGGCGGTGACGCTGGAGATTTTCGGGAACAAGGTGGAGCGAATTTACGACGCGGGGGTGGCCGGAATTCACCGCCTGCTCGTCGAGACAGAGCGGCTCCGCGCCTGCGCGGCGCTGGTGGTGGTCGCCGGGATGGAGGGCGCGCTCCCGAGTGTGGTCGCGGGGTTGGTCGATAAACCCGTTATCGCGGTGCCCACGAGCACGGGCTACGGCGCGAGTTTCGGTGGGCTGGCGGCATTGTTAGGCATGCTCAATAGCTGCGGCAGCGGCGTGACGGTGGTGAATATTGACAACGGGTTCGGCGCCGCCTACGCCGCGGCGACGATCAATCGCGGTTGCTAGCCGTTCCGCCTGCCGGGATGCGTCCCGCCGCAGGCCGCGCTACCTTCGCGCACGCTAATGCAACGCGGTGCCTTCAGAATTTTTCGCTTCGCCGGGATCAACGTCTTTCTCCATTGGTCGTGGTTCCTGGTCGCGATCTACCAGGTGCAGGTGATGAGAGGTCGCTACTATTCGCCGATCTGGGCGGTGCTCGAATATCTCGGACTCTTCGCGATGGTGACAATGCACGAATTCGGCCATGCGCTCGCTTGCCGATCGACCGGCGGCTATGCCGATCGCATCATCCTCTGGCCCCTCGGCGGCGTCGCTTTCGTGCAGCCGCCGCCGCGCGCCACCGCCTATCTTTGGAGCATCGCCGCCGGTCCACTGGTCAACGTCGCTCTCTTTCCGATCTTCTACGCCGCCGCGCATTTGCGCCTAACGAATCCTGATCTCGGAAGTTTCCTTTCCGCGCTTTTCTGGATCAACACCAGCTTGCTCGTCTTCAATCTCCTTCCGATCTACCCGCTCGATGGCGGGCAGCTCGTGCGTGGTCTGCTTTGGTTGAGGGTCGGGCCGATTCGCAGTTTGAAAATCGCGAGCGGGATCGGGTTTGTGGGCGCAATCGCGTTTGCCGGTTTCGCCTACTACATGGGCTCGATCTGGCTCGGGGTGCTGGCGTTTTTCATCTTCAGCCAGGCGCAAATCGGCTGGCGCGCGGCGAAGGCGCTCGATCTCGAATCACAGGAGCAGGCGCGCGCGGACGCAACCGTCTCGCCGCCCGCGACGGAGCCGCGGAGTTAGCCGTTTACTCGTTAGGCGCTTTTTGTTTCCCGATCCACGCCTGTAATTCCGGCACGAGCCGCTTCTTAAATTCAGCGCGAAAACCGATTTCATCGACCGCTTTCGCGACCGACTCAGCAGCGGCGGGCGGCAGATTTGCTTTCGCGTAGGCCTCAAGGGTCTCGATGTCCTTCGGGTCGGAATAGAAATTGAAAAGACCGGCGGCAAAACTGTTGATCCCGAGCCCGTCCTGTTTTGCGAGGAGCGCTTTCATGTGCGCCTTCGCGAAATCCCAGACCAAATCCGGATGCTCGCCGTAACGAGCCGAGAAACCGACGATCGCGCTCGCGCGACTGGTCGGCAGTTCGTCGCCTAACGAGATCTCGAGATAGCGCGAGATCAACCCGGGATTGGTGGTCTGGCCGAGCGCTTCGTAATAGTTCCCCTTCTCCTCCGTGCTCGTCGTCTTCTCACCCAGCCGGTGCAGTTTTTCCCAAGTCTGGCTGTCCGCATAGCGGCCGACGACCGAGAAAACGGTCGGCCGCAAATCCGGCGGCAATGCGCTCGGATCCTTGAGGAACTGATCGAAACGAGAACGCGCGTTCGCGATGATGTCGGAGTCGTTCAGCAGCCCGAGCCCGCGGATGAGCGAGACACGGAGGAGCGCGGACGGGAGCGCTTCGCCTTTTTTCGGTTCCCAGCCGACGCGGTCGAAGGCCGGCCGGATCAAGCCGCGCGCGTACTGCTGAAACCGCGGGCGCAATGGGTCGCCGACGAGCAGCCGGTTAAGCATCACGAAGGTGTCGATGATCTGGTCGAAAACGTTGAGCTGATCCTTGTCCGTCAACTTTTCCGCCAGCTCGAGATAGTGCGCGAGCGGTTGGGCGCCGGCTTCGACCTGCGCCCAGGCGTCGGTCAGCAGATTCAGCTGGTCGGCTTCGGACATGCCGCCGACCACCTTGAGCAGGAGCTGCCAGGAAGCGTCGTCGTAGGCGACGCGGTAATAACCGGCGTCGGCCACGTTGAGCTTCACCGCGCGGTCGTTAGGCACTTCCGTCGGCAGGGTCGCCGTCTTGTCGCGAAGGAGGAAACTGTTCGGCGTTGGGACACCTTCCACGCCGTAAGTCAGCGGGATCTGCCACTGCAACGCCGGGGGATTTTCGAAATGCACCGTGAACCGCTCCTGCGCCAGCTTCAGGGTATTGCCGTCGCGCGAAAATTTCACCAGCGGAAAGCCGGGCTGCTCGGTCCAGGCCGGTGCGATCTCACCGATCGGTTTGCCCGAGACTTCGGTCAGAGCATCCCAGAGATCGGCAGTCGTGGTGTTCGAATATTTATGGACCGCGATGTATTTCCGAATGCCGTCGCGAAAAACATCGGCGCCGAGAAAGCTCTCGAGCATGCGGATGATCGACTGCCCCTTGCGATAGGTGATTTCGTCGAAGGCGCTGTTCGCCTGCGCTTCGGTTTTGATCTCGCGCTGCACCGGATGCGTCGTCGAGCGCGCATCGGATTGCATCGCCGCATCCTTCGGCGAGCCGACCCGGCGGGTGGCGGAACGCGGAACGCTGCGGCGGAGCCATTCCGCCCAGTCGGGGTTGAAATGATCGGTGCACTTCGAGCCCATCCAGGAGGCGAAGCCTTCGTTCAACCAGAGATTATCCCACCACGCCATCGTCACGAGGTCGCCAAACCATTGGTGCGCCATCTCGTGCGCGATGACCGCGAAGACGTCCTGCTTCGTGCTCGTCGCAGAAATTTTCGGATCGAAGAGGAGGACGCTCTCGTAATAGGTGATGCCGCCCCAGTTCTCCATCGCGCCGCCGAAACCGCCGGGGAGCGCGATCAGGTCGAGCTTCGGCAGCGGATAGGGCACGCCGAAGTATTCGTTGTAATAATGGAGAATCTTCCCGGTGCTCTCGAGCGCGTAGCGGCCCTGCTCGGCTTTCCCTTTGGTGGTCACGATGCGGAGCTTCACCCCGTCCTGTTCCCCCTCGATCGTGTCGAAATCCCCGGCGCAGAAGACCACCAGGTAACTCGACATCGCCGGGGTCACGCCGAAGCGCACTTCCTTGCCGGCGGCGGTCTTTTTCTCCTCCTCGAGCGGCATGTTTGAGACCGCCATGAAGTCGTTAGGCACGACCGCGGTCAGTTGAAATTTCGCGCGGAAACTCGGCTCGTCCCAGCAGGGAAACATCCGACGCGCGTCGGTCGGCTCGAATTGGGTGCCGAGCAGAATCTTCTTTGTCGCGCTCCCCTCCTCCTGATAGCGGGCGTAGAAAAGTCCCTGGCCCTGCGGGTTGATTTTGCCGGTGAACTTGAGCGCGAGTTCGTGAGCGCCGCTGGAGAGTTCGTTAGGCAGATTCAGGGTCAGGGTCTGCTCGGCGGGGTCGAGCGCGACCGCTTTTTTCGGCAGCGCCTGGCCATCGATCGAGACGGAAGCGATCTCCATCTCGAGCGCGTTCAGGACCAGTTTTTTGACCGGTGTTTTCGCTTCGAGCTGCACCGTTTCCGAGCCGGTAAAAGTGAGCTTGTCAAGGTTCGGCACGATCCGGATCGCATACTGCGAAGGGATGACATCCTTCGGCAGTTTCCCGGGCGTTTTGGCGAAGTCGAATTTGTCTTCCGCGTGCATCGGGGAGAGGAAAAGCAGGGGGAAAATGACCGCGAGGAGATAACGCATGTGGGATTAAAGGCCGCCGAACATTCTCCGCAACGAGGGATGCGCCGGATGCGGCTACTGTACGATCACGAGGAGCAACAACTGCCCGGCGCCGATCTGCGGGCCCCGGATCACGAGCGGGCTGCTTTTCGAGAGGGTCGCGTCCGTCTCCAGCAGAACCTGGCGATCCTGAAACAGTTGCAAATTCAGCCGGTAACCGTTGCGGGCCGCACCGCGCGCATCGACGCGGAGCGAGAAATGTTTGCTCGTGGCCATCCAGTTTTCCTCCCCGCTCCGCAGGGTCTTTCGCGACTGTCCGATGAGGTTGAAATAGTTGTAGCCAAAGGTGCGGCTGAGCGTGCCCGCAATGTGGCGCATCTCGAGCGGCGGCTGCGGCGGACGGGCGGAATTGGTGGCCACGACCAAGGCGCTCCAGACGTTCTCGCTCGCCCGTGCACTCGTCCCGAGACCGAGACCGAGACCGAGGACGAGGACGAAAAGGAGGACGAGCGAAGCGCGGAGACGCATGGGTTATTTCGCGGCGTACTCGCTGGGGAGCGATTTCAAGCCATCAACCCAGAGGACGGTGACCCGGTCTTCCTTGGTCTGGAAACTCGAGACCGTGGCGTCCGGACTCACGTTCGGATCGACCCGCGAGTTCAGGATTTGCGTGAGGTACTGCGACTGATCCTGCACCGACGCCTGCCGGAGCACGAAAAAAGTGCACACGGCAAAGACCGCGAGTGAACTGGCGCCGAGCCAGAGCAGCCGCCGGATCGACCACCAGGTCTCGCGCAAGACCGGGGTGTCGTTAGGCGCGGGCGCCTCGGCCGCACTTTCCCGCGCGATCCGCTCTCGCAGTTGATGATGGAAAAACTCCTCGTTCCCCATCGCGCGCGGCTGCAATTGTTCCTTCAGCAGGGCGCCGAGTTTGCGGGCCTGGTTCTTTTCCGCCTCCGCCGCGGCGCGATCCTCCAGCGTGGCTTCAAAGGCCGCGCGCTCGTCGCCGGTCAGCTCGTCATCGAGCCAGGCGGTCCATTTTTCTTCAAACGTTTTCATAAACATCCCGCAGCAAACCTTGTAATTTTTTACGCGCATAAAACAAGCGCGACATCACCGTTCCGATGGAACAACCTAACGACTCCGCAATCTCGTGATATTGCATCCCCTCGATTTCCTTCATTAAAATCACCGCCCGATGATCGGGCGAGAGCTCGGCGATCGCGGCGTCGATCCGGCCGCGGATCTCCTGGTTCTCCAGGTTCTCGTGCGGCAGGGCATCGGCATGCGGCACGGTGCGCGAGGCGGGGTCGATCTCCTTCAATTGAATCGCGTCGTCGAATTCCGTCGCGCCGCGGACCTGTTTCTTGCGCAGGGAATCTATCGTGACGTTCATGACGATCCGATAGATCCAGGTGTAAAACGAGGACTGGCCGCGAAAACGCGCGATCGATTTCCACGCCTTGACGAAGCTATCCTGAGCGAGGTCCCAGGCGTCCTGCTCGTTATGCACCATGTTGTAGATCATCCCGAAAATCCGGCTGCGGTAGCGCCCGACGAGCTGGTCGAAGGCCGCCGTGTCGCCGGTTTGGGCTTGGCGCACCAACTCAGCGTCGGGGACATCGGCCTCGGCCGGAGTCGCTTCCGTATGCATGGTTTGACGGAGGTGCGCCCGATTCATTCAACCGCTAAAGGCTGCCGTAACGGCGGAGCCATTCACCGCGGAATTCACCCATGAGGAGGATGATTCCGTCGCGCACTTGGAAGAGACGCTGCTGGAGGGCGTGGTATTGCGCGCGCGAAAGCGATTTCTGGGCGAAGAGCTGGGCCGCGCCGTCCATCGCGACGGTGATGGCTTTCAGCGAACGCTTCAGGTAGGCGATGGTCATGCCGAGTTCCTCGGCCTCTTCGTCGCTCAGCGCCGCCGCCAGTTTCGCGGCGGCGAGGGCCGCATGGGTGGCGAGGCGGACGGCCGCGGGATCGTTTTGCAGCGCGCTGTTTGCCTCAAACATCCGATCGATCCAGATCGTGAGATTAAACGAAGCGCGATAGAGCACGTGCTGCTCGAAGCTTTCGTTGCCACCGATCACCTGGTCCGCACCCGAACTCACCTCTTCCTCGTCGTCGGTTTCGAATTCTTCGTCCTGCCATTCGTTCCCGCTGTCGTCGAGCGCATGGCTCCAGCCCATCTCGCGCGCCACGATCTCGTCGCGATTCGGGTCGTCGATGTATTTCTCGAGGAGCTCCATGTATTTCTCCGTCTTCTGGTCCTGCTGCTGGAGAAAGCGCTCCCACTCGTATTCGTCCCAAGCTCGGTCTGAGTCGTGCTCGGCCATCTGATTAGTATGAGCAGTTAGGGAAACTGCGCAAAAATTTTCCGGCACGCTTGGCCCCGCGCGCAATCAGCCCCTAAACTGTTCGCGCATGAGTGAAACCGAAGAGGACGCGCAGTTCTATCGCGACACCGAGAGTGTCGCCTTCCGCAAGATCGACGACGCGCAGCTTGCACTCCTCGAGTCGTTAGGCGAACGCCGCACCCTGCAGTACGGGGAGATGGTTTATCGGGCCGGCGAGCGCGATCTTCCGCTCACCGTCGTGCTCCGCGGCGATGTCGAAGTTTACGAGGACCGTGAAGGCACGGTGCAGATCCTGGCCACGCCGGGGCCGCGCGATTTCATCGGCGACGTCTCCATGTTGCAGGGCACTTCCTCTCTCGCCAGTGCGCGGGTGAAATCCGACCAAGCCGAGTTGCTGACCGTGCCGGCGGAGAAGTTCCGCCGAGCGCTCGCCGAACTTCCGGGAATCGGCGAGCCGATCGTGAACGCGTTCATCATGCGGCGGCAGCGCCTGCAGCGGGATCACGAGTTTGCCGGGCTCCGCATCCTCTCTTCGCGCGAAGATCGCAACGGGCGGCATCTTCACGATTTCCTGACCAAGAATCACATTCCCCATCGCTTCGTGCGGATCGAAGAAGCAGACGGCCAGGAACTGGCGCGGCGCTACCACCTTTCGAGTCACCACCTGCCCGCCCTGATCACGCCAACCGGCGAACCGTTACGCCACCCGTCCATTCGCGAGGTCGCGCAGCAGGCCGGACTGTTGCGTCCACTGGCCCACGCGGGCGAGACGGAAAAGCATGCGGACCTGACCATCGTCGGCGCCGGACCGGCCGGCTTGGCAGCGGCGGTCTATGCGGCTTCGGAAGGATTGGAAACGGTTGTGCTCGAGAGCTACGCGCCAGGCGGACAGGCCGGCTCTTCGTCATTGATCGAAAACTTTTTCGGCTTCCCGACCGGAATCAGCGGGGGCGATCTCACCTATCGCGCGCAACTGCAAGCCTACCGTTTCGGCGCGAAATTTTCCACTCCCGCACAGGCGCTCACCCTGCGTTTCCATGAGGGCGCCGAATTCGCCAACAGTCTGCGGATCGAAGGCTGCCCGGCGACGCTCTTTTCCAAATGCGTGCTCATCTCCACTGGCGCCGATTACCGCCGGCTCGAAGCCGAGAACCGCGAGCAATTCGAGAGCAACGGCGTTTACTACGCCGCGACGGCATTCGAGGGCCAGCTCTGTCGAGGCGCGACCGTGATCGTCGCGGGCGCGGGAAATTCCGCCGGCCAGGCCGCGATGTTTCTCTCCCAAGGCGCCGAGAAAGTTCTGCTCGTCATCCGCGGTGACGACCTGAAAAAAAGCATGTCTGACTATCTCTCGCGCCGCGTCCTCACCTGCAACAACATCGAAGTTCTCTACGAAACCGAGATCCGCAAAATGCACGGCGGCAAATTGCTCGAGTCGGTCGAGCTAAAAAACTTCACCACCAAGGAATGGCGCACCGTGCAAACCCCGGCAGTCTTTTCCATGATCGGAGCCGATCCCTGCACGAGCTGGCTCCCGCCCGAACTCGCGCGCGATGAAAAAGGTTTCATCAAAACCGGCGCCGCTGTCGCCAACGAGCCGCTCTGGCAAATCTGCGGACGCGCTCCGAGCCCGCTCGAGACCAGCGTCCCCGGAGTTTTCGCCGCCGGTGATGTCCGCTCCGGATCGGTCAAACGCTGCGCCGCTGCCGTCGGCGAAGGGGGGATGGCGATTGCCGGGGTGCAGGAATCGCTCAGCTTCGTCGTATGACCACAGAGCTTTATTTCCTGGCCGCGAGTGTGATTCTCGGCCTCGTCCATCTGATTGCGGATTCGCACCTGATCAGTTTCCAATACGGCTATCGCTGGACCGCGAGCACGCGCGAGACCGCGGTGGCGCCGCTGCGGGGCGTCGCCAGTCGAGTCGACCAGGCTTACACGAATTTCATGGAGACGTTTCCGTTCTTCGCCACGCTCCTGCTCGCCGCGCATTTCGTCGGGCGCCACAACGCGCTCACCCTCTGGGGCGCGCAACTCTATTTCTGGGGTCGGCTCGGCTACGTGCTGGCGGCGGCGACCGGCTTCAGCCTCTTGCGCTCGACGATCTTCTTCAACGCCGCGACTCTCGGGATCGTGCTTTTTCTCATCGCGCTTCTGCGCTAGCCGGCGTCTCCGCGCGCTTGGTTTGCAGGCGCAGCTGACCACAGGCGGCGGCGATATCATGGCCTTTCTCGCGGCGCAAAGTCGCGACCGCGCCGTGCTCGCGCAGGATGTGGAGAAAGGTTTCCTGACGATTGCGCGAGGGGCGCGACCACTCCAATCCCTCCACCGTGTTGTAAGGGATAAGATTGATTTTCGCCGAGAGGCGCAGCGCGTGGCGGGCGAGGGCGTGCGCCTGCTCGTCGGTATCGTTCACGCCGGCGATGAGGATGTATTCGAACATTAGCCGTTTCTTTTGCCTCACGTATTCGTCGCAGGCTTCGAGGAGCGTCGCGAGCCGGTATTTGCGGTTCACCGGCATGATCTGATCGCGGACTGCGTCGGTCGCACCATGGAGGGAAATGGCGAGCCGGAACTGCGTCGGCTCTTCGGCGAGCTGGCGAATCTGCGGGGCGAGTCCGCTGGTCGAGATGGTGATGTGGCGGGCGCCGATTTCCATGCCCCAGGGCGCGTTAATAATGCGGATGGCGCGGAGCAAGTTGGTGAGATTGGCGAGCGGTTCGCCCATGCCCATGAAGACGATGTTGTCGATCCGCTCGCCGCTTTCCCGCTCGATCGCGAGCAGCTGATCGACGATCTCTCCGGCGTCGAGATTGCGCGTAAAACCATCGAGCCCGCTCGCGCAAAATTTGCAACCGTAAGCACAGCCGACTTGGGTGGAAACGCAGGCGGTCCGGCGATCGGAAGTCTCACCGTAGAGCGCGGGCGAGGCCGAGATGAGGACGGACTCGATCAGGTTGCCGTCGGCGAGGCGGAAAAGAAATTTGCGCGTGGTGTCTTTCGATCCGAGAACGCGAACCACTTCCGGCCTAACGAACGCGAAATCCTCCGTCAGCCACTCGCGGATGTTCGCCGGGAGATCGGTCATGGCGGCGAAGGAATCGACGCGCTTTTTGTAGAGCCAGTCGGTGATCTGCTTCGCGCGATAAGCCGGCTGCTTCTGCGCGGCGAGTTGTTGCGTCAGCTCGTCGAGGTGGAGGGATTTGATCGACGACTTGTTCACGCTAGAAACTACAATACGACGGGAAAGAAGTCGATTTGCCTAACGAATCGCGCTGACCCGGTAAATCACGCCGTGCGCGTCTTCGCTGAAGAGGAGGCTGCCGTCTTTCGCGACGGCCACGCCGACCGGCCGACCCCAGACGTCGCCGTCAGGGTTCACAAAACCGGTCACGAAATCTTCATACGCGCCGGTCGCTTTGCCCTCCTCGAAGGGGACGCGGACAATCTTGTAGCCGGTGCGGCGACTGCGATTCCACGAGCCGTGGAAGGCCGCGAAAATGTCGCCCCGATATTCCTTGGGGAATTGTTTGCCGGTGTAGAAGCAAAGATTGAGCGAGGCGGAGTGCGCCTGCACGAGCACGTCGGGCACGATCACTTTGCCTGCAAGCTCCGGCTTCTCGCCCTTATGCCGCGGGTCCTGATGGGCGCCGAGGTAATACCACGGCCAACCGTAAAAGCCGCCGGGCCGGACGCTGCTTATGTAATCAGGCACGAGATTGTCGCCCAGCTCGTCGCGTTCGTTCACGCTCATCCAGAGCTGGCCCGTCCCCGGCTGCACCGCGATACCGACAGCGTTCCGAATGCCCCACGCGTATTTCTTCTTGCCGGTCCCGTCAGGGTTGAACTGAAAAATCCGCGCACGCTCCGCTTCCGCGGCGTCGTCGGAATCGTTCGAGCGCGAGCCGATCGAGACGAACATCTTTTTCCCGTCGGGCGAGAAGACAAGGCCGCGTGTCCAATGCCCGCCGCCGCGGAGCAAGCCGCCACCGGAGAGTTCGGCGCCGAGCGTTTCCGCCGGTCCGCGCGTCTCCAAATCGCCGTTGCGATAGGGGAAACGAATGATCCCGTCGGTGTTCGCTACGTAGAGATATTGCGGGTCAGGACCAGGCGGGTAAAAGGCGATCCCGAACGGCTTGTTCAATTTCCCGCCCTCAGTGAAAAGCTCGTTCTGCTCCGGCTGGCCGTCGTCGTTCGTATCGCGGCAAACTCTGATTTGATTGGCGCGGCTTTCGACGACGAAGAGGTCGCCGTTCGGGGCGGTCAGAAGAAAACGCGGATCGCGAAAGCCAGCGGCGTATTCCTCGATCTGGAAACCCGCCGGGACGTGGAGCTGCGCGCCGGCGGGACGAGGAACCTCCCTCGGGCCGTTGTTAGCGGAGCGGGTATCGTTAGGCGGCGGCAGATCTGCGACCGTTAACTGCCGGCGCACTCCGGGCGCGTCTTCCGTCCAATCGCCCATCGCCGCTTTCCCGCGTAGGAGTTTCCCCTCCCCGGCCGCGGCGGAAAGCGTCCCGCAGACGAGCAGCAGGAGAACGAAAAGGCGCGGAGCAATCAGCCGGGGCAAAACCAGCCTAACGAGTGAAGATCGCGGAGCTCTTCTTCTGCGCGCTCGCCACTTCGCGCTCCGCTTTGCGGGCGTTGATGACGAAAGTGTTGTTGTCGCCGTGTTTCGTCCAGGGGCCGGGGGGCACGTCCTTGAAGTCGACAAATTTCCAATCGGTCACGTCCGTATCCTGGAGGCCAAGATAATCGCGCACCGCGGGCGAGACATCGAGACCGGCGCCGTGATTCAGGTTCGGTTTCGGACGTTCGTTGCCGAAGACGTATTCCCAATGATCGGTGCGGAACGGACCGGCATCTTCCCATTGGGCGTAAACCGTCCGGTTGCCTTTGCGGATCGCGATCCAGCGATCTTTGCAGACCGAGATCCCGGGCCCCTTATAGGCTTCCTTGAACCACGGGATCACCTTCGGCGCTTCCGACCGATGGCCCTCGCGCATTTTGTCGTTGTAAGGAAGCGCGCAATAAAACGGATTCTGGCGCGGGTTGAAATTGACCGGGATGTAGTCGTGCCGCGCGGTCCTACTCGGATTGTCGTACCCGCCGTAATTCTTTGCCCACGAAGTGTCCCAACTGCTGGCCTGATTCGGCACCGGGTTGTTCGCGGTCGGATTCTCGCCAATCCAGAAAACGGTGGTGACGATCTGTTGCTTCCAAGGGAAGCGCGCTACGGCGGGTTGGCCGAGATTGATCTCAATGCTGGGGCGCGGCGTGTAACCCATGGGGTCGACGCGCAGGAGCAGGTCGTCGTTGAGACGATTCTGCGTCTTGCTGTGCTTCATCTTCGCCAGCGCGGTCTGCGCGGGCGCGGAGGGGACAAAGAGCGCGGAGAGCGACGAGAGGCAAACCGCGATGGTATGAGTAAGTGTTCCTGGTTTCATCGAAAGGCAAAAACTTCAGCGCGAGCTGAAGAGAGGCGCACCTGTTAAAGATTCGGTCGGCAGACCGCGGATGCGCGTAAAATGAGTCCCGAACTATGCCACAGAACCAGCGCGGATCAACCCATCGGCCGCTTCGAATCTCAGGTGACTCACTGGCCCCGGCTAGAGCAGAAATTTGCCGGGATTAAGGATGTTTCCGGGGTCGAGCGCCTGTTTCAACCGCTGATGCACTTCGCGCGAAACCTCGCTGGTCGCCTGCGGCCACCAGCGCTTTTTCGCGAGGCCGATGCCGTGTTCCCCGGTGATCACGCCGCCCCAGGCGAGGACCTGCGCGAAGAGTTCATCAAGCGCCTGCTCGACCCGCGCCTGCACCGCGGCGTCGTCGAAATTCGCGGCCATGATGTTGACGTGAATGTTCCCGTCCCCCGCGTGCCCGAAGGTCGCCACCGGAAATCCGTGCCGCGCCTGCAATCGCCCCGCGAACTCGACCAAATCGACGAGCCGGCTCCGCGGCACCACGATGTCCTGGTTGAGCTTGGTGAGGCCGGTCGCACGGAGGGAATTGCTGAACTCCCGGCGCAAGGCCCAGAGTTTTTCCGAACCTTCCTCGGTGGTGGCGATGGTGAGCGAGTTCGGGTGCCTGCCAGCGATTAATTTTTCCAGCGCCGCCGCTTCGCTGCGCACGGTTTCCGCCTGGCCATCCACGTCCACCAGAAGGTGTGCGTTGCCCTCTGGGATAATGCCGTGGCCATGATCGGCGCGGGCGGCTTCGAGGGTAAATTGATCGGCGATCTCGAGCGACGAGGGCAAAAAGCCGGCGGCGAAAATCGCCTGCACGGTGCCGGCCGCTTCCGACATCGTGGCGAACGAAGCCGAGAGCGTGGCGCGCGCCGGCGGCAGCGGGAGCAACCGCACGGTGATTTCCGTGACGACACCGAGCATTCCCTCCGAGCCGACGAAGAGCCCGATCAGGTCGAAGCCGGTTTTGTTTTTGTGCACCCGCCCACCCGTTCGCAGGATCTCGCCGCTCGCCAGCACCACCTCGAGCCCAACGATGTAGTGGCGGGTCACGCCGTATTTCAGACAGCGCGGACCACCCGCGTTCGTGGCAACGTTTCCGCCGATGCTGCAATGCGCGAGACTCGCCGGATCGGGCGGATAAAAAAGTTTCTGCGCCCTCACCGCGGCCTGCAACTCGCCGGTGATCACCCCAGGCTCCACGATCGCGATTGCGTCGGTAAAACTGATTTCCTTGATCCGGTTCATCCGCTCGAGCGAGAGCGAGATGCCGCCCAGCATCGGGACGCACCCGCCGACGTAGCCGTAGCCTGCGCCCCGAGCGGTCACGGGGATCTGACGTTCCGAGGCAAAACGCAACAGCCGGCTCACCTGTGCCGTGTTTTGCGGGAACGCGACGACCTCCGGGTCCCGCTCGGCGGACCATTTGTCGCCGCCATGCGCGCGACGGGTCGGCTCGTCGAACGCTAGTTCCTCGGCGCCCAACAAAGCCTGCAATTCTGCCGCCCAATTCATGCGGCCGATTCTAGTGGCAGGCGCCGGTGCGCACAATGTCGGCCGCCCTTCCGCACCCGCGCGGCAGGTCTACGGCTTGACCTGTATGCCGGGCTCCACCACTTCCACGCTCGTGCCCACCTTCGACGCGTCGAAGAAATGTTGCGCCATCTCGATCGGCATCCGGATGCAACCATGCGAGGCGCGATAGCGCGGGACAAAGCCGGCGTGCATCCCGTAGCCGTCCAGGAAGCGGAGGAAATAAGGCATCGGCGCGCCCACGAAATGGGTGCCGTCCGGCCGCAGCGTCTGGCCGGCCTCGGCATTGCGCACGACCACTTCGCCGCGGCGATTTT
The DNA here is from genome assembly GCA_038240025.1 of Chthoniobacterales bacterium. Lineage (GTDB taxonomy): Bacteria > Verrucomicrobiota > Verrucomicrobiia > Chthoniobacterales > UBA10450 > Palsa-1392. Next base: position 115,813 of record JBBSED010000007.1, read on the forward strand.
CGTAAACACCGTATTCGCTGGAGACGTGGTGCGCGTCCTTCTGGATGACGTGGTATTTCCCGGGCGGCGTTTCGTGGGTGCGGCGGCCGGACGAGATGTTGGTCTGCCCGATCAAGGTTTCGCCCCGATAAAAAAAGGCCTGCTGAATGGTGAGATTCACCAGGATGCGAGTCGGGCCTTGCGCGGTCGGATCATCGTTCCAAGTCGCGACGATCGGGTGATGCGAGGCCTTTTGCGTGAGCTCGACGTTGGAGCGGTGTTTGCGTACGCCGACGTCGTTAGGCAAGTCGGCACAGCCGGCGGCGCCGAGGAGAAGAGCGACGATGCCGAGGGCACGAGTGGGGGGTAATCTCATCGGCGTGCTGAGTCTAGCGAGCATGTCCGCAGCGCACAACCCTGCAGGCATTGCCTGGTGGGCGACGCTTTTCCCCTCGCCCTCTCCTCGGCTCCCGTTGATGATCCCGCGATGGACTTCCCTCCCTGCCCCGCCTCCCCAAACTGCGTTTCCACCGAAGCCGCCGACGCGCGCCACGGCGTTGCGCCCTTTTTTCTCATTCGGAAAGACGCGTGGCCGGAAATCCGCGCGGCCGTACTCGCACTTACCCGCGTTCGGCTGGTCGAGGATCAGCCCGGCTCGCTCCGCGCGGAATGCCGCTCGGCCCTCGCCGGTTTCATCGACGATCTCGCAGTCGAGGTGGATGAAAGCGGCGCTCAGCTTGCCGTCCGTTCTGCGGCGCGCACCGGCTACTACGATTTCGGCGTGAACCGCCGCCGGATCGAAACGCTCCGGGCCGCTCTGCAAGCACATGGAATCGTTCGTTAGGGAATTCGCCCGCTAAGCGAACCCGCTCTGGAATTCGCCCCTCTTCCGCGATACAACTTCCGGCGATGAGCACGGAACCCGTTGTCCAGACCATCTCCTCCGGAAGCGAGCAGCGGGCGAACGTTCCCGTGGTCACGGTCGGCGGCTTTTTTAAACAGCATGCCAAAACCCTTCAGTTAAAACTCGAAGGCGACCCGGTTGGCTTCGAGCGGCGCATCCGCGAGCCGACGATCAATCGTCCCGGGCTCGCGCTCGCCGGGTTCTACACCTATTTCGCCGAGAAGCGCGTCCAGGTCCTTGGCGCGGCGGAACATTCCTACCTCAAGGATCTCTCGGTCCGGCAACGCCAGCTCCGCTTTCGCGCACTCTGCGACCAGAAAATTCCCTGCCTGGTCATCTCGCGCAGCTTCCATCTCTCACCCGAGCTGCTCGCGATCGCGCACGAGCACGGGATCGCGGTTTTCCGCACCCCGATGATCACGATGAAATTCATCAACGCGGCCACGATCGCGCTCGAGCTGGATTTCTCGCCCACGGTGACCGAGTTCGGGAGCATGGTCGACATCCTCGGCATCGGCGTGCTCATCCGCGGCGCCAGCGGGGTGGGGAAAAGCGAGTGCGTTCTCGGCCTGATCGAGCGCGGCTACAGCCTCGTGGCCGACGACGTCACCCGGATCAAATCGCTCGAGGGCCGCGAACTTGTCGCGACCGCCCCGGATTTGACCCGCTACCACATGGAAGTGCGCGGCATCGGGATCATCAACGTGGTTTCGATCTTCGGGATCGGCGCGATCCGGATCGAGAAGCGGCTCGATCTCGTGGTAACGTTAAAGGATTGGCAGGACCTCGAAGAAGTGGATAGAATCGGTCTGGACCGCGAGCTTTACGAGATTCTGAAGATCGATATCCCGCACATCACCATTCCGGTGCGTCCAGGTCGCGATATCGCGCGCCTGATCGAAGTGGCGGCGATGGATCAAAAGCTGAAGGGCCTGGGCACGAATAGTGCACTGGAATTTAACGAGCGCTTGCTCGGTCTGATGGCGGTGAAGGAAGAAGAATAATGGGATTATTGAATCGACGCGCGGCCCCCGGCCCGACTGAAAAGGCGGAGAAGGAAATCACGATCGTGAACCGTCTCGGCCTTCACGCGCGCCCCTCCGCCATGTTCGTGCGGGTGGCGAGCCGGTTCCGCTGCGAGATCTGGGTGGCGAAGGAAGGCGAAGAGATCAACGGCAAAAGCATCATGGGCCTGATGATGCTCGCCGCCGGTCAGGGCTCGAAATTGACCGTCCGCGCCGAGGGGCCGGATGCGGCCGAAGCGATCCGTGAGATCGAGGCGCTGGTGGAATCGCGTTTCAACGAAGAGTAGTTGACGTTCCGGTTAGTCTTTTACCGGAATGACGAGCGCGAACGGGGAAAAACGTTACCAGGGACAGGCGGCCGCACCCGGCATCGCTTTGGGCGAGGCCTACGTCTTCACGATGGAAACGGACGATGTCGTCCGTTACCCGATCGAGCCCGGCCAGGTCACCGACGAGATCGCGCGCTTCGAGACGGCGCTGATCCAGACCCGGGTGCAGATCCTCGAGATGCAACAGCAGATCGCGGAAGCGATCGGCGCGAAGGACGCCGGAATTTTCGACGCCCATCTGCTCGTGGTCGAAGACCAGACGCTGATCGATGAAGTCCTGCGAAAACTGGAATCCGAGCACTGCAATGTGGAGTTCGTTTTCCAGGAAGTGGCGAATCGTTATGTCGATTCGCTGAGCAAAATCGACGATCCCTATCTGCGCGAACGGGCGCAGGACATCCAGGACGTCGCCCGACGGGTCATCCGCAACCTCCAGGGCAAGGCGCCGCGGCCCTTCCTCTCGATGGAATCGCCGCACGTCCTGATCGCGCACAACCTCAGCCCGTCCGACACCGCGACGATGAACCGCGAACAGGTCCTCGGCCTCGCCCTTGATCTCGGGAGCAAGACCTCGCACACCTCGATCATGGCGCGTTCGTTAGGCATCCCCTCCGTCGTCGGCTTGCACGACGCGACCGAGACGCTCAGCTCCGGCGTCGAGGTCTTGATCGACGGCTATCACGGCCTCCTGATCGTCGAGCCTAACGAGGAAACGCTGAGCGAATATCGCGAGCTCGAGCTCCGCCAGGGCGCAATCACCGAACAGCTGACCGGGCTGCGCGAAACCAAATCCACCACCAGCGACGGCCGCCATATCGTGCTCTCGGCCAACATCGAGCTGCCGGACGAAGTGGATGCCGTGCTCAGCAACGGCGCGGAAGGCGTCGGCCTGTACCGCACGGAATTTCTCTATCTCAATCAGCGCAGTCTGCCGACCGAGGAGGAGCAATTTAAAGTCTATCGTAGCGTCGCGCAAAGCGTCGCGCCGCATCCGCTGATTATTCGCACCTTCGATCTCGGCGGCGATAAAATCTCGGAGAGCCTCGAGAGCGGCGACGAGCTGAACCCGTTCCTCGGCTGGCGCGCCATTCGGTTTTGTCTCGAGAACATCGAGATCTTCAAGACCCAGCTCCGCGCCATCCTCCGCGCCTCCGCCGCGGGCAACGTGAAGATGATGTTCCCGATGATCTCCGGGCTCGATGAAGTGCGCCGCGGCCTGGAGATCGTGGCCGAGTGCAAGAACGAGTTGCGCCGGGACGGCCTGGCCTTTGCCGACGACCTCGAGATCGGCGCGATGATCGAGGTTCCGACGGCCGCGATCGCCGCGGATTTGCTCGCGCGCGAAGTCGATTTTTTCAGCATCGGGACGAACGACCTGATCCAGTACGCGGTCGCGATCGACCGCACGAACGAGCGGGTGGCGCACCTCTACGAACCGACCCATCCGGGAGTCGTTAGGCTGTTGAAGATGGTGGCCGACGCCGCGCATGCGAACGACATCTGGGTCGGCGTCTGCGGCGAGATGGCAGGCGAGGTTTTGTTCACTCCGCTATTGTTAGGCTTGGGGATGGATGAGCTCAGCGTCGGCTCTACCCTCGTGCCTCGAGTGAAGAGTGCCGTGCAACGCCTCAGCGCGCAGGACTGCCAGCAATTCGTTGCGGAAGTGTTGCAGCTCGACACGCCCTCCGCCGTGCTCGCGCGCTGCACCGCCGTCGCCGAGGAGAAATATCCCGAGCTGCTCCGCTAGCCCGACACCGTCATGGACCTCTCCACCGGCAAAAACATCCACGCCACCCGCGAATGGATCATCCGCAACTCTCCCGTCCCCATCGGCACCGTCCCCATCTACCAGGCCCTCGAGAAAGTGAACGGCCGCGCCGAAGACCTCACCTGGGAAATCTTCCGCGACACCCTCATCGAGCAGGCCGAGCAAGGCGTCGATTACTTCACCATCCACGCCGGCGTCCTCCTCCGCTTCGTCCCCATGACCGCGCGGCGCATGACCGGCATCGTCAGCCGCGGCGGCTCCATCATGGCGAAATGGTGCCTCACCCATCACAAGGAAAGCTTCTTGTATGAACATTGGG
>JBBSED010000008.1:0-119073 GCA_038240025.1 Chthoniobacterales bacterium
CGACGTCATCTCTTGGCAATAGTTGCGAGAGTGGCGCGGGCAGCGCAGAGTCGGCTCAGCACGCGGGTGTAGTTCAATGGTAGAACGGCAGCTTCCCAAGCTGCATACGAGGGTTCGATTCCCTTCACCCGCTCTCTCCCCTCCGAAGAACAAAAAGGCCGCGCAACCTGTGTAGCGCGGCCTCTCGTGAAGCTGCCCGGGCGGGCAGCCAAAGTAAGATCAAACCCGGCTGCGACGACGCAGCAGCGTGAGCAGGCCAAGGCCGCCGGCCACCATCACCCAGGTGCTGGGCTCGGGCACAACTGACAGATTGTCGAAGCCTAGATTCTCGCCACTTCCCTGCTGAAAGCTGAAAAGACGGATCTGAGAGATATCAGTGAGATTATTCGCAGCTATGAAGCCGATCCCCGAACCCGCCCCGAGCGTGTAGGAGTAGTTGTTGCCGCCGTTATAGGTGAACGAGAATATCAAAGACGTATTCGCGACCGCAGCCGCACCAGAATTGAAGTTCGAACTGCCATCATTCAGCTGCCAATCGCCGGCGCCATTCGTGTTTACCGAGAAAAGGGTGACGCCCGCGCTGTCTCGCAGATCGAATCCAACGGACCCGTTATTCGCGATGCCGGTGTAACCGAGAGTGATCGAGAAGGTCTGGCCCGCTACGAGCGGACCGCCGGTGAAGGCGCGCGTGACTCCAGCGAAAGCGCCGCTATCTGCCGGAAAGGAAAAGATGCCAAAGGAAGACAGCGGATCGACCGCGGTCCCACCGATGAAGGTCCCGAAGCCACCGCTGTTGCCATTACCGCCATCAAAAGCCCACGGCGCGAAACCGACCCCCTGATTGGAGCCATTCGTCCAAGTGGCGCTGGTGTAGAAGGAAGAATTGTCAAAAGCGAGATTCGATGCGCTTGCGGAATTCGGCGAAGCGATCGCGCTCAGGAGAAGGAGTGATCCAAGAGAAAGCAGCTTTTTCATCGGTATTCTTTAAACAATAATTGCGGGAACCTTTCTAGAAGAACCGCCAAAATTTTACAAGACCCTTTTGTACCGTTCAAAGCCAGCAGACCCGCGGTCCGTTTGACGCTCTGAAACGTCCACTCCAACAAGTTTTCCTTCCCCTTGCGCGAGTTTTCAGGCTCCTAGGCCTACGCGGCGGAACGCTCAGTCCGGTCTCGGCCGAGGCGCCGCGGATGTGCCCGTCGCTTCGAAAAAAATATGAAATCACTTCGCCAATCCTTCTCTTCTTCGCACCAACGCCACCTCATATTCGCGGGCGCCACTTTGCTCGCGGTTTTCTTCCTGCCTACGATTGCGTCCGCTGATGCGCCTGCCCAGAGCGCTGACCTCGCCGCGAAGAAGACTGATGGCGGCATTCTTTTTCAATGCTCCGCGCCCGACGCGTCGGCGGTTTATCTCGCGGGTGATTTCAATAGCTGGGCGGAAAACGTCAACGGCGTGATCAGCGACGCGAAATACAAACTCGATGGCCCGGACGCGAACGGCGTCTGGCAAAAAACCGTCACCCTCACTCCGGGGGCGCACAAGTTTAAGTTCAATATTGGCGGCACGGTCGAGGGATGGCTGGCGCCGGAATGGGCGCCGCATGACGCCGAAGGCAATGCGCTGATCACGATCGCGGACGACGGCAGCGTCTCGAGTGCCGCGCCCGCCGCCGCTACCGAGACGCCGGCCGAGAAGAGCGCCGACGCGAGCGGCCAGAAAGTGACCTTCCATTTCACCGCGGCCGACGCGAGCACCGTTTATCTCGCGGGCGATTTCAATACCTGGGGCGAGAACAAGGACGGCGTGGTCTCGAAGCCGGAGGCGGCGATGACCAAGGGTGAGGGCGGCGTCTGGGAAAAGGAGATGACGCTGAGCCCGGGCCGGCATTCCTATAAGTTCGTCGTCGATGGCAGCCGCTGGGAAAACGATCCCAACACCCCGGAAAAAGACGCGCAGGGAAATTCGGTCGTCGAAGTGAAATAGCCTACGGACGGTCGGATTTCAGTGCCCTATGATTTCCCTCAGAGTTGCTCGCGGCTTTTCCGTCGGCGCGTTCCTTCTTGTCGCGAGCATTTTCCCGAGCAGCGAGGTCGCCGGGCAATTCGGTTCCCCGGCTAAAACCTTCCAGAGTATCCCGGTCTCCAAGCCGGAGAACCGGATCACGATTCATTACCATCGCGCCGACGACAGTTACGCGGGCGTCAACCTCTGGACGTGGGACGGCGCGAACAAAAAGACGCCGCAAAAAAACTGGATCGAACCGATCGGTCAGGATGACTTCGGCGCGGTCTTCCAGCTTGATCGCGCGAGCTTCGGCGAGTCGGAGCGGATCGGACTCATCCCGCGCGCGGGGAACGATTGGAGCCAGAAAGACGGCGGCGATAAGTTTTGGACGCCCGCGCTCGGCCGCGAAGTCTGGCTGGTGAGTGCCCGCGACGAGGTTTTCTCGAAGGCGCCGGATCTCACGCCGCACCTGGCGGCCGCCTGGCTCGATGCGCCCGATCGGGTCGTTGTTCGCCTAACGAACCCCCCTCCGACGGAAGCGACCGTCTCGATTCTGGATCAAGCGGACGGGATTCATTTGGCCACGGCCGCTCCCTCGGGCGGTCTGGAAATAACGGTCACTCCCGTCGAGCCGCTCGACCTGGCCAAAGGACCTTACCGGGTCCAGGTGGAAGGCTTCCACGCCCCGGTGGCGATCGTCCCGCGCGCGATCCTCGACGATCCGGAGCTGTTCGCGGATGCCGGGGCCGTTCTGGGCGCGACCATGTCGCCGGAGGGGACGACCTTCCGGCTCTTTGCGCCGACGGCGACCGCGGTCAGCCTCGTGCTTTACGACGCAGCGAGCGGCGTAAAAGGCCGCGTCGTGCAAGCGCTCTCGGCGCCCGCGAAAGGCATCTGGGAAACGCAAGTCAAAGGCGATCTGCACGGCCGGTTTTACACTTATCTGGTGCAAGGCCCGGGCCTCGATCCGACGCACGAGACGCTCGACCCCTACGCCACGAATTCCGTCGCGAGCAGCACGCGCGGTCGGCTGACCGAGCTGGCGCCGCCGACCGGCTCGAGTCCGCAAGTGAAGTCGCCGACCGACGCGGTGATTTACGAAATGCAGGTCCGCGATTTCACGATCGCCCCGAACTCCGGGGTGAAAAATCGCGGTCTCTATCTCGGCTGGACGGAGCCGGGAACGCATTTGCCTAACGACCCGCAAATCAAGACCGCGCTCGATCATTTGGTCGAGCTCGGCGTCACCCATGTCGAACTCCTGCCGATGCAGGATTTCGAGAACGACGAGACCCATCGCGGCTACAACTGGGGTTACATCACGAGCGCCTTCTTTTCGCCCGAGGGGATGTTCGCGAGCCAGCCTAACGACGACAGCCGGGTCCGGGAATTCCGCGCGCTCGTCGCCGCGCTCCACGCCCGTGGGCTCGGCGTGATCCTGGACGTGGTCTACAACCACACGTCGCCGCACGCCTCGTTCTTCTCCATCGCGCCGGACTATTACTACCGGCACCTCGAGGACGGCGCGCTCGCCAACGGCTCCGGCTGCGGCAACGAATTCCGCAGCGAAGCGCCGATGGCGCGAAAACTCATCCTCGATTCGCTGAAATTCTGGGTCCGCGAATATGGGATCGACGGTTTCCGCTTCGATCTCATGGCGCTGCTCGACCTGGAAACGATACGCGCCGCCGAGCAGGAGCTGCGCGCGCTCAATCCCAACCTTGTCCTCTACGGCGAGCCCTGGATGGGCGGGAGCTCGCCGCTTAATCAGCCGACCGATAAAAGCGCCGTGCGCCAGATCGAACCGATCGGCGCCTTCAATGACGACTTCCGCAACGCGCTCAAAGGCGCGCCCGACGGCTCGGACCCCGGGTGGATCGAGGACGGCTCGAAAGCCGACGCGCTCAAAACCGCGCTGCAGGTGAGCGACTGGTTCGCTTCGCCGGCGCAGTCGATCAACTACATGACCTGCCACGATAACCTCGTGCTCTGGGACAAGCTGAAGGCCGCGATGCCGGGCGCGCGCGAGCCGCTGCTCGAGGCCGCGATGAAGCTCGGTTACCTCGCGCTTTTTACCGCGCAGGGCGTCCCCTTTTTCCAAGGCGGCGAAGAATTCGCACGGAGCAAGGGAGGGAACAACAATTCCTACGACGCGCCGGACGCGGTCAACCAGGTGGACTGGTCGTTGAAGCAGAAAAATCGCGACCTGTTCAACTACGCCCGCGATCTGATCGCGCTCCGCAAAGCGCACCCGGTCTTCCGCCTCCGCACCCGCGACGAAGTCGCGCAACGGCTGCACTTCGTGGACGTGCCTAACGAAAAGTGTATCGCCTTCACTCTCGATGGCGCCGGCGTGGCCGACGAAAGCTGGACGTCGGTCTGCGTCGCGCTGAATAGCGACAACACCGCGTCGGCGACCTTCGCGCTGCCGCCCGGCTCATGGTCGATCGCCTGCGATGAAAAAGGCGCTGTCGCCGCGGATCGGACGGTAACTGGACAGGTGCGCGTGCCGGCGAAGTCCGGCTTGGTGCTTTACCAGCGTTAGCGGGCTCTGGGGGAAAATTGCGTCCGCCGCCGAGGCGCGACGCGAAGAATTTTAGATGCCCGACGATCCAAATCCTTTGCCGCATCCGGATCGCGCCGGCGATCCGCTGGATGAGCTTCTTCTCTTCGGCAGCCTCGAGACGCGCCGAAAATTTCTGAAGAAAGTCGCCGGCACGAGCGCGGCGCTCACGCTCGGCCCGAGCCTGATGCAACTCGCCGCCGCGCCCGGGGCGGCGAGCGCGACCAACCCCGCAACGAAGGAAATCACGCTGGTCGATGTGCAGCTCAAAATAAACGGCGCGCTGCACAAAATGCGGATCGACCCGCGCACTTCGATCCTCGATTTGCTCCGCGAACATCTGCAGCTCACCGGTTCGAAAAAAGGGTGCGACCACGGGCAGTGCGGCGCCTGCACCGTCTTGATCAATGGCCGGCGGGTGAACAGCTGCCTCGCGCTCGCGGTCGTGCACGATGGCGAGGAGATCACCACGATAGAGGGCCTCGCCCGTGGCGACCAACTGCATCCGATGCAGGCCGCGTTCGTCGAGCACGATGGTTTCCAATGCGGCTACTGCACGCCGGGGCAGATTTGTTCCGCGGTGGCCTGCGTTCAGGAAGGCCACGTCAACGACGACGCGCAGATTCGCGAATGGATGAGCGGGAATCTCTGCCGCTGCGGCGCCTATCCGAACATCGTCGACGCCATCAAGCAGGCGCGCGGCCAAATGGAAGGCGTGAAATCATGACGCCATTTGCTTATTCCCGGGCGAGCGATCCGCAGAGCGCGATCAGCGGCGCGGCCGCGAACGAACACGCGAAATTCATCGGCGGCGGGACCAATCTCGTCGACCTCATGAAGATGGGCGTCGAGCGGCCTGATCAACTAGTCGATATCAACCGGCTCCAACTCACCAAAGTGGAAGCGTTGCCTAACAATGGCGGCGTGCGCATCGGCGCGCTCGTCCGGAACAGCGACCTCGCCGAGCACGAGCTGATCAAGACCGGCTACCCGGTTTTAAGCGAAGCGCTCCTCTCCGGCGCGAGCCCGCAGTTGCGCAACCTCGCCACCACTGGCGGCAACCTTCTCCAGCGGACCCGCTGTTATTATTTCTACGACCCGGCATTTCCGATGTGCAACAAGCGCGTCCCCGGGAGCGGTTGCGGCGCGCTCGAAGGCTACAACCGGATCCACGCGATCCTCGGCCAGAGCGACCAGTGCATCGCGACGCACCCGAGCGACATGTGCGTGGCGATGGCCGCGCTCGAGGCGGTTGTGCGGGTGCAGGGTCCGAACGGCGAGCGCACGATTGCTTTCGAGGATTTCCACCGGCTCCCGGGGCAGACGCCGAACGTGGAGACGAACCTTCAGCCTAACGAACTCATCATCGCGGTCGATTTACCGGCTCTGCCCTTTGCGCAGCGTTCCTGTTATTTGAAAGTGCGCGACCGGGCGAGCTACGCTTTCGCGCTCGTGAGCGTGGCAGCGGCCATCGAACTCGACGGCCAGAACATCAAATCTGTCCGGGTCGCACTCGGCGGGGTCGCGCACAAACCATGGCGCGCGCACAAGGCCGAGCAGGCGCTAGTCGGTCAGCCGCCTAACGAGGCCAACTTTCGCGCGGCGGCCGACACCGAACTCGCCGATGCCAAGGGCTACAAAGACAACTCCTTTAAAATCGAGCTGGCCAAGCGCGCGATTACCCGGGCACTCGCAACCGTTGCGAAGATGGCGTGATGAATTCTCCTTCTATGGCAAAGACAGATATTCTCGGCCCGGCGCGCAACCGCGTGGACGGTCCCCTCAAAGTCACCGGGCAGGCCAAATACGCGGTCGAGTTCGAGATTCCAAATGTCGCGCACGCGTGGCCGGTGGTGAGCAATCTCGCGAAAGCCACCATCACCGCGATCGACACCAAAGCCGCCGAATCTGCGCCCGGCGTGCTCAAGATTTTGACCCACCAGAACGCACCCCAGCCGAAGGCCGCGGAAGGCGGCGGCGGGGCGGCGCGGGCGGAGGGAATCCGGATCGAGGAACGCAATCCGCTGAGCGACGCGAAGGTCCATTATGCCGGGCAATACGTGGCGCTGGTGGTCGCGAAGACGCTCGAGCAGGCACGCTATGCGGCCTCGCTCGTGCGGGTCAATTACGCGCCGGAAGAGCCGACGCTGACGATGGCGGCGGCCGAGCACAGCTCCACCAAGCCGAAGAAAAACAATGGCGAAAAGGTGCAGCCAAAAAAGGGCGACGTGGCACCCGCGCTCGCCAACGCCGGTCTCGTTAGGCTGGAGCAGACTTACACCACGCCGACGGAGACCCACAACCCGATCGAGATGTCGGGCACGATCGCGGCCTGGGAAGGCGACCGGAAACTGACCCTCTGGAACTCGACCCAATTCGTCAAAGGCGTGCAGAGCATCATGGCGCGCACTTTTGGCCTCGACCTCGAAAACGTGCGCGTGATCAGCCCGTTTGTCGGCGGTGCGTTCGGCTGCAAGGGCGCCGTCTGGCCGCACGAGCTGCTCACCGTGATGGCGGCGAAAATGGTCGGGCAACCGGTAAAATTCTACGTCCCGCGCAAGGAGATGTTCACCGCGACCGGGCACCGCACGCCCACGAGCCAGACTATTTCCCTGGCCGCGACCCACGACGGAAGATTGCAGGCGATCAAACACGTCAGCCACACCCTCACGTCGCCGGTCGCGGAGTGGGCGGAATCGTGCGGCGCTCGCTCCAGCGGCGTGATGTATGCGAGCCCCGCGATCGATATCGAGGAGATTGTTTATCCCGTGAACGTCGCTTCCCCGACCTTCATGCGCGCCCCCGGAGAATGCCCCGGCGTTTACGCGCTCGAGTGTGCACTCGACGAGTTGTCCTACCTCCTGCAAATGGACCCGGTCGATCTCCGCGTCGCGAATCACGCCGACAACCAACCGATCAAGGACGTTCCTTTCAGCGCCAAACACCTGAAGGAATGCTACCAGCTCGGCGCCGAAAAATTCGGCTGGTCGAAACGTGAAGCAATGCCCGCACAGATGCGTGATGGCGACCTGCTCATCGGCTGGGGCATGGCCACCGCCACCTATCCGGCGCACAAAATGGCGGCCGCGGCGAAAGCCACCTTGCGCGCCGACGGCAGCGCCACGGTCCAGTGCGCGACCCACGATCTCGGCACCGGCGCGTATACGGCTTTCACCCAGATTTCGTCGGAGCAAATCGGCGTGCCGTTCGAGAAAGTGACCTTCGAGCTCGGTAAATCCGATTATCCCTTCGGCCCGGTCGCCGGTGGCTCCAACTCCACCGGCACCGTCGGCACCGCGATTCACGAAGTCGCCGGCCTGCTCCATCAGGCCCTCGCCGAGCTTGCGGTGCAAGACGTCAAATCGCCCCTCCATGGCATGCAGCCTAACGACATCGTGATGGTCGGGCCCAGCCGCATCGGGGCGAAAAACGACCAGACAAAATTCGACGGCTACGCCGACATCCTGAAGCGCGCGGGCAAAACCGAACTCACGGTCGAGAGCAAAATGCCTGAGCCGGCAGAGAATAAAAAGCAGGCTTTCCAGTCGTGGGGTGCGCATTTCTGTGAAGTGAAAATCGACCCGCTGCTCCCGCGGGTGCAGGTCACGCGCGTCGTCAGCGTGATCAACTGCGGCCGGGTCGTGACCTACAAACTGGCGCGCAGCCAGATCCTCGGCGCGGTCGTCATGGGCATCGGCATGGCGCTGACCGAGGCGACCGAATACGATCCAAAAACTGGCCTGCCCGTGAATGGCAACCTCGCCGAATACCACGTCGCCACGAACGCCGATATCCCACAGATCGACGTCGAGTTCGTCGGTGAACCGGACTTCGCCTTTAACCCGATCGGCGCCCGCGGCATCGGCGAGATCGGGATTACCGGCATCGCCGCGGCGGTCGCCAACGCGGTTTATCACGCGACCGGCAAGCGCGTGCGTGACCTTCCGATCACCCCGGATAAGCTCCTCTCGTGAGGGAAATTCGGGACATCCTTTCCGCCTTCGAAAAACGCCGCGACCAACCGCTCGCCCTCGCGACGCTCGTGCGCGCCCGCGGCTCCAGTTACCGCCGCCCCGGCGCGCGGATGCTGATTGCGGCGGACGGCACATTTGTCGGCACGGTCAGCGGCGGCTGTCTCGAGGAAGAAGTCGCACAGCGCGCCCGGGAAGTTCTCGCCACCGGTGCGCCGGCCTCGCTGCACTTCGACACCCGCCTGCGCTACGGCTGCCATGGCGCGATCGACGTCCTCATCGAGAAATTACGGCCGGAATTTTTGCAGGGAATTGCTCAGGCTTTTCAGCAGCGACGCCGTTGCATCGCAGTGACCGATGCTGCCGGCAGTTCGCTGCTCGCGGAATTATCCGTCGCGCCGCCGGATGCGTTTGTGCAGGAAATCCATCCGCCGCTGCAGTTGGTCCTCGTCGGTGATGGCCCGGACAGCCCGGCGCTGCGGGCTCTCGCGCGCACCCTGGGCTGGGAATTGCGCGAAGCGGAGGAAGCCGCCGCCTTGCCTAACGAGTTCGACGAATGGACCGCGGCGATCGTCAAGACGCACAATTACGGCCGCGACTACGCCGCCCTGCAAAAGCTGCTCCCGCTCGGTTTGTGTTACGTCGCGCTCCTGGGCCCGCGCCGGCGCCGTGACCAGTTGCTGCATGCGCTGCTGGAGGAAGGGGTCGAGATCCGCTCGGAACTTTTCGCCCCCGCCGGGCTCGACCTCGGCGCGGAAGGCCCCGAACAAATCGCGCTCGCGATGGTCTCGGAGATCCAGGCGGTCTTCGCCGGCGCCGCGGCGGAATCGCTCCGCGCCCGCACGGCGCCGATCCATTTTGTGCCGGACCTGGAAGTGGCGTGAAGGTCGCCGCGGTCATCCTCGCCGCCGGCGGATCGGTGCGGATGGGGCAACCGAAACAGTTGTTGCGTTACGCAGGCCAGACCCTCGTTAGGCGGATCGCGGAGACGGCGCTCGCGGCGGGTTGCGATCCGGTTCTGATCGTCGTGGGCCGCGAGCACGAAGCAATCGGGGCGGAACTGCAAAATCTCGCCGTCACCCTTGTGCCTAACGAGAATTGGGAACGGGGTCTGGGGACCTCGCTTCGCACCGGCGTCAAGGCTTTGATCGACTGCGACGCGATCGTGATCGCGGCTTGCGATCAACCACACGTGGACGCGGAATTGATTCGCCGGATCATCCAGACGCAGGAGGAAACGCAGCGACCGATCGTCGCCTCCGCCTACTCCGGCACGCGCGGCGTGCCGGCGCTTTTTGCGCAGCGCTATCGTGAGGAATTGCTCGCTTTGCCTAACGAACACGGAGCAAAGGCGATCATCGCCCGGCATTTAGTTGACGTCGAAACCGTCGATTTTCCGGAAGGTGCGATCGACCTCGACACACCGGGCGATTACCGCGCGCTTCAGGCGAGCCCGTAAACGCCGACGGTTTGTTGTTTGCCCTTCAGTTTCCTTTCGCCGAGATCGACCAGGTTTTCCTCGGCCGCCAAGTGCTCGCGGAAATCAGCCGAGAGCACGACCTCTTGGTTGAGTTCTTTCATGACCGACTCGAGACGGAAAACCGTATTCACTGCGTCGCCGATGATGGTCGCGTCGCGTTGCGCATCGACGCCGACATTTCCGCAGGTAACCGAGCCATAATGCAGAGCGACGCCGACGCGAAACGGTTGGCCATCCGGCCATTTCGTCGCCCCGGCCAGCGCCAACATCCGGCGTGCGATCTCAAGCGTCGCGGCGCAATCGACCGGTTGGTCGCCGCAGCCGCTCCAGTAAGCGAGCACCGCGTCGCCAATAAACTTGTCGATCGTCCCGCCGTTTTTCGTCACGAGGTTACCGGCTTCGCGAAACCAGACGCCGAGATGTTGCGCGAGTTCCGAGCTGGAAATTTTCTCCGCCATCGTGCTGAAACCGCGAATGTCGCAGACTAACAATGCGACCGGCTGGACCGCGGAATGCGCGCCCGCCATCGAGCCGGCCACCGTGACTTCGAGCGCTGCGCTCGCGTAGTCGTCCTCGACCTGTTCGAAAACGAGCTCGTTTTTCGCGATCAGGATGCGGGCGCCATCGCTCAAGGTCGTCGGCATGACGACGCGCTGGTCGTTCACGTAAGTGCCGTTGCGGCTCCCGAGGTCGATGATTTGATACTGATAACCGTCGTGACAGCGGACGAGCGCGTGCTGACGCGAGACGAGCGGGCTGCCGCTCAGGCAGACGACGTTGTCGCTCGTCCGTCCGATCGTGGCGGTGTTGCCGATCGTGAGGTCAAAGGGCTCGCCGACGAGTGGCGTGACGCGAAGTTTGGCGGGCATAACGGTCGCTTGGCATTATCTGGTAGCAGATCGCGTGCGACAAGATCGCGTTGTTGATCGGTGGATTCGCCGTGGCGCGGCGCGTCTCCCGGGCGATATAGTGCGCTCTTCGATGGCTGAGAAGATTACCTTCGATCACTATGAGGTGTTGACGCGCCCGGATGGCTCGCTTTTCGAGCTCGGGCGCGGCGCGATGGGGATCACTTACAAAGCGTTCGACACGAACCTGCGCGTGAACGTCGCGCTCAAGGTGATCAACTCGAAGTTCCTCGAGAGCGAAGTCGCACAGCAGCGTTTCATGCGCGAGGCGCGGGCGGCGGCGCAGCTGCGACATCCCAACGTTGCCTCAGTGTTTCACCTCGGGACAAATCGCGATGCGTTTTTCTACGCGATGGAATTTGTCGATGGCGAGACGGTCGAGGCTTTCATCAAACGTCACGGACCGATCGAGCCGGCGATCGCGTTGCGGATCACGCTGCAGGTGACCCGGGCGCTGGCGGCGGCGGCGAAACACCATCTCGTCCATCGCGACATCAAGCCGGCCAACCTTATGCTCGTGAAAGAAGACGATGATTTTGTCGTCAAAGTGATCGACTTCGGTCTCGCGAAATCGATCAAGCACGACGAGAACGACGATCTCGCGACGCTCTCAATGGGGGGATTTGTCGGGACGGCGCACTTCGCCAGCCCGGAGCAGCTTGAGGAAAAAGAGATCGATGCGCGCTCCGACATTTATTCGTTAGGCGTGACGCTCTGGTACCTGCTCGTGGGGCAAGCGCCGTTTGGCGGCTCCCTCGCGCAGGTCATGAGCCAGCATCTGCACAAACCGCCGCCCCTGGAGAAGCTGCAGCACTTGCCGGCGTGCGTGCGCACCGTGGTCGGCCGGATGATCGAGAAGGATCCGGCGCAGCGTCCCCAAAGCCCCGCGGAGTTGCGGACGGAGCTGGAAAATTGCCTCGCGGATTTGAAAACTCCGCCGCCGCTGCTGCCTAACGACGAACAAGATTTTCCCACCATGATCGAGGAGCCGATCGCGGCGGCCATCCTCGCCGTCGCGTCTCCGGTTGTCGCTGGACCTAAATCGAGTCGCGGCCTGGTCTGGGCGGCCCTGCTCGTTCTTATCGTCCTCGGCGCGGCGGCGGCGTTCTTCGTTTTAAAATCGCGCCAACCTCGTGAAACCGCCGCGCCACCCATGGTCACGCCCGCGTCTTCGCCATCGGTTGTGGTCGCCACAACGCCGGCAGTCGTCCAAGCCACGGTCGCTCCTTCGGTTCCTGCGGCCTCTGCTTCACCGTCGATCGCCAGCACCGCCGAGCTGACCCGCGCCTCACTCCTCGAGGCGGAGAAGGATGAAGCGGCGAAGGATTGGCCGCGCGCGGTGATGGCTTATGTGGACCTGCAGAAAAAATTCCCGCAGAGCGACGTCGGGCGCGTCCGACTGGAATTGTTGCTCAGCAGATTACTTGGAGACAGGAAAGCCTGGAGCGAGGCGAGCAACGAACAAATGCGGGAGCCGCTCCGGGCCGCGGCGCAGCTCGGGGCCGTCAGCGCCATGGAATTGCTCGGCGAGTTTCTGCGCAAGCGCGATCCGAAAGCGTCCTTCGCCTGGCTCTGCGCGGCGGCGGCGGAGGGACGGGCCCACGCGATGTCGGAGGTCGGCCTGCGTTATTCCAACGGCGCCGGGGTCGAGCGTGACTTCGTGAAAGCGGCGCAATGGTTTGAGCAGGCGCGCGCAGCCGGCGAGGTGAGCGCGGGGACCTTGCTGGCCGAGTGCTATCTCTACGGCAAAGGCGTGAGCAAGAACGAAAGCAAAGCCGTTGCGCTTTTGCAGGATGCCGCCGCCGCCAACGATCCGCGGGCGATGGATCAGCTGGCGACCTGTTACCACAAAGGAATCGGCGTCACGCCTAACGACAAGGAGGCTTTCAAGCTCTACGCGAAGGCGGCGCAGATGAACTACGTCGATTCCGCGGGCAACCTCGGCGTGCTTTACCTCACGAGTGAGCAAACCGATCTCGGCCGCGACCAGGCGGCGCGGACGCAGAAAGCGCTGAGCCTTTTCCGCGATGGCGCAAAGCAGAACAACGCCTACTGCATGTACCTTTACGCGCGCTGCTACGAGCTCGGCAACGGCGTGGAAGCGAACGCGACCGAGGCGAAAGATTGGTATCGGCGCGCAGCCGAAGCCGGCAATCGACCGGCGGAGGATTGGTGCCACCAGCACAACATCATCCTCGGCGCCGCCTCCACGCCTTGAAGACGCGCCTGAAGCGGCGCAAGGGCTTCGCAACAAAAGTCTTGTCAGCTTTGCGGCGACCGGCTCAAAGTCTGCCCTGTATGAAAACTTCCTTGCTCAAATCTTCCGCGCTTCTGGCGGCAGTCTCAGTCTTCGGCGCGGGTTGTTCGGACATGACACCGCTGCAAAACGCGGGTGTCTTCGGCGCCGCAGGTGGCGCCACCGCAGGGGGAATCGCGAGCGCGGCCGGCGCCAATACTGGTGAATCGATCGCGATCGGAGCCGCCACCGGAGTGGCGATCGCGGCCGTCACCTACATCATTGCCAAGCACGAAGCGACCGAACGCCAGCACCGCATCGCCGAAGAGCGCGCCCAGCGCGCCTACGCCGAGATGTCGGCGAAACGGAAGAGCCAAATGAAAGCGCGCAAGACGCGTTACATCGCAGTCGATACGGAGAAGGATCAGAAAACTGCGGCGGGCGCGAAGAAGAGCGTGATGATTTGGGACACGCAATCACAGGAAGTCGTGGGGAATAACGTTTACGACGTGAAGAGCCCGCCCGCCGTGGGTTCGACCGCAAAATTCGACACCTACTCGGCTGAGTATGTCGGGTCCGGCAGTTAATCTCGTTAGGCTATGGTGGCTGTGGTAGCCAGCGGCTATCGCTTCCCGCCGAAGAAATCTCTAAACGACTGGATGATGGTCCGCGGCGCCTGCTGCACTTTGCGCCCGAGCTGTTCGATTGTGCGGCCCAACTGCGTCGGCGCGCCGCCGTGCACCTGGCAGATGCCGCGCGGAATCCGGCCCACCGGCAGATCGATGTCGTAGGCCGCGCCCGCGGCGACGCAGCCGCTGGTCGCAATCGCGTTTGAAATCGAACAGACGGTCGCGTGCTGCACCGTGACCGTCGGCTGCAGTTTTTCCGCTGGGTAACGATCGGCCGCTTTGTTCATTACCTGCGTCCAGACCGGCAAAGCCAGCGCGGAGCCGTAGCCGTGAGGGATGATCGTAACCGGCTGATCGAACCCCACCCACACGCCACAGGTGATGGAGCTGGTGAAGCCAACAAACCACGCGTCCTTGAAATCATTCGTGGTCCCGGTCTTCCCGGCCGCCGGGAGTTTGAAGCCTAACGAACGCGCGCTCGCCGCGGTCCCGCGGGTCATGACGTCTTCCATCAGCTCGGTCGTCATCCAGGCGGCGCCGGGATCGAGCGCGGGCAGGCTGACGTGCGCGGCGCGATAAATCGGATGGTGATCCGGGTCGTCGATCCGCTCGACGACGTAGCTCTGCTTGCGAACGCCGGCGTTCGGAAAAACAGTGTAGGCCGAAGTGAGATCTTTCAGGTCGCTCTCGAAGGAGCCGATGTAAATCGCCGCGCCGTGCGGGATGTCGGTACCGAGCCCGAGCATGGTCGCGGTCTTCTGGGTGTCGTCGAGCCCGGCGAATTCGCCGACCCGCACGCTCATGGTGTTGCGCGAATGAATCAGCCCGTAAGAGACCGGCTGGATGCCGCCGAAACGCCCGTCGGAATTTCCGGGCGACCAGTTTCCCGCGCCCTCGATTTCGCCCGGTTGGATCGGTCCGTCACTCATCGCCGCGCCGGGGAGGAGTCCGTGAGCGAAGGCGAGGGTGTAGACGAACGGCTTGAAGGAAGAGCCGATCTGCCGATTGGCCGGCGGGAGCGCGCGGTTGAATTTGCTCTGGCTGTAATCGCGCCCGCCAACAAGTGCGCGGATCCCGCCGCTCGCGTTATCGATCGCGACGAGAGCGCCTTCGAGATACGGCATCGAGTTGTCCTCGCCCTCGGCCGGCGGGCGGTATTGCGATTTTAGCGGATGATGGAAACCGGGTTGGCGCTCCACTTTCGCGAGCTGTTTCTCCATCGCGTCAGTGGCCGCTTTCTGCACGCTCGGATCGAGCGTGGTGTAAATGAAGAGGCCGCCGTTATCGATCTGATCGGCCGTCAGGAGGACGTTGAGATCGCGCTGCACCGCGTCCATCGCGTAGTTCTCCTGGATCGTGGTGAGGCGGCGCGGATGCGAATTGACCCGTTCGTGATTCGCCTGGTTCTCCTGGGCGGCGCTGATCTTTTTCAACTCGCGCATCCGGCCGAGCACGGTGTTGCGCTGGACGATTGCGCCCTCGGGATTTTTCAACGGCGAGAAGCGGTTCGGACTGCGGATCAGGCCCGCGAGAATGGCGGCTTCCGAGAGATCGAGCTTCGAAGCGTCTTTCCCGAAGTAGGACTGCGACGCGGTCTGCACGCCATAACAACCGGACCCGAAATAAATCCGGTTCATGTAGAGCTCGAGGATCTGGTCCTTGGTCAGGTTGCGCTCGATCCGGAGCGCGACCATGGCCTCGAGCAGTTTGCGGCTAAGCGTGTGGCCGCCGAGCGGGAGGCTATTGCGGGCGAGTTGCTGGGTGATGCTGCTCGCGCCCTCTTTCGCCGAGCCGCTGGTGATGTCGCGGAAAACCGCGCGCGCCACGCCGCGCCAATCGATCCCGCCATGTTGATAAAAGCGCGTGTCTTCCCGCGCGAGCAGCGCCTGGACGAAGAAGGGCGCGACTTGTTTCAGCGGCACCTTGAGGCGGTTCGCACCCGCGAGGCGGCTGTAGATTTTGCCGTCGACGTCGAAGACGGTGTTGCGCTCCGGCATCGTGCCGAGGCGCTTGAGATCGAAGGTCTGCGCCCAAACGGCAAACATCGAAAGGATGACCGCCAGCGCGATCGCCGGCAGGACGACGAAAACGATCGCGAGGAGCCAGCGCCAGCCGAACCGGCGTTTCTTGCGCGCGGGCTTCGTCTCGCTCGATTTTTTCCGGTTGCCGGTTCGGGCGAAGATTTTCATCGAGCGGCAGAGCGCGAAGGCCGGAGGGCTTCGCGCGGGAAGCTAATCATAGCTTCACCGACACAAAAAGCGCGGCCCTTCGGGGAAAGCCGAGTCGTGAATTCCAATTCTGGGAGCACAGGCGGCTCGCCTGTTGCAGCCGGTGGCTCGCCGGCTGCGATTTTGCTCGAAGAGCAACCGGTAGAGCGGTGTGCGGCCCTCTCTTCATCTTCCGCTCCATGCGATGTTCGAGGCGAGCCGCCTCGAACAACAGGCCAGCGGCCTGTGCTCCCCGGAAGGGAAGGCTGCAACGCCACACAACCTGTCGGGCTACAACTTCATCTTCACCGGTTCGCCGTGCATTTCATTCGCGCAAGGCGCGTTGATCGGAACGCCGGCATCGGCGTCACTTGCCGTAGTCAGCTTGTTCTCGACGAGGTAACGCTCGACGTCTTCACCGCTCACGTCGGCGAGCATCTTGCCGTTGATCTCGACGCAAGGCGAAAGCGGCTGCCCGCTTTTGCTCTCCATTTCCCAACGAAAAGCCGGGTTCTGGATGATGTCTTTTTCGGTGAAAGGAAGATTGTATTTCGCAAGCACGGCGCGCACGCCGCCGCTCCAGCCGCAATGAGTTTTCAGGTAGGCGGTGATTTGTGGCTTTTCCATAGTGCGGAAGGTAACACCGGATGGCCTTTCGGCCATCGATTTTCCATCCCGTTCAGAGTTGCGTGATCTGATTTCCGCGGCCGCGCAGAAGCGCGAGCACGCCATTGGCCCGCGCCGAAGTCTACGAAATAAGTGTGACCACTCGGCGGATCGCGCTCGATCTGCTTAGGCGAGCTTTTGCATGAGGACGTCGATCTCGCGCCAGCGTTTCGTCCAGCCGTTCGGGCTCACCTCCGAGGGGAGTCCGCGCAGTTGCCTAACGAATTCGCCTAACGAACGTCGATCGTTAGGCAAGCGGACCGCGCCGATGTTGCCCGCGCCGATCTTCTGGTCGGGCCAATGATCGAAAACATGTTTCGCCCCGTAACGCGGAGCGTAGGCGTCACCGGCGATCGCCGGGAGATTGATGTCGTGCAGGAGAATCCAGCCGTGCGGCATCAGGGCCTGAAGTTGCAGGGTGTCGTGCAGCGGCCACGGATGCTGATGATTGCCATCGACCAGCGCGAAGGTGAGAGCGCGCTGCCCGACCAGCTCCCGTGCCAGGGTCGCGTCATGCAGCGGGTGTACGCCGACGAGGCTGACGAGTTCCGGCACTACCTGCTCGATGGCAAAGCCAACCGGCCGCGTTTCCGCGCGCTGATCTTCGGCTTTCAAATCGATCGTGTGCAGGAGTGGCCCGTCGGGCAAACCGCCAGTTTCCTGCCAGCGCAGAGAAATCACTTTCGCCAAAACCGCCGCGGAAAAGCCTGACGCGGTGCCGATCTCGATCGTCAGCTCGGACCGGAGGAGACTCGCAATGCCGCCGGCGAAGAACAGGTCCGGCGCCGGCATCATGCCGAACGCGAAACGCCCCGGCGTCGTCGCCTCGCGGAGGAACTCCACTTCGCCCGGAGCCGGCTCCGTCCGCGCGACCCCGAGCGCGTCGGCGAGCCGGCCGTAATCGCTCCGGTAGGTCTCAGCGTCGCGCAGGTGGAAAGTGATCATGCGCTACTCGCGCTTCGGTTTCAAAAGCGGGAACAGGATGACGTCGCGGATCGATTCAGCGCCAGTCAGGAGCATCGTGAGGCGATCGACTCCGAGGCCGAAGCCGCCGGCCGGCGGCATCCCGTGCTCAAGCGCGAGGAGGAAGTCCTCATCCAGCTTTTGCGTCTCCGCACCGGCCTGTTCGAGGAGGCGCTGGCGCTGCACCACCGGGTCGTTGAGCTCGCTGTAGCCGGGCGCGATTTCCTGGCCGTTGATGATCAACTCGAAGACGTCGACCAGCGATTCGTCGTCGACGTTCTGCTTCGCCAGCGGGACCAGCTCTTTCGGGCAGTGGGTCACGAAACAGGGGTCGAAAGTCTTTTCCTCGACCAGCTTCTCGAAGACCTGCTGGGTCACTTCGTAATCGACCAGCTGCGGCCCGATCTCCACGCCTAACGACTTCGCTTTCTCGCGTCGTCCTTCATTCGTTAGGCTAAACCAGTCCTCGCCCGCTGCGGCGCGCACGAGATCGCGATAGGCGGCCCGGCGCCACGGGCGCGTCAGATTCAAAGTGCGGGTCACGTTCCCCTCGGCGTCTTTATGTTCCACCTGCAGGCTGCCCGCCGTGGCCGTCGCGAGGTGGCAGATCAACTCCTCGACCAGCTCCGCGATTTTCTCGAAATCGGCATACGCCCAATAGCCTTCGAGCATGGTGAACTCGGGATTGTGCCGGCGCGAGATGCCTTCGTTGCGGAAGTTGCGGTTCACTTCGAAGACCTTGTTGAAGCCGCCGACGAGGAGCCGCTTGAGGTAGAGCTCGGGCGCGATCCGCAGATAGAGATCCATTCCGAGCGCGTTGTGATGAGTCCGAAACGGCTCCGCCGCCGCGCCGCCGGGCACCGCCTGGAGCATCGGGGTTTCCACTTCGAGGAACCCGCGCGCTTCCATGAAATACCGCATCTCGCGCAGGATCGTGATCCGTTGAGTGAAGACTTCGCGCGAGCGTTCGTTGGTCGCGAGATCGAGGTAACGCTGCCGGTAGCGGGTCTCGACATCGCTCAGGCCATGCCACTTTTCCGGCAGCGGCCGGAGCGTTTTCGTGAGCACTTCGAAGCGGTGCACTTTCAGCGTCGGCTCGCCGGTCTTGGTGAGAAAGCAGGTCCCTGCCACCCCGATGAAATCGCCGAGGTCGAGCAGCCCGAAGACTTCCATTCGCTCCGGCCCGAGCTCTTTCGCCTGCACGTAAATCTGCAGTCGCCCGGTGGCGTCGCGCAGATCGAGGAAGTGGCTTTTGCCCATGTCGCGATGGGCCGTGATCCGGCCGGCGATGCGGAATTCCGCGCCTTCGGCAAATTTAGCGGCCACCTCACCGATCGCGCCGCTGGTCTCGAAGCTGCGGCCGAACGGCGCTTCGCCCAGGGCGCGGAGCGCGTCGATTTTCTGGCGGCGATTCGCGATCAGTTCGTTTTCCTCGTCCATTTTCGGACTGCGAATGTAATGGGAAAACGCCCGATGAACAGAGGAAGCGCGCCTCGTTAGGCCGGTGCGGAGTCTTCGCTCGAATACCGCGCCGGGTCCTGCTGAAAGAAGCGCTCCAACTCGTCGTAGAGTTTCCGGTGCAGCCGGCGCAGCGCGCGCGGGCGCTCAAAAAATGCCTCGGTCGCGACCGCGAAGAACTCCGCGGGATTGGTCGCGCCGTAAGTGTCGAGGAGCGTCGGGATCCCGGTGTCGTCCGAGGCACGGAGGAGCGAGAATTCCGTGCGCATCACCACCGCCCACTCACGCAGGTCGTGCCGCGAAGACAACACCGGCACGCCATCGGCCGCGGAATCCTCGAAGTCGAGTTGATGCGCGAACTCGTGGATGACCAGGTTCTTCCCGTCAGCCGGATCGCGCGCGCCGGCGCGGGCCGCGTCCCACGCGAGCACGAGCGAGCCCATCGCGCCCGCGGTCTCGCCGAGCCGGCCGGTCTCTCCTTCCGACCAGATGTGTCCACCGACGTGGCGGTTTTCCTCGACCAGGTAACCGGAGGGATAAACCAGGATAGTGAGGAGCCGCGGGAAATAATCGGTCTTGCGATGGAGCAGGAGGAGGCAGGCCTGGGTCGCAATCGTGACCCGCATTTCTTCGGTCACCTCGAGGCCGGCGCAGCCTTCAAAAAGTTTTTCGGCCAGGAAAACCTGCACGTGGCCGAGCAGCTCCTGCTGATCGTCGGGTGGGAGCCACGCAAAGAACGCGACATTTCGCGCGATGATCTCGCGCCAGCTTTCCGGCACCGGCTCTTGGCGGAGGAGTTGCCGCCGCCGATCTCGCCCGAATCCAAACATCAGGCGGCGAAGTTAGCGGCAGAAGCCGCGACCGCCAAACCCGTGCTGTCGCCGCTAGCGCTGTCCGTAAACGTAAATCGCGAGGCCGTGCGCGCTGGTTTGCACGACAGGGGCGGCGCCGGTGGCTTCGCCGTTGAACCCGCTGCTCCGCGAATAGCCGCCGCCACCCACGCCGATCCCGAGCGACCCGCTCGGCTCATCGCCCACCAGGGTGAGCAGCACGCCGTTGGCGCCGACTTTGGCGGCTTCGCTTTTCAGGCGCTCGATCGCTTCCGCGTCGGTCTGCTGGCTGCCATGAAAAAAGCGCGGACCGCTCGTGGCATCGAGCCGCGCGATCTGCTGATAATGCGGCGGCGGTGTCCGATACACCTGCACCTGGTCGGGCCGCAGGGGCGGCCGAGCCGGGCCCATGAGATGAGTGGAACTGCTCGCGCAACCAGAGAGAAGAACCACCGTAAGGATGCGCCACGCGCTGGAAAATTTCATCACTTGAGGAACGTGCCTCGACCGGTTTGCGGTCGCCCACTGCGCGAAGTCAGGCAAGGTGTTTCGCCACCAGCTTGCGGATGCTGGTGAGGTTTCGCATCGAAGAGGAGGGCAGCTTGAGCGCCTTCATTTCGGGCGCGCTCCAGACTTTCGATTCGTTCGAGCGGACCCGACAGAGCCAGTAATACTCGCGACCAGCGACCTGGAATTCATCCTCATTCGTTTTTACCTCCGAAAGCTGGCGCGCGGTCGCGGCCGGAAGTTTCTCGTGGAGGAAACCGACGTGGACCGTAATCCCCTCCTTTCCCTGGTCGGGAAAAACTTTCGCCCGGCTCAGACCAACCGCTTCCTCGGCCGTGCGCACAAAGGTATCGACGCGATAACCGAGCGCCTTTTCGAGATGCTGCGCGATCTTTTCTTCGAGTTGCCCGGTGGCCCTGGACTTACTGGAGAAGAGGACGTTCCCGCTCGCGATAAAAGTCGCGACCTCGGCGAAACCGAGCTCCTCGAAAAGCTCGCGCAACTGGCTCATCGGCGGCCGCCGGCGGCCGAGATTAATCCCACGAAGAAAGGCGACGTATTTCTGCATGGTCTGATCTGTCCTCCCAATTCACGGCCACGTCGAGACCGGGGGATTGCGAGGCGCGTCCGGCAAGTATTCATTTGCCACCGCCGTGGCGACACCGACATATTGCCCGCTCGCCGCACGGCGTTTTTCTATGGCTTCCAAAACTCCCGAGACCACTTCCCAAATCAACGGCCCCTTGGTGAAACAGTTTTCCGTTTTCCTGCCGAACAAAGTCGGCGCGATGCTCGACATCGTGAAACTCCTCAGCACCCGCAACACCCACGTGGTCGCGCTCAGCATCGCCGAGCAGACCGATTCCGCGATCGCCCGGATCGTGGTGAGTGATCCCGAGACGGTGGAGAATATCTTCCACGAACACGACGTCGCCTTCAGTGTCTGCGAGCTGCTCGTGGTGGAAATGGCCGAGGTCGCAACCGAGCTGGCGGAGTTGCTCGCGGCGCTCCTCATGGCTGAGGTGAACATGCATTTCAGCTATCCGCTCCTGACCCGGCCGCACGGTCTCGCCGCCCTCGCGCTCCATGTCGACGACACGGAATGTGCCGCGTCGGTTTTGCACGGCGAAGGCTTCAAGATGTTGAGCCAGGCGGACATCTCTCGTTAGGCAATCCTCTTCGCTGAGACAGCGGCAGTGGCCCGCTTAAAATCCGTTGCCCCCCACTGCCGCGACGGCAATGTTATCGGCCCGATGATCATCCAGGCGCCGGAAGCATTTCAATTCGATACGATCGACGACGTGCTCCGCGATCTTGCCGCCGGCAAAATGGTCATCGTGACCGACGACGCCGACCGCGAAAACGAGGGCGATCTCATCATGGCCGCGGAAAAGGCGACGCCGCAGGCGATCAATTTCATGACCATGCATGGCCGCGGCCTCATCTGCGCGCCGGTCACCGCCGCACGCGCCGAACAGCTCGGGCTGCAGCGGATGGTGGCGCAGAATCGCGAGATGTATCGGACCGATTTTACCGTCTCAGTCGACGCGGCCAAAGGCGTCACCACCGGGATCAGCGCCCACGATCGCGCGGCGACGATCCGCACGATCGCCGACCCGAAAGCGAAGCCCGAAGACCTTGTGCAACCCGGTCACATTTTCCCGCTCCGCGGCAAAGAGGGCGGCGTGCTCCGGCGCGCGGGTCACACCGAGGCGGCGATCGATCTCGCGCGGATGGCGGGCCTGCAACCGGCCGGCGTGCTCTGCGAAATCCTCCACGACGACGGCACGATGGCGCGGTTGCCGGAGCTGATGGTGTTCAAGAGAAAACACCGACTCCGCATCTGCACGATCCAGGCCCTGATCGCCCACCGCCGCGTGCGCGAGAAACTCGTGGTCCGCGAACAGGTGGTGAAATTGCCGACCGATTACGGCGATTTCGACCTGCACATGTATCGCTCCACGGTCGACGGCAGCCATCATCTCGCGCTCGTGAAAGGGAAGATTTCGAAAACCAAACCGACCCTCGTCCGCGTGCACAGCGAGTGCCTGACGGGCGACGTCTTCGGTTCGCGCCGCTGCGATTGCGGAAACCAGCTCCACGCCGCGCTCACGCAGATCAGCGAACAGGGCGGGGTGCTCGTTTACATGCGGCAGGAAGGCCGCGGCATCGGCCTCGCGGCCAAGATTCACGCCTACAAACTCCAGGAGGAAGGCCTCGACACGGTGGAAGCCAACGCGCGACTCGGCTTCGCCAGCGACCTGCGCGACTACGGCATCGGCGCGCAGATTTTGCACGACCTCGGGGTGCGCAAATTCCGTTTCCTCACCAACAACCCGAAGAAGGTCATCGGTCTCGAGGGCTACGGCATCCAGATGGTCGAACAGGTGCCAATCCGGAGCGTGCCTAACGAACACAACGTCAAATATCTCGAGACCAAAAAACTCAAGATGGGGCACCTGCTCTAGCCGCCCACTCGCCCGACGATGTCGCAATTCGTACCGCCAAGGCCGCGCCTCGTGAGCGTGAAACGCGGGTTCACGCTCGTCGCCAGCCAGTTCAACGCCACCTACGTGCAGGGCCTCGTCACCCATTGCACCGACGAGCTGCGCGTACTCTCGCCGCTGGCCAACGTCACCCTTCACCTCGTTCCCGGCGCTTTTGAAATCCCGCTCGTCGTCCGCGAAATCGCGCTCAAGAAAAACGTCGACGCGATCATCGCCCTCGGCGTCATCATCGAGGGCGAGACCGACCACGCGCGCCTGCTCGGCGACGTTGTAACCCAATCGCTCCAGCAGATCGCGCTCGAGCATGGCGTGCCGGTGATTCACGCGGTGCAGAGCGTGAAAAACGACGCGCAGGCGCGGGCCCGTTGCCTCGAGGACAAGATCAACCGCGGGACCGAAGCCGCGCGCTCGGCCTACGAAATCGCAAACCTGCTCTCGGAGCTGAGGAAGTAGCCATGGGCAAGCGACATTCCGCGCGCCGCTCGGCGCTGCAATATCATTTCTGGCGCGATCTCCACGGCGGCGACAGCCCGGAATCGCTCGCGGAATTCTGGGAGCTTTGCCCGGCGAAAACCAGCGTCCAGCAATTCGCCCAACCGCTGATCGAAGGGGTCCTCCTCCACCTGCCGGAGCTCGACGAGCGGATCACGCGCTACTGCGAGAACTACGAATTCCGCCGTATCTCCGCGGTCGATCGCAACGTCTTGCGGCTCGGGATTTACGAGATGTTTTACCGCGACGACATCCCGCCGGTGGTTTCGATCAACGAAGCGATCGAGCTCGCGAAGGAATTCGGCGGTCCGGATTCCGGTCGCTTCGTCAACGGGATCCTTGATCGCGTGAAAGACGATCTGTCGCGCCCGCTCCGCGACGCCGCGGCGACACCCGCGCACGACGAGTCCGATTAAAACCGTAAAGGCAGGAGGCAGGAGAGCGTCGGCTTACGGTGTCTCGGCTCCGCGCTTGCGATAAATGTGCATTCGACCCCAGCTAAAAACTTTCGCGAGCTGCGGCAGACGATCAAAGAACTGATCCTCCGGTGAAACGACGAGAAAAAGTCTGACATCAAATCGATCCAGGATTGGGTCAGTCGGCGCGAGCGACACTGTAATCTGATCGAGATAGGTGGATTTGATCTGGAGCCCGCCCTTGGCGGCCGTGAACCAGACATGGGCGTAGCGGTTATACTCATTGAAATAGCGCCCCTCCGGATCGAGCCGCGCCCAGAATGGGAATTGCGGATAAGGCTCCGTCCCATCGATCGCGGGCAGGCCAAGGGCGCGCGGATAATCCGGGTGAAACATGCTGCCAAACGTGGCCCAGCGGGCACGGGGATCGTGCGCCGAAAGGGCACGCATTCGGCTGGCAAGCGGGTTTCGGTAAAGATAGGCGGTGCCGCCGTGCACGACCGGGTTGAACCAGCAGGAGGCGCCGATCGAGATCAAGGCAAGCAGAAAGATGCTTCCTTCTTTTAACCGTTCCTGGAGCAACCCGAAGGGTAGAAAACCAAGAGCGACTGCGGGCACGACCAACTGAGCGAAGGTCAGGTCCGTGTCGTTTGCCGCAATCGTCCTTGCCATAGCGAGGAGGAACACCGTCCAACAACCGACAAAAAGCAAAAGCGCGGGATCAGCTCGTTTGCGCGTCTGCCGCGACCCCGCGCTCGCGCAGAGGAGCGCGGCATTAGCCACCCCTAGCGCTACCATGCTGCGATTTGGTGGCACCTTGCTCATGAACGTGATCCCGCTGAGCCACGGCGAAAAACCGACAATCGCGAATGTCGTTAGGCCAAAACAAATGAGGAGCAGGCTTACGATCAGGAAATCCACCTCTCGCTCCTGCCACATTCGATAGGCCGCCCACCCTGCAAGGATGGGAAAGAAAAAGAGAAACGAGCCGTACTCACTGATGTTTGTTCCGGGCAGATTGTCCCGGAGAAAGAACTGCAAAAAGAAGTCGTTCGCGAAGATCCGCCAGGCGGGATAATCACCCCCGGTCACGAAACGCTGCCCCGGAAACACCGTCTGGTTGAGGATTTGCAGAATCGGCCACCCCTGCACGACGAACACCCCGACGGCGAGAGCCGCGAGCCCCGCGCCGCCGACCAGGCAAACAAGGCGGTGCTTCCATTGGTTCTGCGCCCGCAACGTCGCGCGGTGACGGAGCAGGAAACCGACAGTGAGAAAGATGAGCAGATAACCGAGGGAAATCTGCGAGGCCGGATAAAAATTGAGGGCGAGACCGCCCGCGCTCCAAGCGAAAAGCAGTCCGCCGATCATTTGCTGTCGGCGCGAGGTCGTGAAGAGAATCTGGATGAGAGTGACAAAAAGGAGCGCGGCAAAGATCGCGATCTCCGCGTACTCCAAACTCTTGAACTGAAAGAAAGGCGAGCAGGCAATGAGAAGCGCGCCCGAGATGGCGACGAAAAAACGGCCGCCGCTGACCAGCCAGAAACAGAGGAAATAGCTGTAGAACAATCCCAGCAGCAGCGTCCACCAATGCCAGGCAAGGCCCAGATCTCTCCCGAAAAAATAACCCCACAGATGGGGCCGGAAGAGCGTCACATAATGGAGCACGGGCGTCTTGATCGGGTTCACGACCATGTTCGCGCCCAGCCCAATGTTTTCATTGAAAACGGGAAAGGCCGGGTCGTGCTCCCGCTGGGCGAGGATGGTGCATAAGGCCGCTGCCCAGTCGTCCATCCGAATGATGCGCGGCCGACCGATCAGGACCTCGTTAGGCGGGGAGCCATCAAGTTGTTCGTGCCATTCCGGCAGCGAAAAGCCGTTCAGGCCCAGCCCGAGGCAGACGACGAAGAGGCCCACCAGCACGAAGACAAGGCTCCGATGGCGCACGTCGAAGTGGAGCAAAGGGGGAGATACCGCTTCGCTCATGCCGATTTGCTGTGAGTCTTGAACAGTCTTCTAGGATTCAAAAAGACAAGGCGATAGAACTTTTAAGCTACGAATCTAAAGCAGGAAACAAGCGGCCGCGCCCAACCCACCGTGCCGCTCGAAATCGCAGCGCCGTCGCGACACAGCCGAATCCGTAGCGCACCGAGGTCCAAAAATTGATGGACGACGCTTCCGCAAAATATCTTGTCGGGCAGGTAATCTCTCCGATCGAATAACCATACCAGAGCACCTGCGCGAGTATCTCGTTGTCGAAGGTGAAATTATCGGAGTTATGAACGAACGGGAGCCGTTCCAGCAGTTCGCGCGCAAACGCGCGATATCCTGTGTGATACTCAGACAGTTTCGCTCTGAATAGAATGTTCTCAAACAACGTGAGCATCCTATTGGCTAAGTACTTCCAGATCGGCATGCCTCCGCGCAGCGCGCCCCCACCCAAGATGCGCGAGCCGAGGACGCAAGGATATAACTCGCTTGCAATGAGCGATGCCATCGCCGGAATTAATCTCGGAGTATATTGGTAGTCCGGATGAATCATGATTATAATGTCCGCACCGCTGTCCAACGCGAGGCGATAGCAGGTTTTCTGGTTCGCACCATAGCCGCGGTTTTGTGGATGAATCTCCAGCCGAGCGCCCGTAAGCCGGCGGGCAACTTGCACCGTTTCATCTTGGCTAGCGTCGTCAACGATGATGATTTCATCGACGATCTCCTGCGCGACAATTTCATCATACGTACGGTTCAGGGTGTGCGCCGCATTGTAAGCAGGCATTACGACCACAATTTTCTTTTCTTTGAGCACAAGAAAGCCCTTTCCACGGACTGTTGGAAGCTAGAGCAAATCCCGGCTCAGCCAAATGTGAATGCCCCCATGGGTAGCTTGTTTCCCAACTCGCTACGCGGATTATCCTTCTGCCGCGTCCGCGCTAGCTTCTTAATGGTCGTGTCTGTTGCGTGAAATCAATGAGGCTTTTCCAGACGCAGCGCCCGCGGACCCTCTTTTTTTTCCACGAAACGACTTGGAGCGGTGCTCCAATTCAACTCTGGCATTTGATCCGATGGCTCCACGGATCAGGCTGGGAAGTGGCGGCGGCCGTGCCTGATTTATCGCGACCGGAAGCTGGCCCAATAACGACCGAACTTGAACGAGCAGGTATCGAGGTCTTTCCAGTCCTGGATTTGTCGCAGGTCCCTGATCTCGAAGCCCTCGGTCGCCTCTGTCGACATTTCGATGTCGTGATTGCCAACACCCTGGTGATGTGGTCCGCCGTGCAAGCCGCAAGGAATGAGAAGATCCCAACCATCTGGTATATCCACGAGAGCCTCGTCGCCCATCAATTGCTGCGACAGGTGCCGCAGATCGAGCCGACCCTGGCGCTGGCAGATCTGCTGGTGATGCCGACGGAGCGGACCGCTGCGCTCTATCGCTCTCTGACCAAACGTCCAATCGAGGTCGTGCCGTATGGGATTCCAGCGGCCAAAATGGCGGTTCCGCCAAAGAAGAAAACAGATCGGGCAAAATGTAATTTCCTGCTCCTCGGGAGCTATGAACACCGCAAGGGACAGGATGTGTTCCTGGGCGCGATCCGATGCTTGCCTGTGGCGCGGCAAGAGCAGGCGGTGTTTCGCCTCGCTGGCCGCACCTTGGATCCCCAATTTTTTGAGGAGGTCGCCCGCGACGCGGCCGCTTTGCCCAGCGTCGAGTTGCTCCCCAGACTGGAGCACGATCAAGCCCTCGCCGCCGTCGGCGCTTGCGATGTGCTGGTCTGTGCCTCGCGCGATGAGACCATGCCGGTGGCTATCCTGGAGGCGATGAGCCTCGGTAAGGCGATCGTTGCTCCCGATGTAGGAGGCATCGGAGAATGGCTCTCGGACGACAAGACCGCGCTCATGGTTCCGGCCGAAGATCCGGTTGCACTTTCGCGGGCTCTGGCACGATGCATCGAAAAGCCAAAACTCAGAGAAGCGTTAGGGGCGAAGGCACAAAGGTTGTTCGACCAAAACTTTTCTCTCGATCGATTGGGGGAGCGTTTCACCGCTCTGATTGACCGGGCGACGAGGATGAGCCGATAGGTTGCGCTGGTGAGAGCGCGATACAAAACGGCAAGGAAACCGACGGGCGGGCGTTGGGCATCGGTTCGGCGATGAAGCGGCATCCTCTTGCCTGGCTGGGATGGCGTCGCCAGGCTGCCGCTGGCCAACGGACTGGCCCCGCGGTGGAGGCAGCACTAAAAAACGAACCCCAACTCCCGTCCCCCGACAGGCGACAGGTGCTCTTCTTTTCGCACGAAATGAACCTGAGTGGCGCTCCCATTCTGCTCTCTCATCTTGTCGGCTGGTTGAAAGCGCACGGCTGGCAACCCTCGGTCGTGGCGCCGGCAGATGGCCCCGGAGCAGACCACTTCCGCGCCTACCGAATTGAGCCGATTTTCATTCCCGACGTCCTAACGAATTCAACTTCCCCAGAGCTGCGGGAATTGCTTCGACGATGTGATGCGGTCGTGGCCAACACGATCGCGTCCTATAGCGTGGTTGAGGCCGCCTATCTCGAGCGAGTGCCCGTCATTTGGTATCTGCACGAGACGCAGCTTGGGCTCGAATTCATGACGCACAACCCAGGTCTGCGCCGACTCATTCGACTCGCCAACGCCCTGGTAACCCCAACCCGAGCCACCGCGGAAATCTATCAGCCGTTCACCCAAAGTCCGGTCCACGTTGTGCCGCACGGTTATCCCGAAGTCGTCGCAAAAGCGCCCGCGCCGGCGGCCGAAGTTCCGCTCAGCTTTGTCACGATCGGGAGTTACGAACCGCGGAAAGGGCAGGACGTTTTTCTGGAAGCCATTCGGCTGCTCGATCCTAGACTGCGCGAAGGAGCCTTGTTTCAAATGGCGGGTCGAATTCTGGACACGCCCTTTTACGATGAACTCCAGAGCAAGAGCCAATCGCTCGACAATCTGCAATTACTCGGGGCTCTCGCCCACCAAAGTGCGCTCGCCCTGACGAATCAGGCCGCCGTATTCGTTTGCCCTTCCCGCGATGAGAGCATGCCGATCACGCTCCTGGAAGCAATGAGTCTCCGGAAGGCGATCATTTGCACGGAAGTAGGAGGGGTGAAGGAATGGCTGGAAGATCAAAAGAACGCGTTGCTGGTTCCGAGGGACAACCCAGCCGCCCTGGCGCGCGCAATCGCGCGCCTGATTCTGGAGCCTGACCTAGTCGAGACGCTCGCGAGAGAGGCTAGACGAACCTTTCTGGAGCAGTTCAAGCTGGATGTCTTTGGAGAAGCTTTTGCCGGCGTGATCCAGGAAACAATCAGCCTCGTCCGCGCGGCCCTCCCCCCAGTCAATTACAAGCAATGGCTGGAGCGTTACGACACGCTGACTCCCGCCCATCGCTCGGCCATTTGCGCCGAGTTAGACTCGTTAGCCGTGCGCCCGTTGATCTCTTTGCTCCTGCCGGTTTATCGGCCCCATCTCAATTTCCTGAAAGCGGCCATCAATTCGGTGAAAGGACAGATTTATGATCACTGGGAGCTCTGTATCGCCGACGACGCTTCACACGACCCGCAGCTAAAAGCTTTTCTCGAGCAAACGGCTGCGGCCGACCCGAGAATCAAACTGCTCTTTCGTCCGGAGAACGGCCACATCTCGGCCTGTTCCAACTCCGCCCTCACCCAGGCGAGCGGCGAGTGGTGCGCCCTGCTCGATCAGGACGACGCTCTGGCGGAAGACGCGCTCGCCGAAGTTGTTTACTCGATCGGACGCTGGCCCGATGCCGGCATCATCTACACCGACGAGGACTTCCTTGATTCGTTAGGCCAGCGTTCCAACCCGTTTTTCAAACCCGACTGGAACCCGGAGCTTTTCCTCGCGCAGAACTATCTCAACCATCTGGGAGTTTATCGCACGGACCTGCTGCGCTCAGTCGGCGGTTTTCGTGAGGGCTTTGAAGGTTCCCAGGATTTCGACCTCGCCCTGCGGTGCGTCGCCCGGCTGCGTCCTTCTCAGATCCGGCATATACCGCGCCTTCTCTATCGCTGGCGGATGGTTGAAGGCAGCCTGGCCGACCAACCCGACGCCAAACCTTACGCTCGACACGCCGCGCGCCGCGCGTTGAACAGCTATTTGCGCGAGCGCGGGGTCGCGGCCCGCGCGGAACCTTGCCCGGAGAATGCGGAATCGCATCGGATTATCTACCAGACCCCAAGTCCACTTCCCTCGATCACGGTCGTGACCGCGTCGCAGAATACCGGGTGGCCGCAGGACGGTGCGGATGGCCTAAAACCAGAAATTATTTCGGCCAAACCTGACGCCCGAAGCGCGAACGAGGCCGCGAAACGGGCGCAAGGAGACGTGCTCCTTTTTTTAGACGGCGAGATCCAGTCGGCGGAAGCAGGTTGGCTCAGCGAGATGCTCAGTCATATCGTTAGGCCCGAGGTGGGAATCGTCGGGGCTCGCTTGTGGTCGCCGGCTGGAACCTTGGAAGATGGCGGCCTCATTCTCGGGGTCGGCGGAATCGCCGCCCCCGCTTTTCGCGGCGTGCCGCGCGGACATCCCGGCTACTTCAATCGCGCTTGGCTGCAGCAGAATTATACTGCCGTGTCCGGCGCCTGCCTGATGGTTCGGAAAGATGTTTTTCTAAAATTAGGCGGCTTCGACGAAACCAATCTGCCAAAGCACTTCTTCGACATCGATTTTTGCCTGCGAGCGCTAGAGGACCGCTGGCAAGTGGTCTGGACGCCGTACGCCAATCTCGTTTTTGGGGGCTCGGGGATGCGAGAGGAGTCGCAATCTCCCGCGGAAGGGAAGTATTTGAAGCAGCGCTGGCCTTCCAAACTCGATCGTGACCCCTGCTACAATCCCAATCTGACCCTCGTCACTCCAGACTTCGCGCTGGCGGTTCCTCCTCGGCTTAAGGACAGTAGGACTCAGCCATGATCGAACACGGGGGCGTTCGCGTGCACCTTGATCCCAAGGGCGATCGAATCAAGCACTCCGATTTTGAATTCGATGGCTGGGTGGCGGCGGATCGACCGATCACCGCTGTCTGGCTACCTGCGGTCGGGCCGGCCCACCTAACGATCTGCTCCCGCCCCGACGTAGAGCGCGTTTTTCCCGATCGCATCGCCATTGGCTTCTCCGGCAAGTGCGCCGAGCGAGATCTCGGTCCCGCCGGTCTGCGAATTGCCGTGCAGTTGGAGGATCAGACTTTGGAGGTGCAACATCCGGTGCCGGAGGTTCTGCCGCAGCCGGCCTTGCTCCGGCGACCCGCCGTCACGCTGCAACTCTTCTGGTTGCGACTCCGCGAACGGCTGGCGAAGACTTCGTCACAACGGTTTGGTTACACCCTCCGCCGTCACCTCATTGCCCGACAGTTCCGCGGCGGTCTTTTCCAGCGCCGCCATACCGATGCGCTCTTGGCGGATTTCGCGACCTCGGTTCCGGACGCGGTTTTCCTCCAAATCGGCGCCAACGACGGCTTCACGGGCGATCCGTTAAATCATCTCGTGATGCGGCCGGACACTCATTGGCGGGGAGTGCTGGTTGAACCCGTCGGGCACTTGTTCGACAAATTGTCCGAACGCTACGGTCACGACCCTGCGCTTCGACTGGAACGCGCTGCGATCGGGGAGAAGGATGGCACGACCGTGATCCATCGGTTGGAAACGGCGCCTAACGATACGCTTTGGCTTGAACAAATTCCTTCCCTCGACCTCGCGCTCCTGCAAACCAACGCCGGCCAGTTCGGAAAAGGCGAAAGCAAGATCGTAAGCGAGGAGGTTCCCTCCCTGACCGTCGCGACCTTGCTGGACCGGTATGCCATCACGTCGCTCGATCTTCTGGTCATCGATACCGAGGGATGGGACTGGCGAGTCTTGCGCCAGTTCGACCTCGCGCGGCTACAGCCGAAACTTATCCTCTATGAGCACCAGCACCTATGCCCGGAGGATCGGGAGAGTGCGCGCCATTTTCTATGGAAGCAGAATTACCAATCGGTCTCGACCGAGGAAGGAGATACGGTCGGGTGGAGATTGAGTGGCGAGGAAGCATGTCGCCGCGAGAACTGACGTGACAGGCGCATCAAAAATGAGCGACCTTACCAGGCATCCCAAAGGGTGCGGCGAAAGCAGCGCAGCCTGGACCAAGGACAGGAATCGCCAGCCCAGACCATGGCGCGAGGCTAACGTCGTGACCCTATCGCGCATGGGACCTTTCTCAGTTGGCGTGCGAGCCGCGAGCAAGCCGGAAACGGCACGGCGAGCAGCGGCGGCCAGTGATTCGCGCGGTCAAATTTTTGCACTAACGTCCTCCGAGGGCACCACCCATGTGCCACTCTTATGCCCGATCAGAATTTTGCGGCGACGACGGCGACTCCTACTTTTCAGGCGGGACTCGACTGGCCTGCGGCGAGCGAGAGCGTTTTTGACCAGGTTATTTCTCTTTCCGGTTGGGTCCACGCTCCGGGACGCGACCAGGTATCCTGCCGAGTCCAGGCATTTCTCGATGATTCCTACTTCGCGGAAACACAAATCCTTTCCTATCGTCCCGATATCTCGGCCAGGTTCGGTTTCTCCGACGGAGTGCGGACCGGTTTCAGAATGCTGGGCAGAATTCCACAGCCGGCGACAGAGCCGCGCGAAGCAATCTTACGCGTCCTTGCGACGTGGAATGGTGAGCGTCCCCAAACCTTGGCGGAGCAGACAGTGCGGCTGGTGCCAGCTCTGCTGCGCGAGCGCCCGCACGGTGAAGTTGTCGACCCGGGGAACAAGACCTTGCTCCACCGGGAAAATATCTACGGCTCCGGACCGCCGGTAGAGAATCCGTCCGAGGATGCGGCCAATTTGATCGAGGCCTATTTGCCCGCCGGCGCTTCCGTGGTCGATGTCGGCTGTGGTGCGGGAGCTTACGGGCCGAGGCTGATCGCCGCCGGCCACAACTGGCTCGGCCTCGATACCAATCCGGATTGTTGCGCGATCCTGGAGCGGCGCCAACTGCCCTTTCGTCGAGTGGATCTCGAATCGCGCACCCTGCCCTGCGGTGATGGAGAATGGGAGAGCGCCACCTGCATCGAGGTGCTGGAGCATGTGGAAGCGCCGGACACTTTTGTCAGGGAAATCGCGCGGATGACACGGGGCCGCGCCCTTTTCTCAGTTCCCAATATAGAAGTGCTTCCCTACCTGCACGGATGGGGGGTGGTGCCATGGCACATGCTGGAAGCCGACCATAAAAACTTCTTCACTCGCGCCAGCTTGGGCGCCGTGCTCGCAAGATGGTTCCGCCACGTGGAAGTGTTTCCCTATGGCGAACATCCCTTGAGAACGCGGGAAGGCGTTGCGGTCTACGTGCACCTCTTCGCGGTCGCGGATAAATAACTCGGGGCGGCAAGTCGGCCGCCTCACGCCTAACGAGCTTCCCGCAGCAGCTCGGACCACCGTTCCATCACCACGCGATAGGCACCGCCCGTGTAGGGCTTCAATTCGGGCCAGGTGGATTCGATGTGGTCTCGCTGGTAGGGCTTCGGGCCGTGCAGATGAATGATCTTCGCCCCCGGGTTGTCGCCCCAGTAGGGCTTCCAGTTTAGTTCGGGGCGCAGTTTGTCCCAGAGCGGACCATTGGCATCGCGGTAAAACCAGCGATAGGCGGCCTCGTCCCACGATTCCTTTTCCAGCTCGGCCAGATTTTGCCCGATGTATTGCAGGAATTCCGGCAGACCTTCGCGCAGGCGCGGGATGTTCATGAGCATCACGCCCGTGTTCATATTAACGTAATCGTCGCGCACGCTTTCCGGCGCGACTGCGAAATACTCGCACGGGTTCGCCACCAATTCCGGCACGACCTCGGACGTGAAAATGACGTCACAATCGGTGTAGAGGACCCGCTCGGCGTCGCCGAGGCGCGCCACGATCTCGGGCAGTTCCACCCGGGAAAAAGCGCCGGCGAGCGCTGCCTCAAAATGCAAATTTCCCTTTTCCCGACCCAGCTCCCCCAGCGCGTCACGAAATCGGCTGCGATGAGGGACGATCTGCACCCCGTGTCGCCGCAGCCAGGCCGTGAAATCGTTCTCGCGACCGTCGTAGATCAGATGCGGGACGAGCGAAGTATGTTTGCGCGCAGTATGGACCGCGACCTTGAGCATCTCGGCGTACTCGCGAAACGCCGTCGAATCTTCGGTGAGCGCAAAGAACCACTGCATTGAAGAGGACCTCGAGTTCTGGGCTTAGGACTCCGCCTCCGGAACCCGACCCAGGCGGGCTCCGATCGTCACCATGCAGCCATTCACATGGTTCGGATCATCCTGAATGACCTCGACGTGTTGGTAACCCGAAGCAGAAAGACAGCCTAACAAGCAATCCAACGTCAGCCAGGTGGCGGTGGGCGAAAGCCCGCTCAGCGGTTCGTCGGGTCCTCCCTCGCTATGGATTTTACCTCGCATGCCGTTGGGCAGCACGATCGCTTCCTTGTCGCTGGCATAGGCAGTCCAGAGGTAAAGGATCGGCGCCAACGCAGGCAATCGCTTGAGGAATTCCCACGGCTTCGGCAGGTGATAGAGGAGACCGCAGCAAAAAACCGCGTCGAACTTCCCGAACACAGAAAGGTCAGCCTCTTCCAGATTTCCCTGCACGAATTCGGCGTTCTCCACTCCCAGAAGTTCCTGAACGAAACGTGCCTTGCGCAGATTTGCTTCGCGACCCTCGATCGCCAAGACCCTGCGGACCCCCGGGTGGCGCGCCAAAAGAAACGTCTGCGCGCCCTCCAGCGAGCCCGTCTCCAAAATGGTAGCGACATCAGGCGCAAAGTGAAAAAAATGGTCGATCCGCGCGTCGCTCTCCGCTCCTATGCCGCCCCCATAGCTGGCATCGCCGATGCGGAACTGAAAGATCCACGGCGCTAACTTTGCAAATTCCGCGGTGAGGTCGATTTCCGTCAGGCTAGTCATTTTTTCTTGTTCTCCGGAGAGGGATCAGACCGAGGTCATTGGACGTTACGGCCGCTGATTGCGGCTGTGCGCCGGAGACCATACTATCACGCACAGCCTCATTTCAATTCAGAAGGAAGAGGCGTTGCGACCAAACAATGCGTTCAGATTACAAGGGGACGTGGACGGCGCTCTCGGAAACGCTTTCGAGTGCAAAGATGCACGTCAGCGGGACCGAGGATGAGGCCACGATCGAGACGAGCGGCGTCGGCACGAGCGAGTTTCTGCTCAAGAATGTCGGGATCAAACCGACCGACGTGGTCCTGGAAATCGGCTGCGGCATCGGGCGGGTCGGGCAATGCCTGGCGGGGCGGTGCCGGCGCTGGATCGGGAGCGATGTTTCTCCCCACATGCTCGCGCACGCGGCCGAGCGGCTGCGCGATTTTCCGAACGTCGAGTTCGTTGAACTGCCGGGCAACGATCTGAGTCCGATCGCCGATTCCTCGATCGACGTCGTTTATTGTACGGTCGTCTTCATGCATCTCGAGGGCTGGGATCGTTACGCCTATGTGGAGGAGGCGTTGCGCGTCCTGCGTCCCGGCGGCAAACTCTACGTCGATAATGTCGATCTTTGCAGCGACGGCGGCTGGGCGATCTTCGAGACGCATCGCCGCTTCCCGCTCGCGCAGCGCCCCGACCACATCACAGTCTGCTCGACGCCGCAGGAGTTGCAG
This sequence comes from Chthoniobacterales bacterium, assembly GCA_038240025.1. Lineage (GTDB taxonomy): Bacteria > Verrucomicrobiota > Verrucomicrobiia > Chthoniobacterales > UBA10450 > Palsa-1392. The sequence continues at coordinate 35,495 of JBBSED010000008.1, forward strand.
GAGTATTTAAAGCGAGCGGGGTTCGAAGCGATCGCGAGTCACGCCGGGGCCGAGCTGATCTCGGTCTGGGGCCACAAACCGAATACCGACGACGGGTCGTAAATTCTCCGGGCGATCACGAGTCATTTCCAAATTTCCCCCGCAACTTCGACTGGCTGATCGCCAGCATAATGTTCTCCGGCCAAATCCGTTCCCGCTCGACCCCAAAAACGGTCGCCTGCGGCTCGAAGCGCTCGAGCAAATTTCCATAGCGCGCAATGAAATACTGCACCAGATCCGCCTCGAAGAGGTTGGTTGTTTTAATCATCGAGGTCTCGTGCTTGCGGTAGAGGCCAAGGATGTTGGGCACGAAAGCCACCTTCCACCCGCGCTGCGCGAAGCGGAGCCACATGTCGTAGTCCTCCCAGCCAAACCAGCCAATTTGATTAAGTTCATTGTCGTAGCCGCCAAGCTCGAGGAGCGCATCGCGCCGAAAAAGAGCCATCGCATCGACGTAAGGGTGCTGCACGAGAATCTGCGCGTCCCAATCGTAAGACGAGAGCAGCCCGAGGCGCGTCGCCGGTGTGCCGCGAAACCGGCATAGCATGCTGTAGGCAGCCGCGCACTCACCGGCGGAAATGGCATCGTAAAGCTCCCGCAGAGCCGCTCGGTAAACGAGGTTGTCCGCGTCCATCATGAAGACCAAAGGCGCCTGCGCGAGCCTGATGCCGACATTGCGCGCATCGGCCAGGCCGGTGTTGAAACGCTTCGCCACAATCCGCACCGGCAGGGGCGACCGCTCCTGAGCAAGGGTGGCCTGCGCGAGCGAATCGTCGGTCGAAGCATCGTCCACGATCAGGATCTCGATCGGTTGCGCCAGTTCTGCCGCCGCCCGCTCGATGCTCCCGATGCATTCGCCGATAAACCGCGCGTAGTTGAAAAGGGTGACCACGACGCAGATGACCGGCCGCGTCCCCGCCGTTGTCTCGTGCAGCGTCCAGACATTTTCCCCGGTCGCTCGGAGACGCTCTTGCTCGAGAAAAAGGCGGCGAAAGCCCGCCCGCTTTTCGATCGCCTCGATCCGTTGGGCGGCTGGCGGCAGATCCGCTGGCAGCGGCATCGGTGCGGCTTTTCGCCTAACGAGATCCCGAAAGTCCGCCGCCGCCGCCTCGCGGAAGGCGCGGCGGCGTTGCTTTTTCAAGTTAACGCTCAGCTCGCGCGGGAGCGGCTTGCCCCGCGCGTCCGTAGGCGACTCGCCGCCAGCCCCGCCGCATTCGCGCAAAAATTGCGCGCACATCTGCGCCTGGCGGAGCCGGTTTTCCACAAACTCGCGCCCCTGGCGTGCGATGCGCGCGCCCTCGTTCGGATGGCGCAGATAAAATTCGCAGGCCGCGATCAGGTTCTCCGATTCGACCATGACGAAATGCTCGCCCGGCACGAGCGGACCATAGCCCTCGCACGGCTCGGTGATGATGCAGCACCCGTTCGCCAGCCCGACGAGCATCCGGTGCCACTCGAAATAGCGCTGCTCCGAGTAATGGACGTTGAGCAGAATCTTCGTGTCCGCGAGGAGCGCGTTGCGCCGGTCGGCGCTGAGGTAGCTGCGGGTCGCTTCCGTTTTTGCGTAATGCAGCGGCACGAAGCGCAGGTGCGCCCGGCGCTCGGAAAAGAAAGGCGCGTGCGCCGCGAAAAACTCTTCGCGCCGTTCCGTGAGCGAGCCGAGAAAAGTGATCTCGGTCGTCCGTTCGTTAGGCGCCTTCAGCTCGCCGCCGCGGAGCATCGGGTGATACCCGAGCGGCAAGTGATGGCAGCGCACGCTCCGCGCGGCATATGCGAGCACCCCGAGCGGATGAATGTCCGCCATGCTCGCGGCAAAAGGCGCCCATGGCAGGTTGCTCTGGAACCAGCGGGTCTCCGGTTGCTCCGTGCCGAGGAGGATGGCGTGGGCGCAAAAGGCGCGCGCCTCTTCCCGGGAGAAATGTTCGGTCAGGTAGAGATTAAAAAACTCGTGCGGTGTGACCACGATCTGGAGGTGATCGTGAGGCGGATTTTTCTCCGGTGGTTGATCGAGCCGGAGCCGCGCCACGTAACCGAGTTCGCGAAAGCCGGCCGCGATCAGTTCGCCGATTTCGAGAATGAAGAGGTTCGATTTCGTGGTCGCGAAAAGATCGACCTGCGTGATCGCACGCGGCGCGGGCAGAGCTGGCCTGGCAGCGTTCACCGCCGATCGCTTCGGCGTCCACGAGCGCGCCAGCGCGGCGAGCGCCTGCTCGCGCACCCGCGGGAAACCGATGCGGGCGAGGCCTTGCAAAGGCCACGCCTGGACGGTCGCGGCGTGGAAGGTGCGCCAGACCCGCGCGTCATCCTGCACCTGCAATTGCACCCGTTGCCGGCCTAACGAAAATTGGAGCTCGAGAAAAAAGCCGCTGGTGCGCGCGCGCGGCAAATCCGGAAAAGCCGCCTCGGCATCGGTCCGGGTCCGTTTCCGCCGCGCCTTGATCACCCGCGGCCGGTGCCACGATCGTTTGACCAGCGCGCGGATGCCGTGGATCGGCTCGCCCCCACGATGGAGGAGCCAGCCGGTGATCTGCAATTCCGCGCCGAAGAGCCGTGGCGGAATCGGCTGGTCCAGCCGGTAGGCGAATTCTTCCGCGGCGCCGTTCATGATTTCCACGGCTTCGTCAGGCGCGGCGGGAAGGCGAGCGTAAAAAGATCTTCGCCTAACGACAAGTTGGGATTGTAAAACGGATCCCGCTGGAGCGTTTCCCCCCATTTCGCGTTCATGAAATCGATCTCGGCAAGGAAGCGCACCTGCTTCGCGCTCGTGTCGTCGAAGCCGCGGCTGGCCGATTCATGATGGGTCAGCTCGGCGTGCGGCGTCCAGACGATTTGCCAGCCGGCGTCGCGCAGGCGGAGGCAGAAATCGATGTCATTAAAGGCGACCGCCGAGTTCACCTCATCCAGCCCGCCGAGCTCGAGATAAAGGTCGCGCCTCACGAGCGCGCAGGCCGCCGTGACCGCGGAAAAATTTTGGGTGAGATGCGCCCGCGCGAAGTAGCCGTGTTCGTAGCGCAACCCGGCGTGGGCGTGCCCCGCAATCCCGCCGGCGCCGAGGATGACCCCACCGTGCTGCATCGGACCGTCCGGATACCAGAGCCGCGCGCCGACCAGGCCGACGCCCGGTTGCGTGACCAGACTGACCATTTCGCTCAGCCAGCCGGCGTCTCGAGTTTCGATGTCGTTGTTCAACAAGAGCACCAGCGATCCGCGGGCGAACGCGACGCCACGGTTGTTCAGCCGGCTGTAGTTGAACGGTCCTGCCAACCGGTGCACCTGCACGCGAGCGTCGTTGCCTAACGAGTCTAAATACTCGAGCGCGTCCGGCTCGCGGCTTTCGTTATCGAGCACGAGCACTTCGTACGGCTGGTAGTCCGTCCTGGCGAAAATGCTCTCGAGACAGGTGCGCAGCAGCCCGGCGCGATCGCGGGTCGGGATCAGGATTGAAACCAGCGGGTGCTCGTTAGGCAAAGCGTAGCGAACCCGCTGATAGGCGCCGTAGTGCGGCTCGACCGTGCCCGCAACGCCGGTCCGATCGAGATGTTCCTGCACCGCGCGCAAGGCGGCGTCCTGCGCATACGGCTTGGCCGTCGCGTAGCTCGCCGTGCTCTGGTCGGTCGTGCGCCAGTGGTAAAGCACCCGCGGGAGGTGCTGAATCTGCGCCGGCTCGATCTGCTCGACGCAACGAAGGGTGAGATCGTAATCCTGCGACCCCTCCAAGCCGACGCGAAAACCGCCCACTCGCCTAACGAGTTCGGTCCGATAAACGCCGAGGTGCGAAATGAAGTTCTGCCCGAGGAAAAGCTGCGGATTCCAATCCGATTTGAAATAGGGATCGGAGCGGCGGCTCTGGCGATCGAGCTTGTCTTCGTCGCTGTAGATCACCTGCAGCGCCGGATTTTTTTGGAGCGCGAGCGCGACGTAATAAAGCGCGGTCGGCGCGAGTTCGTCGTCGTGATCAAGCAGCGCGACGAACTCGCCGCGCGCAAGCGAGAGCGCGTCGTTCGACGCGGCGGAAATGTGTCCGTTCTCCGCCCGGCGCACGATCCGAATCCGCGGATCTCGCCGCGCGAGTTTCTCGAGCAGCGGCCAGATTTTCGGATCGGTCGAGGCGTCGTCCGCGATGCAAAGTTCCCAATGCGGATAGAGCTGCGCCTGGACCGAGCGGACCGCGCGACGGAGCCATGGCGGGTGCGAATTGTAAACCGGGAGCAGGATGGAAAAGAGCGGTGAATGCTCGAAGCGCGCGATCTGTTCCGCGATCAGCCGGCGATCTGCGCGCGCGAGCCGGTCGTAGCGTCGAATCCAAAAATGGTAATCGCCGACCGCTTCGCGTCCTTCGTCGAACTCTTCGCGAAAGAGCGGCCCGCGAATCCCGTGCCGGAAAAAAACCTCCCACGGTCCCTCGCCGCTGCGCGCTTCCAACACCAGTTGGGAGCGGCCGGGCGGGACCACGACGTCTGCCGTAAACCCGCTGCGCAAGGCGCCGGGCCGGTTGTCGAAGAGGAGCGCGATGTCGGGCCGGACGGTGCCGAAGCGCGCGGAAAATTCCCGACTCCGCACGCGCGCGCGGACCGCGGTGACTTCCGGTCCGCCGGTCGCGAGGCACCACCCGGCGAGCCGCAGGTAGCGGATTTTTTTCGTCCAGACCGAAGGGCGATCGAGCCAGAATTCGATCCGCGGATTCGCTCCCGGATTGGCGATAAAATATTTCGCGTCCTGCGGTGGCTCCGTCTTTTCGTTAGGCGCGCCGCATACTTCTGCCCGGGTGATTTCGTGCCACGCGCCGGCGTCGTCCTGCGCCTCGATCACCAGGCAGGACTTCCCGCGCGGGAGCGGCACCGCGAGCGCAAAACCGCAGCGGGCCGCCTCCGGTCCGCGCGTTGCCGCGACGTCGGGTCGCGCGATGCCGTAATTGCCGGCAAATTTCCGCCGGTCGATTCGCCCGCGGATCCCGCACACTTTTTTTGTGCCGCGCGCGGCACACCAGCCGACGAGAAAAAGTGTGCCAACCGGTTGAGTGAGATCGGCCGGATGATCGATCCACCAGGCGAAGTCCTTTTTTATCTTTGCGCGCTGGCGTCTCTCCGCCTTCGCGTCGCCTTTCCAGAGCCGCGAGAGTTTCACGCGGTGACGGAGGGTTTGCGCGCGCGCAATTCGAAGCCCGCGGCGACGCGCGCCTGTAGTTCCTGCGGCAGCGATTGCAGCGCCGCAAAGCCCGCTGGAGGCGTGCCGCGCCGGTTCCAAAAATCCGCCCAGTCGCCCAGCGGTGTATGCGCGATCGCGAGCTGGTCTGCGACCGGGACCTCGCTCTGCCGGAGCGTTTCCAACAGCGTGGCGCTGAGAAAGCCGAGCATCACCCCGGGGCCGAAGTTTCCGCTCACCTCGCACTGCTCGATCTCGAATTCGGCGAACCACGCGCGCACGCCGGACTCGGTCGCGTTGTAGTAATGATGCGGCGCTTCGTGGAGCGCCTGCAGAAAAGCGGTGTGCAAAAACAGCGCACCCCCGGGCCGGAGCACCCGGAGGATTTCCGCCGCCGCGCGATGCGGCTCGCGCAGATGCTCGAAAACGTTGAAGGCGAAAACGCGATCGAAAGTTGCCTCGCGAAACGGCAGCCGATGCGCGTCGCCGACCACGTCGGTGTGACGGAAAATCTTGTGCTCGAACTCAACGCAGCTGGCGTAGCGGGTCGTGGTCGCGCCGGCTCCGAGGTGCAGGGTGAGGCCGTCGTTTTGCGCGAGCAGCGCGGAGAATTCCGGGCCCAGCGGATTGCTCTGGTGATCATCGGGCATTACCGCCGCGGGCTCGGCGAGAAAAACCGGCACGCCGTTCTGCCGCGGCCAGCGCGCGGCGCAGGCGCTGCAAACCATCGCGCCCTCTTCTTCGCGAAGGTCGCCGCGGCAAACGGGACAGATCAGCAGCGTCGCAAGCCGCGACCCCGACGGGATCGAGGGGGCAGGCGGCGCCGGGCTGGTTTGCATCGGCGTTACTCAACCGTTCGCCCGGCCATTACGCAATCACGTTGGCCGACGTGAAATCGATCTTGCAATTGCTCCGATGGTTTCGATTCTCGCCGGATGCGCAAGACCCGGATCATCTGCACGCTCGGTCCCGCCTCCGCCGCTTCCGAGACGATCCGACAGATGATCGCAGCCGGGACGGATGTTTTCCGGCTGAATATGAGCCACGCGCAGCACGATTGGGTGCGCGAGATCGTGCCGCGCGTGCGGGCGATCGCCGCGGAGCTGGAGTGCGGCGTGGCCATCCTGCTCGATACCCAGGGGCCGGCGATTCGGACGGGTGCGGTGACGGGCGAAATCACGCTCGCGGTCGGAGACATTCTCGAGATCCGGCTGCCGGCAGCGGAGAGCCGCGAGACGAATTCGATCACGGTGAACTACGACCTGATCAATGATGTCTCGTTAGGCGACACGGTCCTGCTCGACAACGGAATGATGCAGCTCCGCGTGCTCGAGATTGGGGAAAAGCGGGTCCGCTGCGAGGTGCTGACCGCGGGTTCGTTAGGCTCGCATCGCCATATCAACCTCCCCGGCGTGCATGTGAATCTCCCGGCGTTGACCGAGAAGGATCTGGCCGATGTCGCGCTCGGCGTGGAGCTGGCGGTGGATTTTGTCGCGCTCAGTTTTGCGCGGCAACGCGCCGATCTCGATGAACTGCGCGCGGTGTTAAAAAAAGGCGGGAGCCGCGCGGGGGTGATCGCCAAAATCGAAAGCGCGGAAGCGGTCGGGCAGATCGACCAGATGATCCACGGTGCCGATGCGGTGCTGGTGGCGCGCGGCGATCTCGGGATCGAATGCCCGATGGAAGACCTGCCGATTATCCAGCGCCGGATCGTGAAACATTGCCTGCGTTTCGGCAAACCGGTGATCGTCGCGACCCATCTGCTCGAATCGATGGTGGAAAATCCGGTACCGACTCGGGCGGAAATCAGCGACGTGGCGAACGCAGTCTTCGAGCAGGCAGACGCGATGATGCTGACCGGCGAGACGACCTCGGGCCGGTATCCGGTGAAATGCGTAGAGGTGCTCAATCGGGTGGCGCGACGGATCGAGCGGAGCGGCGGCGCCGGCTACGCCAAGGAAGCGATTCTCGAGAACAAACGGCAGAAGACGGTTTTCGCCGCGGTCACTTTGGCCGACTCGCTCGCGCGCGCGAAACTGATCGTGTTCACCCGGCACGGCACGATGGCGCGGAACGTCTCGAACTTGCGTCCGGAACGCGCGCCAATCTTTGCTTTCACGCCGGACGAAGTGGTCTATCGGCAACTCACCCTCTGCTGGGGGACCCATCCGGTGCGGATCGATTTCACCGACGACCCGAACGCCACGATCGAGGCGGCGGAAAAATATCTGCGCGCGAAGAGGCTGATTCAGCCTCACGACAACCTGGTGATCATCAGCGATGTGCGGGCGGGCAGCGCCCTCTTCGACTGCGTGCAGTTGCGCGAGGTGAAGGCCTGACGTCTAAACGAAGCGACGCGAAGGGGATTTGGTCCGCCAGCGGGACCGCTTTTTCCCCGCGCAGGAAAACGGCCCAGCCGGAGAGCGCACCGCCACTCTCCTGATAAGGGGTGAGATCCACGAGCTGTTTTTCGCCATTCCCACGCAAAAAGCCAGAGGAAGCAGCGCCAAAAGGACCGGCGCGCAGCCGACCAGGAAAAGCAACCAGGGCCAAAAAAAGCGCGCGGACATTGCTGCCCGCGCGCTCACATTTGTTGATTCGTCCGGCCGAAATTGCTACGGCACCGGGCGCCTTAAACCTCGGCGGTCAGCTCCACGTCTACCGGGCGTTCTTTCTTGCTGAGCGCGCGGCGCAATTTCGAGAGCGCGATGTTCTGCAACTGCCGGATGCGCTCGCGGGTGACGCCAAATTTCTTGCCCACTTCCTCGAGTGTCTTCGGCTTGCCGCCGTCGAGCCCGAAGCGCGAGAAAATGATCTTCCGTTCGCGATCGTCGAGCACGTCGAGGAGGCCGCCGACTTCGTTGCGGAGGTTCTTGTCGCGGAGCAGCTCGAACGGCGTCTGCGCTTCTTCGTCGCCGACGATTTCGCCGAACTCGGTCGAATCATCGTCGCTGATCGGCGCATCGAGCGAGGCCGGGCGAATCGAGACGGTCTTGAGCTGCGAGACTTTCCCCGCGGCGATGCCGATCTCTTCGCCGAGTTCATCGTCGGTCGGTTCGCGACCGAGTTCCTCGCTCATCTGGAGCGAGACGCGGCGCATCTTGGAAATTTTGTCGACCAGATGGACAGGCAGCCGGATCGTTTTCGACTGGTTCGCGAGGGCGCGCTTGATCGACTGCTTGATCCACCACGCCGCGTAGGTCGAGAGCTTTCCACCCTTCGCCGGATCGAAACGCTCGACCGCTTTCATCAGGCCGATGTTGCCCTCGGACACGAGGTCGAGGAGCGGGAGCCCGAGGTTGGCGTAATCGTGCGCGATCTTCACCACGAGGCGGAGGTTCGAGCGGATCATGAGGGCTCGCGCCTCCTTGTCCCCTTTTTTGATTTTCGCGGCGAGTTCGATCTCCTGCAGCGGGGTGAGGAGCGGGATTTGCCCGATCTCGCGCAGGTAAATCTTTATTCCAGTATCGCTATCTTCGGCGGCCATATAAGTTCTCATGAGAAAGGTAGAAAGGCGTTTTGGGGGTTTCCACGTCGCCAGGTTTTACGAACCTCGGGCGATTCGGGACGCAGTTTCTACCATGTAAAAAAGTAGTTAACAAGGTTAAATAACGGAATTGAGACAGGCTCTGGATGCTTGTTGTTCATTCTTTTGCCGCTGTCGAGCGCCAAAATATTTCCATGGATAATTCGTCGATTGGGAACGCTTCGTGTGCCACGGAATGCGGTCTTCCTGGCCGGACGCTCACTCACCGGGAAGTAGGAGACGGCAGGAGCAGGGAAATTCCCGACGTGTCATGGCGTGGAGTGCAGCGCTCACGGAGCTGAGACCAGTTCGCTGGCCGGGGGAGGGTGGAGCGGGTGCGTCGCGAGGATTTTCCACGACTCGACGTCGGCGCGCGAAGAGGTGGGATCGGGGCAACTTACCGCCGCCAACCGATCGAAGAGCACGGTTTCCAAAGGAAGCGCCGCCTGGCGCGCAAGGTCGGCTTTGCTGGTGGTGGGCAACTCCCGGTAAAGCAGGCTCAAGTGCGGGTCGTAGTCGTCCGTGGCCGGCAGTCCGAGTGCGGTGCGCAACGCGATCAGATCAGGAGACATCACCAGCCTGAGGAAGAGCGTTTTGGTGAATCTCTCGGTGAAATCGAAACCGCCGACGCGCAGTCGGAAGGGTTGCTGAAGAACTCTGGCGAGCGCTTCCGGTCCGCCCCGTCCAAGAGTGAGATGTGGCTCGAAGACGGGCGCGTCGCACTGGCGCGCGAACTCCGCCACGAGGGAGCGCAATTTTGCGCGCTCGGGCGCAGCCGGCAGCGCCCACAGCACGGTGATCAGGCGGTCGTAACGCGATTTCGGCATTTTTCACTTTGGGCGGGATCGAGCACCGATAAAGTCGCCCATGCCAACAAACGTTCTCAGCACGGAACTGCGCGCCTGTTGCAGCGACCCGGTGACCGGGTTTTATCGCGACGGGTTTTGCCGGACCGGGCCAGAAGACACCGGGTTGCACACGGTCTGCGTGCAGATGACGCGCGACTTTCTCGATTACTCGGTACTGATGGGGAACGACCTGGTGACGCCGCATCCGGAGTGGGGATTTCCCGGGCTGGAGCCGGGCGATCGCTGGTGCGTCTGCGTCTCGCGCTGGAAACAGGCGCTGGAGCGGGGCGTCGCGGCGCCGGTCGATCTCGAGGCGACGCACATCTCGGCGCTGGAATTTGTGACGCTGGAACAGCTGCGCGCCCACGCGGTTTAGCCGCGAGACTACCTAGACGCGACGCAGGACGACGATGTCCTGATGCTTGGTCGCGACGTATTGCAAGACTTCGAAGTAACGGCTCCAAGTCTCCGCAATGTAACTCACCTTATGATAAGCCTCCTGATAATAATCCGGGTGGGAGGACTCTGTGTGGTCGGCTGAATAGCCCGGGACGAAAGCCGCGAACCCTTTGGCGGCAAACTCTTCCGTGAGCGACGCCGGCATATTCGTAGCCCGGAGATTTTCGCCAATGACGGTGAGTGCAAGGATGGCGCCAGGAGCGGTAATGCGCCGGAGTTCTTCGAGCCATTGTAACTGTGTCTTCTCATCGAGATGAGTCATAACGGAGATGCCATAGACAATATCGAAGTAACGGTCGGGATAAAGAGTTGGCGGATAGGGTTCGATCCGGGTGAAGGTCGAACCGGGAAGGTTTTCCCGGTCCCAGATAATGGCGGCGCGGTCGATGTCGCAGCCATGGATTTTGCCCGCCGGCACGAACCGGCGCAACGGCCGGATAACTCGTCCACAGCCGCAACCCCAGTCCAGGATGCGGGAGGCGTCGGCCAGCGCGCGATAATTCTGTACACAGGTCAGGATCAGCCCGACGAGTTGCGAGCCGATCAGGGAAAAGTCCTGGCCGCCGCCAACCCGCTGGCGCAACTCCTCGGGCGGCTCCGGCTCGCGCGCAGCCGTGAAGGATTCGTCCCGGAGAAAGGTGTGCAGGGCAGCGAGCGGCAAGCCCTCAGAGTTATAAGGAGTGACTGTGAAGATCGTATCCAAGCTAACTCGCGCGCCGACGGGAAGCGGGGCGGTGACATCGAACCCGCTCTGAGAGATATGCGGACAAGGACCTAACTGCGGCTCGAAAGCCGTCCGGACATCGGGCCGCGGCTGCAAAGGAACCCCGGCGAGCCAAGGCTGACCTTGTAACGCGATATCCACGCGTCTGATCGGCGCGTCCGCGCGAAAAACCCACCCTCTAAGTTGGGCCTGCCCGCCATCGCGGAGCGCAAAGACGTCAATATGTCCCTGGACTAAAGGGATGACAGGAATGATGCGCATGGGCCGTCGGAGGAAAAGGAAGCAATCACCGGCAGGCGAAGTGGCTGCCTCGCAAGGATTCGAACCTTGACAAAGAGATCCAGAATCTCTCGTGCTACCGTTACACCACGAGGCATGGCAAAGGGAGAAGACTGAACCCCCGCTCCCGGCGATGCGCAAGTCGGTTAATCAGCCGGCTCGGTGACGGTCTGACCCGCGGCTTCGATCGCGGCGCGTCTCGCGCGGAAGAAGCTTTGGAGCAACTGCGCGCACTCTTCGCGCAGCACGCCCGGCGTGATGTCGCATTGGTGATTAAGCGCAGGGTTCTGGAGCAGGTTGAGCAGTCCCCCGGCCGCGCCGCCGCGCGGATCGCTGCAGCCGAAGATCACCCGGCGTACTCGCACGTGCACGAGCGCGCCGGCGCACATCGGGCAAGGCTCTTTCGTGACGTAAAGATCGCAATCGGTCAGCCGCCAATCGCCGACCGCCGCTTCCGCCTGGGTGAGCGCGAGCATCTCGGCGTGCGCGGTGGCGTCCTTCAACAACTCCACCTGGTTGAAAGCACGCGCGATGATGCGCCCTTCGCGCACGACCACGGCCCCAACCGGCACTTCCTCCGCCTCGTAGGCGCGCCCGGCCTGGCGCAGCGCTTCGCTCATGAAATGGGCGTCGCTCTGCAGGTCGATGATTGGCTTCATGTTTTAACGGTCTTTTTTTGAAAACCCTGGCGGCTTCCGTTAATGAACAAAGCGATGCCCCCGAAAAAAGAGAAATTTCACCCGCTCAAATCCTGGGGCCCCCTCTTCGTCCAGAGCTTCAACGGCTGGCTGGAAGATCGCGCGCTGCGCTTCAGCGCGGCGCTCGCTTACTACTCGATTTTTGCCATGGCGCCGCTGGTTATCATCGCCATCTCGGTCGCTGGGATGGCGTTCGGCGAGGAAGCCGCCCGCGGGCAGGTCTATCAGCAGCTCGATTGGCTGCTCGGGGCGAAGGGCGCGGCGGAAATCCAGACGCTCATCCAGGCCTCGAGCGACACGAGCAAAAGCGTCATCGCCACCGCGGTCGGCGTGCTCACGTTGCTGATCGGGGCTTCGGGTGTTTTCGGTCAGCTCAAGGACGCGCTCAACACCATCTGGGGGGTGATGCTGAAACCGGGAGGTGGTTGGAAAGCCGCGCTGAAGGAATATCTGCTCTCGTTTTCCATGGTCGTCGGGGTCGGTTTCCTCCTCATCATCTCGCTCCTGCTCAGCGCGGTGCTCCAGGCGATTAACAATTTCATGATCGGGTATCTGCCGCTCCCAAGCTTCGTCACGCCGCTCGCGCTCGCGGTGAGTTTTGTCGTCCTCGTGCTGCTCTTCGGGCTCATCTTTAAAGTGCTGCCGGATGCGGAGATCAATTGGGGCGACGTCTGGATCGGCGCAACGGTCACGGCGCTGCTCTTCGGCGCGGGCAAATATCTGATCAGTCTTTACCTCGGCACGAGCAGCATCACGTCCAGCTTCGGCGCGGCGGGCGCGCTGATCCTGATCCTCGTCTGGGTTTATTATTCGACCACGATCTTCCTGCTGGGCGCGGAGTTCACGAAGGCCTACGCGAGCCGTTACGGCTCCGGGATTCGGCCGAGCCGGCACGCGCAATTTGTGAACGCCGCGATGCGCGAAGAGCAGGGTCTGGTGAACGGCCCGGCGGGCGGGAACGAGCCGGCCCGGCCCTAGCGGTGAGACTGTAGACGTTTCGCTGTGCGAAACGCGGTAGTTGCGCGGGCCGCGAGAGTCGATGCCCGCGTTTCGCGCAGCGAAACGTCTACACCAGGTGGGCAATTGCAGGACAGGCCCCAGCGCGCAGGACGGCTTTCGCTGTGAGAAGCAACCGACGAGCGTTCGCGTAGCGAAATGTTTCTAACATGAAAAAGATTGCGCTCACTTTGTTCGCCGCGGTTCTCGCGCTCGGTTCCGCGCGGGCTTCCACCAACCAGGAGGTGGTCGATGATTCCGCCGCGATCATCCGGCAGTTCTATCGGATGCCCGAGAAACAGATTCCGCCCCGGATCCTCGCGGACGCGCGCGGGCTCGCCATTATCCGTGTGCTCAAGGTCGGGTTTGGCTTCAGCGGAAAGGGGGGCCAGGGCGTGGTCGTGGCGCGGACCGGCCACGGGTGGTCCGGTCCGTCGTTCATCGGGCTCGGTGGCGTCGGCTGGGGATTGCAGATCGGCGCGCAGCTCACGGATTTCATTTTTGTCTTAAACACCGACGCGGCGGTGCGCGCTTTCTCGCGGGATGGGAATGTAAAGATCGGAGCCGATATCAGCGCGGCCGCGGGTCCAGTCGGGCGCGACCTGCAGGGCGACGTGACCACGACGGCGGCGATCTACACCTACAGCCGGAGCAAGGGCCTCTTCGCCGGGATCTCGCTCGAAAGCGCGGTCATCGCGACCCAGAAAGACGCGAATGCGGACTATTATGGCCGCCGCGTGACCGCGCGCACGATCCTGCGCGGCGAAGTGCCACCACCGGCCGGCGCGGAGCGGCTGCGGCAGTTGCTCAGTCGTTAGGCGGGGCGCGGCCGGGGCTTTTCGCTGGACAGCGGTCGTCCGGTTCCGCAAGGTGCGCGCCGTGCACGGATTTCTGCTGCTTCTCAACCTGCTGGTTTTCGCCACCGCCGTGGCCCAAGCGCAGGAACAGGAGGGCAAAATGATGGATCGGATGATGCGGCCGAACATGGAGCTGGCGAATCCGGCGCAGAACAAGAAGTTCACCGCGGTCGAGGGCGTGTCGGCCGACAAAAAATTCGAGGCGAAACAGTTTTATTCCGGCCACGAGCCGGTGATGAAAAGCTTCTTCGGTGCGCGCAGCTTCCTCTCGAAAACGTTCGGCACCGGCAAATACGCGCGGGCCGAAGCCGCCGCGAACTATCGCCAGAATGCCGACCTCGCCTTCGCGAGCGCACAGTTCCAAAACAAAAAAGGCGCGCTCGTGAAAGAGTCCTCCTTCGCGAAAAAGAAGTCGGCGACGCGTGACTACGCCGAGAGCAAACCGTTCCTCGCCGAGGGCACGCGGCAGAAACAACTCAGCGAGCAGAGCCACGCCATGACGATCGACGAAGTGCGTGACCTCCTGAACAAGGGGCATCGTTAGGCGATTGCTCCGCCGCCCGCGCGCGGCGACTATGGCGCGATGAATCCGGCCGAAGCACTGGCGCGTCTCAAGATCGGCGCGGCGCAAATCATCAGCGAAACGGAGCTGCTGCAAAAGTTGTCGTTAGACCGGCCGCTCCGGGTGAAGCTCGGGGTCGATCCCACCAGCACCGACCTCCATCTCGGGCACACGCTCCTCCTGCAAAAACTCCGGCAATTCCAGCAGCTCGGGCATGAAGCGATCCTGATCATCGGCGATTTTACGGCGATGATCGGCGACCCGAGCGGGCGTTCGGTCACCCGGCCGCAACTCACGCATGAGCAGGTGCTCGCGAACGCGGAGAGCTATCGCGCGCAGGCGTTCCAGATTCTCGATCCGGAAAAGACGCGGACAGTTTTCAACGGCGAATGGTTCAAGCCGATGCCGTTTTCGGAGGTGATCCGGTTGAACAGTCGGGTCACGCTCCAGCAACTGCTCCAGCGCGAAGATTTCAAGGCGCGCATCGCCGCCGAGCAACCCATCGGCGCGCACGAGATCCAATATCCGATCATGCAGGGCTGGGACTCGGTGCAGATCCAGGCCGACGTCGAGCTCGGCGGGACCGACCAGCTTTTCAACATCCTGGTCGGGCGCGACCTGCAAAAAGGAGAGGGCCAGCCGCAACAGGTCGTTTTCCTCATGCCGATCCTCGAAGGGCTCGATGGGGTGCAAAAGATGAGCAAGAGCCTCGGCAACTACATCGGGATCAAGGAGCCGCCTAACGATATGTTGGGCAAGCTCATGAGCATCTCGGACGAGTTGATGGCGCGCTACTACCCGCTCCTGCTCAACCGCGAGCTGCCCACCGCGGAACATCCCATGGCGGCGAAAAAGCAGCTCGCGCAGGAGATCGTAGCGACTTATCACGGCGCCGCCGCCGGTCAGCAGGCGCTCGCTGATTGGGAACGCCGCTTCAGCGAGAAGCGGCTCGACCAAGCCGAGCTGCCGGTGTTCCGCCCGCCGTCTGACGAGCACAACCTTATCACCCTCGTCGTCGCCGCCTATCAGGCCGCTTTCGACCTAACGAAGTCACGCGGCGACGCCCGCCGGCTCGTGGAACAAGGCAGCGTGCAGCTCGCAGGCGAGAAACTGCGCGACCCGCAGGCCGCGGTGACATTGCGAAGCGGGGATATCCTGCGCCTCGATAGAACCCGCGCCGTTCGCGTACAGTAAAAAAGCGCGAACCGACCACTCAGCCGATCCGCGCCTTTTAATGGAGAAATCTTTGCTCGTTAGGCGCGCAGCGGTTCGAACATGCCGTAGATCGGCTCGCGCTCGGTCACCGGCGTCGCCACTCCTTCAAAATGTGAGCGCAGGCTGCGCAGCTCCGTTGTGAGAAACGAATCAACGAAGCCAAATTTCCGATCGAGCCAGGCGTAGAGCTTGTTCTGGATCTCGTAGTGCACGACCATCGTCACCTCGGTGCAATCCGGGCGGACGGCCTCGAACTCAACCAGGCCCATCAGCTCGATGTTACCGCCCCACGATTCAAAGGCGAACTGCTCCGGCGAATCGGTTTCCACCGCAGCGACCACGGTGTTCGCTTCGAAACCCAACGGGCCCCGGAAGCTGAAGTCGATCGTCTTCGAAGAGGTCACGGTCGCTTTCGTCACTTTGACGAACTGGCGACTATATGATTGGACGCTGCCGAGCCGGGCTTTGCATTCGTCGAGCGACTGGCTCATGTGAAGGGTTTTTTGAAGCATCATAGGTTTGGTGAGGTTGGTTGCCATCCTTTTAGCAGCGCATGTGCCAGTGGCGTTCTACCTAGGAGAGGTCCTTTCGGGAGAGCTGAAACGTGTCACCATTCGATACACAACTGTCACGATCAGAGCGGGGGCAGTTTCACTATTATCCCCGGCGAAGCCTTCACCTCCTGGGGGGCGCACCGCGGTTCCGTCCGGAAGCGAGTATCTGCTTGCCTCGACCGTCCGTTGGTCCTCTAATTCGCCCATCATGAAAAACACCACTCTGTGCAGTCTCTTTCTCGCCGCGAGCCTGTCGCTCGGCAGCGTCGCCTTGGCCGGATCCGCCAAGAGTTATCAGGTCACCGGACCGGTTCTGGAGATGAATGACTCCATGATCGTTGTCCAAAAAGGCAAAGACCGCTGGGAGATCGCGCGGGACTCCAGCACCACCCTGCCGGCCGGCCTCAAAGTGGGCGACAAGGTCACGATCAACTACACCATGACCGCCAAGGATATCGAGATGAAGCCGGCGAAGGGCGCCGCCACGACGCCGAAGAAATAGACCAACTAAACAGCGCAGCGAGAAAATGGTGGAGTGACTTCTGCCGGAAAAGGCAGGGGGGCTCTTCCTTATGCTAACACCGGCAAGGTGAAATTTATGAATAAGACCACTTCCTTTTTATCGATTGTGTTTGCTCTCTCGCTGGCCGGCAGCGCCCGCGCCAGCACTTGGGAGCAGCTCGCTCCCGTCACGCGACCGGCGCCGCGTTCCTATCTCGCGATGACTTATGATCATGCGAGTAAAAAGATCGTCCTCTTCGGTGGGTTCAATGGCTCGATTTACCTGAACGATACCTGGACTTTTGACGGCACGAGCTGGACGGAAGTAACTTCCCCCACCGCTCCGCCGCCGCGAGCGAACGCGCAGATGGCTTACGACTTGCGCACGCGTCAGGTCGTCCTCTTCGGGGGCTACGATGGGAGGAAAGACCTGGGCGACACATGGCTCTGGAACGGTCTGACCTCGAGCTGGTCCCAGGCTACGCCCACTCATTCGCCGAAGGCGGTGACTGGTCCTTCAGTCTTTACGGACTTAAACGGTCGTGTCGATGTCTTCGGCGGCTTCGATGGGAACCTTTTCCAACTTACCATCTATCAATGGAGTGGGAGAGACTGGCGACAGTTACATCCGCCGACGGTGCCGTATGCCCGCTCCGGCGCGGCCGTGGGAGTTAACTACGCGGATAAGCAAATCGTTCTCTTCGGTGGCCTGGGAGATGTGAACCCGGATAACACTTGGACTTATAACCGGGTAACCTGGATGATGGAGTCACCGCTCACTCAGCCCCCCTTAGTCTACTCCGCGACCGCGGCGTTCGATCCCGGTCTCGGCTCGGTCATGATGTTTGGCGGCGGCAATGGCGGGTCCGGCGAGGACACCACCTGGTCGTGGGACGGTTCGAACTGGGCTCAGCTGTTCCCCCTGACTTCCGCTGGCTCGCGCGAAGGTGCCGGGATGGCTTACGACGCGGCCATCGGCCGGACCGTGCTTTTCGGCGGGCAGCGCCGGAATCTGCTGCTCGACGATACCTGGGAATTCCTGCCCTAGCCTAACGAGGCCTACTGCTTCCGCCGAGCAATCCGCCCAGGACGCCCCGCACGAGCTGCCGGCCGACCTGGCTGCCGGCGGCACGGACCGCGCTTTTCACCATCGAGGTGGCCATGCTGTCATGGCGCGCTCCCCTCGGCCCGATCGTCGGTTGGAAAACCGTTTCAGCGGAGCCGAAGATCTGGGAGAAGAAGGATGACTTCGCCGGCTCGGGCACCGAAGCGCCGGGAACCGCCGGCGGCGCGCCGGCGCTCGCGACCGTCTGCTGCGCCCGTTGCTGGAGCTTTTCGAAGGCCGATTCGCGATCGACCGCCTTTTCGTAATGCCCGGCGAGCACCGAGGACTGGTTGATCTGCGCGCGTTGTTCCGGCGTGATCGCGCCGACCTGACTGCGCGGCGGGACGATCTTCGCGCGCTCCACGATTTGCGGCGCCCCGTCTTCGTCGAGCATCGAGACGAGCGCCTCGCCGACGACCAGCTCGGTCAGCACGGTTTCGACGTTGAGCTTCGGGTTCTGCCGAAAAGTCTGGGCCGCGGCCGTGACGGCCTTTTGATCGCGCGGGGTAAAAGCGCGGAGCGCGTGCTGCACGCGGTTGCCGAGCTGGCCGAGCACGACGTCGGGGATGTCGAGCGGGTTCTGGCTCACGAAGTAAACGCCGACGCCTTTCGAGCGAATCAGCCGGACCATTTGCTCGATCTTTTGCTGCACCGCCGGCTCGATATCGGCGAAGAGCAGGTGCGCTTCGTCGAAGAAGAAAACAAGCTTTGGCTTTTCCGGGTCGCCGATTTCCGGCAGCCGCTCGAACAGCTCCGAGAGGAGCCAGAGCAAAAAAGTCGCATAAACTTTCGGCGACTGCTGCATCAGCTTTTCCGCGGTGAGAATGTTGATCATCCCGCGGCCTTTCGGATCGGTCTGGATGAGATCGTCGAGATCAAGCGCTGGCTCGCCGAAGAATTTATCTGCGCCCTGGGTTTCGAGCTCGAGCAGGTTGCGCTGAATCGCGCCGACACTGGCCGCGGAGACATTGCCGTATTGGGTTTTAAACTGGTCGGCGTGGTCGCCGACGTATTGCAGCATCGAGCGCAAATCTTTCAGATCGAGCAGGAGCATCCCGCTCTCGTCCGCGATCCGGAAGACCATGTTGAGCACGCCTTCCTGGGTGTCGTTGAGATCGAGCAGACGCCCGAGTAAGAGCGGCCCCATCTCCGAGACGGTGGCCCGCACCGGGTGACCCTGTTCGCCAAACACATCCCAGAAAACCACCGGCGACGCCTCGCCTTTGTAACCGTCGAGCCCGAGCTCCTTGGCGCGCGCGACGATTTTGGGATTCGTCCCGCCCGGTTGGCTGATCCCCGCCAGATCGCCCTTCACGTCGGCCATGAAAACCGGCACCCCCCGCGCGCTAAAACCTTCCGCAAGGGTTTGCAGCGTGATCGTTTTCCCGGTCCCGGTCGCGCCGGCGATCAAGCCATGGCGATTCGCGAGCTTCGGGAGGAGGTAGAGGGGCTGATCGCTTTTCGCGACGAGAATAGGATCACTCATAGGCTTTGCTCCGCGCGATCGGCCGCGCCCTTCGAGTGTAGCGCCGGGCGTGGCGCCCGCAATGGCCTAACGAGCGAGGATCGCCTGCTTCTTATCCCACTCGTGGGTGCCGCCGCAATGCGCGCAGGTAACCGCCTTCGTTTTCAGGTTGGCCCCGGCGAATCGATCCTCTTCGATCGTGATCCCGGTGACGTTGAGCTTCTTCGTTACCGGACATCTCACCAGGATTCGTTTGATCACGTCGCGACTATCTCACACTGGGCCGAAATTGCCTGCTAAAACTTCGCCTCCCTAACGAGGCACGGCCGCGAAGACGCGCGCGGGAAAGCCCGAGCCTCCGGCCGGCTTCGGGAAAGTCGCGAAGACGATCGCGCCCGCTTCCGGCACCTGGTCGAGATTTGTAAGCAGCTCGATCTGGTAATGATCGTGCGTGAGCACATAGGTCTCGAGCGCGTAATCCTCCTTCGTCGTTGCGAGCCCGGGGTCGGTGTCGGTGGTCTCGTGGCCGTTCGCGGTCGCCTGCCGTTTTTCGTAAAGGAACTGCAGTGCCGGCAAACTCCAGCCCGGATAATGCGCCACGCCTTGCGCGTCCTTGTTCTCCATCGCCGCGCCATCGGGCCAGCGCTTCGACCAATCCGTCCGCAAAGCCACGAACGCATGCGCGGGAATTTTCCCGTGGGCCGTTTCCCATTGCTCGATCCGCGCGACCGTGAGCGTGTAGTCGGGATTGCGCGCAACTTCCTCGTGGACGTCGAACACCACCAGTGGCAAGACCATTTCCGCGAGCGTGATCTGGTCCACGGTGCGTCCACTTTTCTTGAAATGCGCCGGCGGATCCACATGGGTGCCCCATTGACCGACATGGGTGAAGACCTGCGCAAAGAACCCTTCGCCCATCAGGCCGGGCCGCTTCTCGAAATCATAAATCGTCCGGCGTTCCTCGTTTGGGAATCCTGGCCAATGCGGGATCCCGGGAGCGAAGGCATGGGTCAGGTCAACCAACCGCGACCCGATGATCTGCTGTTGCAGGGGCCAGAGAGACGGCTCCGCGGCTTCGACCTCATTCACCAGCCCAGCGGTCAGCCCAACCAACCAAAACGCCTGCCAAAGTTTGCGCATCTCCTTTGTTAAACAAACGCCGAAGAAGAAACCAACAAGATCGCATAACTTCCAGCAACCTCGGCGGAAGACCCACGTGGCAAATTTGTGGACGCCAGCCGGTAATGTTATCAACAGCGCAAATCCGGCTCGTGCCTACAGGCGAAAATGGTCCCGCGGGCGAGTTATTCAAAAGAAGAAGAAGAAGGGTTCCTTTGGTTTTTCTAAAGAATAAATATTAACGCTGTGAAGAACTCCGCCCTCTCCCGCTGGGAATAAGCAACTGTGATTGGAGTCTAAATTGCGGATGAACAGCAGCACGCGAGAGCGGACGGCATCCGCCCACCCACCCGACCGCGATGCAAAGACACGCATGCCGAGCAAAATGATCCTCCCTTCTATCGAGACTGACCACGCCGCCCCTTTGCGTGAGCGCGATCAATCCGAGAGCCTCTTCGAGCAAGTAGCGTGGCTCTATGTTTTCTGCCGCGAGAAACTTTTCCGCGACGACACGGACCGGATCAGCGCGGCGCTCTGGCCGGACGGCGCGCCGGCTGCGGGCACGCAGTTGATCGAGTTCGGCTGTGGACCAGGGTTTTATTCGTGCCGGTTCGCGCGCCGGTTCCCGCAGCTCTCCGTGGTCGGGGTGGATCGCTCCGACCGGCAGCTTACCTGGGCGCGCGAGCGTGCGCGGGAGCTGAATCTCACCAATTGCCACTTCGAACGGGTCAATGTGCTCGATATTCCGTGCGAAGATTCCCACTTCGATGTGTTGATTGCGTCACGGCTTTTCACCGTCCTCTCCGAGCGTGAGGAGGCCGTTGCCGAAATGCATCGGGTCCTGCGGCCGGGCGGTCGATGTTTCATTGCGGAACCGCGCCACGCTTTTCGCGCTTCGGTGCCACTGGTCGCGATGTGGATGCTGGCGCGCGCAACTCACCTTCACAACGGTTACCGCGAGCCGCATCGCGCGGTCACTTTGCCAGGCGACGAATTCCGTCGCCTTTTTGCCACCCAGCCGTGGCGTGAATGCCGATGTTGGCAGGACAGCCGTTATCAGTACGCGCTCTGCGAGAAGGCATGAGCGCGGTGCACCGCATCCTCTCTCCTCACGAACCCGAGCCAGCTGCGAAAGGTCGCTGCGCGCTGGCGATCATGACCAAAGTGCCGCGGGCCGGGCGCGTGAAAACACGGCTCACTCCGCCGCTCACCCCGGAGGAAGCAGCCGCGTTGAATATCTGTTTTTTGCGCGACACGGCCGCAGCGATTGCGGCGGCCGGCGAGCCCGCGCAAGGCGTCGGTTGCTACACGCCGGTCGGCGAAGAGGAGGCTTACGCGACGATTTTCCCGGCTGATTTTCTGCTCATCCCGCAGTCCGAAGGAAGCTTTGGCGAACGCCTGATTACCGCGACCAGAGATCTGTTCGCAGTCGGGTTCGCCTCGGTTTGTCTGATCGATTCCGACAGCCCCACCGTGCCCGCGACCGCGTTTACCGAAGCGGCGGCCATTCTTTCCCAGCCTAACGAAACCATCGTCCTGGGACCCTCGGACGACGGCGGCTATTACCTGATCGGAATGAACCAACCGCACCCGGAGGTGTTTGCGGGAATCGACTGGAGCACCGAGCGCGTGCTCGAACAGACGCAACAACGCGCGATCGAAGCCGGCCTCACCGTCCATCTCTTGCCGACTGGTCTCGACGTCGATAACGAAGCCACCTTCCGCCGACTTCAGGACGAGCTTCGACCGCCTAACGAGTCCCGTGCGCCGGCCACCGCGGAATTTTTGCGCACTTTCACCCGATGAAACGCGCTCTCGTCACCGGTGGCGCCGGCCTGATCGGCTCCACTCTCGCCGACCTCCTCCGGCTCGAAGGATGGACCGTACGCGTGCTCGATAACCTCGAGCCGCAAACCCATCGTCACGGCCGCCCAGCCTGGGTGCCTGACGAGAGCGATTTCATCGAGGGCGACCTACGCGATCGCGCGACCATGCAGGCTGCGCTCGAAGGCATCGACGTCGTCTTTCACCAAGCGGCCTACGGCGGTTACATGCCGGAGATTGCGAAGTACGTGCACGTAAATTCTTTTGGCACGGCGCAGATGCTGGAGATTATTCGCGAAGAAAATCTGCCGGTAAAAAAGATCGTCGTCGCGAGTTCGCAGGCGGTTTACAGCGAAGGTGCGGCCACGTGTCCGGAGCACGGCCTGGTGTTTCCGCCGGTCCGCCCACTCGAACAATTGCAGACCGGCGACTGGCAGGTGCATTGCCCGCGTTGCGCTCGCCTAACGACCAGTGCGCCGACCCCTGAAAACGCTCCGGTCGGCGGCGAAACTGTTTACGGCCTAACGAAGGTCGACCAGGAAAAGCTCGTTCTCCTCTGGGGCAAACAGATCGGCATCCCCACGGTCGCGCTCCGTTATTCGTGCACCTACGGGCCGCGCCAATCGATCTTCAATCCCTACACCGGCGTGATCGCGATCTTCTGCACCCGGCTGCTCAACGATCTCCCACCCATCCTCTACGAAGATGGCGAACAGACCCGCGATTTTTCCTTCGTCGACGACATCGCGCGCGCCAATCTCCTCGCCGCCACGACCGACCAGCTTGACGGCCTGCCGGTAAACGTCGGCAGCGGTCGCGGCGTCCCGATCCGGGAAGTCGCCGAGCAAATCTCCGCCGCGCTCGACATCCACATCGCGCCGGAAGCGAACGGCGAATTCCGCCCCGGGGAAATGCGCCACCTGACCAGCGGCACGGAGCGCATCCGCGCCGCCGGCTACGAGCCGCAGGTGGATCTCGCGACCGGCATCGGCCGTTACCTCGATTGGATCCGCAGCCAGGCCGATGTGCGCGACTACTTCAGCGAAGCCGCCGACATTTTGCGCAGCAAGGGTATCGTCCATCGCGTTCGTAAGTAAGGAGACCGGAGTGCGCCTCGGCGATATGATAACGAAGTCTTAATAACAGCTTCATTATTAATAAATAATAGCTAACGCTTAATAACAGGGAAGTGCTATTAAGAGTTGATGCAACGCGGTCTCACCGGGCACTACGTTCCGATTTCCACCGTAGGCGCTGAGAAATGTCAGGCTTTCGTGCCGCGGTCGCTTCCCCCCGATCCGCCCCTCCATTTGGATTTCTGCCTTCAGGATTTGCTTGAGCGCGCCACCCTGGCATTGGGGCGGCTTGATGGAATGACGATGGTTTTGCCTGACCCGGGCATCTTTCTTTATTCTTACATCCGAAAAGAGGCTGTGCTCTCGTCGCAAATTGAAGGCACCCAATCGACCCTTTCAGACTTATTGCTTTTCGAGAATGAAGCTGCGCCAGGGATGGCGCTGGACGACGTGCGCGAGACATCCAACTATGTCTCGGCTCTTCAGCACGGAATGAAGCGCTTCCGGGAAGGCTTTCCTGTCTCACTCCGATTGCTAAAGGAAATTCACGCCATTCTGCTCGCGAGCGGACGCGGCAGCGAGAAAGAGCCGGGTGAGTTTCGTCGATCACAAAACTGGTTCGGAGGAAGCCGTCCAGGGAACGCGGCGTTTGTTCCACCGCCTCCGGATTATCTCATGGAGGGTCTAGGCGCACTCGAGAAGTTCCTCCATGACGATCCGGTGAGGACGCCGCTGCTGATCAAAACTGCTCTCGCACATGTCCAGTTCGAAACCATCCATCCATTTCTTGATGGCAACGGCCGAATCGGACGACTGCTCGTCTCCTTTCTTCTCTGCGCGGAAGGAGCGATCCGCGAACCGATGCTCTACCTGAGCCTTTATTTTAAAAAAAACCGAAAACAATACTACGATCTGCTCCAAGAGATTCGTTTCCAAGGTGACTGGGAGCGATGGATCGCATTCTTCCTAAAAGGCGTGCAGGAGACCGCAGATGAAGCTGCCTCTACGGCGCAACGGTTGATGATGCTGGCAGCTCTCGACGAACAAAAGATCGAAGCGCTTGGTCGCGCGGCTGGATCGGCTCTGCGTGTTCACGCTTTTTTTCAGCGTCAACCCATCGCCTCAATTGCGGCGGCTGCGAAATTTTCGAACCTGTCGTTTCCCGCCGTCACCACTGCGCTCAATAATCTCGAAAAACTTGGGATCATGCGTGAGGTGACGGGGAAACAGAGAAGCCGCCTCTTCGCGTATGGAGAATACATGAAGATATTGAGTGAAGAGACTGAACCGCTGCGCTCGGAGTTTTAGCTGCGATGATCGTAAGGAAGATTGGGTTCGGGATGTTTTGCGCAGCAACCACATCGTCAATCGCGTAAAGACGAAGGGATGAGCGCCCCGATCGCGAGCCCGGATTTTCATTCGCTCGTCGTCACGCACGCCCGGAAGGATTTTCCGCTGCTCGATGCGGAGGCGAACGTGGCCGACGCCCTCGCGCACATCCGCAGCGAAGGCGTGGGCGAGCGCGTGATCTATTTTTTCGCGGTCGATCGCGAGCGGCGTCTCGTCGGGGTTTTGCCCACCCGCCGACTGCTGACTGCGCCGCTCGAGACCCCGCTGGAGGAGATCATGGTCCGGCGAGTGGTGGCGATTCCTTCCACCGCGACGGTCCTGGAAGCTTGTGAATTTTTCGTGCTCTACAAGTTCTTCGCCTTCCCGGTGGTAGACGAAAAAAAGCGCGTGGTCGGCGTCGTCGACGTCGGACTTTTCGCGGAAGAAATCCTCCAGGACCAAAACGCGCCTAACGACACCATCTTCGAGTCGCTCGGTTTCCACCTCGCGCAACTCCGCGGCGCT
Organism: Chthoniobacterales bacterium; assembly: GCA_038240025.1. Taxonomy (GTDB): domain Bacteria; phylum Verrucomicrobiota; class Verrucomicrobiia; order Chthoniobacterales; family UBA10450; genus Palsa-1392. Next base: position 60,338 of record JBBSED010000008.1, read on the forward strand.
TCGCCCTTTCGCGCGTTCCGTTTTCGCTTCCCCTGGTTGCTCGCGACCGTCGTCGCGGGGACGGCCTGCGCGCTCCTCGCGGGGGCGTTCGAGGCCACGCTCGCGCAGAGCATGGTGATCGCCTTTTTCCTCACCATGGTCCTCGGCCTGAACGAAAGCGTGAGCATGCAATCGATGACCGTGACCATCCAGGCGCTGCGCTCCGCCTCGCTCACTCGCCGCTGGTTCCTGGAAAATCTCCGGCGCGAATGTGGCACCGCGCTCCTCCTCGGGCTCGCCTGTGGCTTGCTCGTCGGCGCGATCGTCTGGGCGTGGCGGCGTGATCTCCCCGGCGCGGGCGTGATCGCGACCAGTATTCTGGTTTCGCTTTTCACGGCCAGCCTCTTCGGTTTCGCGGTGCCTTCATTGCTGCATCGGTTCAAACTCGATCCGAAAATTGCGGCCGGTCCGGTCACCCTGGCGGTGACTGATTTCTTCGCACTCACCTTTTACTTTTCCCTCGCGTGGCTGGCTCTCTGATCTCGGTCATCATCCCGGCTCTGAACGAAGAAGAGCCGATCGCGGAGGTCGTGCGCGCCTGCGCCGCAACCGGCTTGCCTAACGAGATCATCGTGGTCGATAACGGCAGTACCGACCAGACCGCGGCACGCGCGCAAGTGGCGGGCGCACGCGTGGTGCCGGCGCCGCTCGGCTACGGGCGGGCCTGCGCGGCGGGCGCGGCGGCCGCGGATCCGGCGAGCGAGATCCTGGTGTTTCTCGATGGCGACGGGAGCGATTGTCCGGAGTTCATGGACCGGCTCGTGAGGCCGATCCTCGACCGCGACGAAGACTTCGTGATCGGCTCGCGCACCCGCGGCCGGCGCGAACCGGGAAGCATGAATTTCCAGCAGGTCTTTGCCGGGCGCGCCGCGGGCTTTCTGCTCCGGCTGCTTTACGGCGTCCCGTTTACCGACATGTGTCCGTTCCGCGCCATTCGGCGCGAGAGTTTCGAATCGTTAGGCATGAAAGAGCCGACCTACGGATGGAACCTGGAGATGCAGATGCGGGCGGCGCGCGCCGGACTGCGGATTCGCGAAGTTCCGGTGGACCACCGTTGCCGGACCGGTGGCGAATCGAAAGTTTCCGGGACGCTCCGCGGCACCTTCGTCGCCGGCGGGCGGATCCTGGCGACCCTCTTCCGAGTTGCGCTCGAGCGGCCGTCGTAACGGAATAATCCCCGCCCCTCGCCCTCTTCTCTCCATGGAAAAATTGAGCCGCAGGCAGCGCGTGGGCGCCGGACTTCTCGCTGGCGCGGTGGCCGGTTTGGTGATGACGCTGGTGATGCTTCTTCTCGCCTGGCTCGGGGGCATCGGCACGCCGCTCGTGCTGCTCGGCGATCGGCTCTCGGTCTTCATCCCGCCCGGACCGTTCCTGAGCGTGATGGGCAAGGTCGGCGGCTACACCCACCTGAAGGAACTCGGCGTCGGTTCGACCATCGCCGGGCAGATCTTCGTTGGCTCGTTAGGCGGTTTGTTTTATGCCCTGGTTATCGCGCGCCGGGAGAAACCGTTCCTGTCGTTAGGCATTTACTTCTTGTTGCCGTTCGCCGCCTGTCTGGCGCTGCTCTGGCCACAGCTCGGAACGAACTACACCGGCTTCCCGATCGGGCCAGCCATGATCATTACCGGCCTCGGGCTCGCGCTGACCTTTCTCGCCTTCGAGCGCACGCTCGTGCTCGGCTTTCGTTTTCTGACCCGCGCTTCGACCTCCACGCCTAACGAACTCGAATATTCCCCAGCGATCGGCCGGCGCGCACTCGTGCTCGGCGGCCTGGGCTTGATCGCCGCGGGCGGTGGCGCGGCGGTGCTGCGCCGACTCTACCAACTCGCGTCGTTCAGCTACGACGGGACGCAATACAAAGGCGCGGACGTGCAGGGTATCACGCCTAACGATAAGTTCTATTGCGTGACCAAGAACGTGGTCGATCCGACGGTCGACGCCGCGCGCTGGCGGCTCGAAGTCACCGGGTTGGTGAAGACGCGCCAGACCTATGAAATCGACCGGCTGAAGGCGCTCCCCGCGGTTTCCCAAGAGACGACGCTGATGTGCATCAGCAACGGGCTCGGCGCCGGCTTGATGAGCAATGCGGTCTGGCGCGGCGTGCCGCTGGCGACCTTGCTGCACGCCGCCGGCCCGCTCCCGGCAGCGGCGAAAGTCGTGCTCCACGGCGTGGATAACTACACCGACACTTTTCCCCTAACGAAAGCGATGGACCCGACGACGCTGGTCGCCTTTGAGATGAACGGCGAGCGTTTGCCGGACCGTCACGGCTTCCCCGCGCGGGTCGTCGTGCCCGGTTATTTCGGAGAGAAAAACGTCAAATGGCTCACCCGGATCGAAGTGGCGGGAGCGGACGCGGAAGGCTTTTACGAGAAGCAGGGCTGGGGGCCGAACTTCCTGGTCCCAACCCGTGCGCGGATCGATTCGCCTAACGAATGGGCTTCGCTCGGACTTGCGCCGGTGCCGATGAAAGGCGTGGCCTTCGCGGGCGATCGCGGCGTTTCGCTCGTGGAGGTGACCACCGACGGCGGGCAGAACTGGCACGAAGCCAGGATCGATTATCCGGGCACGAAATTGACCTGGGTGCTCTGGAGCTACGACTGGCAGCCGCCGGGCGCGGGCGAATATCATCTCAGCGTGCGCGCTACAGACAGCGCAGGCGTGCTTCAGCGCGAGGAAAAAGAGCGCGGGCAATTTTCCGGCACCAGCGGGTTCCACGAAGTCACCGTTTACCTCGCCTAACGACTCGCGCCGGCTGACACTGCGCGCACCAGGCGGTGGTGCGGCCGCCGATCGTCGCGCGCTTCAGGGTCGTGCCGTGGCGCGGACATTGGCCGCCGGCTTTCCAGCGTTCATGGAGGAGCCAGGTGCGCGGCGGGTCGCTCCAATCGGTGCCAATGATCTCGAGCGCGGCGCGCGCGACGAAGCGCGTGCTCCGGTAAAGCGCGGCGACCGCCGGGCCGGTTAATTTTCCCGCGCGGATCTGCGGCGCAATCTGCGCGCGCCAGAGAATCTCATCCGCCATCCAGTTGCCCACGCCGGGAAAACCAACCTGCGAGAGGAGCACGGCCTTGATCGGCGCCCGCGCGTGGCGCTGCAAAAACTTAAGCAGCGCCGCCTTCGTCCACTTGGGCGAACTGATCGCCGGCGCGATCGCTTCCCACCATTCCGGGGGCTCGTCACCTGGTGAGAAACGGACGCGCCCGAAGAGTCGCGCATCGCGAAAAACCAGCGCGCGCGCCGCCTGTTGAAGGACTAAATGGTCGTGCTTTTCCGCGCGAAAACCGGCGGGCTCGAGCCGGAGCTGGCCGCTCATCCCGAGATGAATCCCGAGCCAGTTACCGCCGGCGAACTCGAAAAGCATCTGTTTCCCGCGCGCTTCCGAACGCACAAGTTTTTGCCTAACGAGTCGACGTTTTAGTGCCCGCACATCGCTCCCGCGGAAGATTCGTTTCTCACCGTGAAGTTGCAGCGCGGTGATCGCGTCACCGAGCCCGGGGTCCCAGATTTTTCGATAATATTCGACCTCAGCGAGCTCCGGCATGGCGCAGAAATTAGATCGGTCCGAGCCTCCGTGCTACTCTTGGCGCTTGTGGAAAAAGTGATCATCATCGGAAGCGGTTGCGCGGGTTTGACGGCGGCGATCTATGCCGCGCGCGCCAACCTGACTCCGCTCGTGCTGGAGGGCCGGCAGCCGGGCGGACAACTCTCGACCACCACTCTGGTGGAAAACTTCCCCGGTTTTCCCGAGGGGATCGATGGCCCGCAATTGGTGATGAACATGCACAAGCAGGCGGAGAATTTTGGTGCCCGCTTTACCTATACGGAAGCGGTCGGGCTCGATCTTTCGAATGAGCACATTCGGCTGCAGACCGATGAGGAGTGGGTCGAGACGGAGTCGTTGATCGTGGCCAGTGGCGCCTCGGCCCGCTGGCTCGGGCTCGAGAACGAGGAGAAATTAATCGGCCACGGCCTCACGAGTTGCGCGACTTGCGACGGCGCCTTCTATCGCAACGTCCCGGTCTGCGTGATCGGAGGTGGCGATTCGGCGGCGGAGGAAGCGCTCTTTCTCACCCGCTTCGCTTCCAAGGTTTACCTGATCCATCGGCGCGACGCGCTCCGCGCCTCAAAGATCATGGCCGATCGCGTGCTCGCCTGCGACCTGATCGAGCCGATCTGGAACACGGCGGTGTCGAAATACATCACCGACGAAAAAGGCGAGATGTCCGCGGTGCTGTTGCGCAATCTCAAGACGAAAGAAGAGAAGCAGCTAGAGGTGGCGTGCGTTTTCGTTGCGATCGGTCACGACCCGAATACCAAAGCCTTTGCCGGCAAGCTCGAGACCGATCCGGACGGTTATTTACTCGTTAGGCACCTTGCGGAAAGCAAGCACCCCGGCGTCTTCATCGCCGGCGATGTCGCGGATCGCGTTTATAAACAGGCGATCACGGCCGCCGGCTCCGGCTGCGCAGCGGCGATGGAGGCGGAACGCTACCTAAGCGGGCTGCACTAGTCCGCGATCCCGACGAGCTGGCCGTCGCTTCGGCGGAGGACGGCCGGAGTTTTCGGAAAGGAGTTGTAACCGTGCGCGCTCATCGACGCGCAATAGGCACCGGCGCCTTCGATCACGAGCGAGTCACCGATCGCCGCGCGTTGGAGCCAACGGGTCGCGACCACTTCCGGATCGTCGGGATGTGGCGTGAGGAGGTCGGCCGATTCGCAGCAGTGACCGACGACGACGTATTTTTCCGGCGCAATCGGACGGTCATTGACGATCACGAGGGGATGTTGCGCGGCGTAGAGCGTAGGCCTGAGGATGTCGGTCATCCCGCTATCGATCTTGAGGAATTTGTCTCCGTCTACGCCGGTATCGACGATGTCGTGAATCGTCGTGAGCAGGCTTCCGGCGTTCGCGACCAGGAAGGTGCCGGGCTCGATCTCAAGGTGGAGCTGGCGACCCGTTTCGTTGGCGAACTGCGCGATCTCTGCTGCCACCGCGCGGCTGATTTCGCCGAGGTCGGTGGCTTTTTCACCCCGCATCCGCGCAACTTTGAAGCCGCCGCCGAGATTCAGAATCTTCACTTCCGGAAAAGCGCGCACCAGCTCGAGGCTGAGCTGCGCGACCCTGGTCCAGATGAGCGGATCCGTCCCGGAACCGATGTGCGTATGCAGCCGGTGGATCGTGAGGCCATGGCGCTCTGCGATCGTTTTGATCTCGTTCGTGTATTGGTGCCAGATTCCGAAGCTGGAAGCGGGACCGCCGACATTGGTCTTATGCGAATGGCCGGAGCCGAGGCCGGGATTGAGCCGGATGCTGACTTCGGTGCCGGGAAAGCTTTCGCCAAAAACTTCGAGCTGATGAAGCGAACAGGCGTTGAACTGAACGCCGTTTGCGACCAGCTCCGCCAGATTACGCGGCAGCTCCTGAGCGGTGATGAGGATTTCGTAAGGCGCGATCCCAGCGCTCAGCGCGAGCTCGGCCTCAAAGCCGGAGCTGGCATCGATCATCATCCCGCAATCGTGCAGCACCCGCAGGACCTCGCGCTGCGGATTTGCCTTCATCGCGTAGCGGACTGTGAGCCCGAACGGCGCGGCAAATCCCAGGGCTTGGCGGGCCTTTTCCCGTAAGATCGCTTCGTCGTAAACGAACACCGGGGTCCCCCAGCGGCGCGTGATTTCGCGCACTTCCTCCGCGCGCAGAAAGCGCAGTCGCTCGATTGGTTCCATGCTGGTTTTCTTTAGGGCCTGCGCCCGGCTCGCGCGACCCAAAGTCTTTTGCATCGCAGTGGAGCCGGTTTCACGGATGATGCCGGTGCTTGAAAGTTTGCGATCTCACGCAGTTTTACTCGCCGCTGAGCGGCGGGGTGAAACGTTACGTGCACGAGAAAATTCGCTTCATCCAGAGTCAGCCTAACGATGAGCACGTGCTCGTCATTCCGGGCGCGAAAACCGGGCGGATCGAGGCGGCACGCTCGCGGATTTACACCATCGCGTCGCCGCTGCTCTCGCGCACTTCGCGTTACCGCGCGCTCCTGAACCTGCGTGCGATCGAGGAAATCCTCGAGCGGGAACAGCCGGACCTGATCGAGTCGGGCGACCCTTATCAGGTGGCGTGGAAAGCAATCGCGTCCGGCCATGCGCTGCGGATTCCCGCGGTCGGGTTCTATCATTCGCATTTTCCGGAGGCGTATCTGCGCAGCAGTAAACGCTTCTTCGGGCGCACCGGGATGGAATTCGTGATGGACCTGGCGCGCCGCTATGTCGGCAAGGTTTACAACCAATTCGAAGCCACGCTCGTGCCCTCCGCGCGGCTCGGGGAATTGCTTACGAGTTGGGGCGTGGAGAACGTCCGCTCCGTCGATCTCGGGGTCGATGCGGAAATCTTTCATCCCGAGCCGGACGATGCCGCCGAGACGCGCATCTCGTTAGGCATTCCCAAGGAGACCTGTCTGCTGCTCTACGTCGGACGGCTCGCGCAGGAGAAAAATACCCAGACCCTCTTCGCCGCGTTCGAGCAGTTGGCCGGCCCGCGCTTTCATCTGCTCGTCGTCGGCGATGGCTTGCAACGGCGGGAATTGCAGAGGCTGCAAAAGCGCGTCGGGCAGGTCACCTGGCGGCAATATTGCAGCGATCCCGCGGAGCTCGCGCGGCTCTATCGCGCGGCCGATTTGCTCGTTCACCCTGGGGTGCAGGAGACCTTTGGGCTGACTGCGCTCGAGGCCCAGGCCTGTGCGACCCCGGTCGTCGGCATTCGCGGCAGCTACATGGACCGGATCATTTTCAGCGACCAGGGCTACTGGGCGCAGGAGAATTCCCCGGCCGCGTTGGCGCGCGCGATCGAGGATTCAAGCCGGCAGGATTTGCGCGCCGCGGGCGCGCGCGTCTCGGAGTGGGCGCGCGCGCACTACGCCTGGCCGCAGGTGTTTGACCGGCTCTTTTGCATTTATCGAGAGGTGCAAGCACACTACCGCGCCGCCTGATATGAAAACCGATTCCTCCCTGATTATTCGCCATTACCAGCCGACGGACCGCGCGGCGGTGCGTGATCTCTGCTGCCGGACTGGTTTTCTCGGGAACGCAATCGATCCGGTCTTTCAGGATCGCGAACTCTTCGCCGATTTCCTCACCACCTGGTACACCGATCATGAACCAGAGTCGTCTTTCGTGCTTGAGATCAAGGGCGAGATCTGCGGCTATCTGCTGGGCTCGCGCCAGCCGTTGCTGAACCAGCTCTACTCTTTCCAGCAAAACGTTGTGCTCTTCCTCCGCGCGCTGCTCCGTTACCCGCGCTACAACCAGCCCTCGCGCCGGTTCATCCTCTGGCTGGTGAAAAACGGCTGGCGCGAAGTGCCGGCCGCGCCGAGCCGGACCCCGCATTTCCATATCAACCTCCTCCCGGAAGCGCGCAAAATTGCGACCACGCGGGCGCTCATGAGCGCGTATCTGAGTTATCTCTACCGTTGCGGCGAGAAACAGGTCTACGGGCAGATCGTCACCTTCGAAAGCCGGCGCGGCGAGAAGATGTTCGAGCGTTACGGCTTCAAGGTGATGAACCGCGCGGAGATCACAAAGTGGCGCGCGTACCATCCGGGATCTGTCTATCTCAGCACGGTGGTGAAGGATCTGAAGACAGCCGACCCGCTCTCCGCGTACTGAGTTCGCGGCCGCCGCCGAGAGGCCAGGACGGTTGACGATATGGCTGGGTAGCCATATCCTCGTAGCATGACCAAGATGACTATGTTTATCGACGAAGCGCTCCTCGATCGAGTGATGAAGTTAACTGGTCTCAAGACCAAGACGGACGCGGTGGATTTCGCGCTCGCCGAAGCGGAACGGCACAAGAAACTGAGCAAATTCTTGGCGGAGGAACGGATGGCCGCGACCGATTGGAAAAACGCAGTCGATCCGGCTTACGATTTGATGGCTTTGCGGGCCGCGGACGTGCCGGACTACCCCAAGAAGACCAAGCGTGGTTCTCGTTGATTCGTCGATTTACATCAGCTTGATTCGAGAGCGTCGCAACCCGGCCCTTGTCCTGGAGGAAGCTTTTGGGCAGGCGGAATTGGTTGGCTGCGACATCGTGCGTTGCGAAGTGTTGCGAGGAATCGCGCAGCCGGAATTGAGGGCGCGGCTGGGCGTCTTCTTCGATGTTCTCATCCACGTGCCGACCGATCACCGGGTCTGGCGGGCGACTGAGGAACTGGCCTGGCAACTCGACCGCCGCGGCAAGGCGCTGCCGTTGGCGGATCTGATCATCGCGGTCTGCGCGCTGCGTGCGGGTGCCGCTGTGCTCACGAACGACAAGCATTTCGCGCTCATTCCGCAGCTCCAGCTTGCTTCGTGGTGAGCGGTTCTAGCGGAAGCGCATCTCGGCGAAATGTTCCACGCGGTCGTTGACCAGCGGGATGGTGTCATTCATCACCGGCTGGCCGTCGAGGGTGGAAGGCTCGGCCCCTTCGCCGCCGCGGGAGAGCGTGATGTGATAGACGGTTTGGTGATAGCGGTAGTGGATTTTGTAGCTGCTCCAATCCGCGCGGAAACGCGGCGCGAGCCGCAACTGATTTCCTTCCAGATGCGCGCCGAGAAGCGTCTCCACGAGAAGCCGGTACATCCAGCCGGCTGAGCCCGTGTACCAGGTCCAACCGCCCCGGCCGGTGTGCGGCGCGAGCGCGTAGATGTCGGCGACGGCGACATAGGGCTCGACCTTGTAGGTGGCGATTTCAGTCGGCGTGCTGCCGTGATGGACCGGATTGAGCAACCCAAAAAGATCCCAGGCGCGATCGTTTTCGCCGAGAAGCGCGAAGGCCATCGTGGTCCAGATGGCCCCGTGCGTGTACTGGCCGCCGTTCTCGCGCACACCCGGGATGTAGCCCTTGATGTAGCCCGGACTGAGCGCGGATTTGTCGAAGGGCGGATCAAAGAGCTGGATCAGTTTGGCGTCGCGCCTAACGAGATGAGTTGCGACGGCTTCCATCGCTTCGCGCGCGCGTTCCGGTTGCCCGGCGCCGCTGATCACCGACCAGCTTTGCGGCAGGCTGTCGATCTGACATTCCTCGTTCGTCGCGGATCCGAGCGGCTCGCCGTTGTCGAAATAGGCCCGCCGGTACCAATGCCCGTCCCACGTGTTGGCCTCGATATTTTTTTGCAGCTTCTGCGCTTCGGCGAGACAGCGCTCCGCGAATGCCCCGTCCTCCCGGAGACGCGCGATCGCGGCAAATTTCGTCAGCACCTCATAGAGAAAAAACGCCAGCCAGACGCTTTCCCCGCGCCCTTTGTCGCCGACGAGATTCATCCCGTCGTTCCAATCGCCCGAGCCGATCAGCGGCAGTCCGTGCGCGCCGAAACGCAAGCCATGCTCGATCGCGCGCACGCAGTGTTCGTAGAGCGTGCCGGATTCCTGCGCACGGTTGGGCAGATCGTAATAGGCCTCTTCCTCGGGCATGACGGGCCGGGCCTCGAGAAACGGAATCGCCTCGTCGAGCACGCCGGTATCCGCGACCGCGTTGACGTAGCGGCAGGTGACAAAGGGCAACCAAAGAAAGTCGTCGGAGAAATGGGTGCGCACTCCTCGCCCGGACGGCGGGTGCCACCAATGTTGCACGTCGCCTTCGCGAAATTGGTGCGCGGCTGCGCGGAGCAAATGCTCGCGGGTCAGCGCCGGCTCGGCGTGGACCAGCGCCATCACATCCTGCAACTGATCGCGAAATCCGTAGGCGCCGCCCGATTGATAAAATCCGCTTCGACCCCACAGCCGGCTGCTCAGCGTTTGATAGAGCAGCCAGCCGTTCGCCATCACGTTCACCGCCGGGTCGGGCGTGTCGACGTTGACCGCGCCGAGCGTGCGATTCCAAAATTCATAGACGCCTTCGAGGGCAGCACGGGTCGCTTCCGATGATCGGAAACGCTGCACCAGCTGGTGCACCTCGCCGAGGTTGCGTCCCACTCCGAGCCGGAACCTGGTCTCGCGTTCCTCGCCGTCGGCGAGATCGAACGCGACCTGGAGCGCGCCGCACGGGTCAAGACCGGCGCCGGTTTTGCCCGAGAGCCGCGCGCGTTTCATCGCCGCTGGCTGATTAAACGTGCCGTTGCGTCCGAGGAATTCCTTGCGATTTCCCGTCAGGCTGCGCGCCGGATCGCTCACGTCGAGAAAGACGATGCGATCGGGAAACTCGGTGTTGTAAAAATTGCGCGCGAGCAACGCGCCGGTCTTGAGATCCATCTCGGTTTGCACGTTCAGCAGCGTCTTATGGCGCAGATCGCCGAGGACCCATTCCCAATATCCGGTCACGGAAATTCGACGCGGTCCGCCGGAGACGTTGCGCAATTTGATCACCGCAAATTTCACCGGCGCGTCCATCGCGACGTAGATCTTGAGCTTCGATTCGATCCCGTTCTCGGTGTGCTCGAACACGGTGTAGCCGAACCCGTGGCGGATGACGTAGGGCGTCGCGCCGCGGGCCGGCCAGGGTGTCGGCGACCAGAATTGCCCGGTTTCTTCATCGCGAAGGTAAAAGGCTTCGCCGGTCGTGTTCTGGACCGGATCGTTATGCCAGGGCGTGAGCCGGAATTCGTGCGCGTTCTCAAACCAGGTGTAAGCGCCCCCGCTCTCCGAGACCACGGTTCCGAACTCCGGATTAGCGATCACGTTCACCCAGGGCGCGGGCGTATTCTGACCCGCACGGAGCGTGATCACATACTCGTGGCCGTCGCGGGTAAAACCGCCGAGGCCATTTTGGAAAATCAGCTCGCGCGCGGGCGGCGGCGCCGAGGCATCGACCCAGGCCGGCCGGGTCGCGACGAGCGTGGGCACCGGCGACTCGAGCACGCTGCGCTGCTCGAGTTGATCGGCGAGCGAGCCATGTTCGTCATCGAGGACAATCCGCGCCGCCGCCTGGAGGAGAAGCCGGTCTTCATTCGGAATCTGCTCGAGGCGCCGCACGAAAATGCCGCCGGGTTTGTCGAGCATTTGCGCCTCGTTCCCGGCCGCGATCAGGTTCGTGATCTCATCCTGCAGACTCTGGCGATAAACCGAGACGTCTTCGTTCAGGATAATCAGCTCCACGTTGAGGCCTTTCGCGCGCCAGTAGGAATGCGCCTGGACCAGTTGCCTAACGATCTCGATTCGCTCCGCGTCGCTGATCCGCAGCAGCACCAGCGGCGCGTCGCCGGAGATGCCGTAAGTCCAGAGCCCGCTCTGGCCGCGCCGGTTATCGACCAACACGCCGGAAGTCGCGCGCCGCGCCGGGTCCGCATAGATGATCGCGCCCGCGAGCCGCGCGTAGAGCTGCGCTTCGGCGTCGGTGGCGTTGAGCTGGCGGAGCGTCACCTGGCTGTGCGTCCACGCGAGGTCGAAAGCGCGGTCAGCCATCCGCGAGTTCTGATATTTTTCCACGAGCACGTCGGCGCTCGCTCGGTCGGCGGTGGCGCCGATCACGAAATCCAAAACCGCGGTTTCCTCCGGCTCCAAAGTAACCGTGCGCCGGAGCGAAATGATCGGGTCGAGCACGGACCCAGCGCTGTTCGAGAGCGGCCCGCGCATAGCCGCGGGGCGGGCGAGAGTGCCGCCGCGCCCGATGAATCGCGAGCGGTCCGATTCGCATGAGAGGTCGCTTTGTTGGCCGCCGTGACCGACCAGCAGATGCACCAGCCAGGGCGGCTTTTCATCTTCCGACCGCGCGCGTCGGGTGCAGAGCAAGGCCGACGACGCCGGCGCAAATTCCGTCTGCACGAAGAGATTGCTGAAGGCGGGATGCGCTTCATCCGCGGCCTGCGTCGCGAGCACGACTTCGGCGTAGCTGGTCAGCTCGATGATGCGCGTGGTCGTGGCGTGATTAGTCAGGGTGACGCGGCGCACTTCCACGTCGTCTTCGGGTGAAACGCAGATCTCGGTGTGAAGCTCAAGCCGGTTCTGACGCTCGCGAAATTCGGCCCGCGCCTGGGTGAAGACCGCCTCGTAATTGTCCGTTAGGCGCAGGGTTGGCTGATACGCCGCCGACCAGAATTCGCCGCTCGTGAGGTCGCGCAAATAGAGGAACGTGCCCCAACAATCGCGGGTCGCGTCTTCGCGCCAGCGGGTGACCGCGAGATTGCCCCAACGGCTGTAACCGCCGCCCGCGCTGCTGATCGCGACGTGGTAGCGGCCGTTCGAAAGCAGGTGCACTTCGGGCGCGCGCGCGCTCGGGTTCTTGAAGACCCGCATGACGTTTTCGTCTTCGCCAAATTCCGGGCGCGACTCTTCCAGCTCCAGATCCTCCGGGAGCACGTTGGCCTCGGCTTTCGGGACCCTTTCCTGCAGGAGAAGATCGGCCGCCTTGAGCAGCGGACGCGACATGAACCGTCGCTGCATCGGCCGACCGCAGAGCAGATAATCGAGCGCGAGAAAACTCATCCCCTGGTGGTGGGCCATGAACGAACGCACCGTCTCGCTCTTCTCATCGGGCGGGAGCCGCGAGGGCGTGTAATCGATCGCCTCGTAAAAACCGTAGGCGCCTTCGCGTCCTTCACTCGTTAGGCGCGCGAGATTTTCGCAGGCTTCGCGCGGGGCGACCATCAGCGCCATCACGCTCGCGTAGGGGGCGATCACGAGGTCGGCGGCGAGCCCGCGTTTTAATCCGAGCCCGGGCACGCCAAAGGCGCGGTATTGATAGTTATGCCGCAAATCGGTCTGGTAATAACCGGACTCCGAGATGCCCCACGGGACCGCGCGCGCGCGGCCGTATTCGATCTGCTGCGCGACCGCGGAACGGCAGGCGTGATCGAGCAGCGTATTTTCGTAGCTCGGCATCACCAGCACCGGCATGAGGTATTCGAACATCGAGCCGCTCCAGGAGACGAGGACCGGCTCGCCATGCGGCGCGACGAGCAGTCGGCCGAGCGCGAACCAATGATCCTGCGGCACTTGCCCCTGCGCGATCGCGACGTAGCTGCAGAGCCGCGCTTCCGACGCGAGCAGGTCGTAATAGCTCAGGTCGCGCCGGCCTTCGGTGACGTTGAAACCGATCGAAAAGAGGTTGCGGGTAGCATCGAAGAGGAAGGTGAAATCCATCGCCGCGAGCTCGTCGCATTGGCGCGCGAGTTCTTCCAAACGATGGAGCTTTTCTTCCGCGTCCGGATTGGCTTCCACGAGCTCACGCAGAGTCGGAATTTGTTCCGAGTCGCCAGGAGCGAGCAGGCGCAATTCCTCCGCGTGCTCGGCGCAACTGCGCAGAAGGATTTTCCCCCAATCGCTCGTGAGCTGCGCCGCCAACGCGGCGGCGCGCTCCAGACGCGCGGCCGTCTCTGCAAAACTGGCGGGCTCATCTTGCAGCTCCGCCTCCAGCTGCCTAACGAGTGGCTCCGCTTCGTTTTTCCGGGCGAGCGCAAGCGTGTCGCGCAAGCCGGCAAAAATCTGCGGATGCAAAATCGGCTCGTCCGCGAGCGCGCGCAGACCGGCGCCGAGAGTGAGGAGATGACCGGCCAGATTGCCGCTATCGACACTCGAGACATAGAGCGGCAGGAGCGGTTTGAGCGTGCGCGTTTCATACCAATTATAGAAATGCCCGCGATGCCGCTCGAGCCGTTGCAGCGTCGCGATCGTTGCTTCCGTGCGGGCGAGCGAACGCCCTAACGACAAATAACCAAAGTCGCGCGCCGCGAGATTGGCGAGCAACGCGAGGCCGATGTTGGTCGGCGAGGTGCGCGGGGCGATGCCAACGCCCGCTTCCTCCTGGAAATTATCCGGCGGCAGCCAATTCTCCTCCACCGTCACGAAGGTCTCGAAAAAGTGCCAGGTCTTGCGCGCGATTCGGCGGAGGAAAAGCAGTTGTTCCGGCGCCAGCTCGGCCATCGCGGTCTCCAGCGGCTGGCTGATCCACCAACCGATCGCCGGCGCCACCAACCAGACGAAAAGGAACGGCACCAGCGGCCCGAGCTCCGCGGGTCGCAGCCATTCGAGCAGCGCCGCAGTCGTGAGGGCGATCAACGGCGCGCTTTTCATTTTCCGGTAAAACCCGGGCAGATCCGCGCGCGCGCGGGCGGCCACTTCGCTCGAGGTCGTCCATTCCAGGAGTCGCCGTCGCGTCACCAGCATGCGCCACAACGTGCGCCCGATCGCACCGAGACTGAGTGCCGCTTCATAGGGCAGGAACGCGAGCGTGAGCCCGATCTGCCCGAGCGCGTGCAGGCCCGAAGTGCGCACCTCGCGCAGGTGCAGCGCCCACGGGAGTGTCTCCGGTTTGCGCAGCAGCTCCACCAGCACCGGGAGCAATCCCGGGAGCAGGATAATCGCCACGACCAGGAGCGCGGCGAGATCACCGATCGGCCTAACGAAAAGCGCGCAGCCGAGCAGGAAAACGAGGAGCGCGACCGGGACGAGGCTGCGCCGAAGATTGTCGAAAATTTTCCACCAGGAGAGACCGGAAAGCGGGTTCGTTAGGCGACGCCCTTCCGCCGCCGGCACCCAGGGCAGGAGCCAGGGCATGATCTGCCAGTCGCCGCGCATCCAGCGGCGCCGCCGCCCGGCATCCACATCGTAGCCGGTCGGATATTCCTCGTAGAGCGTGACGTCGCTGACCAGCCCGCAGCGCGCATGAACCGACTCGAGTAGATCGTGGCTGAGCACGGCGTTCTCCGGAAAGCGTCCCGCGAGCGCGCGCTCGAACGCGTCCACCTCGTAGATCCCTTTCCCGATGAACGAGCCCTCGTGAAAAAGATCCTGGTAAACATCGGAGACCGCCCGCGTGTAGGGATCGATCCCGGTCTCGCCCGCGTGTAACCGCGCGAACCAGGAGCGGCCGGCGTTGGCGAGGTTCACGTCGACTCGCGGTTGCAGCAGGCTGTAGCCCTCGGTCACGATCCCGCGCGGGTTGAAGACGGGGCGATTGAGCGGATGCGCCATCGTGCCGATGAGTTGCCGCGCCGATTCGCGCGGGAGCTGTGTGTCGGTATCGAGCGTGATGACGTAACGGATCTCCGGCAGGATCGCGGTATCGCCCACGACTAACGAAAAGCATTCCGCGCAGCGTCCCCGGAGGAGCGCGTTGAATTCCATCAACTTCCCGCGCTTCCGCTCGTAGCCCATCCAGACGCCTTCGCTCGCGTTCCAGCGGCGCGGCCGATGGCAGAGGAAAAAGCGGTCGCCGCTTTCGGGTGCGTAACGCTGGTTCAACGATTCGATGCCCGCGCGGGCGCGGTCGAGGAGCGGCTCGTCTTCCGGTAGAGTCTCCGCGAGGGCGTCGGGAAAATCGGTCAGGAGCGCGAAGTGCAACCGCTGGTCGCGATTCGCGAGGTGATGGATTTCCAGCGACTCGACGAGTTCCTCGATCGCTTCCGGACTCGAGAGAATCGTCGGCACGACCACGATCGAGCAGCTCCCCGGCGCGAGACCCTCGGAAAAATCGAGTCGCGGGAGAAGTCGCGGCCTCACGAGAAGCGTGGTGAGCCAGTTAAGCAGCGCAACCGCGAGCTGGCTGACCCCGAGGAAGAAAACGAGCGTGCAGAGGAGCAGCGGCCAGCCCGTCACGCCGTGCCGCTGCGCCCGCTGCGAAAAAAGCCAGATCGCGCCTAACGAAATCAGTAAAATCCCGCCGCCGTAATAGACGAACGGGAACCGGCGAATCGCCCGTTCCACGAGCGTGCGCCAGGGCCAGCGCACATTGGTGGCCCGCTCCAGTTCCGGGCGGCCCCGGTCGACCAGGAAATAGCCGACGTGCGCGGTCCGATCGGCGACGCCTTTCGCGCGGCCGCTTTCCGCCGCGAGCGCGACGGCTCTTTCCGCCATCGCGGTTTCACCGAGCCGGGCGCGCCGCGCAAGCATCTCCACCGCGTGCCGATAACGATCGCGGGTCGCAAAATCCATCTGCGAATAAATCCCCGCCGGCTCGGCGCGCAGAGTCTGTTCGACCCGGCTCAACGACTCGACGAAATCCTTCCAATCGATGGCGCTAAGCGCGCGCAGACTGGCGATGCTGTGGCTCACCGAGACTTGGTCCGAAGCCTGGTTCTGGCTTTCCTGATGGATCAGTTGCTCGATCGAAAACCCCTGCTCCACGAGCTGCTGCTCGAGCCAGCTGCGCGCGAGATGGAGCACCGGATTCAACCGCGAAAGGCTTTGGCAAAATTCCGCTACGAACGCGCTCGAGAGCCGGAGATCCGCCCGCGCCATGTCCGCGACCACGATGACCACGCGCGACGGATTATTTTCCGCCACCTCCTGCAACCGCTCGACCCACAGGTTCGCTTCATTGCGATCGACCCGGCCCTGTGTCAGCCCGGTGGTGATCCGCTGCAGGTTTTCGATCAGGCCGAGTCGGAGCATGATCGGCACCGCCCAGAGCTCGCCGATTTTGAGCGGCGCGACGGTCTGGTAGGCGGCGATGAAACCCGCCAGGGATGAGGCGTCGATCTGCGCGTCGACGTGCGTGATAAGCTCGAGGACAAGCTCGTAAACCCGCAGCCGTCCGCCCGAATTCCCATTCGTTAGGCAAGGCAATTCGCGGCTGTACTCCCGCGGCAGATGGCGGCGCGCGAGCTGGATCTGCTCTTCGATCAGGTAGAAATTATCGAGCAGCCATTCCGCCGCGGGGATCATCCGGCCGCTCTGGTCGGCGAGCGAAGCGCGGTTGAAATCGCGGAGGATTTCTTCATTGCGATCGAGCTGCGGGAGGAGCCGGTTCGAGGTGCGGCTGGACGTGATCTCGTGCTTCGACGCGAGCGCCGCGGCATGGCGCGCGAGCTGTTCCGCCCCGAACAACTCCGCGCGAAATGGCGGCTCGCTCGGGCGGCGCCGGGCCGGCGCGAGCCGCGAGAGGGAATTTCGAAAGCGCGGGGATCGGCTCGGCACAGTTATGATTCGTCGCACACCCGCGGCGACGGCCAAATGTTTTCAGCGCGCGGAACCTGCCGAATCCGATTTAGTTAGGGAACCGGCCGGGGAACGAGAAAGGACGCAAGATGATTTGGTGGGATGACGAAGATCGGGAAATCGACCTGCTCAAGGGCGTGGTCGCGGGCGTCGCGGGCGGCTTGCTCGCTTCCTTTTTGATGGAGCAATTCCAGGCAGCCTGGAGCGCGACCGCGGAAAAGATTTCTCCTTCCCCGAAAAAGCCGGGCCGGCCCGCGGATCCCGCGACGGTCAAAGCCGCCAGTGCGATCACGCAGAAAATTACCGGGCGCAAAGTGCCCGCGGAATACAAATCGGCCGCCGGCGAAGTGGTGCACTACGGCATCGGCACCGGCTCCGCGGCGGTCTACGGTGCACTCGCGGAAGTCGCGCCGTTCGTCACCATCGGCGACGGGTTGGCCTTCGGCACCGGCGTCTGGGCGCTCGCGGATGAATTCGCCGTTCCCAAAGCCGGCTTCTCCAAGCCGCCAGGGGAGATTCCCGTCACGACCCACATTTACGCGCTCGCTTCGCATCTGGTCTACGGCTGGATCACCGAGACGGTGCGGCGCGCGGTCCGCGGCGTTTTGTAAGCGGCTACTGCGCTGGGGCGAGCGCACCGACGACTTTAAACACCTGGTAGGGTAGGGAGCGCAGGCTCTTGCCGCCGTTGAATTGAGGCATGTTCTGAATCTGCGAGCAGGTCACGTAAAGCGTTCCCTGCGGACCCCACGCGAGGCTGTCCGGCCAGCTCAACCGTCCATCGGCGATCACCGGCGAGAGCTTCTTCGTTTCCGGGTCGAACAGGTTGATCGCGCCGTGCTCGACGTCGGTGAGATAGAGCTTTCCGTTAGGCCCCATGACCATGCCGTCTGGCGGCGGCGTTTCGAGGAGGGTTTCCACCTTGGCACTGAGCTGGCTTTCCGTTAGGTGCGGATTGCGCAAGTCGGTGGTCGGGGCGCGGTAAAGCGTGCGCCCGGTGAGCGCGTGGAAGTAGAGGAAACCGTGGAGCCGATCGAGCGCGAGGCCGTCGGAATGGATTTGCGGCGGCTGGCCATTTTCTCCGAGGAGCGCGCGGCCGCCGATCTGCAATTTAAAATCCTTCTCCGCCTGCGTGACGCGATTCCCGGCCAAAAGGCGGCGCGCTTTTCCGCTCTGCAGATCCACCACCACGATCGCGCCGAGCCCGGAATCGGTGAGATACGCGGTGCTCGTTTTCACATCGACGCGCACGTCGTTCAGGTAGCTTTTTTCCGGCGCGATCTCCGGACCGAACGGGATCGTCTGCACAACCTGATTTTTCACCAGGTCGATCTTCACCAGCTTCGGGCCGCCTTTCACGATCTCCTTCATCTTCGGCGCGGCCGGGTCGAGGACCCAAAGGCTGTCGCTTTCGTCTACATAAACGCTCTGCACACAGACGAAGTGATCGTTAGGCGAGCCGGCCTCGTTCCACGCCGCGTTCGGGTAGGGCTGGGGTTTTCCATTCACGATTTCTGCGACCGAGATCGTGTGGTCGTCCGACCAATCGGGGAAATTCACGAAGACCCGGCCGCGGCGCGAAACCGCGATGCCGGTGACCTGCATCTGCGAAAAATTCGCCATCGTCTTGAGGGTGGCGAGGCCATTCGGCGCCTTCATCTCCTGCGCCGGGAGGGTGAGTGGAGTGAGGGCGAAAAGGAGAGCGAGAGAAAAGACGAAGCGCATAAAACAGAATCGGCCCGAGACGCGCCCGCGGTTCGCGGCGAAGTTCTGCGCCATGGAACGAAACGTAGTCGTAGCGGGAGTGGGCCCGGGTCTGGGAGCGGCGTTGGTGCGGAAATTTTCGGAGGAAGCAGGCCGGGTCGCGCTCCTCGCGCGCTCGGCAGATTATCTTCGCAGTCTCACGAACGAGCACTCAGATCGCCGGCTGCTGGCCGTGCCGACCGATCTCGCGCAGGCGGGCGAAATCAATGCCGCCTTCCAAAAAGTGCGGGCCCAGCTCGGCCCGGTCGACGTCCTCATCTGGCACGCGAGCGCGTCGTCGTGGAAGGGAATCGAGGAGCTGACGGCGGAAGAATTCGAGCGCGCCTGGCGCGTGACCGTGCTCGGCGCGTTCCTCTGCTGCCAAGCCGTGGTGCCGGAAATGATCGCGCGCGGGCGCGGCGTGATCCTCTTCACCGGCGCGACCTCGGCCATCCGCGGACGCAAAGGCGCGCTCGATTTTTCGAGCGCGAAGTTTGGCCTGCGCGGTTTCGCCGACGCCCTCGCGCGCGAGCTGTGGCCCCAGGGAATCCACGTCGCACACATCGTGATCGACGGCGAGATCGGCGAACCCGGTGCGGGCGACCAACCGGGCGACCCGAAGCTAGATCCCGACTCGATCGCCGACTCCTACTGGATGCTCGCGGACCAGGAACGGAGCGCCTGGACCTTCGAACTCGAGGTCCGACCCAGCCGCGAAGAATTTTTCGTCTAGCGTCACCGCCGCCTTGCGCTGCGCTCGTTAGGCCAACAAAATGAACCACAGCGAACGCATCGCCAACGTCCCGGCCGATGGGACCGGCCACCCCCGCCGCGTCGTCACCGGCGGCGTCTCTTGGCGCCGGACCTTTTCCGCGTTCCAATACCGTAACTACCGGCTCTATTTTTGCGGCCAGCTCGTCTCCCTCATCGGCACCTGGATGACGAACACCGCGCAAGGCTGGCTTGTCTATCAGCTCACAGGTTCCAAGGCATTGTTAGGCATCGTCGCCGCCGCCGGGACCGCGCCGATGCTCTTCTTCTCCACTTGGGGCGGCTGGGCGGCAGATCGCTTCCCGAAACGCTCCGTCCTGATCTGCACCCAGACAGTGATGATGATCCTCGCCTTCATCTTTGCGGGCCTCGTCTGGTCGGGAAAAATCGTCCCGTGGGAAATCATCGTGCTCGGTCTCTGTGGCGGCGTGGTGATGGCTTTCGACATGCCCGCGCGGCAGTCGTTCGTGGTCGAAATCGCGAGCCGCGAAGACCTCATGAACGCGATCTCCCTCAACAGCGCGATGTTCAACGGCGCGCGCATCGTCGGCCCGGCGGTGGCGGGATTCACGATGGCGAAAGTCGGGATCGCGCTCTGCTTTTTCATCGATGGCGTGAGCTTCATCGCGGTCCTCGCCGGACTCTTCCTCATGCGCGTTGTGCCGCCTCCGCGGACCGCTGCGATCGGCGGCGCGCTCGCGCAATCGCTCGAGGGTTTTCGCTATGTCTGGAATCACACCAGAGTACGGACAATTTTCGCGCTCTTCGCGGTGGTCGGGATTTTCGGGTGGTCGTATTCCGTGCTCATGCCGGCCTTCGCGCACGACGTCCTCCACCTCGGCGAGCGGGGTTATGGCTTTTTGTTAGGCGCAACCGGCGTTGGCGCTCTGATCGGGGCGCTCACGACCGCGGCTTTCGGCACCGCGCTTCAACCGCGCACCATGGCGTTTGGCGGTGTCTGGATTTTCTCGGCGATGCTGGTGGTCTTTTCCTTCAACCGGAATCTTTACCTCGCGATGCTCTGCCTGGTCGGCGCCGGTTTTGGCATGATGCTCTTTTTCTCCACCTCGAACACGACTGTGCAAACGATCGTGCCGGACGAAATGCGCGGACGGGTGATGGGAATCTGGGCGCTGATCTTCGGAGGGATGATCCCCTTCGGGAGTCTCGAAGCCGGCGCGCTCGCGCACTATGTCGGGACGTCGGCGACGCTCGCGGTCGGCGCGGTCATCTGCGCTCTCGCCGCGGCGGTGACGCTGGTGGTGGTGCGGCGCCGCGACGCGCAGTTAGCACTCGCGAGTGCGGCCTAACGAACTGGATTCGCGGGACGCCTTTTCCTAGAAGTGGAGGTGGGTCGCGATCCAGAGGACTGCAACGGAAAGCAGGATGACGAGCACGAGGAAGAGGAGCCGGCCTTCGCTCCGCTGTTTCCGGAGCGAACGCGGGCGCCGGTTATCCCACAGCTCCTCGCCGTAGCGCTTGTCGGACGGGCGCGAGAAAACGTCGAGCCGTTTGCTCTCGCTGCTCGCACGCTGGAGCAGCTCTTCCTTCTGTCGGCGGCTGGTCTCCGCGGCGACGCGGGGCGCGTCCTCGATCATCCGCTGGAGGTCTTCCATCTGTTTGCGCAGGTTGGTTTCCTGCTGCTTCAGCTCCAGCTGCTTCTGGGTGAGCGGAGGATTGGTGGAAGGGCGACGGCGGGCCATGTGCCTAACGAGTGCCGCGGGTCAGGGTGAGGAAAATAACGAGCGCGATCGCGCTGAAAACGATCAGCGGCAGAGTGAAGGCGAGCCCGATTTGGAGCCATTGGGCGAAGCTGTTCGCCGGGCTCGCGACTTCGTAGCCGCTGGTGGTCTCTGGGAGCGGCATCTCGTGGTGATCCTCACTGCTGTTGGCCTGCAGGCGACTGCGTTGCTGGCTGTACTCCGTCCGGGCATCGTCCACCGTGCTGAGCGCGCGGCTCAGCTCCTTGTTCAATTCGGACGGGTTCCAGGTCTTGGGATCGATCGAGTCGAGGAGCTCGAGGTGCTGGCCAAAACTTTCGCGGGTCGCGCGCAGCTGCTCCATCTTCTTCTGCGCGTCGTAGGCTTCGCGCTCGAGTACGACGAGGGAACGGGTGAGCTTGTCGGTCATCTCCGCGCGGCCGCGGTCGAGCTCTTCCTGGCGGCGGCCGAGTTCCTCAAGTTCGCGTTTTTGTTTCTCGATCTGCTCCTGCTGGCGCTTGAGCTGAAGGAGCTGCTCCTGCGCCCGCTGCACCTGGGTATCGATTTGCTCGGTGGTGACACCGTCGTCTTCTTCGTTGAGTTCCAGCATGGGTTCGGATGAGCGATATTCGGACATGTTTGGTCGCTGCGGCCTGGGCGACCTCGCGTCGCGCGCCCGCTTCTCGCGGACAGTAATTGGCCACTTCGAGAATGCCAGATTTTTCCGTGGAAAAGCGGGTGCGCTGGCGATTTTTTTTTGGCGCCTAACGACCAGTCATGGGAATCGAGCCCGAGCGTGCTCGCGTCTTTTTTAACCGCGGATTACGCGGATTACGCGGATGAAGGCAGGAGCACGAGTCGCTTCCCGGCAACTGACACCGCCTCCCGCGACTCTCATGGAGAGGCGGCTACATTGCAACCTCCCCAATCTGTGAAAATCCGTGTTCATCTGTGGCCTCCCTTCCCGTCCGGGCGGAGCAGGGGAGCGCGAGCACGAGCGCGATGACGAGGGGGAGAGCCTAACGACCCGGCATCATCTCCAGGAGCATCCCGCGGAAGTACTCTGTCTCCGGCAGCGTGGGCAAAACCGGATGATCGAGCGCCTGCTCGAACCGGCGCAGCCGGCGCGCGGAACGGCGCGCGTCGACCAGGGCGTCCGCGATCATTTTTTCGAAGATCTCGGTGCCGACGTGATGCGAGCAGGAGAAGGTCGCGAGCAAGCCTTCGGGCGCGAGGATCTGAAAGGCGCGGACGTGGAGCTCGTGATAGCCGCGGAGCGCGTCGTGGAGGTTGCCTTTGCTTTTCGTGAAGGAGGGCGGGTCGAGAATGATGAGATCGAAACGCTCGTTCGCCTTCTCCGCGCCGCGGAGGAATTGGAAAACGTCCTGCTCGAGCCAGCGGATGTCGGTGAGGCCGTTGCGCGCGGCGTTCGCGGTCGCGACGCGAAGGCTCTCGGCGCTTGCTTCCACCGCGACCACGGCGCTCGCGCCGGCCTGCGCGCAGGCGAGTGCGAAACCGCCCTGGCTGGTGAAACAATCCAGCACCCGGCGCCCTTTGGCATGTTCGGCGACGAGCGGGTAGTGCGGGAGCTGATCGAGATAGAAACCGGTCTTCTGCGCGTGGAGGAGATCGACCTGCAGGCGCAGACCGGCAGCCTCAATTTCGAGTTCGTTAGGCAATTCGCCCGCAAGCAGCCCGGTCTGCAGCTCGAGGCCTTCGGCGCGGCGGACCGGCGCGTCGTTCCGCTCGATGATCGGCCGCTCGCCGAGGACGCTGATCAGCGCCCTCACGATCAGATCTTTGCGCTGATCCATCGCCAGAGTCAGCGTCTGGAGCACGAGCGCGTCGCCGTAGCGATCGACGATCACTCCGGGCAGTCCGTCGCTCTCGCTCCAAACGAGCCGTCCGAGCCGGGGATCGATCCCACGGCGCGCCCGATACTCGATCGCCTGCCGGATCCGGCGTTCGAAAAAGTCGAGGTCGAGATCCTGTTTTCGGCGCGAAAAACGGCGGGCGACGATCTGTGATTTCGCGTTGTAGATCGCGCTGCCTAACAATCGATCGCGGCCATCCTTTAGCGAGATGACGTCGCCGTCGGCCGGCGTGCCGAAGAGTTTCAGGACCTCGCCGCTAAAGACCCAGTCGTGTCCGTGCAGAATCCGCGCGCGCGGTTTAACGACCAGTCCCCCCATGAAACAATGTAGCGCGGGTCTCCGACCCGCGTCGATGGCGGGCGCAATTGCGTGCTGGTTTACGCGGGTCGGAGACCCCGCGCTACAATCGTTAGGGCAGGTGGTAGACTTCGACCAGCGCGATCCCACTGGCGACGCCGCTGTCGTGCACGATCGCGGTATAGCTGCCGGGCGTGAGGGTGGCGACAATCGCGGTTTCCCGGTCGTCGTTAGGCGAAATCATGGTCGCGAGGATTGCGCTTCCTGGTCGGAGCGCCAGTTGTCGTTCGCGAAAATGATGGCGCGGACCAGGACCATGGCGGAATCCGAGCCGTCGAGAATGAAGCCGCCGATCATTGGGTCGGTCGCGGAAGCGACTTCGCCGCGAGTGGATATTGCTGAGCACGGAGCTGGCCGGAGAGATCTTAAATCTCCAGCAATGCCGTCCCGGAAGTGGCGTTCGCCCCGCTCAGGCGCGATCGAGGGCGTCGGAGTGGGGGTCGCGCCCGGGGGTGGGTGTCAGGAAGGGCACGCCCCCGAACCGCTCGTCGAGGAACGCGATCACCTGGTCTTTCACAATCGACCAGAAATCAAAGGCGTGGAGTGAACCGGGCAGGGTGAGCTGCTGCTATTGGGTAATGCCTAACGAATTGCATGGACGCGCTCCTTTGTGGCAGCGCCCATGCCGCAGGCTTCTCGCGTGAATCGGCGATGCTGCGCTTGTCCATTTCGTTTCCGATCGGTTAGCATTCTGATTTTCGAAACAAGATGACACCCAGGCCACCACACGCTGCGGGAACGAGGGACTGCTGGTTTGGTCCTACGCCTGAACAAGTGCACGCGGAGCTTTCTGCCATCCGGGCGAGCCACGGCGAGGAGAGTGTGGAATATGCGGCCGTCTTGATGGCGCTCGGCGATGCCCACCTGCGGCAAGGCCGGCCTTCCAATCCCAGAGCGCAGGAATGCTATGAGGCGGCTTTGCAAATCTGCCGGGCCCGAGGCGAGGAGACTCCCGAGACCGCGTGGATCTATGATCAACTGGCAAACGTCAAGGCTTCCTCCGGCGACTCCCAGGGCGCGCAAGGCGATTTGGAAAGAGCGCTTAATTTTTGGAAAGATCGGGCGCCCATGAACGCAATGGTTTCCACCGTTCCCGAAGACCATGTCTCCCGCCGCGCCGAAGACTTGCAGCGCTTGCGGAAATTGAATGCGTTCCTGCGGAGGAACCCCCCGGAACTCGCCCCTGGTCCGGCGCACCGGCCTAACGGGTAAAGGAGTCGCGAAAGAGGGCGCGCGCCGGTGGCAGGCCAGGAAGGGCCGTCATTTAGTTTTGTCGCCGGTGACGTGATTCGGGTCGTCGAAGAAGCTCGAGCGGATTTGATTAACGACGCGGAAGGAGGGCGCCGTTTTGGCGGCAACCGTTCCTGCCAGTTTGATGGTGTCTTTGTCGCTCAGTCCTGTGAGATAGACAACGTGATCGGAGGTCGTAATCACTTTGACCGAGGTGATGCGCGAATCGACGCTCGCCGCGGCCAAGGCCGTGACTATCCTGTGCGCGACCTCCTGATCCGCGGGCGCGCTTGACTGCGTTTGAGCCTGCAGCGCGGGCCGCAGAAGAGTAAGAGCCAGGCTAAGAGTGAGGTATCTGAGCAATAGATTCATGTAGTCCTTCGCCGCTTGCGAGATCCGATCTAGTTTCCGGCGCGCGGCTCGCCTGATTCGTCGAATTTCCCCAAGGCCATCTGCAAATTATGTTTCGCGTGGTCGTTCCCCGCGTCCGCCGCTTTTTTCCACCAGGTGATGGCGTCACGCGGACTCTTCCCGATCCCCTGGCCCTTCCAATAACAGGCCGCTAAGGAATTCATGGCGTGGCCATCGCCGCGGTCGGCTCCTTTGCGATACCAGCCCGCGGCGGCCGCTTCGTCCTTCGCGACCCCGACGCCATCCTGGTAAAGATCGCCGAGATCCTCCGGCGCGTCCTGGTTCCCAAGATCAGCGGCTTTGCGAAACCAAGTGGCCGCTTCCGCCGGCTCCTTGCGCACGCCTTTGCCGTAGAGATAGCAGACTCCGAGATTTCGTAGCGCGTTGGCTTCGCCTTGCGCCGCGGCTTTGCGATACCAGGTGACTGCTTCGGTAAAGTTCTTTTCTGACTCTAACTGCAGGCCGAAAACTGTCTGCGCCTGGGGGATTCCGTCGCGCGCTTTTTGTTTGAGCCGGTCGTGTGCCTCTCGATTGTGCGATGCATTGGTAAAGTCGGACATTAACTGGGCCTCTTCCTCGTGAGGTAGCGGGCTTGGGGTTACTTCAGATTGGCTCGCGCCCTCTTGGGCAGTGCTGACTCGGGTCCAGGTTCCCGGGCCGAGAGGGCCGGTGCCGCGCAGGTGATTTGGGTCGGGAAAGGCGTAAGTCCCTTCCGACCGTTGGCCGGTGACGCTGGAGACGATGTGCCAACTGCCGTCGCCCGCACCGATCATGCCAGCATCACTGAACAAGCCGGCGAAGTAATAAGAGTTATCGCCGCGAATCACCCAGGTGATAGTCCAGGGCTTATGTTCGGTCTCGCCCCTAATCTCCCAAGTCCCGACCATCCGAGAATCAACTGTGGCGCGCGCATCACGCTGAAAGCAGACAGTAAGAAGCGTGACTATCAGCAGACCGAGAACGGCGCGCGAAGACATGGCGGGAAGGCAGGTGAGCAGGAAGAATATTCCCTGGCAAGACATATTCGTGGAGGCGTTTAAGCAAGAACCCGCGGCGAAGCACGACCACGGAATCTGCTTGCCCACGGCGAGGAGAATCTTCTAGCCTCGTCGCTTGCAACTTTACCGCCATGAGTCCCAGTCAGGGTTTTGATCTCGAGGCGGCGTCGGATGCGGCGATGGCGGGTCTGAACACGCTCTGGGCGAAGCCGAAGAGATCGCGAACCCTCCTGCTCTCGCTCGCGGCCGGGGTAGCCTTCATCGTCATCCTTTCCCTGGTGCTCTCGGGCCGCGCCGCGGTGCTCGTGCTCGACAAACCGTCGCAGCATTTCCTTTATCCCTTTACCATCCAGAACTTCATGCACCTGGTCTTTTTTATCGGACTGGGTGACCTCTTCGTGCGCTGGCGGATCGCGACGCGCGAGGGAAAATTTCTCGGGTTAAAATATCTGCCCGAAGACGATCAGACCGTGCTCATGGCACAGGACCTCGGCCCGATCCGCAAACGGGTCGCGGGCGAGTTCGATTACGAGCACGGTTTTCTCCCGTCGCTGATCAACATCGGCGTCCTCCAGTTTCAATCGAGCTCCTCGGTCGAACAGGCCGCAGGCGTCATGAACCAGCACTTGGAGTTGATGAGTCACCGCCTCGATCTGCGCTACGGGTTGGTCCGCTTCATCGCCTGGGTCGTGCCGACCCTTGGCTTTATCGGGACGGTCTACTCGTTAGGCGCGT
The DNA here is from genome assembly GCA_038240025.1 of Chthoniobacterales bacterium. Classification (GTDB taxonomy): domain Bacteria; phylum Verrucomicrobiota; class Verrucomicrobiia; order Chthoniobacterales; family UBA10450; genus Palsa-1392. Next base: position 87,036 of record JBBSED010000008.1, read on the forward strand.
CGCTTTCCGCCGCTGGCACGACGGACGCGCTCGATCTGAAAGCCGTCGCGCGCACGCTCGGGATCGGGTTTGACTGCACGATGGTGGCGCTAATCGAGAGTGCGATCCTCGTTTTCATCCTCCATCTGGTGCAGGAAAAAGAAGAATCGGCCCTCAACCACGCGGGCGATTACACCCTGCGCAATTTGATTAACCGGCTCTACACCGAAGAGGAGTAACCGGGAGCCGCCATGCGAGCCCGCCGGCGCGAGATCAACATCTTCAACATGTCCTTGCTGGACATTTTGTGCGGAGCCTTGGGCGCGTTCTGTTTCATGATGCTGGTCGCGCTGCCCTACTACAAGCCGCCCGGCACCGCGCCCGATCTGCGCAAGGCGCAGGCCGAGACTGAGAAGTTGATGCGCGACCTCGAGCAGATGAAAACGCAGATGCGCGACCAGAAATCGGTCGCGGAAATGGAGGAACTGTTGCGCCGGCTGGCGGCGCAGGTCAAAGCACTCCAGGGCCAAGTGAATATCTTGTCGGCCGAGAAGGAGGAACTGCAACGACGCGCGGCCCGATTATCCGCCGATAAGGAGCGGCTGCAGGGAGAGGTGAATCAATTGACCGCCGAGAAAGAGCAGCTTCGAGGACAGGTAAATCAGCTCACTGCTCAAAACCAACAGCTCAATCAGGAAAATCAGGAGCTCAAAAGAGAGAACGCGGCCTTGAAAATCCGGGCGCCATTTCTCGTCGCCGTTTATGCGGACGGCAAGCAGCCCCTGGATCTTTATCTCGATGCGGTCCGGCCCGGGTCAGCCGAGGGAGAAAAGAGTCCGCCCTTTGATCCGACGAGACAGTGGAGCCATTTATACTGGCCGGGCGATTCGGAGGCGTCTTTGCCCTCGAATGGCGTGAGCATCTGGATGGTGCGCGAGGCGCCGGCGGGAAGCCGCTTTAAGCTTTACGTGAAAGTCTCACCGGTGGACGCCATCGTCTCACCTCGAGTGAGCGGGCTGGTGATCGGCGCCGATTTCGCCGCGATTTCCCTGCCCACAGTGACGCTGATTCCGACGCGGCCGTGGATGCTGGTCGGTACTTTGGCTTGTCCCGAGCCGGGAAAAGTCATCTTTACCGCAGCCACCGAAGGCGAGCGCGATCTCGAGTGGAAAGCATTGTCGAAAGGCTCGCCGGCCGGCTCAACCGCGTCGCCCGCGCCCGCGCCATGACGACCAAACGAATCCGTTGCAGTTGCGGGCGGGTATACGATCCGGTGAAACGTCCGGCCTGTCCGGATTGCGGCGGGACCAATGTAGTCGCGGCTGCGCCTGAGGTTCCTCCGGAAACGAAGGCCGACGGTGCGAAGACCATATCCGAGCCGGTTCTCCGTTCGGTGCCGGGCCCGTCTCCCTTCAATCCGCGCTTCCTCGCGATCGGCGCGGCGGGGCTGGTGTTGCTCCTCGTCACCATCGGACTAAGCCGTTGCGGTGGGAAGTCGAACCCCGAACCTTCACTCAGCCCGGCTGCGACACCGATCGCGACAGCCAGCCAGACTCCCGCGGCCACAGCAACCCCGGCCCTCCAACCCGAGCCGGCGATCGAGGTCGACAAACCGGCGCCGCAAGATAGTCCCGCGCCTCCGAGCGGCACGGCAGATCTCCCAGCGCTGCTGGCGAGTGCTGCGCCTGGGGCGACGATTAAGATTCCGCCCGGCACGTATCCCGGCGGTCTGGTCGCGAACAAACCGGTGCATCTGGTCGGAGCCGGCGGCCCGGTCTTCGTCCAGAGCGACGGCCGCGAAGCGCTCACGGTGCGCGCGAAGGGCGTCCTGGTCGAGAACATCCAGTTCGGAGTCACCGGCATTGGTCAACTCGCTGCCATCTCCGTCGCGGACGGGGCGGAGCTCGATTTGGAGAGCTGCAAAGTGCAGAGCAACACGGCGGTCGCGGTCGCTGTCAGCGGCCAGGCGCGTTTGAAAACGCTCGGCTCCGAATTTACCGCGATCGAGGGCGCGGCCGTGCGCCTAACGAACGGCGCGCAGGGCATTTTTACCCAGACGGCTTTCCACGACAGCAGCGCCGGACTCTGGCTCGGGCAAGGGGCCAGCGCGGAATTGCATTCCTGTGCGTTCGAGCGCAACGGCGGCGCCGAAGCCCGCGGCGCGGCCGTTTCCCTAACGAGCGAGAAGACGACGCTGCAGGCTGACGACTGCCAGTTCACCGGGAACCCCGGCGGCATCGTGGTCACGGCGGGCGCGACGTTCGTTATCGCCAACAGCAAGTTTTCCCGCAACGGCATCGCGCCGCAATCCGGTAACGCACCGGGTCTGGTCGCGCTTGCCGGCGGCGTGAGCGGCGAAGTCCGCAACTGCATTTTCGAGTCGAACCAACAGGGTTGCGTCGTCGGCGACGCGAGCCGGCTGACGGTGGAGAAATGCCGGTTCACCGGAACCGGCCAGCAGATGCGCGACATCGCGCTGAGCAGTCAACCGGTCGCGGTCACCGGCAAAGGAGCGGTCGCCGAGATTAGCAGAACCACGATCGCGAACTCAGCGCAGTACGGCGCGCTCGTTATGGCCGGCGGCCTGCTCAATCTCGACGACGTGGAAATCTCCGGCACGCCCACCGCCAGTCTTGTCGTCGGCGACCGCCAGGCGGGAGCGGGCCGGGCCGAGATCAAGCGCAGCCGGTTTCACGATAACGGAACGGGCATCGGCATTTTCGCGGGCAGCTCGGCGACAGTCGAGGATTCGAAATGCTGGGATAACCAGGACGGGATCATCGTGCTCGACGAGGGCTCACAGTTGAGTGGATCTGACCTCGTCGTCACGGGCAGCCGCGATGGCGGACTTTTCGTTCGCAGCCGTGGCGAAGCCACCGTGCGAGGCTCGCGTTTCGAGAACAACGCGCGCGGCGTCATCGCCGGTGTGAAAGGCAAACCGGCCGAGCGCGCGACGGTGATGCTCGAAGATTGCCAGTTCCGCGGTAGTCGCGTTTTCTCCGTGGGCGCTTGCGCGCAGAGCCAGTTGACGCTGACCAACTGCACCTTCGAGGGCACGGAAAAATCGACCATCTACAAGGAGCGCGGCGCGACCATTCAGATGAACGATTCTCCGACGCCCGAACCTTCGCCTTCCACTTCACCAGAAGCTTCGGTGAACGCGGAGACAGCGCCCTCGCCTAACGAATCGCCCGCAGCGTCCAAGACGCCCTCGCCTTCGCCGGAAAAAACCACGAGCACGCCTCACCCTCGCCGCCATCCAACGCCGCGCTCGCATCCGCCCACGCCGGACGATATTCGACGCGCGCTCCGCCGGCTCCTCCCCGGCCCCTAACGAGAACAGAGTTCGTGATTGCCGCTGGCAATCGGGGCCGGTTTGCCTAAGAGTACGAGTCTCGACCAATCGCTCTAACGCCAATCTTTCCTCGCGTGAATCCAACCGCCACTCCGCCCGCAACCACGTCCGCCACCGACGCACCCGAGCGCGCCGATCTCCGCCCCGAGAGCATCAGCGACGCCGTCATCCGGCTCGCGGGTAACTCCCAGGACGGCATCCAAAGCGCCGGCGCATTTCTCGCCCGACTGGCCGGGCGGAGCGCGCAGGAGGTCATGACTTACATGACGATCCCGGCTACGATCTCCGGCGGGCCGTCGATTTTCCAAGTCCGGATGGGCACCGGCGAAGTGCTCTCCGCCGGCGACGATGCCGACTTCCTGGTCGCGTTTTATCAACACAGCTACCAGGATCACATTGACTTCCTGCGCGAGGGCGGCGTGCTCCTTTACGACTCGGATAACGTGGAGCCCGATCTCGACGATAAACGTTACGTCTACGTCGGCGTGCCGATCACTGGGCTGACGGTGGAGGCGCTGGGCGGAACAGCGAAGGACAAGGGCAAAAACATTTTCGTGCTCGGGTTGATCGCGAAAATCTTCCAGCTCGATGTCGAAAAGCTCACGACCCTGATCAAGGAAAAGTTCGCGGGCAAAGACGAAAGCATCGCGAACACCGCGATCATGGCTTTCACCGCGGGCTACGCGTATCCGGTCGGTAATGTGCTGGCGCAGCGCTACCAATTTGAAACCATTCCGAAGAAGCCCGGCTCGCGCGACCAGATCACGATGGATGGCAACCAGGCGCTCGCCTACGGGTTGATCGCCGCCGGGGTGCGTTACGGCTCGGGTTACCCGATCACGCCCTGGTCGTCGGTGATGGAAACGCTCCGGCGCGAGTTCCCGAAATACGGCGGGCTTTTCGTGCAGGCGGAGGACGAACTCGCGGCGGTCTCGACCGCGCTCGGGTTTTCCTACTCGGGCCATCTCGCGATCACCGGGAGTGCGGGCCCGGGGATTTCGTTGAAGACCGAAGCGATCGGCTGGGCTTCGATGGCGGAGATCCCGATCCTGATTATCAACGTGCAACGCGGCGGCCCAAGCACCGGCCTGCCGACGAATGTCGAGCAGAGCGATTTGTTCCAGGCGATCTACGGCGGCCACGGCGACAGCCCGCGCGTCGTGCTCGCGGCCCAGACGGTGGAGGATTGCTTTTACATCGCGATCGAAGCCGCCCGCATTGCGCGCCAATACAGCACGCCGGTTTTCATTCTCAGCGACACCTCACTGGCGACGCGGATCGAGGCGTTCGACGAGCCTGACTTGGCCAACCTGATGCTCGATCCCGCGCCCGATCTCACGCCGCGCGGCGAAGGTTTCAAACCGTACGCGCTCGACCGGATCACGCAGCACGCGCCGCCGGGCACGCCGATGCCCGACGGGAAATATCCGCTCATCACTGGGCTGGAGCACGACGAGATGGGTCACCCGACCGGCAGCCCGAAACTCCACATGGCGCAGACCGCGAAACGCCGGAGCAAACTGCAAAAGCTCGCCGCGGAATTGCCGCTTCCGGAAATTTACGGCGACCAGGAAGGTGACGTCCTGCTGGTCGGCTGGGGCTCGACCTACGGCCCGATTCACGACGCGGCCAAACGCGCCCGCAGCGTCGGCGAAAATATCGGCGCGATCCATTTGCGCCACATTCATCCCCTGCCGAACGGACTGGAAACAATCTTTGCCAAGTTTCAACGGATCGTCGTGGTCGAGATGAACGACGAAGGCATTTACGGGTTTGGCCAGCTCGCGACGATTCTGCGCGCCCGTTATTGCGAGCCGAAGATTCAGAGCGTGACCAAGACGGACGGGCTCACTTACCGGGTGAAGGAAATTCTCGGGCGCGTTTTTGAGGGCAAGACTTTTCCGAATCGGCACGGCGTTTGGGCCAGCTCTCATGGCGAAACCGTGCAGGTGCCGCGCGACGCGACTACCGCCGCCGCGACCGAGCGCGCCGAGGCGCAGGTCTCCAGCGCACGCGACCACGCCGGGGATAACACGCCGACCATGCCCGGCGCCGAAGCGGCGGACGCCGCCGCGGGCACGAACGAAACGCGGCCGGACTCGGCGCAGGTCGATCCGCCGAATCCGCTCGAAGCCTAGTGACGAGTCGGATGTTTCGTGCCGGCGGGACCCGGCGATTTCTCGCCCTTGCGCTGCTGGCGAGCGTGCTGTCCGGCTGCGCATCGGATCAGGCGCGGCCGTGGACGGAAGCCGCTTCACCCGCGCATCCCTGGGGACATTTCAGCGGCTCGCCGATTACGAAATGGAATCCCGACGGCCGCAGCATGACGCTCTTGAACGAGCTGCGTTACACCGATCCGAAGGGCCACGTCTGGGTCGCGCCCGCCGGCTCGACCGTCGACGGCGCGTCGATCCCGCGCTCGCTCTGGTCGTTCATGGGCGGGCCGTTCGAAGGGAGATATCGCAACGCCTCTGTGCTCCACGACGTCGCCTACGATCAGCACGACCGGCCGTGGGAAGATTGCGACCGGATGTTTTACGACGCGATGCGCTGCAGCGGCGTCGGCCCGGTCGAGTCCAAGACGATGTTCTACGCGCTCTACCGTTTCGGCCGGCACTGGAAGTTCTCGGTGAAACGGGCGAAGCCGGTAAAAATCGGCCGCAAACTCGTCGCGCGCGCCGAGCCGGAATACCCGCGCGCCGAGGCCGTGACCCACGACGAATTCGAAGCGATGCGCGATTGGGTGCGCAACGCGCAGCCGAGCGTCGAGCAGATCGAGCGGCGGGCCAGTACCGAGTCGCACTGAGGGCTGGCCTAACGCCTAACGAATCTTGCCCGGGCCCCACAAAGCCCGGCCCGGTTTCGCGCCGGTGTGCTCGCCCTCTTTGAGGACCTGCGCGCCGTTCACGAAGACCGCTTTCATCCCGACGGCGTATTGATGCGGCTCGGCGTAGGTCGCGCGATCCGCGATCGTTTGCGGATCGAAAACCACGACATCGGCAAACATACCGACCTGGAGAAATCCGCGATGATCGAGCCCGAGGTTGGTCGCGGGAAGCGCGCTCAGGCGGCGCACGGCCTGCGCGAGAGTGAGGGCTTTTTCCTCGCGCACGTATTTCCCGAGGACGCGCGCGAAATTGCCGTAGGCCCGCGGGTGCGGATTGGATTTGAGGAAAACGCCTTCCGGCGCCTGCGAGGCTTCGTCCGAGCCGAAGGAGATCCACTGCTTCGTCATTTGTTTGCGGACGTTTTCTTCCGAGATCACGAAGTAGATCGTGTCGATCCGCGATTCATCTTCGCTGATTAAATCCATGATCGTCTCGACCGGATCCGTCCCGCGCATTTGGGCGACTTCGGCGAGCGTTTTGCCGGTGAGTGGCTTGAGTTTTTCCGATTTGAAACCGGCGAGGATAATTCGGTCCGGCGATCCCGCCGCGAGATAAAAGTTTTCCCAGTCGTCGCTCGGCGTGCGCACTTCCTGCGCAATTTTCGCGCGCGTCGCCGGGTCGCGCAGCCGCTTGAAAAGCGCCGGATAACCGCCGTCTTCTGTCCAGGGCGGGAGCGAGGCGTCGAGGCCGGTGCCGCCCGCGGTGTAGGCATACATGTCGGCGGTGATTTTTAATCCCTCGGCGCGCGCGGCCTCGATCCGCGCGAGCAACGCTTCCTCTTTCGGCCAGTTCTTTTCGCCGGCCGCTTTCAGGTGATAAACCTCGGCCGGGATCTTCGCCTCGCGGCTGATCTGGATGAGTTCCTCGAGCGCGGGCAGGAGATGATTCCCCTCGCTCCGCATGTGCGAGATGTATTTGCCCTGATATTGCGCGGCCACTTTGCAGAGCGCGATCAGTTCCTCCGTTTTCGCGTAAAAGGCCGGCGGGTAAATCAGGGACGTGCCGATGCCGAGGGCGCCCGCTTCCATTTCCTGCCTAACGAGGGCGCGCATCCGGTCGAGCTGCGCAGGGGTCGGCGCTTTGTCTTCGTAGCCGATGACGTTCGCGCGAATCGTGGTCGCGCCGATGAACGACGCCACGTTGCAGGAAACGCCGCGCTTCTCCAGGAAACGCAGGTAGCCGGCCAGGGTCGTCCAGGTGATCGGATACTTGACGTCCTTCTGCTGCTTGAGCATGACGTCGCGCACCCGGTCGTTCACCGGACCCATCGACTCGCCTTCGCCCATGATCTCCGTGGTCACGCCCTGGCGGATTTCGCTCTCGGAACGGCCATCCTCAATCAGGGACTCGGTCGACCAGGAGAGCATGTTGATGAAGCCCGGTGCGACCGCGAGATCCTGCGCGTCCATCACGGTTCTCGCCTGCGCTTCTTTCAGCTTGCCGACGGCGACGATCCGGTCGCCCTTGATCGCGACATCGCCCACTTCACCGTCGCCGCCGCGACCGTCGTAAAGCGTGCCGCCGCGGATCAGCACGTCGAAATCAGACGCGGCGCGGGACGTGCCGAGACTAACGAAGAGAGCCAACAGGAGAGCCACCAATGGACGAGACATCCCCGAATACAAGGACCGGCGCGGGGAGAAGTCGATCCCAAAAGGCCTCCCCCGGAACGCGCCCCTAACGAATTGGAGGCCCACTGTTTTTCTCGCTTCTCTCCGCGGCCAGAGAGGCATAGATTGTGCGGCACGAATTTACCCAATGAGCACTGAAGCACCGACCGCCGAACCCGCCGCACCGCAGCGTGAGAAACTCACCAAGAAAGCCATCACCGCCGATCACCCGACGTGGTGTCCCGGTTGCGGCGACTTTGCCGTTCTCGCCTGTTACTACAAGGTGCTCGAGCGGCGCCAGATCGAACACGAGAAGATCGTCACCCTCGCCGGCATTGGCTGCTCCTCGCGCTTTCCCTATTTCGTCAACGGCCACGGCGTGCACTTCATCCACGGTCGCGGCGTCCCGCTCGCGAGTGGTGTCAGCCTCGCCCGGCCCGACCTGAAAGTGTTCCTCTTCGGCGGCGACGGCGACGGTTTTTCCATCGGTGGCAATCACCTCGAGCACGGCGCGCGCAAGAACATCAACCTCGTTTACGTGATCATGGACAATTACGTCTATGGCCTGACGAAAAAGCAGACTTCGCCAACCTCGCCGATCGGTTTTAAATCGAAGACCGACCCGCAGGGCGCGATCGACCAGCCGGTCAACGCGATGAAAAAACTGGTCTCCAGCGGCGCCACTTTTGTCGCCCGTACCCATGCAAGCCAGGTGAACCACATGATCCAGATGATCGAGCGCGCGATGGACCACGACGGCTTCTCGGTGATCGAGTGCCTGAGCGAATGCGTGGAATTTTTCCCCGGCGCCTTCGACAACGCGAACCCGCGCAAAGGCGGCGCCTTCCCGGTGATCGACGAAAAGAAATGGGACAACACGCCCGAAGACGAAGCGCGCCACGACGTGACCGACGAGCTCTCGGCCTACAAGCTCGCGCAGCTTCCCGCCCCGGGCGTCTTCGGCGTCTTCTACGAAAGCGATCGCCCGACCAAGAACGCGCTCGAGAAAAAGTGGGTCGACAGCACGCGCGAAAAGCTGGGCCAGCCCACCGATCTCGCGCTCCTGCAGAAGACCTTCGATCGGATGAAGTGACGGCGCTGGCGTCGCCCTGTAGCCGCCGCCCTGTGGGCGGCGTGGGTATCGACGCGCTACTCCTTGTTGGCTTCGAGGGCCCCCCCTCGCGCTTCGCGTAGCGAAGCGGCTACAGCCAGCGACCTCCGCTACTGGCCCAGCGCGTAGACCTCGAAGAGCGCGACGCCAGTGGTGTCGTTTTTTCCGCGGACGATCGCCGAATAGGCGCCAGGCGCGAGAGTTTCCACTGCGGCCGCTTCGCCCTCGTTAGTCGGCGCGAGCGAGGTCGCGATGATCGCGCTCTCTTGGTCGCTGCGCCAGTTGTCGTTGGACGCGACCAAAGTCCCCTCGCTGTCGTAAACTTCGAGCGTCGGGTCGAGCAACGCGTCGGGCAGACCTGCGCCGAGCAGGGACGGTCCGATCGCGCGCACGATCACTTTCGTGGCCGTGCTGCCGCCGACAATGAAACCGCCGATCATAATCTGGTCGCCGGTTTCTACCCGGCCGCGGGTCGAGATGTTGGCCACGCTACCCTGCGTGCGGTCCAGATTATAAAGCTCGAAAAGCGCGACGCCGCGGCTGGAGCCTTTGCCATGCACGATCGCGCTGTAGGCGCCGGCCGGAAGGGTCAGGATGACGGCGGGTTCGCGGCTATCGGTGGGCGCGAGGCCGAGGGCAGCGAGCGCCGCGCCATCGGCTCCGTTCCAACTATCATTGCTCACGAGCAGCGCTCCGGTCGCATCCCGCACGTCGAGCACGGGATCGCTCATCGCGCTGGTGACCCCGACATTCGCGAGGGAGGGGCCGATCGCGCGCAGGACCAGGGTCTTGGGCGTGTCCCCTTGGACGATAAAACCGCCGATCATGACGTTGTCGCCGGTCTGCACAAAGACGCGGCTGGAGATGTTATCGAGCGTCGCCTCCTGACCTCCGCCCGGAATGGCGTTGGCGAATTTGGTGATCGGAGCCGAGTAGGCGCTCTCGGCCCCGGCCGTGTTGTAAGCGGAGACGGCAATGATATAGGTCGAGCCGGCAACGAGATCGGTGAGGTTCGCGGAGTTGGACGGGACATCAACGACCTGCGTGTAAGGCGCGTCGACGGTGCCGTAGTGGACGCGGTAACCGGCGATATCCGGCTCGCTGTTGCGGTCCCAAGAGAGCGAAAGGCCGACGTTGGCCGCGGGCGAACTGGCCGCGGCGAGGAAGAACAAGACCAAGCCGAGGGAGAGAAAAAAGAGGCGGGAGCGAGATCGATGTTTCATATTGAGTATAATTATCATAGCAAACGCCATGCCCTTTTTATGCTCGGGTGCGATTATTGGGAGGGCGAATTTCCCAGTGCCCTTTTTTGGGCCGGCGTAAAGACTGGCCTTGTTTCGCAAATGCCTTCCGTGACTCCTCGCGAACGCGCGCGAAGGACAGCCGTCTGTAGGACTCCGCCACGGATTGCGGGGTTTCCGCGGCTACGGGCTCTCGAGATTGTAGACTTCCACCAACGCAATCCCGGTCGTGCCGCCTAGATGAGGTGCGAAGGGCGGCCTCGAAGTCCCCGCTGATCGTCACGGGAACAAGACGTGCTTGGAAAGACTGTTCCTAAGTCCAGCAATGAATCGCCCTTTCCAGCGCCCCTAAAATCATGGCTAACGGCCACGCTCTTGTTCCATCTCTTGTCCCCGACCGCGATCCGCAGCTCACAATCGTGTCGGCGGACGATGCGCTGTGCGCGACGACGACTCGCAGCTCGGACCTGAAGATCGAGATCGGCCACGTGCTTTGCATCGACGCAGTCGGCTATTCCAAACTTCTGATCAACGCGCAAAGCGAGCTGCTCCGGCAGCTCAACGAAATCGTCCGCGCGACCCCGCAATTCCAATCCGCGGCCGCGGCCGGCAAGCTCTTCCGCCTTCCCACCGGCGACGGGATGGTGCTCGTCTTTCGAGAAAATCCGGAAGCGCCGGTGCGTTGCGCGCTAGAGATTTGTCGGGCTTTGCGCGGCCAGCCAGGCATCGAACTGCGGATGGGAATTCACAGCGGACCGGTCAACGAAGTAACCGACGTGAACGAGCGGGAAAACATTGCCGGCGCCGGGATTAACTTCGCGCAGCGGGTGATGGATTGTGGCGACGCCGGCCATATTCTGCTCTCGAAACACGTTGCCGAAGACCTCGAACATTACGCCCATTGGCAACCGTATCTGCACGATGTCGGCAGCTTCGAAGTGAAACACGGCGCGGTGATTTCCCTCGTCAATCTCTACAATGACGAAGCGGGCAACCCGGCCCTCCCGGCCAAGTTCGCGCAGAGCCGCTCGCCGCGGCACGGCCGTCCGCTGGTCGAGCGCAGCGGGCTGCGGCCGACATCTCTGCTTCTTCCCCTGATCGCGTTCGGAGTTTTTCTCGTCGCCGCGTTCTGGTTCGTCGCGCGACCCGCACCGTCGCGGCCTAACAATCCGACGCTCGCGAACACGAAGAACACGCCAGCCAGTTCCATTCCCGAGAAAAGCATCGCGGTCCTGCCGTTTGAAAGTCTGAGCGACGACAAGGAGACCGCCTTCTTCGCCGACGGCATCCAGGACGAAATCCTGACCGACCTCGCAAAGGTCGCCGACCTCAAGGTGATCAGCCGCACCAGCGTGATGCAGTATAAAACGATTCGCGCCCGGAACCTGCGCGAGATTGGCCAGCAACTCGGCGTCGCGCGCGTGCTCGAAGGAAGCGTGCAGCACGCCGGTAATCGGATTCGGGTGAACGCGCAGTTGATCGATGCCCGGACGGACACGCATCTCTGGGCGCAGGTTTACGATCGCGATATCGCCGATGTTTTTGTCCTCCAAAGCGAGATCGCGAAGACGATCGCCGACCAGTTGCAGGCCAAACTCTCTCCGCGCGAAAAAGCGGCTCTCGGCCAGGTGCCGACCACGGATCTGGTCGCGGAAAAGCTCTGGCGCCAGGCGCTCGACCTGGTCGGGCTCGCTTCCAATCCGGATGCGAAGTCGGCGCTCCTCCGCGCGGTCGCGCTGCTCGAGGAAGCGGTCGCGCGCGATCCGCATTTCTTGCGCGCCTATGGTTTGCTGGTGACCGCGCACATCGATCTTTACTGGCAGGGTTTCGATCACACGGCGACCCGCCTCGCGCAGGCGCGAAAGATCATCGACCAGGCGGTGAAGATCGACCCGAACGCGGGCGACGTGCATTTGATGCAGGCCGATTACGCCTACAAAGCCTTTCGCGATTACGACAAAGCGCGGGCCGAACTCGATCTCGCGCGCACGACCATGCCGAACAACCCGGTCATCGACATTTACACTGCGGCGATGGATCGCCGGCAGGGCCGCTGGGAAGAGTCGGTCCGGAATTGGGAGCGCGGGATCAATCTCGATCCCCGCAATTTCCGCTACCTCGAAGAAGCCGCCTTCACCTACCAGGCGCTGCGCCGTTTTGATCAGGCCGGGCGCATGTTTGAGCGGGCGCTGGCGATTCTGCCGCACGATCAATTTGTGCACACGGAGCGAGCGCAACTGCCCTTCTCCGCGCGGGCCGATCTCAAGCCCTGGCGGGCGGAACTCTCCCGCATTTTGAGCGACGATCCCACCGCGGCGACCGGCATTGCGAACGGGCTTTTCTTTTGTGCGCTGGCGGAGCGCGATCCGGAAGGCGTGAACCGCGCGTTGGAGGCGATCCGTCCTGAAGGATTGCGCGACACCTATAACAATTCGCTCTGGTCGCGCGCCTGGTTCGTGGGCCTCGCGGCGCGTACTTTCGGCGACCAGGTGAAAGCCCGCGTCGCCTTCACCGCGGCGCGCGTGATCGAGGAAAAAGCGGTCCATGACCAGCCGGATTACGCTCCCGCCTGGAGCCGGCTCGGCCTGATCGACGCCGGTCTCGGCCGCAAGGACGACGCGATCCGCGAAGGAAAACGCGCCTGCGAACTGCTTCCGGTAGCGAAGGACACGATTGACGGCCCGAGCTACATCACCAACCTGGCGCTCATCTACGCGTGGGTAGGAGAAAAAGATCGTGCCCTCGAGCAGCTGGCCCTTTCGGCGAAACTTCCAAGCGGCGTCACTTACGGCGAGCTCAAGCTTTCTCCGCAGTGGGACCCCCTGCGCGGCGACCCGCGTTTCGAGAGCATCGTCGGCTCGCTCGCGCCGGCAGCTCCGTAGTCCGCCTTCTCGTTAGACAAAAGATTCGAGCGATGGCGCTTAATCTTTGAATCCAAACGAAGCCCGCGCGGCATCTCACCGTCGATGCCCAGCGCTGCGGTCAACTTTGCCTAACGATTATGTTTTTCGAATCTTTTTTCCAGGATGTCCGGATCGGCCTGCGGGTTTTGATCAAGGAAAAGACCTTCTGCTTTCTCGCCGCGACCGTGCTCGCGCTCGGTATCTGCGGCGTCACCACCCAGTTCTCGATCGTGAACGCGATTGTCTTGCGCGGCTTTTCCTTCCCGCATCCCGAGGAGCTCGTGGCCGTGGGCCTGGTCGATCCGCAAGCCGCGCCGCAGCAGAATAACAACGGTGCCGGGTTTATTCCGACCGCGCAGGATTATGTCGATCTGCGCGCGGGCACGAAGTCGTTTGCCCTCATGGCCGCCTACCTGAACGGCTCGACCATCAACGTCACCTACCGGAGCAAGCCGCAACGCTACACCGGCGCTTATGTGACCGATGAGTTTTTCAAAATCATCGGCGTCACCCCGATCCTGGGGCGCGATTTTACGGCGGCGGATAATCAGCCGGGCGCCGAAAAGGTCGCGCTGCTCGGCCACGAAATCTGGCAGCGCGATTTCGACGGCGACCCCAAAGTGGTCGGCCAAGCCATTCGCATCAACGGCCGCGCCGCCACCATCATCGGTGTGATGCCGGAGAACTTTAAGTTCCCGCAGACCGAGCAACTTTGGGTGCCGCTCTTCAGCGAATACCCGGTCAAACCGCGCGGCGACCCCGACGGTCAGGGCCCGCAGATGATGGGGCGGCTCAAGCCCGGGGTTTCGCTCGATCAGGTCAACGCCGAGTTCATCGGCCTGGCCCGGCGCCTGGCGAAGGATTACCCGAAAACCAACGGGCAGCTCGTCTCCGCCAAGGTGCGCTCGCTTTTGCTCAGCTTCACCGGCGACCAATTGCGCCAGACGGTTTACGCCATGCTCGCGGCCGTGCTCCTCGTGCTCGTGATCGCCTGCGTCAATGTCATGAACATGCAATTCGGCCGCGCTGCGCTCCGGGCCAAGGAGCTGGCCATCCGCGGCGCGCTCGGGGCGGGCCGCTGGCGGCTCGTTAGGCAAATGCTCACCGAGAGCCTCCTCCTTGCCATTCTCGGCGCGGTCTTCGGCGTCGCCCTCGCCTACGCCAGCGTCGCGCAGATCGCGCGGATCACCGCCGATCCTTCCTTCCAGTTGCCCTATTGGATTAACTTCACGATCGACGCCAAGGTCCTCGCCTTCACCGTCGGGATGACCCTGCTTGCCACCCTCCTCTCGGGCCTCGTCCCGGCCTGGTTAAGCGCGCGCGCCAATCCCGCCGCGGTCATGAAAGAAGGCGGCCGCGGGAATAGCAGCCGGCTCGTGCAAATCATCACCCGCGTGCTCGTGGTCGGGCAGATCGCGGTCACCGCCGCCCTGCTCATCGCCGCCACGCTCCAGATCAAATCGATCCGCAACCAGAACACCCTCGACTACGGCTACGACGAGAGCGGCATTTACGCCGCGCGCATGGCGTTGTTCGAAGGCGCCTATCCCGACGCCGAGGCGCGCCGGCAATTTTTCGTGCGCGTCTTGCGCACGGTGCGGGCTAATCCGGCCTTTGCCGATGCGGCCATGAGCGACCGTTTTCAGATGACCTTTGCCAACTTTGGCCAATACGAAGTCGATGGAAAATCCTACGTCACCGACCGCGACCGCCCCTTCGGCAACTCCGAGTCGGTCTCGGATAACTACTTCACCTCGCTCGGGCTAAAGGTGCTCGAGGGCCGTGATTTCACGATCGAGGACAGCGACGCGAAACAACCGGTAGCGATCGTGAACCAGACCTTCGCGCGCAAATATTTCGGGAATGAAAGCCCGCTCGGCCGGCGCGTGCGCCTGTTCAATCCCGCGCAGCCGCAGCCCTGGCGGACGGTCGTCGGACTGGTGCCCGATACGCTCATGCAGGGGCCATTTAATCAGCAGACCGATCGCGGCGGTTTCTACATCCCGCTGCTGGGGGCGGCGCAGGCGCCGCAGTTCGTCACCCTGGTCGTTAGGCCACACCCCGGCCAGAGCGCCTCGACCCTCGCGCCCGAGCTCACCCGCGCCGTCACGCAGATCGATCCCGATCTGCCGGTTTATTTCGGCGGCACCCCCGCGGTCCTGCACGCGGCCTTTCTCGCCGGCAATCGACTGATCGCAAATCTCTTCACCATCTTCGGCCTGGTCGCAGTAGTCCTCGCGGCGGTCGGACTTTACGGCGTGATGAGCTTCTCCGTGAGCCAGCGGACGCAGGAGATCGGCATCCGCATGGCGCTCGGCGCGGATGCGCGGCGCATCCTGCGCATGGTCATGGCGCAGGGCGCGTGGCAGGTGGCGATCGGCCTCATCCTCGGCGCGGGGAGCGCGGCGCTGCTGTTAGGCGCGATCGGCGCCGCGGCCTTGCAGAATTTCCTCTTCGGAGTGAACACGCACGACCCGCTCATATACAGCTCTGTCGCCGGTCTGCTCCTCGGCGTGGCGGCTATTTCCTGCCTCGTGCCCGCGCTCCGCGCGACCCGGGTAAACCCGATGGTCGCCTTGCGCGCGGAGTAGGAAGCCCTCGTCCTCTTCGTCGTCCTCCTCGTCCTCGTCCTCGATCCCCTTCCCAGAACGAGGACGAGGGACGAAGGACGAGCACGAGCACGAGCACGAGCACGAGGGGGAGCTCTGTGCTTAACTTCTCCTCATGCAGAAAGTGGCAGCCGGCATCGTCGAGCGGCTGACGAAGGCCGGCTTCACGGCCTATTTCGCCGGCGGTTGCGTACGCGATCTCCTCCGCGGCCAGAATCCCAAAGACATCGACATCGCCACGAGCGCCCGACCCGAAGAGGTGCAGAAAATCTTCCCGCGCACCTACGCCGTCGGCGCGCACTTCGGCGTCGTCGTGGTTCTCGAGGGCGGCCACCAATTCGAGGTCGCGACTTTCCGCGCCGATGGCGCCTACCTCGATGGCCGGCGGCCAACCGCCGTTCATTTTTCCTCCCCGGAAGAAGACGCGCGCCGCCGCGACTTCACGATCAACGGGATGTTTTACGATCCGCCTAACGAGTCGGTGATCGACTTCGTCGGCGGCCGCGCTGACCTGGACGCGAAAGTGATCCGCGCGATCGGCGAACCGGCGGCTCGCTTTGCCGAAGATCGGCTGCGGCTGCTGCGCGCGGTCCGTTTCGCGACCGTTCTGCAATTTGAGATCGAGCCTGCGACCTGGGACGCGATGGCGGCCGCGGCGCCGAGCATCGGCGAGATCAGCGCGGAGAGAATCCGCGAAGAGCTCATGCGCATCTTCCTTTCCCCCCAGCGGGCGCGCGGCTGGGACCTGCTCGATCGCAGCGGGCTCCTGGCGCAGATTTTGCCGGAACTGGAGCAGATGAAAGGCTGCGAGCAACCGCCGCAATTTCATCCCGAAGGCGACGTTTTCCAGCACACCCGCATCATGCTTGAGCTCTTGCCTAACGAGGTCTCGCTCCCGCTGGTTTTCAGCGTGCTCTTTCACGACATCGGCAAGCCGCCGACCGCGACGGTCGATGAGACCGGCCGGATTCGTTTCAATGGGCACGACAAACTCGGCGCCGAGATGACCGAGGAAATCATGCAGCGGCTCCGCTTTTCCCGCGCGGAAATCGACGACACGGTCGAAGCGGTCCGGCAGCACATGGTCTTCAAGGACGTGCCGAACATGCGGGTCGCGAAGCTGAAGCGCTTCATGGCGCGGCCGACTTTTCCCGATGAACTGGAGCTGCACCGGGTTGATTGCGCGAGCAGCCACGGGATGCTCGACAACTACGAATTTCTAAAGGCGCGGGCGGCCGAGTTCGCCGACGAACCGATCATCCCGCCGCCGCTCGTGCGGGGAAACGACCTCATCGCCCTTGGGTTGCGGCCCGGTCCGCGTTTTGGCGAAATCCTCGAGGCGGTGGAGACCCGCCAACTCGAAGGCGCGCTGCGTGATCGCGAGGAAGCGCTCGCCTGGGTAAAGAAAGAATTTTTGACCGCGGATTCCGCGGATTCCGCGGATGGGGAAGAGGGCAGATTGTGATTCTCCTCCCATCCGTGTCATCCGCGTAATCCGCGGTAAAATAATCCCATGAAGATTCTCATGATCAGCGCCGAGGGCTGGCCGCTTGCCCGCTCCGGCGCGCTCGCCGATGTCCTCACCGCGCTGCCCCGCGAGTTAAAAAAACGCGGCCACAAAGTCGCGCTCGCCATGCCCTACCACCGCGAAGTGAAGCGGCACGCGGAGATCGCGCCGCGCACCCTGCCGGTGAACATCGAGGTCGCGCTCGGCGGCGCAAAGCATCTCGTGCAGGTGCTCGAGGCGCGGACGCCGGACGAGCTGCAAATTTTCTTCCTCCGTTGCGACGAGTTCTTCGATCGGCCCGCGGTCTATGGCGAAAAGGGCGAGCCATATCCCGATAACGCCGCGCGTTTCATCCTCTTCAGCAAGGCGGCGGTCGAGCTCGCGCGCCGGATGACGCCGACGCCGGAAGTTCTCCATGTGCACGACTGGCCAGCGGCGCTTGTGCCGGTGCTGGTGCGCGAGCAGGGTCTGCCTTATCAAACCGTGCTCTCGATTCATCACCTCGCGCAGCAGGGAAGCTTTCCGGCGAGTGCATTCGGCCTTACCAATCTGCCGGGGCGCTACTTCGAGCCGGCCGGGGTGGAATTTTTCGGGCAGTTGAATCTGCTTAAGGGCGGCCTTCGTTTTGCCGATCGCATCGTCGTCTCGAGCGAACCGTACGCGCACGGCGTGCTCACAGAGTCGTTAGGCGAAGGACTCGAGATCGTGCTCCGCGAAAACGCCGCCCGGCTCACGGGGATTTTGCCGGGGGCGGATATCGACCGCTGGAATCCGACCACCGACCCGTTCCTGCCCGTGCGCTACGGAGCCGGCTCGCTGGAAATCAAAACCTCCTCGCGCGCGGCGTTGCTCGCGGACGTCGGCCTCGCGCCGCACCCGCGCGGCCCGGTCTTTGGCATGGTCACACGCCTCGTCGGCGAAAAGGGTTTCGATATTCTGCTGCCGGTGCTCGACCGCCTGCTCGCGGATGACGTCCGCCTGATCATTCTCGGCAAAGGCGACCCGGCCTACGAAACCGCGCTCGGCATCGCCGCGCGCAAATTCCCGACGAAGCTGGCGTATCGGCACGATTACAACGAAGCGCTGGCGCATCTGATCGAGGGCGGGAGCGATATCGCGCTCATTCCTTCGCGGGTGGAACCGGGCGGCTTCAGCGCCATGCACAGCCTGCGCTACGGCGTGCTCCCGGTGGCGCGCGCGACGCGCGGGATCGAGCAGATCATTACCGATTACGATCCCGCGGCCGGCGCCGGGTACGGCTTCCTCTTTTATGAGTACGGCAGCGAGCCCTTCTGGGACGCGATCAAGCGCGCGCGGGAAGTCTTCCGCGACCGCAAGGAATGGGAGCGCCTGATGAAACGCGCCGTGGCGCGCGACTTTTCCTGGGCCAACGCCGCGGAGCGCTACGAAGAGTTATACGGCGGGCTCGTCGCGAAGGCTCTTGCGGCGTAACGAAGTTAACGCTGGCGATGCGGGGTGGGCGCGGGCTTCCCGCGGTCGCGGGACGCTGCGTCCTCGGGACGACCGATGATCGTCGTCTTTTCGAGCGACGAGCGGTAATTCGGATCATGCATTCAATCACCGGAATGAGCCTCTGCGGGAGCAGCAGCGGGGACGACCACTCTCCGCTCGATGATGCGCCGCCCACCACAACTCCTGTCTCGCACGCCCGCGGCGGTTTAGCTGCCTTGTCTAAACCCGAAGACGTCGTAGACGATCTCGCCGTCCACCTATTGACGAAGTGGGCGAACTGCACGTCCGCAGTGCGCGTGCTGGAAGTGGTGAACTGGGTCGAATCGGTGCCTTGGATGGTGCCTGTATAAGTTTCTCCCGTCTGAAAATGACCAGGATTCCGGTGCCCAGACCGCTGGTCGGCAGGGCGATGCTGAAAAGTGCTATCGAATTGGACCGCGAACTTTCAGTGGGAAGCAGAACCCTCCACTGTCGCGGAGTCGTTAGGCTCGATCTCCAATCCGAGTTGCCGGAGAAGCGCCACATCCGCGTCGGCCGCGGGGTTTTCGGCGGTCAGCAGCTTGTCGCCGTAGAAAATCGAGTTCGCGCCGGCGAAGAAGCAGAATGCTTGGCCTTCGCGTGTTAACCGGGTCCGCCCGGCCGCGAGGCGCACCCGCGCCTGCGGCAGCGCGAGCCGTGTGACCGCGATCAGCCTAACGAGATCAAAAATATCAATCGGCGGCTGCTCGGCCAGGGGCGTGCCTGGCATCGCCATCAGGCAATTGATCGGCACGCTCTCAGGTGCGGGCTCGAGATTGCTCAGCACTTCCAGCATCCGCAATCGGTCGTGCGGCGTTTCGCCCATCCCGACGATCCCGCCGCAGCAGACGGACATCCCGCTTTCCTGCACCGCGGCGATAGTCGCGAGACGGTCCGCGAAAGTGTGCGTGCTCACGATCTCGGGATAAAACTCCGGCGAGGTATCGATGTTGTGATTGTAGGCGGTCACGCCCGCTTCCTTCAGCCGGCGGGCCTCGTTAGGCCCGATCTGCCCGAGAGTCACGCAGACCTCCATCCCGAGCTGGCTGACCTCGCGGATGGTCTCGATGACCTGCTCGAATTTCGGCGTCCCCTCGCGCACCCCGCGCCAGGCTGCGCCCATGCAGAAGCGGGTCGCGCCCTGGGCTCGCGCCCGTTTCGCGGCGGTCATGATTTCATCCACTGGCATGAGATTTTCCCGCTCCAGGCCGGTGGAATAATGCGCGCTCTGGGCGCAATAAGCGCAGTCCTCGCTGCATCCGCCGGTCTTGATCGAGAGCAGGCTGCAACGCTGCACGTGCTCGCCGCGCCAATGCCGGAGATGCGTTTCCCGGCTTTGCGAGATGAGATCAAAGAGCGGCTGATCGTAGAGCCGTTTTAGTTGCGCAAAATTCATCCAGCTGCGGCGAGGGTAACGAGCGGAGTCGCCGGTCGCAAATTGAAAGAGTTTTTCACGCAAAGGCGCGAAGACCAAAGGGGGCAGGAGCAGAAAAACCCTGGCACCTCGGCATCTTTGCGTGCGACCTCCTTCCTCAGGCGGCCGCTGCGTAAAATTATTCGAAGGAGCGCGAACCAGCTCACCCTAGTAGCCGGTCATTCCCCAAGAAGTCGCCGGGATTCCGCGGAGATCCTGTATTTGCACCAAACTTCCGTCGCTCTGAATCTGAAACCCGCTAATCCCCGGCAGCTGACCATCGAGCACGTAGAGATATTTGCTGTCCTTACTGATGGCCATGTCGAGCGGGAAAGAGCCGGGTGGAAGCACAGCCGTCTCACCGTCAGAGTCCAGCAACGAGATGCTGCCATCGGACGCGATTGCATAGCCGGACACCGTGTCGGAGTGGGTGTTGGTAATGTATGAGTACTGCTGAGGAAAAGCGGGATTATGGGTGTTGACCACCCAGCACGCCGCCCTGCCGAAATCCGACAACCTAGCCGTCACAACCTGGAGCAAACCGCCCGATAGCGTATACGACGATGCGGAGCTAGCGCCGATCTCGGAAACCACCAAGTGTCCGGCATCGTCAAAGGCAAAACCGAACGGGCCGCTCCCAGCCGAGGGCTGCGCGGTTGGCCCGGTTGCCAGCCCGTCTGCTCCCATCGCGTAGGTATCGATGGTGTCAGCGATTTTTTCGGTCACGAGCAGCGTCGCTCCGTCGGGTGTAAATCCAATTTGCGCCGGCACCGGAAGGCTGGTGCTCAGGGGACGCGTCGAAGCCGGAATCGCTGCCAGCGATCCATTGCCGCGGATGCGAAAACCCGTGATGTTGGAGGACGTGCCTTGCGCATTCAGCACGTAGAGCAAACTGCCAGAGACTGCGACGCTGTTGGGAAAGGTGCCGCCAGAAGGCACCTTTCCGACAAAGACGAGTCCACTTGGTTTCACTTGAAATGCGGTGATCTCATTGCTGGCCGCGTTCACGGCATAGAGAAACTTGTTGTTGCTCCCCAGCGCGACGGCGCCCTGCGACGCCAGCTCTGTCGTGCTGCTCCCCGTCCCCTGGGTCGGGAATGTGCCGGCGAGCGAGAGCTGGCCATTATTGGCGCGTTTGTACATCCACACCTCATTGCTGACTGAATTGGCGTTGAGGAATACCAGCCCCGTGGCGTGCCCGACGGAGGCAGTTGCGAGAAGAGTTCCTGCGATCATCAAGCTAAGGCCCACGAGCAGCGGTCGACCCGTATTTTCGCGAGAAACACAAGGGTCTCCCTCGCGAGAAGTCGATGATGCGATAACTGGGCGGCAGAGAACAGAATCAAGCATGGCTTTCACGGTGGCGAGATTAGTGAGGCGTGGAGCAACGCGTCAACTGAACTTTAGCGGCGCGCGTGGCCCACGGGCGCTGGTTCTTTGTTGCTAGTGCCACTAGACCGCGATCGGCGCCTTGATCGCGGGGTGCGGGTCGTAGCCGACGAGGGTAAAATCCTCGAACCGAAAATCGTGGATCGAGCGCACAGTCGGGTTGAGTTCCATCCGCGGGAGCGGGCGCGGTTCGCGGGCGAGCTGTTCGCGCGCCTGCGCGAGATGGTTCCGGTAGAGATGAAGATCGCCGAAAGTGTGAATGAATTCTCCACTCGTTAGGCGGCAAACTTGCGCGACCATTTTCGTGAGCAAAGCGTAGCTCGCGATGTTGAAGGGAACGCCGAGAAAGAGATCGGCGCTGCGCTGGTAGAGCTGGCAACTAAGCGCGCCATCCTGCACGTGGAACTGGAAGAGCGCGTGACACGGCGGCAGCGCCATCGTGTCGACTTCCGCCGGGTTCCACGCGGTGACCATGAGCCGGCGACTGTTCGGGTTGGTCTGGATCTGCGCGATCACGTTGTCGATCTGGTCGATCCGCTCGTCGTTAGGCCCGCGCCAGTCGCGCCATTGTGCGCCGTAAACCCGGCCGAGTTCGCCGCGCTCGTCGGCCCATTCGTTCCAGATCGTCACGCCCTGTTGTTGGAGCGAGCGGACATTCGTCTCGCCGCGCAAAAACCAGAGCAGCTCGTGAACGATCGACTTCAGGTGAAGCTTCTTGGTCGTGAGGAGCGGAAATGTTTCCCGCAGATCGAAACGCGCCTGCGCCCCGAAAACCGAGAGCGTGCCGGTGCCGGTGCGGTCTTCCTTGGGTTTCCCCGTTTCCAGCACGAGCCGGAGGAGATCGAGATATTGCCGCATTGGCCTGACGACCGCCTAACGAATCAAATAATCCGCCATTTCGGGTTCTTGCCGCTGGCGTCGGTCTCCCAGAGGCGCACGCCGCCGGGGAAAACATTCCGGTTATGCCCGAGCTCGACGCCGTCCGGGAGCTCCTCCTCGAGCAGAACGGCGTTGCCGCCGCCGAGGACGACATGGTCGGCGATAAAGGAGCTTTTCAACTGCTCCACGATGAAGCGGGCTTCCTTGCGCCAGTCTTTTTTCCCCACCTCCGCGAGGGCGGCGTCGCCGATTTTTACCTCGATGATCTCGTGATTCACGTAGGGCAAATCGCCCAGCTCGAGCGAGAGAACGTAGCCGTCCCAGACCAGCGCGGACCCGAGTCCGGTACCGAAACCGAGGAACAACATCCGCCCGTCGCGATAACTCCCGAGCGCCTGCAGCACGGCGTCGTTCACCACCCGCGTCGGCTTCCCGAGCGCCTGCGCGAAATCAAATTCGAGCCAGCCTTTGCCGAGGTGTTTCGGCTTGTCCCCCACGATTTTTCCGTCCCGCACCGGCGCGGGAAAACCGACCGAGACCGCGTCGTAATCCCAGTCGCTAGTGTGTTCCTTGATCCCGGCGATCGTCTCCCCCGGTGCAAGCTTCGGGCCGGAGGGAAACTTGCGCCGTTTCTCCTCGGCGGAAATCATCAGCTTGACGTTCGAACCGCCGATATCGACGACGAGGATTTTCTTTTTCATGGGCGCTCTTTGGGCGGGGTTTTAATCGGCCGAAGCCGCATTTTGCCCTTGCGCTGTTTCTCCGCGAGCTTTTTCGCCTGCCGCCGCGAATGCTCGCGGAATTGCAGTTGCGCCTGTGCCGGCCGCTCGCCCTCGGCCGCTTTCAAACGCACATAGGTGCCATCCGCCTGGAGCGCGCGCGCCTTGCCGTGATCGCGCAAAAAACGGGGCAGCACTTCCTTGATGATCTCGTCGCGCAAGGCCGGCGCCTCGACCGGAAACGCGATCTCGACCCGCCGATAAAAGTTGCGCGGCATCCAGTCGGCGCTCGCGAGATAGAGCAGCGGTTCGCCGTCGTTGCCGAAAAAATAAATCCGGCTGTGCTCGAGGAACCGCCCGACGATCGAGATCACCCGAATGTTGTCGCTCAGGCCCGCGAGGCCCGGCCGCAGCGAGCAAATCCCCCTGACGATCAGATCGATTTTTACCCCGGCGCAGGAGGCTTCGTAGAGCTTCTCGATGATCTCCTGATCGACGAGCGAATTGAGCTTCGCGATGATCCGGCCCTCTTTGCCGTCTCGCGCCAGGTCGCGCTCGTGCTCGATCATCTGGATCAATCGCTGATGGAGATCGAACGGCGCGACGAGGAGTTTTTTCAGACCCGGATAACCGGCCAGCCCGGTGAGCGTGTTGAACACGATCGCGACCTCTTCGGTCAGTTCCGGCGCGGTCGTGAAGAGGCTGAAGTCGGTGTAAATGCGTGCGGTTTTCGGATGGTAATTGCCGGTACCGAGATGGACGTATTGGCGCAGCCGATCGGTGTCGCGCCTAACGACGAGGAGCGCCTTGCAGTGCGTCTTCAGGCCGACCACGCCGTAGACCACATGCGCGCCCGCTTCCTCAAGCCGGCGGGCCCATTGGATGTTGTTCGCCTCGTCAAAACGCGCGCGCAGTTCCACCAGGGCGGTGACTTGTTTCCCCGCATCGGCGGCATTGATCAGCGCCTCGACGATCGGTGAATCACCGCTCGTGCGATAGAGCGTGATCTTGAGCGCGAGCACCTGTGGATCGGCCGCCGCGCTTTCAATCAACTCCACCACCGGGTCGTAACTTTCGTAGGGGTGATGCAGCAAAATATCCTGGCGCCGCATCGCCTCGAAGATGTCGGTGTGCGGCGGCAGTGCCGGGTCGCGCGCCGGTTGGAAAACCCGGTCTTTCAGCTTCGCGAAAGCGTCGTTCGCGACCAGCGGCATGAGGTGCGTCATGGAGAGCGGGCCCTCGAGTTTGTAGAGATCGGCCTGCCCGAGCTGGAAGAAATCGAGGAGCAAATCGGAGAAGTCGTTAGGGCAGTCGGCTTCCACTTCGAGGCGGACGGCGTTGCCGCGGCTGGAACGCCGTAGCTCCTGCTCGATGCTGCGGAGCAGGTTCTCGGCTTCCTCGTCGTCGATATAGAGATCGCTGTTCCGCGTCACCCGAAAAGCGTGGACCCCGACGATCGTTAAGCCAGCAAACAGCTCGGCGATGTGATGTTTGATCAGCGACGCGAGGTAAAGATAATTCCAAGTCTCGTCGCCCTTCTCGCCCCGCGGCATCAGGATCAAACGCGAGACCGCGCGCGGCACCTGCACGATCGCGTGCATCGGATCGCCACCTTCGCGGGCTCGCGCTCGCACGAGCAGGTTGTGACTCTTGTTCGCGAGCTGTGGGAAGGGATGGCTCGCATCCACCGCGAGCGGGGTGAGCATCGGGAAGACTTCCTGCTGAAAATAACGGCGCGCCCAGTTCCCGCGCTTCGCGCTCAAGTCCGCGCTCTGGCGGATGCGGATATTGTTCTGCTTTAGCGCCGGCGCGAGCTCTTCGTTCCAGAGCGCGTACTGCGTCGCGACCATCTCGTGCACGACGTGCTGGATGGCGTTGAAGGTGTCGGTCGGGCTCAACCCGTCCGGGCCGACGTCGCTCGTTTCGCTCGCGATCTGTTGCTTGATGCCCGCGACGCGGATCTCGAAAAACTCGTCGAGGTTCGAGCTCACGATGCCGAGGAATTTAATCCGCTCGAGCAGCGGCTGAGTGGGGTCTTGCGCTTCTTCAAGGACGCGGCGGTTAAACTCCAGCCAGCTCAGCTCGCGGTTGATGAAATTGGCGTGAGCGGAAAAGTTCGGCGCGGCGGCGGGGTCGTTTGCCGGGATCATCGGCACGATATTATCCGGCGTCGATGGCGGGAGCGGCGGAATACTCGAATGCATGATGAGCGGGTGGCCAATAAACGCCTGCCCGCTGCGCGCCGCAAATCGACGCGCGTGTGCCCTATCTCTGGGAAGCACAGGCGGCTCGCCTGTCGTTCGGCGCGGCTCGCGCCGAACCTGTGGGATTCTGAAGCAAAGGCCTCACGACGTTCCACGAGTTGCTCTTCGAGCAAAATGTATCCGGCGAGCCGCCTGTGCTCCCCAGAATTCAGCGCACGGTTGACGTCCTTGGTCCTTTATCCTCAAGCTCATTCATGGCGCGCGCACAAAGGAAAAAATCTTCGGAGAAATGGTGGGATCTCGGGCTACCCGAGTGGCTCGCCTTCGGTCTCGGTTTTCTCGCCATCCTCGCGGTCTTTTGCCTCTTCTTCATTCGCCGGCACGTGCTCGAATATCATCTCGAGCACACCTTCAGCGTGAGCGATCCGGCGTTCTTCGGCTCCGCCCTCGCGCTCGCCGATCCGGTGCCGCTGGCCGGGAACAAGCTCGACCTGCTCGAAAATGGCGACGCCTATTTCCCCGCGATGCTGGCGGCGATCCGCGGCGCGGAGAAGTCGGTGAACTTCCAGGCTTACATCTTCTTTTCCGACAGCGTCGGACATGCCTTTCGCGACGCGCTCTGCGAACGCGCCCGGGCCGGGAAGGCGGTGCGCGTGCTCCTCGACGGCGTCGGCTCGGGTTGGAAGCTGGATAATTCCGACGTGAAAATGCTGCAGAAAGCGGGCTGCAAGTTCGCCTATTACCACCCGTTGATGTCGTGGCGGATCGATCGGACGAATCGCCGCTCGCATCGCCGCGTGCTCGTGGTCGACGGCAAGGTGGGGTTCACCGGCGCGGCCGGTTTCGCCGAGGAATGGTCCGGCCACGCGCAGGATCCGAAACATTGGCGCGACCTCATGGTTCGCGTGGAAGGCCCGCTTGTGGGCGAGCTGCAGCACGCGTTCGAGGCGCATTGGATCAAGACCTTTGGCGAGACGCTGAGCGGCCCGGACCAATTTCCCGCGCAGCCGCCGGCGGGGAACCTGCACGCGCAAGCGATCGCTTCGTATTCCTTCTCGATGGCGCCGATCCCGGTGACGCAAGCGGTCGCGTTCGCCGCCGCGGAGAAACGGATCTGGATTACCAATGCCTACTGCACGCCGACCGATGACCAGGTGGAACTGCTCGTGAAAGCGGTCCAGCGCGGGGTCGATGTGCGCCTCGTCTTGCCGGGCAAGAACAACGACCAGCCCCTTACGAAAAGCGCGGGCCGCGCCGCCTACGGCAAAATGCTCGAGGGCGGGGTGAAGATTTTTGAATACCAGCCGACGATGATTCACACCAAGTCGATGGTGATCGACAGCCGATTCGCGCTCGTCGGCTCGTCGAACTTCGATTCGCGCTCGGCGGAGATTAACGAAGAGCTCGACCTCGCGGTCTACGACGATGAGTTCGCGAAACGGATGGAAACGATCTTCGAGAAAGACCTCGCGCAATCGAAGGAATACACGCTGCAGGATTTCAAGAGTCGCTCGCTTTGGGAGCGGACGACGGAATGGCTCGCGCTGCCGTTCCGGTCGCAGATGTAGCGTTCCATACTTGGGCGACCTCGAGTCGGGGCGTGAGGACAACGAAATCTGCGTCCGCGCCCGCAACGAGCAGGCCTTTCGTTTTCCAACCCATCGCGCGGGCCGGGGTTTCGGTCGCCATCCGCACCGCGGAGTGAACGGGGACGCCCACTCGCTCCACCATCCGCCTAACGAGATCGATCATCTGCGCGGCGCTCCCGGCGAGCGCGGCGCCATCCGCCAGCCAGCAGGCGCCGTCGCGCACCACGCAATCCTGTGCGCCGAGCGTGAAGTGGTTCTCGTTAGGCAAACCCGCGCCGGCGGTGGCGTCGGTCACGAGGCAGATTTTTTCCGCCCCTTTCGCCTGGTAGAGCATCCGCATCAGGGTCGGCGAAACGTGGCGGCCGTCGGCGATCAGCTCGCAGAAAATCTCCGGTTCGCTCAGCGCATATTCGATCAGGCCGGCGGTGCGCTCACCCTCGTGGCGGCGCATCCCGGACATGCAGTTAAAGGTGTGGGTCACCTGCCGCATCCCGGCCGCGAAAGCCGCCTCGGCTTCGAAGTCCCAAGCCGCGCTGTGGCCGCCGCTGCTGGCGATGCCGAGACTCGTTAGGCGCGAGATCAGCTCCGGCGCTCCGGGTAGCTCCGGGGCCAGTGTTACCCGCCGAATGGGGTCCGCATTTTCCAGGAGCTGCGCGACCCGCTCGGGTGTCAGCTGGGTGATGTGTTCGGCGTTTTGCGCGCCGCGTTTTTCACGCGCAATGAAGGGCCCTTCCACGTGCGCGCCGCGCAGTTGCGGGAGCGTCGCCATCGCCGCGCCGATCGCCTCCACCACGCGCGCGATTTCCTCAAGCGGTGCGGTCACGGTCGTTAGGCAAAGCGAGGTCGTGCCGCCCGCCAGATGGTGCGCGCAGATGGCGCGAAACGCTTCCGCGGTTCCCTCCATCGTGTCCCGCCCCACCGCGCCGTGCACATGCAGGTCGATGAATCCCGGAGCGAGAAAATGGCCCGCGAGATCGATCACTTCCTCGCCGCGTTCCGGCGCGATCCGCTCCGCGATTTCCGCGATCCTCCCCTCCGCGACCCGGAGTGCGAGGCCATCCGCGACGCTTTCGGGAAAAGTAAGACGGCCGTTGGTGAAGATCATTTGCCCGCGCATAATTGCCCCTGCTCATGTCCGCTCGCCACTGGTTTCGCCATTTCGCTGTGCGCGGCGTTTTCTGGCGGCGCTATCTCGATTTCGGGCAGACGGATGTCCCCTTCTATCTGCGCGCGATCATGATGGTGACGTGGACGACCTTCTTCTTCTTCTTCGCGGCGCCGGCACGCCGCGCGCTCCTGAGCAATCTCGCAGTCATCCTCCCCGGCTCCTCTCGCCTAACGAACTATGCTCGCGCCTGGCTGACGCTTTTTAATTTCGCCTGGACGATCTCGGACGCGGCCGATCACAAAATCGCGCGCACGGAGTTCGCCTACGCGGTGGAGGGCGGGGAAAACCTCGAGCGGCTCGCGGCCGGGCCGGGCGCGATCCTGCTCACCGCGCACATGGGCAGCTACGATCTGGGCGCGGCGCTTTTTGCCGATCGCTACCACCGCGAGCTCCGGATGGTGCGGGCGCCGGAAGCGGACGAAAAAACCGCGGAGCACGTCGATGCTTCTCTCGCGCAGGCGACGGCGGGCGCGGTGAAAGTCGCTTACAACACTGCCGGGATGGCGCTTCCTTTCGATCTCCTGAATGCGCTCCGCGCGGGCGAGATCGTGTCCATTCTCGGCGATCGCGCCACGGCGGGAATCTCGGCACGCGAGACGCGACTCTTTGGCGAAGTGGTGAAGCTCCCAGACGGGCCGTTCACGCTCGCGCTCGTGGCGCAGGTGCCGATATATCCGGTCTTCGTTTTGCGGACTTCGTTTCACCATTACAAAATCATCGCGGGCGAGCCGTTTTATTGCCGCCGCACCGAGGCCTCGCGCGACGCCGCCATCGACGCCGCGCTCGCCATCTGGTGCCGCAAACTGGAGGAGGTGATCCGGCCGAACTGGGCGCAATGGTTCTCGCTCGTCCCCCTCTTTCCCGCGGCATGAAGCGCGAGAGCGGATACTGGTTTGCCCTCCCGCGACTCTGCGCGCGACTCGCTGGGCAGAAGGTGCGGCGGGCGGAATGGAGTCGCTGTGAAGCCTACGGATTGGGCGGGCTGGTCTTCGGGATCGGCTGCGTGTTCCTCGGTCGTGCTCTCGGCACGGTCGTGCGGCCGTGGCCCGGGCGTGCGCTCTGCCTGTTGCTCACGCCGATTGCTATCTGGCTCGCTTGTCTGCTGGTTTATTTCGTGAACTGGCTGCTCGCCACACTTCTCCGGCGGCTCGGCCTTTACTCCCGGCGCACGAACAAACCGCTTCAGAGTTTTGTCATCATCGCGCTCGTCACGCTCCTCGCCGCGCTGCTCGTGCGCGACGAGTCCGGCTGGTTGCGTTCGTTAGGCATTTTCTGGCTCGGGCTCGTGGGGTTGAATCTCGGCGCGGAACTAATCGAGAAAACCGCATGAAGCGCAGCGCGATTCTCGGTTTCGCCGGATTGGCGGCGCTCTTTTTCGTCGCCACGGTCGCCTTTCATCCCTGGCTCGCGCTCGCTGTGCTCTTCGCGTCGCACCTGCTCGTGCTCTACCCGACGCTGGTCGCGAATTGCTCATGGTGGGGCCCGGTGGTGACGCATTTCGAGACGCCCCGCCGCGACGTTTGGCTGACGATCGACGACGGTCCGGATGCGATCCACACGCCGCGCGTGCTGGAGCTGCTCGCCCGCTTCGAAGCGCGCGCGACTTTCTTCATCATCGGGAAAACGGCCGCGGCTCTCCCGGAAGAAGTCGCGCGGATTCGCGCGGCGGGTCACGAGATCGCGAACCACACTTTCTCGCACCCGAGCGCGAGCTTCTGGGCTTATCTCCCGGCTCCGATCAGCCGGGAGATCGATCGTCATCCGGTGCCCGCCGGTTATTTCCGCGCCCCGGCTGGGCTGAAAAACTTCTTCGTCCATCCTGCCCTCGCACGGCGCGGAATGCGGCTGATCGGTTGGACGGTGCGCGGGCTCGATACCGTGAGCAACGATCCGGAAGCGGTCGCGGCCCGCATCCGGCGCGGGTTGCGACCGGGCGCGATCGTCCTCCTCCACGAAGGTCATCGCACGGACCGCGCGCCGGATTTTCATCCGCGCTGTCTCGAGCTCACGCTCCAGTTGCTGGCGGAGGAGGGTTATCGCTGCGTGCTCCCGGCGCCGGAGCAGTTGCGGCCGCGCGCCGGCGGAAAATAAAGAGGTGGTTATTGAACGGGGTCGCGCCCCAAAGCGGTTCGATCCTGCTCTCGAACTTGTCCGGCAAGAAGTGGGCGCCGATGTCTTCCCGACCCGGAAAATGCAGCGGCGCGGCGACGTTCCAGCTGATGAGCTGTGCAAAACGCTCCGCTAAAAGCGTGAGCCAGAAGCGCGCGTTCCGATCTCGCGGGCAATCGCGAATGAGGAGCAACCCGCCGGGCGCGACGAGCGGAATCAGCCTCGCGAGCAGCCGCTCCTGTTCCGTCGGGGGCAGGTAGTGGAGCACATCGAAGAGGGCAAAACTGCCGGTTCGCTGCAGGTTCTCGCCGGCATCCTGTTCGATAAAATCCAGGTCTAGATAGCCGGCCGCGGCCGCGCGCGCCCGGGCGATTTTCCGTCCGTCGCGATCGATTCCGACGACCGGCGGCCGAAAATTTCTTTCTCTCAGATAGAGACCGAGCAGGCCAACTCCGCAGCCCACATCGATGAGTTCTTCGTGGGAATGCTGCAAAAGTCCGAAGGCCGCCGGGAAGACCGGATCGCTCCGCAATTTCCGCCCCGCATAAAGCCGGAGCCAGAGCTCGCCGAAGCGCGCTGCGACCCGGGCACAGGCGCGCTCATGTTCGCTCGCCGCGGCAGCGTCCCGGTTTTTCATTGCGACCCTCTTTCGCGCTGACACAATGAGCGTGCAAATGACCGGCCTTTTCTCCGCCTACGAGGTCGCGCAGTTTTTCGACGAAATGTTCTCCTCGCCCGGCGTGCCCCGGCCGCATTACCGGCGATTGCTGGCCAGTCTGGGGGAGATGGGCCCGGGCGATTTCGAGCGCAAACGCACACTCGCGGCGACCTCCTTCCTGCAACAGGGCGTGACCTTCACGGTCTATAACGACGATCAGGGAACGGAGCGGATTTTTCCCTTCGACCTGATCCCGCGCATCATCCCGGCGCGCGAATGGGACCTTATCGAGCGCGGCCTTGTCCAGCGGATCACGGCGCTGAATCTTTTCCTGCACGACATCTATCACGGCCAAAGCATCCTGCGCGATCGCGTGATCCCAAAGGCGATCGTCTGGGAAGCCGAGAATTTCCGCCCGGAGTTCATGAACTTCGACGTGCCCCGGAACATCTACATCCACATCTGCGGGACCGATCTCATTCGCGACGGGGAGGGCAATTATCTCGTGCTCGAGGACAATGCCCGCTGCCCTTCCGGCGTCTCCTACGTGCTGGAAAACCGGCAGGCGATGAAGCGGATTTTTCCGCCGCTCTTCGGCGAGTATCGGGTGCGGCCGGTGGAGAACTACAGCCAGGAGTTACTGAACGTCCTGCGCTATATCGCGCCGCCGGGTCGAGAAGAGCCCACCGTGGTGTTGCTCACGCCCGGCGTTTATAACTCGGCCTATTATGAGCACTCGTTCCTCGCGCGCTCGATGGGAATCGAGATCGTGGAAGGCCGCGACCTGGTGATGCAAGGCGGTTGCGTTTTCATGCGCACGACGAAAGGACTGAAGCCGGTCGACGTGATCTACCGGCGGATCAACGATGACTTTCTCGACCCGCAGGTTTTCCGGAAAGACTCCGGGCTGGGCGTGCCCGGCCTGGTCGATGCTTATCGCCACGGCTGCGTCAGCCTGGCGAACTCGATCGGCACCGGGGTGGCGGACGACAAGGTCGTTTACCATTACGTGCCGAAAATGATTCGTTATTACCTGGGCGAAGATCCCGTCCTGCAGAACGTCCCGACCTATCTCGCGTCCGACCCTAACGACTGTAAGTATATCCTGGAGCATCTCCCGGAGCTGGTCGTGAAAGCGGCGAACGAAAGCGGCGGCTATGGCATGCTCATCGGCTCGCAGGCGACCCGGGCCGAGTGTGAAGATTTCGCCGGCCG
>JBBSED010000009.1:0-94404 GCA_038240025.1 Chthoniobacterales bacterium
CGCCGCCGAACAGACTAGCTGATCCGGGCGCGTGAAGCCGGTTGCCAAACCCGCGCGAAGCCCGGATAATGCGCGCTAACGGAAGGGTGGCTGAGTCCGGTTTAAGGCACTCGACTCGAAATCGAACGTGGGGTTAAACTCACCGTGGGTTCGAATCCCACCCCTTCCGCCACCTTTTTATAAGTGGCTCGGGCTGAGCTAAAGTCTTGGAAATCAAAAGGCGAATTTCCGTGATGGCACACAAGACTGATACACCTGCCGACCCGAATCCAATGCCGCGTCACCCGTATTTGCTGCGCCGCGGAGCCCGGTATTTTTCAATTTAAAGGTGCCTCTCGACCTTCGGCCTGTGCTGAAAAAAGAGCTGATTCGAAAATCGCTCAAAACTTCCGACTGCAGTGAAGCGAAGCGGTTGGCCCAATTTGAGGCTCTGCAATCAATTGCAGAGTTCGACGAGGCGAGGTCTAAACTCAGTGGCAATAATGTTGGTTTGACGCCTCTGGAATCAATTTCACGGCAGCAGGAACAGACGCTCGTTTTCGTTATTTTCTTGCGGACGAACGCGTATCAGAAACGCGTTGGAGCGCAATTGATCGCGCCTCCCTCATCGATGGGCTCTTTCGGCCTCAGCCGCTTAAGCAGTCACGACTCTATAGAGATTTCCGAAGCGTCGCAGCCTGCATCGAACTATGTCCACAGACTCCGTTTTCGGTTGCAAGCTTTCAAAGGACAACCGTCCATCCAGGTTCCCCGCCCGCTCAGAAAAAGTCCCCGTCGCCTGCCTTATCCCGATCTCGTCATTCGTCTCCTCCCTGGCACACCCAACAGCTTCAGATCAGGCGAAAGGAATCTCGCCGGTGCCGGTCAACTCGTTTAAACCGACGCAAGCCTTCGATCCTGACAAATACCTTCGCCGGTCACGTCCGTCCGTTTTACGTTCATTTTCCGGAGAGTGTGCAGTTCGGGTCGTAAACGTAGACTGCGCCCGGTCCCGACTCATACTTGTGCAAGGGAGCGCCGGCGGCGAGAGTCTTCTGATCGAGAGCGACGGCTTGGCCATAGCTGTCGTCAAACGTTCCATCGCTGGGTGTAAATTGACCGACAAGATTCCAATTCGCCCCATCGAAGAGAAACAGATCGGTGGCGCCTTTCCCGTTATAGAAGGGCGCACCGACCGCGCAATAAGGATAGTTGATGGCTACCGAGGTCCCAAGGGCGCCCGTGATATCGGTGGGGAGCTTACTTTCCTGAACCCAGGTGTCGCCGTCGCGACGAAAAACATAGGCCGCTCCGGCCTCGAAGTCTTTACCCCTCGCCCCTGCGATGATGCGACTGCCGTCCCGAGTCACCGCAACCGAGGAACCGAAGAAGTCGAGTTCGTTGGGATCGTTGGTCACAAGCTTGGCTTGCTGGACCCAGTTGCCATTCTCAAGCGCAAAGACATAGACCGCGCCCACCCGCACCCCGTTGGTTTGGGCGCCAAGAGCGCCGACAGCCATTAACCGACCGCCCATCGCCACCGAAACGCCAAAAATGTCGAATGCGTGGATGTCGGACGAGATCAGCTTCGCTTCCTGCACCCAAGTGGCCCCGGCGCGGCGAAAGACGTAGGCGGCTCCGGCGGCGTAACCAGCTGCATTATCGTAAGGGGCGCCGACCACGATCCGGTTCCCCAGAGTCGCGACGGCTGTCCCGAACTGCGCATCCGCCAAGCCGTCCGCGGCGTGCAGCTTCTCTTCGGCGAAGTCATTGGTTCCATCGGCAGTGTAAACATAAACCGAACCCGACAGATTCCCAAGATCGTCGTCGAAAGGAGCCGCTACCACGATCCGATTTCTCTGGAGCGCGACGGCGGCGCCGAAGTAGTCGTAGTCTTGGCGATCCGAGGCAATAAGCTTGGTCTGTTCTACGAAGGCCCCGCCGCTTTTCCGAAAAATATAGACAGACCCGGCGTCCGTATCGTCACCCGGCGCTCCGATCGTGAGGTAGTTTTGATCTAACGCAATTGCATAACCGAAATTGTCGTCACCGGCCCCATCGGAGGGGTTCAGCTCGGTCTCATCGCATTGGGCAAAGGAGCTGGTCACGGACCAGCCGAGGATCAGGAGTAGAAAACTCCAAGAGACGATTTTCGTGACATTCTTCATGGAAAGTATTTCTACCTTGGATAGACATCCCAAGACAAGGTTAAAATCACTGGCTCACCGGAGCCGACACGGCATCAGTTACCTGCCCTTAGCTTTAACGCCGCCAGCCCCCTCCGCCTCGCGCCCGAGCGCGTTCCAAAAAAGAGAATTTTGCTGGCCTGAGGATACACTTCCATGGTAAACCTGATACACGAGTGCGGCGCTTCACTGACTGATTTTCAACGCTTTACGATCAATGGGTTCGAATCCCACCCCTTCCGCCATCTTTTCTTCGTTAGGCCGCGAATTTTTTCTTGTTCGGCCGCGGGCCGCTCATTAAAAACTGGGTCGCCGTGAGGATCTTCCCGAGCTTCGGCGGGAAACTGGGCACGCTTGCGCTGCTCATGCTCTTCCTTGCGAGCTGCCGCAAGACGCCCGAGGACGAAGCGCAAAGCGCCGGTCTCTCCCCCAAGGATTTTCCGCAGATCACCACGGATGTTTTCCAGCCGATGGATGGCGGGATCGCGCTCGCGCCGAACGAGATCATGGGCCGCAATACCTGGAATCTCTGGAGCGGCGGCAACCAGCACTTTTGGAATCACGTCGCGCAGGACAGCTTCGGGTTGATGGATCTACTCAAGACGCTCGACAACCGCAAATATCCGCGCGGCGAACGTTTCAAGACGCTCGGCCTGATCAACGAACCGGGCTTTCGCGCCGCGACCAAGCCGGACGCCTACGGCCTCTGGCTCGACGAACAGGTCGCGCCCGAACCCGCCGGGATCGACGAGAAGATTTACGGCAAACCTTCCGGAGTGCTTGGTTTCCGCCTTTTCCCGAACCCGGATTTCAACGAGGCGGCCCGGAAGAAATGGGACGGCGCGCGCTACCTCAACGATCCGACTTATTACAGCACCAATCGACTCGTTAGGCCGTATCGCGTCGGCGTTTCCTGCGGCGCCTGTCATATCGCGCCGCACCCGGATCATCCGCCCGCGGATCCGGAAAATCCGGCCTGGGAGAACCTCGCTTCCGCCATCGGCAACCAGTACATCCGCGAAGGGAAAGTCTTTGCCCCGAACGTGGAAAAGGGCGGTTTCTTTTACGAGGAGCTGGCCGCGCAACCGCCCGGCACTTCCGACACTTCGCGTATCGCGACCGATCACATCAATAATCCCAACGCGATCAATCCGATCTTCCTGCTCAAGGAGCGGTTGCGGATCGCACAGACCGAGCAGATGAGCGGCGGCACCCGCGACCTCCCGGGCGCGACCGCGGAAATGGCCGTGCCCCATATCCTGAAGGATGGCGCTGATTCCATTGGCGTGGTCGGCGCGACCATCCGCGTTTACGTGAACATCGGGATGTTCTCCGAGTATTGGCTCACTCGGCACAACCGCCTTATCGGGCTGGTCCCGCAGAAACCGTTCGAGATTTCCTATGCGCGGGAGCACTCGGTCTTCTGGCGCGCGACCGAGGAGCGGGTGGCGAATATTGCCGCTTTCTTCGGACGACTGCAGCCGTTCCGTCTCGCCGACGCGCCCTCCGGCCCCGCCAGCCTAACGAGTGACGCCGCCTTCCTGAGCCGCGGCCGAGAAGTCTTTGCCGACAGTTGCGCCGGTTGTCACTCCAGCAAACAACCGCCCGCCGGCGTCGATCCTCATTCCGCCGAAGGGAAAGCGTGGTTTCGGGCCGCCATCACCCAGCCCGACTTCCTCCAGGATAATTTTCTCTCCAACGAAAAGCGTTACCCGATCAGCAAGATCGAAACTAACTCCGCGCGGGCCTTCGGCACGAACGCCAAGGCCGGGCATGTCTGGGATAATTTTTCATCGCAGACCTACAAACAAATTCCGCCGATCGAGCCGCGCGAGTTTTACAACCCTTTCGACGAAGCGCACCCGATCAAGTTCGATCCGCAGGCAAAGAAAACCGGGCCCGGTTATTACCGCGTTCCGTCACTCGTTAGTCTTTGGTGTTCCGCGCCCTTCCTGCACAACAACGCGCTTGGCAACTTCACCGGCGATCCTTCGGTCGCGGGCCGGCTCCTCGCTTTCAACGACGCGGCCGAGAAGCTCCTCTGGCCGGAGAAGAGGCTGGGAAAAAACTCCATCTGGCGGACGCAAAACGAGTGCTACCTCCACCTGCGCAAGGAGTTTCTCCCGCGGGCGATTCAGGACCTGGCGGACAGCGACGGTTACGTGAAGCTCGGCCCGATCCCGAAGGGCACGCCGATCAATCTGCTCGCCAACCTGGAACCGAATCCACTTCAGCTCGTGACGATCGCGAAGGAGTTGCTGGCGAGCAAAACGCAGCCGCTGCGGCCGGAAGCGGCGCGGGAGCGCTTGGACAAAGCCGTGCATGAAATGCTCGCGGCCAATAAGTGTCCGGATTTCATCGAGGACGAAGGCCACTACTTCGGCGTCGATCTCGCGGATAACGACAAGCGCGCGCTGATTGAATACCTGAAGACTTTCTGATTGCGCCTAACGAAAGGAACCTCATGACTGTGACCGAACTCTTAGCCAAATCCCAGGCCGAACTGGACGATCTTTTTAGCCAAAGCCCCGCGGGTGAGATCCCACACGGCGAAGCGAAGGGCACCGCGATCGTTGCGCCCGGCACCACCTACACCCAGGACATCGCGACCTTCGTGAACCACTTCGCCTGGCAGGGCAAAGTCTTCGACCCGGCCAAAGGCGTGCTCCGGAACAAAATCACGCCCTTCGGTTTGAATGCGATCATCGCCAAGGTCTACAAAGGCGAGAGCTGGCTCGACGGCAAAGAATGCATCGTGCTCGATTACTCCGAGACTTCGCTCCTCGCGCATTGGATCCGCGACGAGATCCGCGAGATCGCGCCGGGTCGCTACCTCGGGAAAGTTTATTGGAGCAAGAAGCGCCTGATCGATTTCGCGCTTGAGTTTCCCACCGCGGCCTAACGACAGTTCGCGGCCATGGCCGATTCTCCCGCTTCGCCCGACCAACCAATCGTGTGGTGGTGGCGGATTCTGCTTCTCCTTGTCCTCGCGGCGATCCTGATCGGCGGGTTTTGTCTCGCCAACCGACTGACTAATGACCAGCCGGTCGCCTACACGAATATCGAGGAGCATTTCAAATACGGCTCGTTAGGCGGCGAACGCGAGTCCGGGATCCCCCTCGGCATCTGGAAGGTGCTGCCGAAACTTTTTCCGGAATATCTGCCCGGGAAAAGATATCTCCCGGGCCAGGAATACGCGTCGTTAGGCTTCCTTTACGAGCCCGGGAAAACGCTGCCGATTGGCGTCTCCCAGCGCAACACCCAGGGCATCGATCGCGTCTTCCTCAACTGCGCCGCCTGCCACGCGGGCACCGTTCGCGCGACGGCCTCGAGTCCGCGCACCATCTATCCCGGCATGCCTTCGAACACGGTCGATCTCGAAGGTTTCCAGCGCTTCATCTTCGCCTGCGCCGCCGACCCGCGTTTCAACTCCGACCGGCTCATGGCCGAGATGCAGGCGCTCGGCGCGAACTACGATCTGCTGAACCAGGCGATCATGCGCTACTACGCGATCCCGCTGATGCGCGAACGGCTCCTGATGTTGAAGGATCGTTTTCGTTTCATCGCCTGGGAACCGGACCAGGGACCAGGCCGCACCGACACGTTTAACCCGGCGAAAACGCTGGTGAATTATCCGCTCGAGAAAATGGAAACGCGCGAGATCGTCGGACTTTGCGACCTGCCCTCGATCTGGTTGCAGGGCCCGCGGCGCGATCGCGAGATGCAGCTCCATTGGGACGGCAACCAGCGCAAAATGGAAGAGCGCAACCTGAACGCTTCGTTCGGCACCGGCGCGTTTCCGCCCACGATCGATCGCGTCGCGCTCGGCCGCATCGAGACCTGGCTGATCGATAAAGCGCCGCCGAAATATCCCTTCCCAATCGATGAAACCCTGCGCGCGCAGGGCGAGAAAATCTACGCCGCGACCTGCGCTTCTTGTCATGGCCGCGACGGCCGCGACTTCGCGGGTGACGCGGTCGGAAAGGTCACACCGATCGCGCGGATCGGCACAGATCGGCATCGGCTCGATTCCTTCACCCCGGAACTCTCCGATACGCTTAGCCAGGTCTACACCGGCTACCCGTGGCGCTTCAGCCATTTCCGCAAAACCTTCGGCTACGCCAACGCGCCGCTCGATGGAATCTGGCTGCGCGGGCCTTACCTGCACAACGGCGCGGTCCCGACCCTGCGCGATCTGCTTAATCCGAGCGTGGACCGGCCGCCGAGTTTTTATCGCGGCTACGACGTTTTCGATCAGAAAAATGTTGGCTTCGTCTCGGAAGTTACGCGGTTCACGCCCGACGGCCGCAGTCGCGACGAACCGCAGAACGAGCATCGATATTTCCTCTTCGACACGCGCCCGAATCTCGGCGGACGCACGCCCCGCGAACGCAACGAGGGCAACTCGAACGCCGGCCACGAAGGACCGACCTACGGCACCTCGCTCACCGCCGCGGAGAAGGATTCCGTGGTGGAATACCTGAAAACATTCTGATGAGCCTCTCTCCCAAAACGCGCCGGTTTCTCTGGACAAGCCTGGGACTGTTCGTCGTCCTGCTCGCGCTCGGCGGCTCTTTCGCCTGGGATAAATTTTTTCGTCAAGAACCACAGAGTTTTGCGAACGAAGCCGAGCAGTTCAAATACGGTTCGTTAGGCGCGGAAGGCGACCGCGGGATTCCGTTTTACCTCTGGCTCGTGCTCCCGCGGGTTTTTCCCGATCTCATGCCGGGTCCGGGCGGCTACAAATCGTTTGGCGTCGTCTGGGAAGAAGGACACGAAATCCCGGTTGGCTTTTCGAAAAAGAGAGTCGGCTTTGAGCGCGTGACGAATAACTGCGCCATCTGCCACGTCGCCACTTACCGCAGTCGGGAAGAAGAGACGCCGCACGTGGTCATCGCCTCGGGGAGCCCGGTGCAACTCCAGGGGATGCTGCGCTTTCTTTTCAAGGCCGCGCACGATCCGCGCTTCAACGCGGACACGATCATGAGCGAAATCCGGCTCGTGAGCGCGAACGATTTCGGGAACGGCGGTCTCTCCTTCGTCGATCGGCAGATCTATCGCTACCTGCTCATTCCCCTAACGAAGAAAGCACTGCTCGACCAGGAGAAGACTTTCGCCTGGATGAATCGCTACGTCAGTACCCGGCAGCCGAAACCGGACTGGGGCCCGGGCCGCGACGACGCAATGAACCTGACGAAATATTTCATGGCCAGCATGCCGGAGGACGATTCCGTCGGGCCGACTGATTTCCCGTCGATCTGGAATCTCGGGATTCGCAGCGGCAAGGACAAAGCCGGTAAACAGATGCTGCTCAACTGGACCGGCGACACCCCGGCAGTGCGCTCGGTCCTGATCGATTCCGCGCTCGGGCTCGGGGCGCCGCCGCGCCCGTGGTTTTTGCGCCGGATGGCCGATGTCGACAAGTATCTCAGCAACCTCCCGCCGCCGGCCTGGCCGTTTGGCCTAACGAATCCGATCCGGCAACCGCTGGCCGCGGCCGGCGCAAAAATCTTCGCGCGCGACTGCGCTTCCTGCCACGAGCCGCGCGGGGAATTCACCAGCAAAGTCGTCCCGCTCGCGGAGGTCGGAACTGATCCAGAACGAACGCATTCATGGTCGAAGGCCGCCGCCGAGGAAGCGAACCGCAAGGTGAAAGCGCTCGGGATCGACCGCCCGCCGATGACGGAACGCGATCCTTATGGCTACCTCTCCCCGCCGCTCGACGGCATCTGGATGCGCGCGCCCTATCTGCATAACGGCTCGGTCCCGACGTTGCGCGATCTGCTCAATCCGCCTAACGAACGCCCGCAAACCTTCCACCGCGGCTACGACGTTTACGATCCGGTGCAGGTCGGCTTCCAGGAACCGACAGCCGTTCCCACCGGCCCGGCGGGTGAACTGGTGGACCGCTATTTTCTCTTCGACACCCGCCGACGTGGCGAAGGCAACGGCGGCCATCTTTACGGTACCGCCCTGGCGCCGGCAGAGAAGGATCAGCTTCTCGAATATCTAAAAACACTCTAAAACTCATCAAGTCACCCGCTTGCGAGGTCCGGGGGAAAGCCATCAGAGATCCTTCGCTTGGCTCAGGATGACGACTTTGGAGAAGCTTTTCACCGACCAAACCGCGCCACCGAACTCCAACACCCAACCTAACGATCATGCCCAAAAAACTCATTGTCTGTGCCGATGGCACCTGGAACACGGAACATGAAACCGACCACGGTTTCCCTTGCCCGACCAACGTCACCAAAATCGCCCGCGCCCTCCTCCCGACGGACCAGAAAGGCGTCTCCCAGGTCGTCAGGCACCTCGATGGCGTGGGCACGGAGTTCGGGATCAAGGTGCGCGGCGGCGCCATCGGGCGCGGCCTCTTTCACAACGTTCTCACCGGGTACCGTTTTCTTTATCAAAACTTCGAGCCGGGCGATCAGATTTTCCTCTTCGGTTTTTCGCGCGGCGCCTACACCGTGCGCAGTCTCGCCGGCTTGGTCCGCAACTCCGGCATCCTCCGGCGGGGCGAGGAATCGTCCGAAGAGGCGGCCCTCGCGCTCTATCGCGATTACGACCCGAAGACGGCGCCCGACGGCGAAGACTCGGTCCGTTTCCGCAATGACCACTCTTTCGAAAGCGAGATCGAATTCATCGGGGTCTGGGACACCGTCGGCGCACTCGGCATTCCCGGGCTCGATGGGCGTTTTCGGATTTTGAAAGGCCTGGACTGGCAGTTTCACGACGTGACCCTGAGCTCGAAAACGAAGAAGGCCTTTCACGCTCTGGCGATCCACGAACACCGCGAGGAGTTCGTGCCGACCTTGTGGGAGAAATCGGAGAAGGCGCCTGCGAAACAAATTCTGCAGCAGGTTTGGTTTTCCGGGGTGCACGCGGATGTGGGCGGGGGCTATCCGCAGGCGGGACTTTCTGATGTGGCGTTGCGCTGGATGATGGAGAAAGCCGAGGTCGAGGGCGGCCTCGCTTTCAACCACGACCCGCTGGTCGACTTCCGGCCTGACCCCACAGCGAAGGGGCACGATTCCTTCGCCGCGTTTTACAAAGTGCTCGACTGGCTCCGCCACAAACCCGGCGGAGTCCTGCGCGAATACCGCGCCGACCACAACCCGCTCACCTGCGAAGCGATCGACCCGAGCGTGCGCGAGCGCTACCGCCAAATCCCCGACGAACGCTGGCCGGAGACTTTTCGCGCTGCCTTGGAGAACGAGCCTAACGAATGAAGGAATACGACGACATCCTGGTCGCGATTCACGGGATCGGCGACCAAAGTCGCAACTCGACGGTCCGCTCGGTCGCGGTCCGGCTCGCTCATTCCTCCATCGCGGTGGGCAAGCCGGAAGACCTGCCCCCGATTTCGCCGCAGCCGTTAGGTTGGTTTTATACCGACGTGTGCGGCGCGGTGAAGGTAGCGCCGCTCGATCTCTTCGATGCGCCGGACCATCCGCTGGCGCGGACCGGGTTCACGGAAGTCTTCTGGGCGGACATCCCGCAGGAAGTCGTGACGGAAGGCCGCACCCTCGAAGAAACGAAGGGCTGGGCGCGCACCGTGGTGGCACGGGCGCGAGCGGTCTACAAAAAAAAGGGGCGCGTGCTGGACGCAGCCAGGAAAACACGCGCCCTCACTGCGGCGGAGGAGCTGCAACTGATCGAACCGGATTTCAGCCTCGCCGCCGAAGTGCTCGAGGAAGTGATCGAGACGGTTTATGTGCTCGAGAACCTGCTCTTCCTCGCGGAGAAAGCCGGGCTGGCGAAGTTCGATCTCAAAAAAGTGCTC
Source organism: Chthoniobacterales bacterium (assembly GCA_038240025.1). Classification (GTDB taxonomy): domain Bacteria; phylum Verrucomicrobiota; class Verrucomicrobiia; order Chthoniobacterales; family UBA10450; genus Palsa-1392. The sequence goes on from JBBSED010000009.1 coordinate 9,952, forward strand.
GATGAATATCTGGGCGACGTCCAGATCATAACCGAGTTCACGCTTTTCCGGCGCGACGTCATCGGGCGCTTCCACAGCGCGATGCAGCAGATTCATCACGACTATCCGAAAGCGGACCTGCACATCGTCGCGCATAGCGAAGGAACGGTGGTGAGTTTTCTCGGGCTCCTCCACGCCCTCTCCGGGGAGCGTTGCCTCTCGGCCAACGCGGCCGGCGGCGCGACGATTCAAAATGAAAAGCGCACGCCCGACTGGCTTCGGAAGGTCCGCGGCTTCATGACGATCGGCTCACCGATCGACAAGCACATCCTGATCTGGCCGCATCTCTTCGCCGATTTCGATTTCAAGCCGGCAGAGGAGATTTACAAAAAATGCGCGCCGATCAAGTGGCGCAATTATTACGACTACGGCGACCCGGTCGGCTTCAAACTGGAGACGGCGCGGGCTTGGCTCGACCGCCAACCGGAGTGCCGGCCGTTTGAGTTCGAGCCGAAACACGATTTCGGTTTCTCCCGCTATATCCTGCCCGGCAAAGCGCATAACGACTACTGGGAAGACCGCACCGTCTTCGAGCACTTCATTCAGGACGTCGTGAAGCCAAAAGAAGACCTCGTCGCGAAGAAGCCAGAGGATCGCTGGTTCGTCCCATTCCTCAGCACAGCAGGGCCCTACTTTCTCAGCTTCCTCCTTTTGTTTGTCGCGACCTTTATCCTTTATCGCGCGGCCGCGACCTACACCCATCCGGCGGTCGAGCCCTTGCAGCGCTATCTGCGCTTCACCGTCCTCGGCTTATCGGAAGTGCCTGGACTGACTCCGCCGGAGATGTTGCTCCATGCTCTGGGGATCGCCGGCTTGCTCGCTGGCGTCACGCTTCTGGCGCGGTTGCCCCGGTTGGCGACGGGTTGGCGCTGGTTTGGCTGGGGATTGGTCGCGTTTGCCGTGGGTGCGGTCTGTTATTTGTTGGTCGGAGAAGAGTCGCGCTCCGAAATTGGATACATCTTTCGCGACTGGGGCAACCGAGGGGCCACGGCCGGCGTCCTCCTCCTCGCTTTTTCCGTGGGGGTGATTTCTCTCGTCACCGTCATGCCCTCACATGAGTTTGGCCGGGCGCACAAACGGGCGCGCAAGCAACGCTGGTTCCGCAAAGGGATGCGGCCGCTCATCCTCTTCGGGGCGCTCGCTATTCTCATCCTCATCGTCGCTCAGATCCTCCCGCATTCCGCGCTGACTGATGATGAGCGCAGTAAGTTGGCGAAGGCGAAAGAAGAACGAATCCAGTCTCCCCTGCTCGCGGCGAAACTCAGCCGGGCCGATCTCGAACTCGATGAGGCGAAAGCCATCGACGGCGCCCATCTCAACCGGCTCGATCTCAACGTCCTCCTCTGGCCAAACGGCGAGTTTCGCGATCCGGGGCCGGCCGCGATCAAAACCGTCACGCAGGTGCTGGCGGCGCGCCCGCCGGTTTGGCCGGTCCTGCTCAGCGGGGCAATTTTCCTCTATCTCTGGTGGCTGGCCGCGCTCATTTTCGATCTCGGCTTCGTCTGGCACCGCTACATCCGGCACTCGCTCGCGACCGATCGACTCATGCTCTGGAGCGACATAAAAAAGGAGCCCAAGCCGGTGCCCCCGGCCAGCCCCGCCGCGGCCTAACGACTAAGCGCAGCGCCGGAACTCTCTTGTCACGCGGCACCGCAGATGCTTATGATGTGCTTCCGATGATCACGGCGAATTGTCGGGCGCGGTTCACGGCGGCGGATTTTCACTTCATTGTGCGCACGCTGGCCCGTTCGCCTAACGAATCCGTCTCCCTCGTCGATCTCCTCGCCGATGAGGAAACGCGCGACGCCGTGCTCGATCAGCCGCGCCTGGTCGAGGCAATTCTCTCGCAGGGCGGGCAGCTCGCGATTTCTTCGGCGTTTTACTTTTACGTCCTCGCCCGGCATGTCCTGCAACGCGGCGGCATCTCGGACCGGAAGCTCTGCGATTATGTCGCCTCGTTGCTCGAGACTTTCTCCCGCGCGAGCGGCCTCACCGCCCCGAATCGCGCGGCGGAACAGGGCCAGCAATATCTTTCCGACATGCTCATCGCGCTGTCCCACGCGAATGCCGCGGAGACTTTTCTGCTCCGCGCGCACGTCGGGAACTACTCGCTTTTCGTGAGCGGAATCTTTCATGAGAACGCGCAGCGGCGGAGCCGGCGGGGCGCGCCCAACCTGGAGTTTTACGAAAAAATCGGCCGCACCAATTACCAGCTCGTCGCCGGCCATTCCGCCGCGCGGCGCTGTGAATTGCACGACGTCTTCGAGGAGCTGGCCGACCGGTTCCACGAAGTGCGGCTCGCACTGAACCACCTCTCCGACGACTTGCTCAATCTCGACGACGACGGGCAGAGCGCGTCGCTTCTCCGGTGAACGAAACGCTCTTCAGCCAAATCCAGCGGCTCTTCGAGCGCACCTACGCGCAGGTCGGGATCAATCTCGAAGATTGCCTGATCGATCAGCGCCGCTGCCGGCAACTCACCAAGCTGGCCGGGGCCTCCGCGGCGGAACTTAGCGAACTAGCGCGCACCTTTCTGCGGACCGCGGACGACCAGCTCTACGTCGGGATTTACTACTCGCGCTGGCTCATCGCGCAGCTCGAGCAACATGACCCGCGCGCCGGCCTCACGAATCGCAATATTCGTTCCCTGATCATGTTCGTGGAGGAGATTAACCACGCGCTCCACGCGGCCCTGCAATTCCGCAGCGGCCAACGGCGGATCGAGACGGAGAGTTTCGCGCGCGATCTGGAATTGCAGGCCCGGGTCGACACCTACCTCGTGCTGCTGCTTTTCGTCGCCTTTTTTCGCAAGACCCAGCGCGTGTCGAAAGCCGATCGTCGCTGGCTGCGTTTCCATCTCTTCGAGTCGCAAAATCCCGGCGCGTTCCAGGATGGAAACCTGCGCGGGCGTTACCTCGAAACGACGGAACTGGCCGCGAGCTACACCCGCTTTCTCGATACGATTAACGGGATGCGGCGGCTGGAGGAGATCCGGCAATTCCGTTCGCTCGATTACGACGCGAAGAAAACGCGCATCCTCGCGCTGATGGACGCGCCGAAGGGTTCACCCTCCGGGTAGCGCGCGCGTTCCAGGCAGTTTGCCCACCTGCTCGCGCAGAGTTAATTCGTCGGATGAAATTTCGCCTGGCTGTCCTCTCGGTCGCCTGGTTGAGCAGCTGCGCTCCGCTCACTCCGGATCTCCCTTCCGGCGACGAACAACAGCTCGACCGGCCCGCCACTCTTTCCGGCACGCCGATACCGCACAATCCGCTCGACCAACCCGATGAAGCCGCCCTGCCCTACGTTCCGGGCCAGTGAGGTGAATTCCCCGGCGGTCGCTTGCGAGATTGCTTTCGATAACCGGACGTGACCGCTCTGCGCCACCGACGCGATTTCTCGCGGCATGATCGCCAGATCACTTACCGGGGCGTCAAGCGACCTTGCTCGACATCGGTTGCTGCGGCATGGTCGGCGGGTTTGGCATGCTCGAGGCGAAATACGATTTCTCGGTCAAGGTGGACGCGCCGCCCGTGTCGCCGGTGATAAATCAGCCTAACGATGCCGCGATCGTCGCCTCCGGTACGGATTGCCGGCCTCAAATCGACGACGTCACGCCGCGATGAACGCGCGCCGGTTCGATCCTCTGCTCCTCGCGGTCCTGCTCGCGACGACGCTCTTTTGCCTCTACGGGATCGGCTGGGGCCGGGTCGAAGATTGGAATCGCGACCAGATGGCGATGCGCCCGCTCCAGGGTTTGCGGCCGTTCTTTTTTCACAAGCCTCCCTTCGACATCTATCTCAACCATTTCTTCGTCCTCGAGCCGGTGCACGCCGCCGAGACGATCGGCCAATGGATCACCGGCCGGCCCCAGCACTGGAATCATGTGCGCCTGCTGGGCTCGCGCCTTTTTGTCCTCGTCCTCGTCCTCGGTACGGTCGTGCTCGGCTATGTGATCAGCCGGCGTTTCTTCGGGCTGCTGGCGGCGCGGGTGAGCGCGCTCCTTCTCGGGACGTCGGCCGGTTTCATCGCTTCGGCGCATTTCCTTTCCTGCGATACGCCGCTCCTGTTTTTCCTTTTTGCGACCCTTTATTTTGCGCAACGGATCGTGCAGCGCGGCTGGATGCGCGACTATGTCTGGGCCGGTCTGCTCGCCGGGCTCGCGACCGCCACCAAGTACAACGGCCTCGCCGCCGGCATCCTGATTCCGGTGGCGCATTTGCTCTCGCCGCATTGCACTTCGCTCCGGCGCTGTCTCTTTCATCCGCGACTTTTTCTCGGCGTCGCCCTGGTGTCGATCGGTTTCGTGCTGGGTAATCCCTATGCCGTGTTCGACTGGAAACGCTTCCGCGCCGACTTCATGTACAACTACGCGGTCACTCCGGTTTACGGCGGCCAGCATGGACACGGTTACGGCGCCTTCCTGCATCGGTTCGGCGAAATCGTCGGCGAGCCTGGCGTGGTCGCGCTCTGGATTTTGATCGTCGGTGGCGTCCTCATCATGCTCATCCCGCGCCTGCGCGAACGCGAGCGCGTGCCCGGATTTCTGCTCATCGCGAGCTTTTTCGCCTTGTACTATTTAAAGATCGGCGAATTCGCGCGGATGCCGACGCGCTTCGTTCTCCCAGCGGTGCCGTTCGCGATCTTGTTGGGTGGCCCGTTTCTCTCGAAAGCGGAGCCGTACCGCCGGGTGATCTACCTGCTCCTCGCTCCGTTGATCGGTTATAACGTCCTCTGCTCCGCGTTGGTCGGCTGGCGTTTCGCGAACGATCCGCGGCTCCCCGCGCAGGAGTGGATGCTCGCGCATCTCCAGCGCGGGCAACTCGTGGAATCGAGCCCGAGCAGTCCGCGCTGGTCGCTGCTCGACGAGGTGGACATGGGGGAGCGGAAGCCGACCGAGCAAGACTGGCGGCGTCCTTTGCGCCGCGGCCGGGCGGTCGATCTGCGGATGCCGTCGGTCAACGGACGCGCGAAACTTTTCGGCCGGCTCCTGAAGGGCAACCGCTGGGTGGAAGCGGAACGGCACCACGAAGGCGAACCGGATGAACAGCTTTTCACCGAGCCCGCCCTGCTTGAGCGCAATCCAGATTACGTGGCAATCTACGAGGAAGACACGATGATGCCGAGCTCGACCGTCCAAGCTTATTATGCGCGACTGCGCGAGGGCCTTTTTCCCTATACGATCGGGTTCGAGCAGGATCAGCCGAAGCTGTCGAAGCATCTTTACCCGAGGAATATCGACTTCCTCTCTGGCCGCATGACGATCATGCAACGTCGCCCCGCCGCGCCCACCGAATAGGATGCCGACGGAGCCACTCCTTTCCCTCATCATTCCGACCTACAACGAGCGGGGGAATCTCGCGCCGTTGCTGGAGGAGTTGCGCCGCTTGCTCGACGAGGCGGCTCCGGCGGACTACGAGCTGATCGTGGTCGACGATGACAGCCCCGATCAGACGTGGGAATTGGCCGGGCAAATCAGTCGCGATTTTCTGCCGTTGCGCGTGCTTCGGCGCGAGGCGGAGCGCGGCCTCTCCGCGGCAGTCGTGGCGGGCTGGAAAACTGCCCGCGGCAGAATCTGGGGCGTGATCGACGCCGACCTGCAACATCCTCCGGCGGTCATCGTCCCGTTGCTCGCCGCGATGGCGGACGACGTAGATCTTGCGGTCGCGACCCGGCACCTGCCGGGCGGCGGAGTGAGCGATTGGAAATGGTCGCGCCGGATTCTCTCGCGGGGGGCGCAGGCGGTGGCGGTCGCGCTGGTGCCGGCGGCGCGGCTGGTGAGCGATCCGATGAGTGGGTTCTTTCTCGTGCGCGCGGCGGCGCTCCCGCTCGAGCGGATCAACCCGTTAGGCTACAAAATCCTGCTCGATGTCCTCGCGCGCGGGAATCTGCGCGACATCCGCGAGGTGCCCTACGTTTTCCGCGAACGCACCTCCGGCGGGAGCAAGGTGACGCTGCGGCAGTATGGCGAATTCCTGGTGCAGATCGCGGGTCTGCGACAATCGCGATGAGTCCATTGCTTTGAGGCGAAACGTTATTACACTCGTGATAACATGGTCCTCGCATTGAAGCTTCGCAAAATTGGCAACTCCGTCGGTCTCGTCCTTCCGAAGGAAGCGCTCGCGCGGCTGAACGCTCGCGAGGGTGATGAGCTGGTTTTGACCGAGGCGCCGGACGGAAGTTTCCGGGTGACGCCGAGTAACGCGGATTTTAGGCGGCAGATGGACGCAGCGGAAAAAGTCATCGGCCGGTACCGCAACACTCTGCGCGAACTGGCGAAGTGAAAGAACCCGAATGGGTCCCGCGCGAGACGGTGCTCGCCGTGCAGGAGCGGCTTTTGGCTGAGTTTGGTGGAGCGGCCGGGGTTCGCGACGAAGGCTTGCTCATCTCGGCTTTGTCCCGGCCTCTCAACCGCTTTGCCTATGGAAAGCCGACGCTTTTTGAATTGGCAGCTAACTATGCTTTCGGCTTGGTTCGAAATCACGCTTTCCTCGACGGCAACAAGCGGATCGGTTTTGTCACCGCAGTGCTCTTTTTAAAACTGAACGGAATATCCTTCGGTGCCAGCGAAGCAGATGCCACCATTCAAACTCTCGCTCTGGCTTCAGACAACCTCAGCGAAGCCGATTACTCGGCTTGGCTGGAGGCAAATTCCGAGGTAACCCGACCGCGAAAACAGACTCGTTAGGCGAAGGACCGGGAGGCGTCTCAGAACCCGACTTTTCCGGCGATCTCTAGCTCTTCGGCGGAGCGGCGGCCGCAGGGCTGGCAGCTGGGACGGCGGGGGCGCCGCCCGGAAGTTCAGTGTCTGCCGGGACGGCTTGCAGGTCCGCTTCGCCCCAAGACTCGGTGCGACCCGCCAATTCCTTGCGCAGGGCACTAATGCCTTCGGGCGCCACCGGCCCGCTGGTGTTACCCCAATCCTGCCGGATGTAGGTGAGCACCTCGGCGATCTTCTGGTCGGTCAGCGTTTTTTCCCACGGCTGCATCACCGCCGTCCCGTATTGCGCGCCTTTCACGGTGAGTGGGCCTTGCAGTCCCTTGAGCAGAATCATCCCGAGCCGGCGGGTGCCCCCGTTCACGTATTCCGAACCGGAAAGCGGCGGGTATTGCCCCGCGACCCCAAGGCCGGAGGCCTGATGGCAGGTGGCACAGTTGGCCGAGAAAATCTTTTTGCCCTTATCCGCGGGCGTCAGCTCCACGGCCTGTTCGGTCGCACCCCCCGCGCCGGCATGACTCGCGACCCGGGGCGCATTGCCGAGATAGTCGAGTCCGTCGCCGCTCCAGTTGCCGGCGTAACGACCGAGATACCCGCCGCCAAAAAAGACGGCGAGCCCGTAGATCGCGATCAGCCAAAGCGAAAGCGGCTCGCGCCCGACGCGCGGCTCGATTTTTTCCCTGACGATCGCAGAATGGGTGTCGTGAACGGCCTTGGTTTCGCCGTAATCCATTCCCTGGTGGGTGGCGTGATGGGGAGGCTGGCCGTTCATTTCTGCGCCTCCTTGCCGGGCGCCGCGGCGATGACGGGCGATTTGGCTTCTTTCAATTCGTGCGCTTGATCCCGCGACATGAGGTAGGCGACGAGGCATTTCGCGTCGTAGCTCGGGACGATCTCCCATCCGGTCTGCGGATTCTCATCGTTGTCGCCGACGAAATTGATCGCGTCTGGCGAGACGATGCCGGAGATGCGCCGCTTCTCGTAGAGGAAGCGGAAAGCCGGCATGTTGGAATCTTCGCTGATGCTCCGCGGGCTATACAAATGCCGATGATGCCACGCCGCGGTGTAGGGCAACGGCTGACCATCGGCGGTGAGAGCGCTGACATCGGCAACCATGGCTGGCGCAGTTGTCGGGACGTTCGGAGCCGGCTGGCTGCCCGCGGCGGGAAGCGGTGATGCCGAGGGTGCAGTCGCCGCAACTGCGGCCGCCGGGCTTGCGCCTGAAGGCGGGCTTGCCGCGGGCGACGCTCCCGCAGCTGCGACGGCGGGCGCGGGGCTGGCGGCGGGAGCCGCGGAAGCTCCGGGAGCGGGTGCGGCCGCGCCTTTTTCCTGCAACGCTTCGCGATGGCCGACGTTCGCGAGGTCGGGACCGGTCCGCATTTTTCCCAGCAGCACGACCGGTTCAAAAATGTAATCGCGGGGCGCGCTGCGGCGCTGACCCCATTTGCGCTCGAGATCGGAGCCGCCGTAATCGGGCCGGACCTGTTGCGAATGGCAATAGACACAGCCATTGGCCGCGTAAACCTGCGCCCCGCGCTGCGCCATGCCTGAAATCGGCGACGGATAAACATCGGCCCCGTCTTCGTCGGTCTGCGGATTCAGCGCGCCAATCTGGAGATTCGGCACCACCGTCATGCCCAGCCAGGAGAAGGCGAAGATCCCGAAGATGCCGAGGAAAAGTGACTGCAGACCTTTCATCAGTGACCACCTCCGGGTTGGGCATCGAGCGGGTTCAGGAAAGTCGGCACTTTAGCGGTCCGGCCGAAGCCGAGAAGCATGAGGCCGAAGTGAAACGCGAAGATGCCATGCGACACCGTCAGAAGAAGCCCCGACAAAGCGCGCCCGCGCAGATAGGGCTGGATCGAATCCATCACCTCGGAGAAAGGTAACGTCGGATCATCGAGGCTCGACCCCTGAACAAATCCACCGACGAGCAACAGGAGGACCATGAGACCGATCCCGTAAGCGGCCGACCAGAAATGCAATTTGATCAGCGAGGCGTAACGCCATTCCCGTCCCACCAAGCGCGGCACGATGTAGTACATCGAACCGAACATCACCATGGTAAAGAAGGCGTAAAAGCCAAGATAGGTGTAGCCGATGCTTGCCTCGGTGAAGTGCACGATCCGCGCGACCGACCGCAGTGACATGAGCACGCCCACGAGGCTGAAAACGGTGTAGGCGACCGCGCCGAAAACGGTGAACCGCAGCGTCGGGCTATAGCGCATGAGCGAGAAATAACCGCGCATCGTCATGTGATGATTGAGCCCGACCGTGGCGACCGGGATGAGCGTGAGAATGGTCGCCGCGATGCTCGCGGTGATCATCCAGGCCGGGAAGGGCCCGTCGACCAGCCGTTGCATTCCGGTCCAGCTCGAGAAGAGCGCGAAGGTCCAAAACCCGAGCGTCGCCAGGTAATAGCTGTGCACCGGGCGCCCGATCACTTTCGGGATCATGTAATACGCGGTCCCGAGCCCGATCGAGCCGAACCAGAGGAAGAGCAGGTTATTCGCGAACCACCAGTTCACCGCCGCCTGCATGACGCCCTGCACCGGAAAAACAAAAAGCATCAACTGCGCAGCCGCATAGAGCCACGGGAACCAGAGAAACGCGCCTAACAAATACCACTGCGTGATGTAAACCTGCCCGGTCCGCCGGAAGCGGAACATGATCAACGCCCAGGTCATGATGAGCAGGTAGGCACAGAAAAGCGCGATCGCGGAATAGCCCGGAAACTCCAGCCATTCATAACCGGTGCTGTCCCCCGCGAGCACGCCGAGCACACCCATGAGAACGCCGAGATTCCAGAAGGCCGCGCCGCTGACCAGGAGCAATGGATGCCGCAACGTCGTCCGGCAAAGTCGCGCCATCAGCCAGATCGCGGTGCCCATTCCGACCATCGAACCCCAGCCGTAAATCAGCATGTCGAACTGCGTCGGGCTCAACCGTCCCCAAGTGAGGAAGGCCACGCCCGCGAAGGTATCGGGCGCGTGCAGTTTGAAATAAGCGAAGACGGCGAAAACCGTCGAGACGATCAACCACGCAACCGCGGAAGTGTAGAAGACGAGCACCGGCAACCGGGTCGACGCGTCGATCAGCGCGCGCTCCACGCGATCGAGGTCGCTCGCCGTCACCTCGGGCGAGCCGACAGCTGGTTCTACGATCATATCAACAGGCGGGTTCATCGATTTACGGTTTCGGCGGCGGCGGCGAAGTCTGGCCATTGCCGCGAACCGGCAGCGGTGTTCCTACCGAGTGCTGCACCGGAGTCACGCTCGGCGTGACCGGCGGCACGGCGGTCCCTGTCTGAGGCGCCGCGGCGGGCGTAGAATTCGGACCGGGCTGAGTGCCAGCAGGAGCGTTCGGCGGATTGCCCGCAGCGGCCGGCTGGTTATGATTTTCGGAATCGGGACCTTTAGTCGTCGTCGCCTTCGGGGTGGCCGAAGTCGCGGGCGGCGCGGTGACCGGCGGGTTGGCCGGCTGTGCGGCGCCGGTTGCCGAGACCGGCACGGCGGCCGGCGCAGGCATGGCGATCGGCCCGGCCGGAGCGGGCTTTCTCGTCTGGAGATCGGCCAGCTCGAGTTCCATCGCGCGGGCGATCGGAATGTGGGCGACGCCTTTGGTTTTATCGACCCAGCCGTAGCTGTTCGCAGTCTTGTCCCAATCTTCCCGCGCCGTTTTCAGCTTCTCCGCGCGGATCGTGGCCCGTCCATCTTCGTAGGTGGAACCGCGCTGCATTGCGCCGAAAGTGATGGCCACGATCGCTCCGAAGCAAAGGAAGAGCGCGACCGCCCAGACCCACGCCGGAAAGAGGAAGCGTGGCTGATCGGGATGATGAAGGCTCTCGTCGGTAGGCACGGCTTAGTTCGTTAGGCGGAGCGACTCGAGCAAACGCGGGTCGCGGACCGGGAAGAGTGAAGTTTTACCGACGATGCGGAGGTAGAAAAAGGCCAGCGTGCCCCCGATGCCGATGAGTGGCAGGAAATCGAGAATGCTCAGGTGGACGCCGGTGCCGTGCAACGCGGGCAGAACCACGACGTAAATATCAAGCACCTGCATGCAGATGATCCAGCCGGCGATGCAGAGCAGGACGGTGAGCTTCTTTTTCGAATAACGCGGCAGCAGGAGCGCGAAGGGCACGAAGAAGCGGAAGACGACGAGGAACCAGGAAAGTACGTTCCACGACTCGGTGTTCCGAATGAGGAAATACTGCGTCTCTTCCGGAATGTTCGCGTACCAATAAAGCATGTACTGGCTGAAGCCGATGTAGGCCCAGAAGACGGTGAAGGCGAGGAGCCACTTACCCATGATGTGGTAATGCTCGATCGTCACCACCTCGCGCAGGTAGCCCGCCTTTTGCAGGGCCGCGGTCACGAGGATGATCAACGCCATCGAGCTGCCCGCAGTGCCGGCAAAAATATACGGGCCCCACATGGTCGAGAACCAATGCCAGTTCAGGCTCATCACCCAATCGAACGCCCCGAACGTCAGGCTGAACGCGAAGACCGGCAGTCCGACGAATCCGAGCTTCCGCATCAGCAGCGTGTAACGCGGATTGCCGTCGCGATCCTGCTTCACCGACAACCGGCGCAGGAGCCAGGCGACGAGGCTGAGCGCGACGAAGAAAAAGATCGCGCGGAAGAGGAAAAACCCCCAGTTCAAATAGGCGCGCTTCGCATCCAGAACGTGATCGATCCCCAGCGGGATATTCATCCAGCGGTAGAGATATTTTTTCCAGAAGAGGACCGGCAGGAAAAGCACTGCGAGCACTGGCATGAGGAGGGCGATGTTCTCCATCTGCCGACGCACTACGACCGACCATTCGGCATCAACCACGTGATGCACGATCGTCCAGAAGAGGCAGCCGATGCAGAGGGTGAAGAAAACGAAAAACCCGAAGAGCCAGGAGAAGCTGAACTGAACCGGCGAGAGAAACCCGCCGACAAAACTGAGGATCAGCGCAACCAGGCCGATCGCGCCGCAGATGAGCGAGAGGCCGGCAAAACGACTGGTCTCAAAAAATTCGCCTTCCGGCGCCGGCATGACGTGGGATCGATCGCTCATTTCTTCGCCGCCTCCGCTGGTTTCGCCGGCTCCGGCTTTGCTTCCAGATCCGCCACGTGATTCGGCGGCACATCGGCCGCAGCCGCGTGCTGGCTCCGCTGCAAGGTGCGCAGATAGCAGATGATCGCCCAGCGATCCTGCACCACGACGCGTGGGCCATAGGGCATCATGGTGTTTTTGCCGTGGGTGATGGTGTTGAAAATTTCGCCGTCGGCCATGTTGCGAATCCGGTCGTCCTGCAGAGTGACGACCGTCGCGAGGCCGTAGCCTTTCACGATTCCGTCGCCGCCGCCGAGCGGGCCGTGGCAGACGGCGCAGTTGACGTTGAACCGCTGCTCGCCGCGCTGCAATAACGCGGGGGTCACCTCGACCGGAATGCCCGTGCCCCAGTTCTCGGCCATTTTCCCGGTGTTGTAATAATCGGTTCCCTCGCTGAATCCGAGATGGGCATGCATCGCCTGCTCACCCGCCGCATCGACCGCGCGACCGGCGTCGTTAGGCATCGGCATTTCGTAGCCGATTGGCACCGTGCCCTCGACCGGCTGACGTCCGCCGCGTTGGTCCGCGAAGAAATTAAGTTCGCTCTGCGCGCGCACTTTCGGCTGCCGCACCATGTCCGGGAAAATCTCGATCTCCGGCCGGGTGCTCGTCTGCCCGCGGAACCCGAAGACGGCCAGCCAGGCGATCGTGATGAGGATGAAAATGAGGAAGAAAGCGCGCAGCATGTTATTCCTCGTGAATCGCGGTGATGTACTGGCCGCCGGTTTTCTCCAGCAACTGCACGGCGTCGGCTTCGCTGAAACGCGGGTCGCGCGCTTCCAGAACGAGGAAAAATCCGTCGTTCGTCACGCGCTTGAACCGGTCCCAGTTAAACATCGGATGGTTCCAACGCGGGAGCAGGTTCATCGTCAACATCGCGATGAAAGCCGAGAAGGCGGAGACCAGAATCGTCAGCTCAAACATGATCGGGAAGAACGCGGGCACGGTCCAAAAGTTGGTCGGCTTGCCATGCACGATCAGCGGGTACAGAAACGACGACGGCCCGAACTCGAGCACACACGCGGTCAACAAACCGGTGATGCCACCGCAGAGCACGACGGCGCTTAACCAGGATTTGCCCAGGCCCATCGCATCGTCCATCCCGTGAATCGGGAACGGCGAGTGCACATCCCAGCGCTTGAACCCGGCGTCGCGCACGACCTTGGCGGCCTCGTATAAGGACGAGGCGCTCGGGTATTCCGCCGCGATTCCGTAGACGCGATTTCCGCTCGGCGTGATCATGTGCGCTCCATTCCTCCGGCGGCGACGGTGTGATGCTCTTCCGGCGTGGCGTGATGCGGATCAGCTTCCGGCAGCACGATTTTCACTTCCGACATCGCGATCATCGGGAGGAAACGAATGAAGAGCAGGAAGAGCGAAAGGAAAATTCCGAACGTGCCAACGAAGGTCCATATATCGACCCACGTCGGGATGAAGAGCCCCCACGAAGACGGCAGGAAGTCGCGATGGAGACCGCCGACGATGATGATGAAACGCTCGAACCACATGCCGGCGTTCACGCACATGCAGACGAAGTAAACGACGAAGATGTTGTGCCGGCACCACTTGAACCAAAAGAGCTGCGGCGAAAGCGCATTGCAGAACAACATGCCGACCCACCAGTACCACCAGTAGGGACCGAAAATGCGGTTATAGAAGGCGAACTTCTCGTACTGATTCCCGCTGTACCAAGCGATGAAAAATTCCATCAGGTAGGCGTAGCTAACGATCGAGCCGGTCAGCAAAATGATCTTCGCCATCTTGTCGATGTGCTGCGGCGTGATGATGTCCTGCAGCTTGAAGATCGCCCGCGCCGGGATCATCAGAGTCAACACCATCGCGAACCCGCCGAAGATGGCGCCGGCCACGAAATACGGCGGGAAAATGGTCGTATGCCACGTCGGGATGATCGAGGTCGCGAAGTCGAAGGAAACGACCGAGTGCACCGACAACACGAGCGGGGTCGAGAGACCGGCCAGGAGCAGATAGGCCATCTCGTAATGCCGCCAGTTGCGGTTCGACCCGCGCCAGCCGAGCGCGAAAATTCCGTAGAGGAATTTCTTGATCTTCGAAGTCGCGCGATCGCGGAGGGTTCCAAGATCTGGGATCAAACCGGTATACCAAAAGAGCACCGAAACGGAGAAGTAAGTCGAGACCGCAAAGACGTCCCAGAGCAGCGGGCTGCGGAAGTTCGGCCAAATCGCGTACTGGTTCGGCACCGGAGCGAGGAACCAAGCCATCCAGACGCGACCGACGTGCACGCCCGGGAAAATCGCCGCGCAAATAACCGCGAAGAGCGTCATCGCTTCGGCCGACCGGTTAATTGACGTGCGCCATTTCTGCCGGAGCAAAAACAAAATCGCGGAAATGAGCGTGCCCGCGTGACCGATACCGATCCAGAAAACGAAGTTCGTGATGTCCCAGGCCCAGCCGACCGGATGATTCAGCCCCCAGGTTCCGACGCCGGTGGAAATCTGGTAACCGAGACAGAACATCCCGAAGCCGGCGATCATCACCGTGATGGCAAACGAGACCCACCACCAACGGGGCGTGCCCCCTTCGACCGCACCGGCGATCCGGTTTGTGACCCAATCGAAATTGCGCTTGTTCAGAACCAACGGAACACGCGCCAGCGGCTTCTCGATCGAGGACGAAGCCTCGCCCGCGATCACATCGGGGGCAGTGGTGGATGCGGCGTCCATTAGGGATGACCTCCCGGAGTGGCGGCCGGCGCGTCGGCCCGGCGCGGCTGAGTTTCGGCGCCGCCCAATTCGCCGCCTTCGCTTTTGTGCTCCGACTCTTCAGCCGGGCTGGCGACACCGATGAGGGCGGCGTCGGGCATTTTCAGATTGGGGTTGCGAATCCGCGCCAGGTAACTCGTGCGCGTCTTCACATTGAGATATTCGAGCAGTCGGTAATTTCGATTCTCTGCTTTTACTTTCGAGACCCGCGTCTCCGGATCGGCGATGTCGCCGAAGACAATCGCTTCCGCCGGGCAGGCCTGCGCGCAGGCGCTGGTGAACGAGTCGCGCGGGATCAGTGTCTTGTCGGAAGCGCCGGCCCGGACGTGCGCCGAGATTTTCGCTTCCTCGATTCGCTGCACGCAATAAGTGCACTTCTCCATCACGCCGCGCATGCGGACGGTGACGTTGGGATTCTTCTGCAACTTCACCGTATCGGGCGCGCCCTTTTCCGTGAGCGGTCCGAGATATTCCTGATAGACCGAAAACCCGCCGATCTTGGTCTTGCCGATCGGGCGCTGATTATAATCGAAAAAGTTGAAGCGCCGCACTTTGAACGGGCAGTTGTTCGCGCAATAACGGGTGCCGATGCAGCGGTTGTAAACCATCACGTTCAGCCCCGACTCGCTGTGAATCGTGGCGTTGACCGGACAGACGGTTTCGCACGGCGCGTTCTCGCAGTGCTGGCACATCATCGGCTCGTGCACGATCTCGGGATTCTCCGGCCACTGGCCGTGATCCTGATTGTAAGGCTTCGCGCTCGCGTAGTAGCGATCGATCCGGATCCAGTGCATCGCGCGACCGTGGCTGACCTGGAGTTTGCCGACGATCGGGATGTTGTTCTCCGCCTGGCAAGCCATGACGCAGGCGCTGCAACCCGTGCAGGAATTGAGGTCGACCGTCATGCCCCATTGCTGGGGCGCGTCGAGTTTCGGATGGCTATAGAGCGACGGAAGTTGCTTCGGCAGTTCCTCGTCGCCCGCGAACTTGGTGACGAACTCTTCGTCCTTCCGATAATTTTCGAGGGTCGCTTCCCTCACCAGTCCGCGGCCTTCGATCGAGTAATGCTCCTGCGTGATCGAGAGCGGATATTTTGTGCCGACCTTTTTCACCTTCACGCTCTGCACCGCGCGGCCGTCGGCCACGATGAAATGCGGGTTCGAGCTGGTGCGCAGGAGATAGCCGTTGAAGCCGGCTTCTTCGCCCACCGGGCCGGTGTGCTTGCGTCCGTAGCCGAGCGGAATCGAAATCGAATTGTCTGCGTGACCAGGCAACACGAGGGCGGCGATCACGAGCTGGCGCTGGAGCGGTTTGCCGTCCTTGCCCTTCAAGGTATCTGTCACCGTCACCTCGACGAGGTCGCCATCTTTCACCCCGACATGGTGCGCCATCGCCGGACTCATCATCGCCGTGTTATCCCAGGTCAGCTTGGTGATCGGGTCGGGCATTTCCTGGAGCCAGCCGTTGTTGATATAACGGCCGTCATCCACGGAGTAGCTGGCGCAGAGTACAATCTCCGGTGAATCCCTCGTCGGCGTCGGCGGATTATTCCAGAGCGTGTGGGCGACGCCGCCGGCCGAGTTGCCGTTGAATTTCGGCGGCCGGTTAATGGCCGCGATATGTTTCGCGCTGCCATCGTGCAAAAGCTCATTCCACGAGGTCGCGAAATCCCCCGGCGGATTGGTCGCGCGGAAGGTTTCCTGGATCATTTCCGGACCGGTCGCCGCGGGCACACCGCCGACCAGTTGCAACATGTCCAGCTCCGAGAGTCCGCCGAAGAGCGGCAGAATCATCGGCTGCATCGCGACGTAGCCGCCGCCATTGGTGAGGCCATCTCCCCAGCTCTCGAGGTAATGCGCGGCCGGGATGTGCCATTGGCTCAGGGCCGAGGTCGCGTCCTCGTAATGGCCGAGTCGCACGACGTCGGGCACCATCTTTTGCAGGTCGCCCCAATCGAGCGGTTGCCGCGTTTTGCGGTTCTGCGCGATCGAGCGGGGCGCATTGTAAACCGGGTCGCCGCCGAGGATGAAAAGCTGTTTGATCCGTCCCGCTTCGATCTCGCTCGCCAGTTGGAGAATGCTGCTGTTGCGACCGCCCTTCGGCAGTTCGCGCACGAGCATGGTGGTGCCGACGTTCTGCAACGCGCTGTTCATGGCGTAAACCATCAACTGCACGACCACCGGCTGGTGCGGACCGGCCAGGACCAAGCTCGCGCCCGGTTTGCTGAGTAAATCCTGCGCCGCTTCCTCGAGCCAGCGCTCGCCGTATTTCTCGGCCTTCTCTGGCGCCTTGAGCGTAATCAGAACCGACGACAAGCCGGGATCTTTGGTCGCCACCGCGATCTTGGTCGCGAGCGCATGCGTAATCCCGGGGATCTGGCTCGCCGGGAAACGCAACCGGTGATCGGCAATCGCCCCGGTGATGGTGAAACGATTTTCCACCACGTAGAGGCGGTTCATCGAGTCCTTTGCCTCGCGCACCCGGCGGCGCGCCGTAAACCCGCGGACCGCGGCGAGATCGCCGTCGCCGCAATTCAGGAAATCGCTGTCGAGCGCGAAGATGACGTCCGCTTTGTCGAACTGCGGGATGATCCGCGCGTTCGGTCCGAAGGTCATCTCGGTCGAGAAATGCTGCGCCTCACTCAGCAGCGGGTCGTAAACGCACCACCGCATCTTCGGGAACTGCTTCTGCAACTCCGTGCGCAGGCGTTCGCGCGTCGGCGAATACGTTTCCTCGATGAGAAAGGCGAGACTCGCGCCACCATCCGCGGCCATCTTCGGACGGAGTTCCGCGAGATATTTTTCAAAGCTCGCGCGGTCGGACAGCTTGTTCTGCCTCACGAAACGCTGCGAGCGCGACGGATCGTAGAGATCGAGAATCGAAGCCTGCGCGAAGGCGTCGCTCGCGCCATTGCTCTCCGGATGATTCGGGTTGCCCTCGATCTTGATCGGGCGTCCGTCCACAGTCGATACCACCAGCGGCATCGCCCCGCTGCGGCGCGGCATCGCGGTCGAGTAGTAGAGGAATTTCCCGGGGATGACCCACTCTGCGCTCTTCGTGAAAGGTACGAGATGCATCTCGGGTTTGCGGCAGCTGTTCAGGCCAAAACCAGCCAGCGCCATCGATGCGCCCATGAGTTTGAGAAAACTGCGACGCGAAACTTCGTCCCCTTCGATCTCCGCCGCGCCGGCGGGGAATTCACGCTCGAGCCAGCCGCGGAATTCCGGCGTGTCGCTCAGCTCACCGAGGCCGCGCCAATATTGTTTCCCGGTCAGATCTGGCGCCGGATGTTGCAGGACGCGCTTCATGATTTCCTCCGGAAGTTAGTCATCCTGACTGACTCGGCCGACAGCCCTCTGGCCTGTCGGCTCTGTCCCCGGCGGGCTGGAAGGCCGCCGGCCGAGTCAGTCTGGAAGACTAACTTCCCGCTCATCGGTGGCACCCCTGACAATTAACCGGCGGATTCACATTCCAGCGCTGCTTCAACGTCAGCCCGATCTCGCTTTGCGTGAGATGTTTCTTCTTCGACCAATCTTCTTTCACACCCGCCGGCTGGCCATATTTCGCGACGAACGCCACCGGTTGCACATCATCTGGTTTCCAATCCAGGTTTGTGATCTGGTCTTCCGGGCGGAGGAAATTCTCCGGCGCGCGATGGCACTCAAGGCACCAGCCCATGCTGTGCGGCTTTGCGTGATAGACCACCGACATATGATTCACCGGCCCGTGGCACGAGTAGCAACTGATCCCGCGATTCACGTGCGCAGAGTGATTGTAATAAACGTAGTCCGGCGTGCGATGAATCTGCACCCACGGCACCGGCTGACCCGTCGTCCAACTATCGCGCACCGGTTGTAGCTTCGGGTTCTCCTTTTGAATCTGCGTGTGGCAGTTCATGCAAACCTGCGTATCGGGCACGTTCGAGTGCGCCGCGACCTCGACCGCATTATGGCAATAACGGCAATCCATCCCGAGCTGCGTGACATGCAGATCGTGGGGAAACGGCACCGGCTGCACCGGCATGTAGCCGACGCGGGTGTATTTCGGCGTGGCGTAATACCAGGTCGCGCCGACCAGCGCGGTCACCACCACGATGCCGCAGATCGAGACTTTGAGTGGGAGCCAGTTCGTCCAGCGCGGGAAAAAATTCGCCATACGATCAGCAGAGACTAAGGCGACCGGGAGGGACCTGCCAAGAGGTCAATGCGGGAGCTGGAAATGTTAGACGGATCGACTTCAGAAGTTGAGACAGATTAGGTGAACGAGGTGTGGCGAGAGTGCGGCCATTCTATGAGGAGGCGTTTGCTTGGCAAAATATTTTTGAACGCCGACGAAAGATTTTCGGTCGCGCAGGCATTTGCCTAACGAGTCCGAGGGCGGGCAGCCCGCGTGGAACCTTCCCCGCGCAGTCGACCCCAAAAGCGCTGGCCGGGTCAGCGAGCGCGCGCGCGTTGCAGAAACGCGCTGATTTTCGCGGCGTCAAAGATCGGCGCCGAACAAGTG
Organism: Chthoniobacterales bacterium; assembly: GCA_038240025.1. Classification (GTDB taxonomy): domain Bacteria; phylum Verrucomicrobiota; class Verrucomicrobiia; order Chthoniobacterales; family UBA10450; genus Palsa-1392. The sequence continues at coordinate 29,053 of JBBSED010000009.1, forward strand.
CGCTCCGTGCAAACGAAAGCCGCCGCGCGTTCGAGCGCCGGATATTCCACGTCGGGATTCGGCAGCGGGCCTTCCTTCGCGTCCCACCATTCCAAGCGCCGGTAAGGCGCCGCCACGCCGAGGGCCGCAGCGAAGAGTTCGCGCGCCTTGGGATCGCCTTTCCCGCCGACAATCGTGAGATGCAAGGGCGGCCGGCTCAGCTCGCGATCCGCCAGGAGAATGCCGCCGACCAAAAATCCGCGCCGCGCCGCCACCCCCGGCGCGGCCAGGAAACGCATGGCGTGCTCCGCGCGCGTCCGCTCCGCCGCGACGCCAGTATCGTGATGCAATCGATTCGCCAGGCGGGCGAACGCCGTGTTCTCATCCACCTGCGGCTTGGGGGCGAGCGCCTTGCCTAACGAACCCTGAAAGGCAACGTAGCCGGCGGCGCCTCGGAAATGATCCGCCGCGAACTGCGCCGTCTCTTTCGCGCGCGCCAGCCATTTCCGATCGGCCGTCACTTCGTAGAGCTTGAGAAAAGCGCGGGCGAGATAAACCTGGTCGCCGAAATAAGGTCCGCCCGCATCCTTCTCCCCATGACTGAATCCGCCCTTGCCTAACGAACGGTGGGCCACGATCCAATCTGCCGCACACGTCGCCTCCGCCAGCGCACGCGCGTCGCCCGTGACTGCCGCTAGAGTCGCGAGGCCGTTGATCGCCCAGCCATTCTCCCGCGTGTAAATATGCTGGTCGATTCGCGGAATCCCGCGGGCGCGGCGAGCGGCATCATCGAGCGCAAAGTAATCGGCCGAATGCTCGCCTTCGACCAGATCGGCATCCTGGCTGGTGTAGAACGCGCCTTCCGGACAGGTGAGAAAATCGCGCAGGTATCCGCGAATCCTGGTCGCGGCTTCGAGGTATTTTGGATCACGCCAAAGCGCGTACGCTTCCGCGTAGATGTGCAGGTCTTCCGCCTGGAACTGCATGATCTTTTCGAAGTGCGGATGCTGCCAGTCGCCATCGGTCGAATACTGATAAACGCCGCCCCAGACCGGATCGATCAACTGCAACTGCGCGTCGAGCGTCTCCCGCGCCATCCGCTCGAAGCTGCGATCGCCGGCGATGCTTTGTTCCAGGCAAAACTCGATTAAATCCCAGTCGAGAAATTTCTGCACCGTGCCCCAGCCGTGATTCTTGTGGTCGTAGTCGTCGCGGATTACCTGCTCGAGTTTCTTCCGCATCCCTTCGGTCAGACCGGCGGTGCTGCTCGGCATCAAAGGCACTTCCTTCTCAATCGAAGGACCGGGTGAAGGATCGTCGATGATCGCCTGCAACATGGAAGCCATCAGCGGTGGCGGGAGGTAACCCTGACGCTTCACGATCTCGCCCCCGTCGGGATTAAAAACCACCGTCGCGGGCCAGCCGTAATCTTCGTAGCGATTGGAAATATCCGGCCGCGAATCCTGATCGACTTTGACCGCGAGATATTTTTGCCTAACGAGCGCGATGACCTTCGGATCCGCATAGGTCTCCGCGTCCATCACGTGGCACCAGTGGCACCAGACCGCTTCCACATCGAGGAGGACGAAACGGTTCTCCTTTTTCGCCTGCGCGAAGATGGCGTCGGACCACGGCTGCCACTCGATCTTCACGGGTTCGACAGCCTGAAGGGCGGGAGCAAGAAAGAGCGCGATGAACGTGAAGATGTAGCCGCTTCGCTGTGCGAAGCGTGGGCTTTGACAAGGTTCGCAGACCGAGCCCGCGTCCTTGGGCATCCCCACGTCGCCCACAGGGCGACGGCTACATCGCACGATCATCCTCGCGCCGGAAATATCTCGCCAGGAGCGCGTCGAGCGAGAAAGCGCCCGGCCCGCAAACGAACACGATCACGACCGCGAAGAGGAAGAGAAATTCGGCCGCGCCGGTGAACTTATCCGGCTCGGAAAAGATCGCGCGCAGGGCGTCGAGATCAGCGGTGCAGTAGGCGACCGTGAGCAAAATCAGGAGCGGAATCGAGACCAACCGCGAGGCCAGCCCGAGGAGCAGAAGCAATCCGCCAAAGCATTCCACACTCGCCGCCAGCGCCGCCTGCGCGTGCGGGAACGGGATCCCGAGGCTGGCGAAATATTCCGCGGGCTTCGACAAGTCGGAGAGCTTGCCCTTGCCCGCTAGGAAAAACTCCCAGCCCCAATAAAGTCGAATGAGGAGCAGCACCGGCGAGCGCAAGGCGTTCCCAGTAGCGATCAGCCAGCCGTAGAGTTTTTGCAGCAGCGCGCTCATTTTGTCGGCCGGCAAAACCAGCCGAGCGCGGACCAGTCGTGAAACCACTCCTGGATCTGTTGCGCCCAATCGACGTCCGTCCGGGTGGAAGCCCCGAGCGCGGCGACGCAGGCTTCTTCCACCGTCTGGCCCTGCGCGAAACCCTCGAGAATCGCGAATGCTTCCGGCTCGAGCCGCTTGTAGTAGAGCAGGTTGTCGTAGCGATGAACCGCGAGGAAAACCGGCTCGCGCTTCGGCAGCCGAGGCCGACGTTTGCGCACCGTCGCCTGCGGCATGGCGTCGGGTGTGTTACTCGCTTCGCCGCGCAAGGTGTCGGCCTCGCGCTTCTTCACCGCGGCGAAAAATTTATCGACCGCGAAGTTCACCTGGAGGAGCGACAAGTAAGGCTGGAGACCGAGCCGGAGCTGCGCGGGCGCGGTGTCGAGCAGGTCGTCGGTGGTGATCTTCGGTAAAGCCGGATCGTCGAAAGCGACGATCTGCGCCCACTCGAAACGGACCATGTCGAGCGCCAGCTCGTCGTTAGGTGCGAGCCAGTGCGGTTCCTCACGCAGGAATTTTTCCAACCGCGAACCGAGATTGCGCAGGGTGAACGACTCCGACGGATACTTTGCCAGATACGCGGTGGCGAGTTTCATGAACTTCCGCTCGCCCACGATCGCGCGCAGCCCGGGATAATCGTCATAAAGACAATCGAGGACGCGGAACCAATAAACGCGGTTGTAGATTTCGAGCCGCTCGAAACTCGTTAGGCGATCGTTCGGCCGGATAAAACTCTCGGCCACCGCGCTGGTGCTTCCGCCGTCGGTCCAGCGCGTCTGCATCCCGTCGCGCGCGTCGAGCGGACGAAAGACCGCCGTCGCCATCAGCGTTTGCAGTTCTTTCAACTGCTTCCGCGAGCCGACCGGGTTCTCGTTAGGCGGCGGCGTTTTGGGTTTGTTTTTCGACAAATTGGTTCGCCTTGAGCGCCTCGTGGTGGACCTCGTCGAAGCTTGGGATGCGGTCGTCCCACTCCAGCAAGGTGGCCGTTTTCCCGACCAGCTTGAGGGCGTGCGCATACATCTTCCAGACCGGGTCGAGCACCGGATGATCGTGGGTATCGAGAATGTATTTCTCAAATTTCGAATGGCCCGCGATGTGAATCTGCCCGACGCGATGGTGCGGGACGTTGTTCAGGTAATCGTAGGGATCGAAACTGTGATTCTGCGAGGAGACATAGATGTTGTTTACGTCGAGGAGAATCCCGCAGTCGGCCAGTTCGACGACTTCGGAGAGGAACTCCCATTCGGTCATTTCCGACGCATGAAATTCCGCGTAGCTGCTCACGTTCTCGACGCAGATGGGCACTTCGAGGAAATCGCTCGCCTCACGAATATTCGCCGCGGTCGTTTTGGCGGCGGCGAAAGTGTAGGGCATCGGCAGCAGGTCGTGGGTGTAACGGCCATCCACGCTCCCCCAGCAAAGATGATCGCTCAGCCACGGGGTGTTCGTCCGCTTGACCAGCCGTTTGATTTTCTTCAGATGCTCGCGGCTGAGCCGATCGGCGGAGCCGAAATACATGGCCACGCCGTGCTGCACGACGCGGTACTGCTCGAGAATCTGGTCGAGCACCTCGAGCGGCCGACCGCCATCGACCATGAAATTTTCCGAGATGATCTCGAACCAATCGACCACCGGTTTTTTCTCGAGAATGTGCCGGTAATGCGGCACGCGCAGGCCGATGCCGATGCCGAGATCCTGGAAGTTATTGAAGGGGTTAGCGGGCATGGATGGCGATAATTTTCTTAACCGCGGATTTCGCGGATTTCACGGATGGGAAGAAGATCAAATCAGCCTCTTATCCGCGTCATCCGGGAAATCCGCGGTCCTGTCTTTCGCAGAAAAGCCTAACGAAAAGAGAAGCGGAGGATTGGACTCCGTCTCTCGGTCAGTGCGCGCTGACGCGCGCCCGCAGATGCTACTTGCTCTCGGCCGGGTGGCTGCCGTCGGTCGCGCAACCGCCTTTTCCTTTGCAGGAATTCTTGCCTTTGCAGCCGTTGTCGCCGGTTTTACAACCGCCTTTGCCCTTGCAGGAGTTCTCGCCTTTGCAGGAATGAACGTCCTTCTTTTCTTTGCTGCCCATCTGGCTGAGCGAGACGCCCGCTTTGCCAGAGACTTTGGCCGCATGCGCCTGGACGGCGAACGAGCCACTCATTAATCCGGCGATCGCAGCGCCGGCGAGGATAGTTTTCGATTTCATACTTTTGCTTTCTGTTTCTGCCTGTTTACCCGGAATCGGAAGCTCCTCGAGGTTGCTCGAGGCCGGTCCGGATAAAATTGAATTTGGGAGGAGGCGAGAACTGGGACGTCATGGCTGGGCACTTGGATGAGAACGGGTCACGGCTGCTTTATTCCGCTCGTATTGATTCGCTTTGTACTGAGACCGCGGATGCGAAGCAACCTGGATTCAAGGGATTGGGATCAAAGCGCGCCGGAACGCAGCGAGCGGCGCATCGTCGTGGAAGATCACGCTCCGCCCGTGGCGCTCGATCCCGAGCCGGCGCCAAAGATCTTCGAGATCCACGGGATGCGGATCGGCGCGCATCTGCGCGTAGAGTTCTGCCAGGACCGGCACACCCGTCGCCGCATCGCCGACCTGCAAAACGCGCGACATTTTCCACTCCTCCGCGATCGTGCCTCCCGACGCGAGGACGCCGCGGAGCGCGTCGCGTAATCCTTTGGTATTTGCCGTGCGCCGGTGGATCTCCACGTCGGCGAGCAGACAAAAGAGCGCGCCGCCCCAGTAGGTCCGGCCCCAGGTGGACGTGAAATCCAATCCGCGATCACCCGGCTGCGGAAGACCTTGGGGCAGGTCGCGGAGGAGGTCGGCCCAGATTTGTTGCGCCAGGAGATTCCCGGTGCGCGCGCGCGCCAGTGGCTCGACGTAGGTGGCCATGCCTTCTTCGATCCAATGGTGTTCCTCCGCCACGCTCGGGAAAGCCAGATGCGTCATTTCGTGGGTCATCAACCAATCACGCTGGAAATGCGCTGCCGTCGTGGCGCGACCGACCACCACCGAGATCCGGCCGCCATCGTCGGCGCCGAAGGTGCGGCCATTTTCGATCTCATCGCCCTCGCTCGCGCGGATGCGAACGACTACGTGCGCAACCGGGAAGCGACCGTAATAACTGGTGACCGCGCGCGCGGCGGTGGCGATCCAGTCGAGCGCGAGTGCCTGCGGGAAATCAGCGGCGGCGTCTTCGAAGACGACATCGATCCGGCCGCCACCCACCTCGATCGCGCCGCGAGAGGTGGACGCAAACAACAGCACCGAGACAAAGCCGACCAAGACTGCGCGAGTCGCGAGACGCACGACGCACAGTCTCGCAGCCGGCGCAAGAATGCGAGCGCCGCGGAGACGTGCCGCGCTTTACTTCCAGACGGCGGCTCGTCAAAAATCTGTGATATCGGTAGCCGGCCCGGCCATTCCCGGGAGCAGGCCCACGACGAGCAAGGCTGCGGGAAGACTTCTACGGCCGCGCCGTCGTTTTCCGGTCAAAAGTAAGCGACCCGGGAGACGACGACGCCCGCCGCATTTCTCCATTTAGCAGCTTACGTTCCGCCGCTTTCGCGCTCCCTGCGGGCCAGAAGATTCCGCGCCTGCGCCACGAGTTTTTCCTCCTCGGGCAGGAGCTGCGCGGTCTTCGCAGCCTCGAGAAATTTCTGCGCCTCCTCGGTTTGGCCCGCGGCCGCGAGAATGATCCCGTAATACGCGCTGACCGACGGATCGTGGAGCTGTTCCGCCGTCAGACCCTGCATCACCTTCAACGCCGCCGGCACTTCGCCATTCTGGAAAAGTCCGAACGCGTAGGTGGAGGCGAAGGCCGGGTTCTTCGGTTGCGCTTCGTGCAGATCGTGCGCGAGGGCGCGCGCCTTCGCCGGCTCGGCGTGCAGGAGGAGCGCGATCTGCGCGTAATTGTTTTTCACCGTTGAATCTTCCGGCAGCATCCCGACCAGCCGGGTCAGCGTCCGGTAGAGACCGGCTGTGTCCCGCTCCTTCGCGTAGTAGTTATAGAGCGCCTGCAGCGATGGCTGCTGCGTTTGCGGCAGGTCGGCGAGCAGCCAGAGCACCGCCACGCTTTTCTCCGGCCAGCGCCATTGAAGCGCCAGCTTCTGCAACAGGTCGAGCCGCTGCGGGTCGTTCTCCGCTTTCACCACCGCGTCCGCCCAATCCCGGTCCCGCGCATCTTCCTTCCCGGTCTCGTGATCGACCTTCGCCAAGAGCGCGAGCCGGAGCGATTCCACCCGCGCCCACGAGCCGCGCCCGAGCATCGCCCGGAGCGCCGTCCAATCGCGCAATTGCACATAGGCATCCGCCAGCCCGAGGCGCACCGTCAGGCTCTCGAGTATCTCCGGCGGCAGCCGCGTGCTCCAATCCATCGCCAGGAGCGCGAGACCGTGCCCGTTCATCCAGGCGATCAACTGCGCCGCGCGCCCGGCCGAGCGCGCTGATTCCGTTTGGAAACGATCCAGCGCCGCCGCGAAATCCGGATCGTGGTATTGCCGCAAAATCCCGAGCGCGAGCAAGCGGTCGGCCGGCAGCGCTTCGGGCGCGGCGTCGAGCTCTTTCGCCAGACTGATGCTCTCCGCGTTGTCGTGCCGGCGGAGCGCGTTGTTCAGCAAAATGTGCAGCGCGTCGAGCCGCACTTGCGGCGTGGTCTTCAAACGCGAAGCCGTCGCGTGACCCGCGGCGCGCGCCGCTTCCTCGTCGGATCGGAGCTGGAATTCCGCCAGCTCGAGGGCGCGGTTGAGGTCGTTAGGCGCGAGCCTCGCCGCCTCGCGCAGATGCTTCCCGGCGGTCCCGAGATCGTTTTTGGTCAGGGCCACTTTGGCAGCCGCGGCCTGATAGGCGGAATTTTTCTGGGCCGCCGCCGGCACCGCCGCGAGCGCCTCGCTCGCGATGCCCGGTTGCGAAAAATGGAGCGCGGTATTGGCGAGCGCCAGCCGGTCGGGCACCGACCCGGGGTTGATCGCGAGCGCGCGTCGGCGCCATTCGATCGCCTGGTCGCTGCTCTGTTTTTCCGCGATATCCGCCAGCGTGCGGCAGGCATCCGCGCTCCCGTCGTCGAGGTAATAAGCCCGCTGCGCGGCGAGCGAGGACCAGCGCCAATCTCCCTTGTCGAAAGCGACGTGAGCCTGGCGCATCAGCTTGCGCTCCTGCCAGCGCACATAAGCCCAACGCCCGCCCCAGCTCAAGGCCACGAGCAAGCAAAGCCCGAGGATAATGCCTAACGACAGGCGGACGTAAACCCGCTCGGTTTTTCGTAAAGTGATCTCGCGGGGATCGTTCGGTTGCGGCATGAGCGGTGTCGTTAGGCCAGCCGCCGAGGTGGCGTCCGGGCGCGCAAGCTGCTAGGAAAATAGCATGTCCCATTCCACCGCGGAAGTCCGGGCGCCCGCTTCGCGGGCCGGCGCGGTGGCCCGGTCGTTCTCGGGGCCGGCCGCCTTGGCGACGCTCGCGTTTCTCTTTCTCTGGCTGGAGCTGATTCATCAGCTGGCGAGTGAATGGTCGCTCAACCCGCAATACGGCTACGGCTGGACGGTGCCGTTCCTCGCGGCGGTTTTGGTTTACCTCCGCTGGATGCGCCGGCCAGCGCCCGCGCCAGCGAGTTTTCGCGGCCTCACGAGCACGCTGCTTCTCCTCGCCGCCCTCGCGCTTTTCCCGGCGCGCCTGATCGCGGTCGCGAATCCGGACTGGCGTTTGCTCGACTGGATCATGGCCCTGGCGGTGGTCGCGATCTCGTTAGGCGCGCTTTCGCTCGCCGGCGGAGCGCCGACGCTGCGCCACTTCGCCTTTCCGGTTTTGTTCTTCCTCGTCGCCGTGCCCTGGCCGGTGCAGCTCGAACAGTTCGTCGTCCAACATCTCATGCGCGCCGACGCCGCGATCACGATCGGGCTCTTGAATTTCATCGGCACACTCGCGGTCCAGCACGGGAACGTGATCGAGCTGAGCACCGGCCAGGTCGGGATTGACGACGCCTGCACCGGCGTGCGCTCGCTTCAGGCCACGCTCATGGTCGCGCTTTTTCTCGGGGAATTTTACCGGATGCCTCTCGCGCGGCGCGTCCTGCTCGTGGTCGCGGGCGCGGCGATTGCGTTTGTCTGCAACATCGGGCGGACATTTTTGCTCTGCGAAGTCGCCGCCAGCGACGGGATCGCCGCGATCGGGCGCTGGCACGATCCCGCCGGTTTCACCATTCTCGGAATCTGCCTTTTCGTGCTCTGGGGTTTGAGCCTCTGGCTGCAGCCGAAGGCGCCGGTCACGTCGATCAACCATCAACCATCAGCCATCAGCCTCTCCTCCCGCTGGTCGGGCGCGCTCATCGTCTGGCTTTGCCTGACGGAGATAGCCGTCGCCGCCTGGTATGCGCCGCGCGCCGCGGAGACGGCCGCGCCCTGGACCGTCGCCTGGCCCACCAGCGAACCCAACTATCAGGCCCAGCAAATCCCCGCCGCCACCGAGGAACTTCTGCGCTACAACGAAGGCGGCGTCGCGACCTGGCGTTCCGCCGCAGATCGCGTCTGGATGATGTATTCCTTCCACTGGTTGCCGGGGCGAACCGCCGCGCTTTTCGTGAAAAATCATCGGCCCGACATTTGCCTGCCGGCGAGTGGCCTCACGATGACGCAAGAGAGCGGCGTGCATCTCGTTCAGGTGCACGGCGTGCCTCTGCCGATCCGCAGCTACCGCTTCACCGATCGGGGGCATCCGCTGCACATTTTCTACTGCTATTGGGATGGACGTTCCAGCTATGCGAACGACGCCGAGGCCGCGGCCGAAGATTGGACTGCGCGCGGCCGACTGCGCGCGGCATTGGCGGGCAAACGCGAGCTGGGTGCGCGGATGTTCGAGCTCGCGGTCTGGGGTTACGCCAACGACGCCGAAGCCAGCGCCGCGCTCCAACAAGAGCTAGAGAAGATCGTGCAACCGATGTAGCCGTCGATGTAGCCGTCGCCCTGTGGGCGACGTGGATATCGACGTCCGAATCCCAAAAAAAAAGACCCCCACCCCCGCGTTTCGCACAGCGAAACGGCTACAGCGTTCGCATGAACATGTTGTTGCGCTTTCGGCGGCGCGAAACGATTGTCGTCGGTGGCTTCCACCAACGGCAAAAACCCGCGCAACTTTTCCCCCGCGGAGCAAGGTCACATCGAGATTCGCGGAGCCCGCCAGAACAATCTCAAAGGCTTCGATCTCGACCTGCCGCTAGGCCAATTAACCGTCGTGACCGGCCCGAGCGGCAGCGGCAAATCGAGCCTCGCTTTCGACACGATCTACGCCGAGGGCCAGCGCCGCTACGTCGAGACCTTCAGTCCGTACACCCGGCAATTCCTCGACCGGATGGACAAGCCGCGCGTCGATGAAATCCGCGGCATCCCGCCGGCGATCGCAATCGAGCAATCGAACTCGGTGAAGAGCTCGCGCTCGACCGTCGGGACGATGACGGAAATCAACGACTACCTGAAGCTCCTGCTGCCGCGCGTCGCGCGCGCTTTCTGCCCGAGCTGCGGGCGCGAGATTCGACCGGAAACGGCGAAGTCGATCGCCGATGAAATCAGCGCGAATAATTTCGAAAAATCCGGCCTGATCACCTTCTGGGTCGCGGTCCCGCTGAAGACCGAACCGGCTGATTTTTTCGCCTTCCTCCAACAGCAGGGCTACCTCCGTGTCTGGCTCGACGGCGAAGTCGTCCGCGCCGATACCGACCGCAAGAACCTCAAGCTCGGCGCGCGCGTCCAGGTCATTCAGGACCGCATCACGATCAACGTCGAATCGCGCGCGCGGCTGGTGGAATCGCTCGAGACCGCGCTCCGTTTCGGGAAGGACCGGATCAACTTCATCGACCTCGAAACCAAGGAGGCGCACCCCTATTCGACGGGCTGGCATTGCGCCCATTGCGATCTCGATATTCGCCCACCGACGCAGGGACTTTTCAGCTTCAACAATCCGTTAGGCGCGTGTCCGGAGTGCCGCGGTTTCGGACGCACGATCGCGGTCGATTACCACCGCGCGATTCCGGATCGCTCCCTTGCGATCGCCCAGGGTGCGGTCCGCGTTTTCCGCGGCGAAGAGATGGGCCAATCGCAGAAGGATCTCCTGCGAGCCTGCGCGCGCGCAGAGATCGACGTTCACCTGCCCTTCGAAGAGCTGCCGAAACACGACCAAGACTTCGTCATCAACGGCGAGAAAGGCGCGGGTGAATACAGCGAAGAAGATTACGAGAACGATCGCTGGTACGGCGTGCGCGGTTTCTTCAAATGGCTCGAGAGCAAGACCTACAAAATGCACGTCCGCGTGCTCCTCAGCCGCTATCGCGCCTACACCGGTTGTCCGAGCTGCCAGGGCGGACGCTACCAGCCGGAGACGCTGAATTATCGACTCGTGAGGCAGGACGGTATCGCCTTCACCCTGCCGGAGATCGCCGCGCTCCCGATCACCGAAGCGCGCGATTTTCTGACCAGTCTGGCGCTTTCGCCTAACGACACCGGCGCAGCCATGTTGCGCGGCGAGATCGTGACCCGGCTGAGCTACCTCTGCGAAGTCGGGCTCGGTTATCTGACCCTCGATCGTTCTACGCGCACGCTCAGCGGCGGCGAAGTGCAGCGGGTGAACCTCACCACCTGCCTCGGCGCTTCGCTCGTGAACACCCTTTTCGTGATGGACGAGCCGAGCGTCGGCCTTCATCCGCGCGACGTCGGCCGCCTTATCGGGGTAATGAAAAACCTGCGCGACAAGGGGAACACGCTGCTCGTGGTCGAACACGAAGAAGCGATCATCCGCGCGGCGGATCACCTGCTCGACATCGGCCCCGGCCGTGGCGAACTCGGCGGTGAGCTCGTTTTCCAAGGGACGCTCGCAGAGCTTTGTAGACGTTTCCCTGTGGGAAACGCGAGAAAAGACTCCGCCCCCACGCCAAATTCACGTCGCCCACAGGGCGACGGCTACAACTCACTCACCGCCGACTACCTTTCTGGCCGCAAGAGCATCCCGATCCCAAAAGAGCGGAAGGATTTCTCACACTCCCTCAAGATCAAAGGCGCGACCGAGCACAACCTCCAGAACCTCGACGTCGAGATTCCGTTAGGCGTTTTCACCTGCGTGACCGGCGTCTCCGGCTCCGGGAAATCGACCCTCATCCACGACGTCCTTTACAAAAATCTACTCCGCGCCCGCGGCGAACAGGGCGAGGAAGCCGGCGCCTGCAAAAGCGTCACCGGCGCCCATCGCGTCGGACAGATCGTGATGGTCGATCAGTCGCCCCTCTCCCGCACGCCGCGCTCGACCCCGATCCTTTACCTCGGCGCCTACGACCGGGTGCGCGAGCTCTTCGCCGGCCTCCCCGAGTCGATGGCCCAAGGCATGACTGCGAGCGCGTTTTCCTTCAACTCCGGAAGCGGCCGTTGCGAGCGTTGCGGCGGGACCGGCTTCGAGAAAATCGAGATGCAATTCCTGAGCGATCTCTACGTCCGCTGCGCCGAGTGCGAAGGGAAACGTTTCCAGCCGCACGTGCTGAAAGTGAAGCTCGAAGGCCGCTCGATCCACGACATTCTCGAGCTCACGGTGAGCGAGGCGGTCGAACTTTTCCGTTCGTTAGGCGAAGGCAAAACGCTCGCCGAACCGCTCGCGATTCTGGAGGAAGTCGGTCTCGGCTACGTCCGGCTCGGCCAGCCCCTGAACACCCTGTCCGGCGGCGAATCGCAGCGGCTAAAACTCGTTCGGCACCTGGCCGACAGCGGCGCTGATCCGACGAAGCGTGGCGATCTTTTTATCTTCGACGAACCGACCACCGGCCTCCATTTCGACGACGTCGCGCTGCTCGTTAGGCTATTTCAACGCTTGGTCGAAGCCGGCAACTCGATCGTCGTGATCGAGCACAATCTCGAGGTGATGAAGTGCGCCGATTGGGTCATCGATCTCGGCCCGGAAGGGGGCGAAGAAGGCGGCCAACTCGTCGCCGCCGGGACACCCGAGGCCATTGCCAAAATCGCCAACTCGCACACCGGTCGCTATCTGCGCGAGCTTCTGTCTCCGGGGAGCACAGGCGGCTCGCCTTTCGTTCGCGGCGGCTCGCCGCGAACCGGGAACGGCCGCTACGAAACTTTGGATGACGAACTCACCTTGCGCGCCGCCGAAGAACCGCCCGGCCAGCGGCCGGACGGGACAGGCCAGCGGCCTATGCTCCCCGGAAATCAGAACAGACACGCCATCGCCATCCACGGCGCGCGCGAGCACAATCTCAAAAACATCAGCCTAACGATCCCGCGCGATCAGATGGTGGTGATCACCGGCCTCAGCGGCTCGGGCAAATCGACCATCGCTTTCGACCTCCTCTTCGCGGAAGGCCAGCGCCGTTTCCTCGACAGCATGTCGCCCTACGCGCGGCAGTTTGTGGAGCAGCTGGAGAAGCCCGATGTCGACCTGATCGAAGGCCTCCCGCCGACCGTCGCGATCGAGCAACGCGTGACGCGCGGTGGCGGTAAATCGACTGTCGCCACGGTCACGGAAGTTTACCATTTCCTCCGGCTCCTCTTCGCGAAAACCGGCACGCAGTATTGCCCGGATTGCGATCTCCCGGTCGAGAAACAGACGCTCGCCGCGATCGTGAAGGAGCTCGAAGCCGCCGCGCGCCGCGGACCGCTCAAGGTCCTCGCGCCGCTCGTAAAAGCCCGCAAGGGTTTCCACACCGAAGTCGCGCGCTGGGCCGAGCGCCAGGGCTTCGACACGCTCTTTGTTGATCGCGAGCTGATCCCGATCCGGCAATTCCAAAAGCTCGAGCGTTTCAAGGAACACACGATCGACGCGGTCGTCGGCGCGATCGATGCGAAGCGCATTTTGAAGGCCCGCAATCTCATACAGCGCGCGCTCCAGATCGGCCGCGGCACCGCGCATCTGCTCGACGCGAAAAACCGGCTCACGGTCATGAGCACGGAGATGAGTTGCCCGGGTTGCGGGCGCGCTTTCGAGGAGCTCGATCCGCGTTTGTTTTCCTTCAACTCGCCGCACGGCTGGTGCGCGACCTGCAACGGGTTCGGCGAAATCTGGAACGAGAAAGTGCAGCGCGCCGAGGAAGAAACCGGCGACTCGAAACTAGAGAACGAGATGCATGCCGAGCGGCAGTTTGAATCGGTCGAGGAAGGCGAGTCGGTGCCTTGCCCGGACTGTCACGGCTCGCGTTTGAACCCGGTCGCGCGGCACGTGCGACTGCAGGGAAAAACGATCGATGAATTCGCCGCGCGCTCCGCGGCCGAAGCCCTTTCGCTGGTCGGCAAATTGCGTTTCCGCGGCAACCAAAAAGTGATCGCGGCCGATCTCGTGCCGGAGATCGAGCAGCGGCTCCGATTCATGGAAAACGTCGGGCTCGGCTATCTCGCGCTCGGGCGTTCCGCGAAAACTCTAAGCGGCGGCGAATCCCAGCGCATCCGCCTCGCGGCACAGCTCGGGTCGAATCTCCGCGGCGTCCTTTACGTCCTCGACGAGCCGACGATCGGATTGCATTCGCGCGACAACGAACGGCTCCTCGAAACCCTCACCGCCCTCCGCGAAAAAGGGAATTCGCTCGTGATCGTGGAGCATGACGAGGAAACGATGCGGCGCGCCGATCACATCATCGATCTCGGCCCGGGCGCGGGCATTCACGGCGGCGAAGTCGTCGCCGCAGGGACGCTGTGCGAGATCAAGGAAGTCACGGCATCGCGAACCGGCCGTTGTCTGCGCGAGCCGCTTTGTCATCCAGTGCGGGGATCGCGGCGCTCGTTAGGCGAGGTCGAGCATTGGCTCGAGATCCGCGATGCGCGCGCGAACAACCTGAAGCACGTCGACGTGAAATTTCCGATCGGCCGGCTCTCGGTCATCACCGGGATTTCCGGTTCGGGAAAATCGACGCTCATGCGCTCCGTCCTGCTACCCGCGGTGCAGCAGGCAATCAACCGCACCCGTCCTCGCGGTGGAGGGACGACCGCTGTGTCGTCCGTGTCTCAGAAACGCGGACGGGACGGCGCCCGTCCCTCCAAAGCAGCCGGCGCCGCCCTAGCCGGCGCGGAATTCCTCGAGACGATCTACGAAGTCGATCAATCGCCGATCGGCAAAACCTCGCGCTCGACGCCGGCGACTTACATCAAAGTCTTCGACGAAATTCGTAGCCTCTTCGCGCAGCTCCCGGTCTCTCGCGTGCGCGGCTACACCGCGAGTCGGTTCTCCTTTAATACCGAGGGCGGCCGCTGCGAAACCTGCAGCGGCCAAGGTGTGCTCAAGCTCGAGATGAGCTTCCTCCCGAGCAGCTACGTGCCGTGCGAAGATTGCGGCGGGAAACGCTACAACGCGCAGACGCTCGAGGTGCTTTACCACGACCGGAGCATCGGAGACGTGATGGAAATGACCATCGCGCAGGCCGCGGAATTCTTCGCCGCCAACCAGAAAATCGCGCGTCCGCTCGGCCTGCTGGTCGAGACTGGTCTCGGCTACCTGAAACTCGGCCAGCCGAGCCCGACATTGAGCGGCGGCGAAGCGCAACGGCTCAAGCTCGCGACCAAACTCACCCGCGGGGTTTCCCGCGCGACGAATGAGCGGCTGCGCAAAATGCGCACGCCGAAATCGACGCTTTACCTGTTGGAAGAACCGACCATCGGCCTGCACATGGCCGACGTGGAACTGTTGCTCAACGTCATCCATCGCCTGGTCGATGACGGCAACACCGTGATCGTGATCGAGCACAACCTGAGCGTGATCGCGGAAGCCGATTACGTCGTCGATATCGGACCGGAGGCCGGTTCGTTAGGCGGCGAAGTGGTCGCGGTCGGCACGCCTGAGCAGGTCGCGAAAAACCGCCTCAGCCGGACCGCGCCGTTCCTCCGCGATGTGCTCGCGCAAGGCCGCGCCAAAGCGCGAGCCTAACGAGTTGCTCCCCGCCGCGGTTTGCCCGTCGCAGCATCCTCGCGGAAACTCGCGCGCCGCATGCTCGCCTATTTCCTCGACGACTTCGATCCGTTCATCTTCCACCTCTACGGGAACTACGGACCGCGCTGGTACGGCTTCGCCTACGTCATGGCGTTTCTCGGCGGGTTTCTGCTCCTGCGCCGGCTGGCGGAACTTGGCTACACTCAGCTCCGCGTCGAGCAGATCGGCGACTTTATTACCTGGGCCGCGCTCTTCGGCGTGATGCTCGGCGGGCGCCTTGGCTACGTGCTCTTCTACCGACCGGACATGCTGCTCGATCCGCTCTCCGTTTTTCGGATTTGGGAAGGCGGCATGTCGAGCCACGGCGGCATGCTCGGCCTGATCGCGTTCACGTTTTACTACTCGTGGAAGCACAAGATTTCGTGGACGAATCTCGGCGACAATCTCGTCGTCGTGGCGCCGATCGGACTGTTCTGCGGGCGCTGCGCGAATTTCATCAACGGCGAGCTCTACGGCCGGGTGACGAATGTGCCGTGGGCGATGCTTTTCCCGAAGGAACTGCTCGACCGCGCCCACGGCGCCGAGGCCGACCGCGCCCTCCTCGCCGCGCAGGCGGTCGCTCCGAGCCTAACGACTCCGGAAGAAATCGTCGCTGGCCTCCAGATCCATCCGCTCCTGCGCGAGAAGCTGCATTTCATCCTCACTCCGCGGCATCCGTCGCAGATTTACGAGGCGCTGCTCGAGGGGGTTTTGCTGTTCATCATCCTCTGGGTCGTGCGCACCCGAACCCGCCAGCCGAACGGCGTGCTCACCGGGCTCTTCTTCGTTTGCTACGCGATCTTCCGGATCGTGGTGGAATATTTCCGAGAGCCCGATGCCTCGCTCATCGCCGGGTTCACCCGCGGGCAGTTCTTCTCATTTTTCCTTATCGCGATCGGCCTCGCCTTCATCATCGCAGGCAAGATTCGCAATGAACAGAGCTCGCCGATCTTCCGTCAGAAGTGACGTAGCGGCGATTGGCGGCTTTCGTTTCGGGCCGTTTCCGCTATGACTAACGACTGATGACGGCTTTGTTTTTCCCTGGTTTTCTCGCGGCCGGCGGGCTCGTTTTTTCCTTCGAGCACGCGACCCCGGCCGGGAAAGCCGTGCTCGCCATTCTCGGGGTCAGCTCGATTTTTAGCTGGGCGGTGATGGTCACGAAAATGCGCGTGGTCCAGTTCGCGCGGAAACAGACCGGGCGTTTTCTGGCCGCTTTCCGGCAGGATCGGCAACCGCTCCGGTTGTTTGAATCCAGTGTGCGTTTTCCCGGCTCGCCGGTGTTCAAGGTTTACCGCGCCGGTTGCGAGGAACTGACTTTTCATCTCCTCGGCTCGGCGGAAATGGACGAGACCTTTCGCGCCCGGCTCGAGATCGCGGACAAGATCACGCCGGCGCAAATGCACGCGGTCAACGCCGCGATGGAACGCGCGGTTGGCGAGACCGCGCTGCAGCTCGAGTCGCAGATGATTTTGCTCGCGACGGCGGTCAGCGGCGCGCCGTTTCTGGGATTGTTAGGCACGGTTTGGGGCGTGATGGATACGTTCACCGGCGTGGCCGAAGCGGGCAGCGCGAATCTGGCGGCAATGGCGCCCGGCGTGTCCGGCGCACTGATCACCACCGTGACCGCGCTCTGCGTCGCGATCCCGGCCATGTTTGGCTACAATTTTCTCGTCACCAGCATCCGGGCGATGACGGTAGAGATGGATAATTTCGCGGCTGAGCTTGCCTCCGAGTTTGAGCACAAATACGTCGAACACGGCACGCGCGCCTCGGAGTTCCGTCGTTAGGCAAAACCGATGCGCCGTTATTCCAGTCGCAATTCGCTCTCGACGCTCTCGGAGATCAACATCACTCCGCTGCTCGATCTCGCCTTTGTCCTCCTGATCATTTTTATGATCACCACGCCGCTGCTCGAGAACAGCAAGACGCTCATCATTCCCTCAAGCGGCACGACGAACGCGCCAATCAATCCGGCGGCGGTCCAGACCCTCTCGATGGATCGCGACGAGGTCGTTAGGTTGAATGAGGAAGTGATCGATGCGGCGGCGCTGCCGGCGCGCCTGCTCGCGCTGAAAGAAGCCGACCC
The DNA here is from genome assembly GCA_038240025.1 of Chthoniobacterales bacterium. Taxonomy (GTDB): domain Bacteria; phylum Verrucomicrobiota; class Verrucomicrobiia; order Chthoniobacterales; family UBA10450; genus Palsa-1392. Next base: position 46,368 of record JBBSED010000009.1, read on the forward strand.
GAACGTCGCCGTGGTCATTCGCCCCGATCGCGATCTGCCGGTGCAGAAACTGGTCAACCTGATGGACGCGTTGCAGCGCGCCGCGATCACCAAGGTCGGTATCGCGACGCAGGAAGAAACGCCGGGGCGATGACCCGCGAGGCGCGCTTCTGGCGCAACGTCACGATCGTCGGGTTGGTCCACGTCGTCGTCCTGCTCGGGCTGCTCTGGTGGAGCCGTTCGGCGGTGAAGCCGAAGCCGAAAGAGATCGTCTGGATGGAGGGCGGCGCCGGCACGACGCCCGAGCCGGCCGCGCAAACACCCGCCCCGGAGAACACCCCGGAACCAACGCCTAACGAATCGCCAGCGGAGGCCCCGACTCCAGAAGTCAGGCCGACGGCGCAGAGCGAAATCGAGATTCCGACCGCAACGGCAACCGCCACGCCGACGCCGACGCCAACGCCAACGCCAACCGAAACTCCCACCCCCACCCCGAAGCCGACCCCAAAAGCCACGCCCAAGCCAACGCCCTCACCGACCCCGAAGAAAAAGAAAAGCCCGAAGCCCACGCCGACGGCGACCCCGAAAAAGAAGGCGACGCCGAAACCCAAACCGACGCCTAACGACGAGGAAGACGACGACGCGATCGCGAAAAAGAAGGCGCTCGCCAAAAAAGCGTTAGGCAAAAATGACGCGAACGCGGAAGAAACACCGGCCAAGAAAACCGCGCAGAAAGCGACCGCTGCCGGCGCCGGCGACGGGGAGGAAGCCTCCGGCGAAGGCGGCTCCGGCGGAAAGGGCAAAGGCGCCGGCGGCGCCTCGGACTTCGGCTGGTATGGAGAGATGTTGCACGACCGTTTTTACAGCGAATGGGTACAGCCCACCTCGGTGGTGCACAGCGGCAATCTCTCGGTCCTGCTCCGAATTCGGATCAACAAAGACGGTCGTATTTCCGACTATTCGATCGCGAAATCATCCGGCAATCCGGTGGTCGACGATTCGGTCAAGGCCGCGGCGGCGCGAGTGAAACAGGTCGATGCCCTGCCCGCGGGATTGGGCGACGAATATTATGACGTGAAGATCAACTTCGAATTAAGTTCCGGCCAATGAGAGCCATTCTGCGAACCACTTTAGCGGCGATTGTTTGCCTAACGATCGCAACTCCCCTCGCGCGCGGCGCGGAAGATGTCCCCACGATCACGGTGAGCAAAGGCGACCGGATCAGTGTCAACGTCGCCGGCCTCACCGGCGGGGAAGGCGCCAGCGCGACGGCCATCGTGCAAAAAGACCTTACCCTTTCCGGCCAGATCAATCTCAGCGGCGCGGGCGCTTCCTACGTCGTAAAAGGGACGGCCGACGGCGGCAGTCTTCAGGGCCAGGTGGTCGATCACAGCGGTGGGACGGTGCTTTCGAAAACTTACAACGGCAGCGCGAGCAGCACCGCGCATCAGTTCGCGAACGACATCATCGAGACGCTCACCGGGAGCAAGGGACTGGCCGGGAGCACGATCGCCTTCATCGCTACCCGCAGCGGGAAGAAGGAAGTCTACATCGCCAACTATGACGGGAGCAATGTGCGCCAGCTCACGCATGACAACACGATCAGTGTGCATCCGTCGCTCAGCCCGGGCGGCGGCCGGCTCGCCTACACCGGTTACCAGAGCGGTTACGCGGATGTTTACGTGATCGACCTCGCGAGTGGCGCGCGGAGCCGGATCGTGAATTTCCCGGGGACGAACAGCGGCGCGGAATTTTCGCCTTACGGCGGACGCCTCGCCCTCACGATCAGCAAAGACGGCAATCCGGAGCTCTACACCGTCGGCGCGGGCGGCGGCGGCGCCCGGCGACTGACCCACTCGCGCGGGGTCGAGTCGAGCCCCACGTGGTCGCCGAGTGGGGATGAAATCATCTACTCGTTCGACGGCAAGGGCGGCCCGCAACTTTATCGGGTCTCGGCCAGCGGCGGCGAAGGCCGGCAGCTTGCGACCGGCTACGGCTATTGCACCGAACCGAGCTGGTCGCCGGATGGGAAAAAGATCGCGTTCAACGTGCGCTCCGGGGGCGAGTTTCAGATCGTGGTGATGGATCTGGCGGGCGGCGGCAAACGGACCGTCGGGACGGGCGAAGACCCGGCCTGGGGACCCGATTCGCGGCACCTGATTTTCACCGAAGGCGGGACGCTCTACATGGTCGACACGGTGAGCAGCCAGAAGACCAAAGTCCTCGGCGGCCTCGGCAAAATCACCGAGCCAAGCTGGAGTCGTTAGGCGGGGCGTCTCTTAATTGATTTTGACTGAGGATTTTTTTTTTAAATCGACCACTGATTAGAGATGTTGCAGTCCCAATCAAAAACATTGCGGTGGCTCGCAATCGGTCTCCTCGGGGTCTTGCCGGCCGCGGGGGCAGCAGCGCAGAGTACGGGCGCGAAGTTTCAGGGAATTCCGGTTCGACCGGGCGAAACGATCAGCGTCACAGTTCCACTGAGTGCCACCGAGAAAGTCTTCGCCGCGATCGAGGGCAATCGCGTCCCGACGAACGCGGTCGCAGTCCTGGCCGTTCCCCGCGGATTTGATCCGAGGCAAAGCTGGCCGGTTCTGATCGTCTTTTCCACGAGTGACTCTCGACGCGAAAATCGTGGCGACATTCCTTTCTATCTGCGCGAGGCATTGGCGGAAAACTGGCTGGTTTTGACTGGCGATGGCCCGGAGTTTCCGCGACGGGACACGACCGGGTGGCGCGCCGCCATGACTCTGGCGGCTTTGGACGCTCTGCATCGAAGTTTTCCTGGTTCGGATAAGTGGCCGCTCGCCTGCGCCGGTATCTCAGGCGGGGCCAAGCGCGCCTGTTTGCTCGCACCTCTCTTAGCGAAAATGGGAAATCGCATCGCCGGGCTCTACCTCGCCGGCATCAACGAAGATTTGCTAGCCGAAGGATACGGCAAATTTCATCCGGAACGCGATTTTCTGAACACGAAGGTTTTCATCACCAGCGGACGGCGAGATAAGATAGCTACACCCGCACAGACCGAACGCGTTCGGCGCTCCTTTGAAAAGGAGGGATTTCGCCAAGTCAGGCTGGAGGCCTTTCCGGAAGCTCACAACGTCAAACGTCCCCTCACGCTCGCGGCTCTGCGCTGGTTTCGAGGGACTCCCTTGGAAGATGGGGTCAGAAACGACCCTGGCTTTCAGTTCACAGTCCAGGAGATAGAAGGCAGGGCTTCCGGTGAGCAGAAGCTACCATCTCGCGGGGTTTCCAACCAAACGCGCAGACGAATCGCGATCACCCTGAGCGACCCGTCGCGCAAAGCGTCTCCCATTACCGCGCAAGTTTACTTTATCGCCCGCAGGTCCAGCGACACTCCTCGTTTTATTTACGCTCATGCAGACCTCACGTTAAATCTAAGAGGTTCCGCGGAAGCGCGGACGGAAGTCGAGGTGCCGGAGTTGAAACCGGACCGGCCGAAGAAGAGTCCGCCGTTAGGCTTTGTCTTCACAGGAGTTGGGAAAGCGGATGGCTGGATCGCCATCGCTCAAACGAACGGCGAGACTTTCCAGGTGCGAGCCTCCAGCCCGGCGCTCCTCGAAGTCGGAGAAGGTAAATCCCGCGATTCTTTGGAAGCCTTGGCCGCGGCGTATCGGAGCGGCCTGAAAGAGTGATCGAAGCCGCTAACTCTCCTCTACTACAGGTGGCTTGGAGTAACGCCGCGCGCAGAGTGCGATGACCAGGCCGACGAAAAAGAGATGAGATGCGAGATCGCTGAGCGTTGAAACCGGATTGTGTTTGAATTTTGGTGCGCGGGAAAGCGGCAGCACGACCCAGTTCATCAACCAATAAATCGCGGCTCCGTAGAGCGGTCCGCAAAGCACAGCCTGGCGGGTCAGCACCGGAAGAATCCGGGCCGCCACGTTGTAGAAAGCAGCAAAACTAAGCGCGATCAGGAAGTGCAAGACGATACCGAGCGCCGCACTCGTTAGGCCGCCTTGGAACGAGTTGACCCCGAGCACCCCGCTCGCGATCGCCTGCGGCACCCGAATAAAAGGCACCCCCGAATGCCAGTGATTAAAGGTCAGCGCGAAGGCGAGATCGAGAGCGCCCGCGACCAAGCCGCCCCACAAAATTGCCGTGAAAATCCTGGAACGCTTGGCGCCGGTCGTCATCGCGCGTGATCATGCCGACCTGTCTACAAAAGCGCGAGCGATTTCCCTTCGCGCTGCGCGACCTGCTCGAGCGTGCATTGCCGCGGCGCTTTGTCTTTGCGCCAGCGAATGATCTTCGTGCCGTGCCGAAAACGGCCGCCGGTGAAATGATCGTAGGTCACTTCGACGACCACTTTTGGATCGACCGGTTCCCATTCTGCGCTCCGCTCCGTACTCCAACGGCTCGGGCCGCCGGGCGCGTCTCCGGTGAAACCCGGAGCCTTCTTCAGGGCCTCGAATTTTTTCGTGAGGGCCGGTTTTTCGCTCGCCTTGAAGGCCGAGGTGAAGCCGACGTGATGGAGCAAGCCGTCGTCGTCGTAGAGCCCGAGCAGGAGCGAGCCGATCACCGGGCCGCTGCTCGCATACCGAAACCCGCCGACCACGCAATCGACTGTGCGGATCTGCTTGATCTTCACCATCGCCGTTCGCTCCCCCGAGGCGTAGGCGGCTTCGGCGCGTTTCGCCATGATCCCATCGAGATCGCCGCCGACTTTTTGGAACCATTTCTCCGCCTGCTTGAGATCTGTCGTCGCGGGCGAAAGGCGGATTTGCTTTTCGTTAGGGAAATATTTCGCCGCGAACTTTTCGAGGGCAGAGCGCCGTTGGGTGAGCGACGCGTCGGCGAGCGATTGGCCGCCCAGGCCGGCGAGGAGATCGAAAACCACGAAGAGCGCCGGGTGCGCCGCGGCCAGTTTGTTGACCCGGCTTGCCGCCGGATGGAGCCGCAGCTGCAGCTCGTCGAAGGAAAGCGCGCCCGCAATCGGGATGACCAGTTCGCCATCGAGGACGAACTGCTTGGCTTTCAGTTCACCTAACGAATTTACGACATCGGGAAAGTAACGGGCGAGGGGCTGGCCCGCTTTGGATTGCAGATAAATCTCGTCGCCGTCGCGAAAGGCGAGACAGCGGAAGCCGTCCCATTTCGGCTCGTATTGCCAGCCGTCGTCGCTCGGAATTTCGTCGACAGACTTCGCTTCCATGGGCGGGAACGGCGGTTTGAACATGATCACGAAGATACGTGGACTTCGCCGTTTTGTCGGAGCGGTTGGAAGTCAGTCATCCTGACTGACTCGGCCGGCAGCCCTCCGGCTCCGGAAGCATCCGGAAGTCAGTCATCTTGACTGACTCGGCCGGCAGCCCTCCGGCCTGCCGAGAAGAGCCGACGGGCGAGACGGCCGTCGGCCGAGTCAGGCGAGACGCCTAACGTCCGTAACGGCGCGGCTCCAGCTTCGGAGGTCGCTTACCTTTTCGCACCGCGCCGGCCACCGGGATGTAAGGGAGCTCGATCCGATCGACCGCGCTGCGGAGCAGCAATCCGCCACGACTCATGTCGCCGCGCCCGACAAAATCCGCCGGGAAACGCAGCCGCTCCTGCAGAATCTCCAGCATCACGCCGACATATTTGCCGGTCGCGATGCTCCCGAGCAGGACGACGTCGCCTTCGGCGGTGAGCCCCCTAACGAGTCGGCGCAGATCACGCTCGAGCGGTTTCCGATAACGCGGGTCATCTTCCGCGATATCCACCTCGGCGAACTCGCGGAGGTCCGCGAGCGTCACGCAGGTGGTCGCGGGCATGAGACCGCGCGTAGGCGTGATCACGAGCACCGACTCGAAGTCGCTCGCGAAGGTATTCGCGTAGGCCAGTTTCCCGCGGAAATAGAGGCCGCTGAGGAAAGTGAAAACCTCACCTAACGACACCGCCTCGCCCGCGCGCAGTCGTCGCGCGAGCGCGAATTGCGCGCGCTCGCTCAGAAGCATCTGCGCGCGGCGGCCCCCAGCGTAGGCGGGCGAAAGGAGAAAGGTGCGCGCAGCGGTCATTTGCGGTCGCGGCAATTTAGCGCGTTGTAGACGCTTCGCTGTGCGAAGCGCGGGTGCGGCGCGGCTCCGGACTCTTGCGCTGACGCCGCTCGCCGCGCTGCGCACCGCGAAGCGTCTACAGGTCCAGATGAAATCGGGTTTCCTCGAAAAACTAATCGAACGCCTCGGCCGGGTCGGGCCGGAGGAAGTGCAGAATTACCTCCTCCGCCTTGCGCAGGAGAAGGGCTTCCTCGAGACGATTTTCAATTCCATTCAGGAAGGGATCATCGTGACCGACGCGAAGGGGCGAATCACTTACCTGAACAACGCCGCCTGCGACCTCTTCGGGCTGGAGGGCGAGAAGTCGTTAGGCAAACCGCTCGACGAACGGATCCGGGGACTCGATTGGAAAGCGCTCTCGCAATCCGACAGCGTGCTCAGCCGGGACATGGAAATTTTTTATCCCGCGAACCGGTTCATCAATTTCTATGTGGTGCCGCTCATGATCGAGCGGCGCGGCGACGGTGCCTCGCCTAACGAACTCGTAGCCGAGCGGGTGGGCCACGCGATGATCCTGCGCGACATCACGGAGAGCCGGCGCTCGGCCGAGGAGACGATCGAGTCGGAGCGTTTCTCGGCCCTGACTTTGCTCGCCGCGGGCGTGGCGCATGAGATCGGCAACCCGTTGAACTCACTCCACATCCACCTGCAATTGATGGAACGAAAAGTACGGAAACTGAGCGCGACGGAAGACAAACACGAGCTCCAGGAATCGATCGATATCGCACGCAGTGAGATCAACCGGCTAGACTCGATCGTCTCCCAGTTTCTGCGCGCGATCCGACCCTCCCCGCCGCAGCTCCAGCCCGAAAACGTCAACGCCCTGCTCGAGGAAACGCTCCGTTTTTTCCAGCCGGAAATAAAGGATCGCGACATCGTGGTCGAGACCGAACTCCGGTCCGATCTGCCCGCGCTCCAGCTCGATCGCGACCAGATGAAGCAGGTCTTCTATAACGCGATCAAGAACAGCTTCGAAGCGATGAAGCGCCGCGGGATTTTGCGGATTCGAACCGACCGCGACGATGCCCACGTGAAGATCAGTTTCACCGACACGGGCCTCGGGATTTCGGCGGAAAATTTGAGCCGGGTTTTTGAGCCGTATTTCACGACCAAGAGCGGCGGGTCGGGGCTGGGGCTGCTGATCGTTAGGCGAATCGTGCGCGAGCACGGCGGCGAGCTGGCGATTGAGAGCAGCGAGGGAAAGGGCCTCACGATGACGATCCGGCTGCCGTTGCTCGACCGGCGGGTGAGGATGCTGGCGGATAAAGACGAAAGCTGATCTGCGCGCGACCCAGCGCGAGCGTCGCCGCGGAACTCTGGTTCCGGGGAGCAAAGGCCGCTGGCCTGTCGTTGGAGGCGGCTCGCCTCCAACCCGTGGCGAGATAGCGGGTCGAGCTTTCCCTGCGATCCAGCCGTCACGCGAGGCGCGCGCGGGTTGCGCTGCGCGCAAATGCATTCGGCCAGCGGCCGAACGCGAACAGGCCAGCGGCCTGTGCTCCCCGGATTGGGGGCTGGCGCAGAAACGTCGCGCCTCCCGGCAACATGGCGGGCATTTGGCTTTTCATCTTTCCGCCTTCATTCTTCTTGTTCCATGCAGCCGACCATCCTGATCGTCGATGATGAAAAGCACACCCGCGACGGGTTGCGGACATTGTTAGGCGACAACTACGACACCTATGTCGCGGCCGATGTGCAGAGTGCGATCGATGTGCTCGAGCGCGATCAGATCGATTTGCTCATGACCGATCTGCGCCTCGGCGGGGAGGATGGGATGGTCCTGATCGAACGCGCGTTGAAAATGCCGCATCCGCCGGTCTGCATCATGATGACCGCCTACGGTTCGGTCGATACCGCGGTCGAGGCGATGAAGCGCGGCGCGTATGATTTCGTGACCAAGCCGTTGAACCTCGACAAGGTGGAAATCCTGGTCGCACGCGCGCTCGGGAGCCGCCGACTGGAACAGGAGAACCGTTCGCTCCGCAAGCAGGTCGATGAGCGTTTCGCCCTCGAGAATATCCTTGGCGAATCCGTGGCGCTCCGGGAAGTGCTCGACACCATCCGCCAGGTGGCGCCGTCATCCGCGAATGTCCTGATCGAGGGCGAGAGCGGGACGGGCAAGGAGCTGGCGGCGCACGCGATTCATAACCTTAGTCGGCGGCACAAGGGGAAATTCGTCACCGTCCATTGCGCGGCGCTCTCGCCGCAGTTGCTCGAGAGCGAACTTTTCGGCCACGAAAAAGGCGCATTCACCGGCGCGTTCGAGCGGCGGATCGGGCGCTTCGAGCAGGCGGCCGGCGGGACGATATTCCTCGATGAAATCGGCGAGATCGACGCGAGCACGCAGGTAAAACTGCTGCGCGTGATCAGCGAAGAGCGTGCCTTCGAGCGGGTCGGCGGCTCGCAGATGTTGCGCGCGGATGTGCGCCTGATCGCAGCCACGAACAAAAATCTCGAGACCCTGGTGAGCGAGGGAAAATTCCGCGACGACCTCTTTTTCCGGCTCAACGTGGTGCAGATCACGATGCCGCCGTTGCGCGCGCGGAAGGAAGATATCCCGCTTCTCGTGCGGACGTTTCTCCGCCATTTCTCGAAGGTCAATGAGCGGACCACGCTCGAGATCACGAGCGACGCGATGAACCAGCTTCTGACTTACGATTGGCCCGGGAATGTGCGCGAATTGCGCACCGCGATCGAGCACGGCGTGGTCATGGCGACGGGTCCGAAAGTGACGGTGCGCGATCTGCCGGCCGCCCTCCGCGCGGCCACGAGCGCGGCGCTGCCCGCGGGCCTTTCCCGCACGAAAGCTTTTGCCGAAAAGTCGAGCCCGCTCGACCTGCACGCGGCCGAGCGCCGGGTGATCGTGCAAGCGCTTGCGACCACCAACGGGAACATCACCAAAGCCGCGAAAAAGTTGGGCATCAGCCGGCGCACCCTTCATCGTAAGATCAACGAGATGAATGAAGAAAATTCCCAAACGGAGGGCGAGCCCTCGTGATTTCGTCCCCTCATTCCGCCTTCCGCATTCCGCCTTCCGCATTTCCCACCCATGCCGGGTAGCGCCGATTTCGTGCAACGGACCGTCCACGCGCTCGAAGCCGGCGGGGCCGCGAAGTGGATCGTGCGCCTGGTGGTCGCGCTCGCAATCGTGGGGTTGGGCTGTTTCTATCTCCTGCACGAGTTCCGCGGCCTCGGCGCGGCCCAGGGAATGGATCAGGCGCAGATCGGCCGCGAACTCATCCGCGGCCACGGCTGGGCGACGAAATTCGGGCGCCCGCTCGCCGCCGGCCAACTCCAGAGCCACGGGAAAAATGCCGCGCAAAAAGTCTGGGTCGACACCTACAACGCCCCGCTCCCGCCGCTCGTCGATGCTCTCGCGCTCCTCCCGGTTAGGGGCTCCCTCAAAATGACACCGCGCGACATCGTTTACCGCGGCGACCAGGCGATCGCGATCATGTCGATGCTGCTTTTTATCGCTTCGGTGGTGGTGCTGTTTTTTCTCGCGCGCCGGCTTTTCGATCAACGCCTCGCGCTCCTGAGCTGCGGCCTGGTTTTGGTTTGCGACCCGATCTGGCAATACACGCTCTCCGGCCTGCCGCAGATGCTCTTGCTCCTGCTCTTCAATCTCACCCTTTATCTGCTCGTCCGCGCGATCGAGGCGCAAGCGGCAGGTCAGCCGGTCGGCGGCTGGCTCGCGGCGGCCGGCGCGGGCTTTGGGCTGCTCGCGCTCTCGCATGCCCTCACCCTTTGGATTTTTCTGCCGGCGATGATTTTTTGCGCGATTCATTTTCGGCCACGCGTCTGGGCGGCGATTCTGGTGCTGGCGCCCGTGGTCGTGCTCTTTACGCCTTGGTTGCTCCGGAATTACCTTGTCTCCGGCAACCCCGGCGGGGTTGCGATTTTTTCTTTCTTCGACGGGATCGGGATGAGCGAGGCGGGGCACATGCGGCATCTCGGGATTGACTTTCACGGGCTCTCGCTCGGGTTCTTTCGCAACAAGATCACCGGCAACGTGCTGAGCCAGACGGGCCAAATTCTGCACTACTTCGGCTGGAGCATCGTCGCGCTCTTCTTCTTCGGGACCGTGCTCCATCCGTTCCGGCGGATCGAGACGGCGGCGACCCGCTGGCTCGTCCTCGTGATGTGGCTGGGCGCCGCCGCCGGGATGGCAATTTACGGCGTCACCGAGGAACAGGGCGTGGCGGCAAATCAGCTCTACCTGCTTTTCATCCCGGTCATGACCTGCTTCGGGCTCGCCTATCTGCTCGTGCAATGGAATCGCTTCGGGATCGAGGACCGGCTGGCGCGGATTGGTTTTCTGGTCGCGCTTTTCCTTCTCTGCGGCGTCCCGCTCATCTTCAACAGCGCGCTCTCCTCGAACAAAGGGAGCATCCGCTGGCCCCCGTATGTGCCTCCATACATTGCGGTCATCGGGGAGTGGATGGGTCCGGACGAAATCACCGCGAGCGACATGCCCTGGGCGGTGGCGTGGTATGCCGATCGCAAGGCCGTCTGGCTGCCGGATACGATCCGCGCCTACACCGACGACAACGATTACAATCTCTTCGGCGGAAAGATCGACGCGATCTACCTCACTCCCATCAGCGGGAGTCAGAACACCCTGCGCGATATTCTCAAAGGCGAATATCGGGACTGGGCGCAGGTGATTTTGCGCAGCCTCGATCTCTCCAAGTTTCCCTTGAAATGGGCGACCCTGCTCGGGTTGGATAACGAGTGCGTCTTCTTCAGCGATCACGACCGCCAGCAGATTAACGTCCATCCATGAGCAACCCCGCAGCCAGGAAAATTTTCGGGACCGACGGCGTGCGCGGCGTCGCCAACGTGGAGCCGGTTACGGCCGAGACCGCGCTCAAGCTGGGGCGCGCTGCGGCGCACATTTTCACCCAGCTGAATCCGCGCGAACACCCGGAGGGATTGCGCCCGAAGATCGTGCTCGGGAAAGACACTCGGCTCTCCGGTTACATGCTGGAGAACGCCCTCGTCGCCGGGATCACGTCGTTAGGCGTGGATGTGCTTCTGATCGGTCCGCTCCCGACCCCGGGCGTGGCCTACATCACGCGCTCGCTCCGCGCCGACGCGGGGATCGTCCTCTCCGCATCGCATAATTCCTACGAGGACAACGGGATCAAATTTTTCCGGCACGACGGCTACAAACTCGACGACGTGATCGAGCGCCGGATCGAGCAGCTCGTCTTCACCGGCGAGATCGATTCCATCCGGCCGACGGCCGGTAAAATCGGCCGGGCCACCCGAATCGATGACGCGCTCGGGCGCTACGTGGAGTTCGCGAAGGCGAGCTTCCCGCGCGGGCTGTCGCTCGAGAAAATGCGAATCGCGGTCGATGTCGCAAATGGGGCCGGCTACAAATCGACGCCCTGCATTTTGCGCGAACTCGGGGCGGACCTGACCGTCGCGAACAACCAGCCGAACGGGACGAACATCAACGCGCAGTGCGGCAGCACTTATCCGGAGGAAATCCAGCGGCTCGTTAGGCAAACCGGCGCCCAAATCGGGATCGCGAACGATGGCGATGCCGATCGCGTGCTGCTCTGCGACGAACGCGGCGAGGTGGTCGATGGGGACGAGATTCTGGCCATCGCCGCGATCGATTTACTGCGCCGCGGCCAGCTCGCGCAGGAGACGCTGGTGGCGACGATCATGAGCAATTTCGGGCTCGACGAAGCGCTCGCGGCCGAGGGCGGAAAAGTGCTTCGAACACAGGTGGGCGATCGCTACGTGCTCGAGGAGATGGTCCGCCAGGACCTGAATCTCGGCGGCGAACAAAGCGGCCACATGATTTTCCGCGACTTCACCACCACCGGCGACGGGATCATCAGCGCGCTGCAAATTTTGCGGATCATGCAGGAGACCGGGAAGCCGTTGAGCGAATTAAAAAAATGCCTAACGAAATATCCGCAGGCGCAACGAAACCTGCGGGTAAAGGCGAAGCCGCCGCTGGAGACCTTGCCGCAGGTGATGCAACTGGTCAGCGCGGCGGAGAAGGAACTGGAAGGAAAAGGCCGGGTGCTGCTGCGTTATTCGGGCACGGAAACGAAGATCCGCTTATTGATCGAAGGCCGTGACAGCGCGCAGATCGAGCGGCAGGCCGATGAAATTGCGGCCGCGATCGCAAGCGCGATCGGAGAACAGGTCGTAAAGGTCCTACAGGTCTTATAGGTCGCATCATGAATCTCTCCCAAGTCGTCGAAGCGCTTCTTTTTAGCGCGCAAAAACCCCTCACCCCCCGCGAGATTGCGAGTGCGCTCAAGAGCGCCGGCGGGGAGGACGAATTTGCGCCTAACGAATTCGCGAAGACGAGCGAAGCGGCAGTCGCGGCCGCACTGGAGGAACTGAAGATCGGCTACGGACAGGAGGGCCGCGCTTTCCAGCTGCTGGAAAAGGCTGAAGGCTGGCAGCTCGCGAGCGACCCGCAGTTTGCACCTTGGGTGCGCCAGCTTTTCCCCGTCGCCAAGCCCGCCCGGCTCACCCCGCCGTCGCTCGAGACGCTCGCGATCATCGCCTATCGGCAACCGATCACGCGCGCCGATGTCGAGGCGGTCCGCGGGGTGGCGATCGACAGCGTGCTCCAGACTTTGATGGAGCGCGGCCTGGTCAAAATCGGTGGGCGCGCCGAGGTCCCGGGCCGACCGCTGCTTTACGAGACGACCCAGTTTTTTCTCGAGCACTTCGGGTTGCGCGATCTCGACGAGTTGCCGAACTCGGACGAGCTGAAACGGCGCGAGCTGCCGCGGGCGACCATCGTGCCGGAGGAAACTCTTCCGCTCGAGCCCGTCGCGCCCGCGGAAGAAACCCCGCCATTGTAGCGTGACATTGCGCGGAGGGCGGCGACGTTGGGCGCTAAAGCCATGAAAAAATCTCTGATCAGAAGCCTCGCTCTGCTGGGAGCGCTCGTCGCCCTCTTCGGTTTCACCGGATGCGGGAGTTACAACAGCCTTGTCACCCTGCAGAACAACGTGGACAAGAAGTGGGCCGACGTGCAGTCGGTCTATCAACGCCGGGCGGACCTGATTCCAAATCTCGTCAGCACGGTCCAGGGTGCGGCGAATTTTGAGAAATCGACGCTGACTGAGGTCACGAACGCGCGCGCCAGCGTCGGGCAAGTGAAACTCGACCCGAGCAAGGCGCCGACGGACGCCGCGCAGTTGGAGCAATTCCAGGCTGCCCAAGGCCAACTGAGCAACGCGCTCTCCCGTTTGCTGGTGGTGAGTGAAAATTATCCGCAACTGCGCGCGACGGAAGGTTTCCAGACTCTGCAGGCTCAGCTCGAAGGCACCGAGAATCGGATTTCAGTGGAGCGAAATAATTTCAACGCCGCGGTGCAGGAGTACAACACCACGCTGCAACGATTCCCGACGAACATGTTAAACAAAATGTTTGGCTTCAAGGAGCGACCGTTCTTTGCCGCGCAGCCCGGAAGTGACAGGGCGCCCGCGGTGAAATTCGACTTCGGTAGCCCAGCTCCGGTCGTACCCGCGGCTCCGGCCGTGCCCGCGGCGACGCCGTAGAGTTATCTCCGGGCGCGCGATTCGCTCGGGATTCTAAAATGGCGCGACTGCGTTTTTGGATCGTCGTCCTCGCGATTTTCGCGGGGACGATCGGCTCGCTCGCGGCGGAGATCCTCCCATCGAAACCGGCGGGTTACTTCAACGACTACGCCGGCGTAGTCGATCGCGCGACCGCGCTGCAACTAAACGAGCAGCTCGCGCAATTCGAACGTGAGACTTCGACCCAACTGGTGGTCGCAGTTTACCAGACCATGCAGAGCGAATCGTCGGTCGACGATTATACCCAGCGGATCGCGCAGACTTGGGGCGTCGGGCAGAAAGGGAATAACAATGGGGCGGTCCTTTTCGTTTTCGTGGAAAACCACCAGATGTTTATCCAGACCGGCTACGGAGTGGAGGGGGCGCTGCCGGACGCGACCTGTTTCGACATTACGCACAACGTGATCGCTCCGTTTTTCAAGCAGAGTGATTACACCGGTGGCCTGAAGGCGGGCGTGTCCGCGATGATGCAGGCAGTGAAGGGGGAATACAAAGGCACGGGCAAGACCCGCAAAGAAAGCCAAAGCGGGTCGGGTAATTCCGGCGGACTTCCCATCGGGCTGATTATTTTTCTGGTCATCATCGCGTTTTTTATCTTCAAGAACCGGGCGCGTCGGGGACGCCGCGGCTATGGCTACAGCCCACTTGGGGGGCCATTCATCGGCGGCTTCGGCGGCGGCGGCTGGGGCGGTGGTGGAGGCGGCTCAAGTGGCGGTGGCTTTAGCGGATTTAGTGGCGGCGGCGGCGGTTTCGGCGGCGGCGGCGCGGGTTCGGGTTGGTGAAATGAGGACGAAAGAATTTATCGAAAAGCTGGAGTCCGAGCGGATCGTGAACGCGATCGCTGCGGCCGAGCTGAAGACCTCAGGCGAGATCCGGGTTTACCTCAAGCGCGGCGAGATCGGCGACGTCATGGCGGAGGCGCGCGCGCAATTCGAAACCCTCGGCATGACCGCGACACGCGAACGCAATGGCGTCCTCATTTTCGTGGCTCCACGCTCGCAGAAGTTTGCCGTGCTCGGTGACGAAGGGATCCACCAACGCTGCGGCGACAGCTTCTGGGAGCAGCTGGTCGGAGGGATGCAGGTGTTCTTCAAGGCGCAGAATTTCACCGACGCCGTGGTGCACGCGATCCAGCGCACGGGCGAGCTGCTCGCGCACGAATTCCCCCGCCAGCCCGACGACCGCGACGAGTTGCCGAACGCCGTCGAGGAGGGCTGAGCAGGGCACACATCCAACTGCGCCGCAATTCCGTTGGTTTGAAGCGGGTTTCTTATTGACACCCGCAGGACCGGACCGTGGAATGCCTTGAAGTAGATTTGGATTTGGCTGGTCGCTTTAACCTGGGAGCTTCCTCCCACATCCACGCAAGATCCACTGCGACTCAGCCCAGCAGGCCACTCCAGGCGCTTGTCTAACGGTAAGCGGTCCCTCTCTGCCATCGCCCTCTCAGATGGTGGCTTCTCTATTTTTACAGCGCTCTCTGGAGAGCTGCAAAACCAAAAGCAAAAACAAAACGAAAGGAAACCTAAGTAATGAAAGCATCATGCGTTAGTTCAATCGTATTCGTTCTCATGACCTCATTTACCTGCGCCGCCCACGCTGCATGTATCCAGGTAAACAGCGTCAACACGCCCGGCGATGCCACCGCGGAGTTTGTCATCAGCCAGCCAGGCTCCTATTGCCTTGCAAGTAACCTCGCAGGGGTGAGCGGCAAGGACGGGATCAGGATCGACGCAGACGGCGTTACGCTCGATCTGAGCGGTTTCGCCATGCTCGGCGTCAGTGGATCACTCAGTGGTGTCCATATTAATTCTCACTTTCAGATCGCCATTCGTAATGGCACGATCAGTGGCTGGGGCATCAATGGGCTCGACGGCGGCACCGCTGGCCTCGCTCGGATCGACGATTTACGAGCAAATGCCAACGCTGGGATCGGCATCCTTCTCAATAGCGGAAGTCAGATCATAACTCTATCACGGCCCAGAACGGCGGAGTGGGTATGGTGGCCAGCAATGACGTCCTCGTGACGGGATGTGTGAGCAGCATCAATGGCGGCCATGGATTTGCCCTCGGCACTGCTTGCACGATCAAGTCAAGCCTGGCCTACGACAACGGCGGGGCTGGCATAACGACGGGCGGAGTGAACAGCCTCACGGTGATCGACTGTAACTCCCACTTCAATACCGGCTTTGGTATCGCCGGTCCGAAGCGGTCGTTAATCACAGCTTCCACCGCGGCGGAAAATCGCCAGGGCGGGATCTCCGTCGGCGCTTCCAGCACAGTTAGTAACTGTAATGTGAGCGGCAATGTCGGTGCGGGAATTCTCGCCTCCGCCGGCAGTTCGGTGACCGGCTGCACCGTTGCAGAGAACGCCGGGGATGGCATCGCGGTCGATACCCTTTGTCATGTCACGGGTAACACCTGCCAGGGTAACGGTGCGGGAGACGTTGACGGCGCCGGAGTCCACGCCACCGGCGCGATGAATCGCATCTCTGGCAATATGGCGACCGGCAACGATCGGGGAATCGACATCGACTCGAATGGCAACCTGGTCGTGCAGAATGACGCGAGCCAGAACACGACCAACTTCGACATCGACCCCGGTAATGCCAATGCCAAGGTGGAATCGCCTGGTTCCAATTTTGTCGGGAATCGACCTTGGGCAAATTTCTCCCACTAGGCATTTCGTGACCGATCAATCCCAAGGAGCGACGCCATCAGAGCGTCGCTCCTGCGGGCTCGGTTTGCGCTGGTCTCGTGTTCCGCAATGCCGGTCGTGCCCGACAATTGAGCCGTCGCTCGGGCACTTGCAAAGGGCATGGGATGGTGTTCATTCCCCGTCCCGCTGCGAGTCTTTAACACGTAGCGCCGTTGGTCCCTGGGTTTCCGTCGATGGCGGAAACCACACTCGCCAGGGGAAACCCGGCGCGTTTTAGGAGATAGCCGGAAAGTAGATGCCGGGCCGGAAGAAATTCCGCAATCCGCATTCCGAAATCCGCATTTAAGCCATGTCAGTTCGTTACGGTCGTTTTGAAATGCCGAAGACGCTCTCGAAAGAAGAAGCGTCATCCACCGATACCTACGCGAAGTTCACCGCCGAGCCGTTCGAGGCCGGATATGGTCACACGGTCGGGAACTCCCTTCGTCGCGTCCTGCTTTCGTCGCTCGAAGGCGCCGCGATTACCGCGGTCAAAATCAACGGGGCGCAGCACGAATTCGGCACGCTCCCGGGCGTGGTCGAGGATGTCACCGACATCGTGCTCAACCTCAAGCGGATTAAATTCAAGGCCGCGGATCCCGAGATGCGCCAGCTCTCGCTCAACGTGAACAAGGAAGGTGAAGTCACCGCCGGCGACATCTCGCTCGTCCAAGGCTACGAAGTCCTGAACCCGAAACAGGTCATCTGCACGCTCGACAAGAAGCACAAATTTGAAGCTGAGCTCGACGTCCGCGTCGGCCGCGGATTTGCCACCGGCGACGAGAACAAGCGCCCCGACCAGGCCATCGGGCTCATTCCGATCGACTCCATTTTCTCGCCCGTCACCCGGGTGAAATACGCGGTTGAAAATACCCGGGTCGGTCAACGGACCGATTACGACAAGCTTGTGCTCGAAGTCTGGACCGATGGCCGTCTCACCCCGGACGACGCCCTTCTCCAAGCCTCCGCGATTCTGCGCCATCACCTCGATGTCTTCGTGAATTTCAACGAAGACGTGATCGAATTCGACGAAACGCCGGCCGGTGTTTCCGAGGAAAACGTGAAGCTGAAGAAGCTCCTGAACATGAGCGTGAACGAAATCGAGCTGAGCGTGCGCGCGGCGAATTGCCTGAACAATGCGAACATCACCACCGTCGGCCAGCTCGCCCAGAAATCCGAGGCGGAGATGCTCAAGTACCGCAACTTCGGCAAGAAATCGCTCAACGAAATCAAGGACAAGCTGCTCCAGCTCGGGCTTGGTCTCGGGCAGAAATTCGATCCGGGTCTGGTCGATATCCAGTTGAGCGGCGGCGACGGCGCCAATGGCGCGGCCGAGGAATAGAATCGTTAGGCATTTTCAGTCGGAGAAGTAGCTATGAGGCACCAAAACAAAACCGTTAAACTGGGCTTAACCGCCGCGCATCGGAAGTCGCTGCTCGCCAATCAGGTCTGCAGCCTGATTGAACATCAGCGCATCAAAACCACCCTCGCGAAAGCGAAGGCGGTCCGACCCCTCGCGGAAAAGATGGTGACCCTGGGCAAGGACGGCTCGCTGCACGCGCGCCGAACCGCCCTCGCCGTGCTCAAGCAAAAAGGCGCGGTGAAAAAGTTGTTCGACGACATCGCGCCGCGCAGCTCGACCCGCCCCGGCGGCTACACCCGCATCATCAAGCTGGGCCAGCGCAAGAGTGACTCCGCCAAGGTCGCCTTCCTCGAATGGGTGGACGCGCCGCGGGTGCTGGACGAAGAAGCGCAGCCCGAAGAGAAAAACGCCAAAAAAGGCGCGAAGAAATCTCCCACCACCGAGGCGAGCAGCGAAGCCGGTTCCAAGCCGGTGAAGAAGGCGAAGAAAGCCGCGGAGAAGAAACCCGGGGAATAGCTTGTAGTTGCTTCGCTGTGCGAAGCGCGGGTATCGGCGTCACTGCAAGACAACGCCTCTCGCGATCATTTTCGATACCCACGTTTCGCACAGCGAAACGGCTACAAGCGCGTTAGGCGGGTCAGCACCCAGTTGAGCTTCCCATCGGCCGCAATGTCGAGCATCGCCACGCTCGCGGGCGCACCGCGGTTCGGGCGCGTGACGCAGCCGGGGTTGAGAAAACGCACCCCTCCGATGCGTTCGTCGCGCGGCACGTGCGTGTGCGCGTGCAAAAGTACGTCTATTTCCTCCGGCGCGCGCGTCGGCGGGATGTGCACGAGACGGAAGCGGACGCCGTTCCGTTTCAGGTCCGCCAGCAGCGGCCAATCATAGTTCGCGTCGCAGTTCCCGCGCACGATCGTCACCGGCAGGCCCAAGCCTTCGATCTCCAGCAACAGACTCGGCGCGCAAACGTCGCCGAGGTGCCAGATCTCATCCGCGCCCTCGGCTAGCTGCGCCAGATTCGCCGGGAGATGATCATGGGTATCCGCGAGCACAAAAATGCGCAAAGCTTTTGTCGTAGCGGTCATCCGTATATCTCCCTGCACTTACACTTCAACCTACACTTACACTCCCAGGACTCGAAAAGTGTAAGTGTAAGTTAAAGAGTAAGTGCAAGTCGGAGGCCTGCCCCCAGCAGCGCGAACGCGAAGCCAAAAACCCACCCGGTTGCTTCTGCGCCTAACCGATCTACTGTCCCCGCCTGTGTCTTTCAACAACTTCGGGCTATCCCAGGAAGTCGTGCGCGGAACACAGGCGATGGGTTTTTCTGAGCCCACGCCGATTCAACTCCGCGCTTTTCCCATCGTTCTCTCCGGTAAGGATCTTATCGGCACCGCGCAAACCGGCACCGGTAAGACGGCGGCCTTCGCGCTGCCTATTCTGACCCTGCTCGCAAAGCACGGCGCTTTCCGCTGCCTCATCCTCGAGCCGACGCGCGAGTTAGCCGCGCAGGTCGAAACCGCCTTCCGCGATTACGGGCGGTATACCGATCTCCGAGTCTCGGTCGTGCATGGCGGCGTCGGCTACGGCAAGCAAAAGGAAGAAGCCGCCGCCGGCACCGACATCGTCTGCGCCACGCCCGGCCGCTTGCTTGATCTGCTCGAGCAGGGCGCGATGAATTTCCGCAACGTCAACATCCTCGTGCTCGATGAAGTCGATCGCATGCTCGACATGGGCTTTCTCCCGGATGTCCGGCGGATCGTCGAAAAAATCTCCACCGATCGGCAGACGCTTCTTTTCTCCGCGACTTTGCCACCCGAGATCGAGCGGCTCGCCGCCTGGGTTCTGCGCGAGCCGGAAGTGGTCGAGATCGGAGCGAACCGCTCGCCGGCCGAGACTGTGACGCACGCGGTGTATCCGGTCGCGGCCGAGCAGAAATTCGACCTGCTCATGGCGCTGCTCGAGCGCACGAATTTCGACAGTGCCCTCATTTTTTCCCGGACGAAACACGGCGCCGATCGGATCGCGTCGCAGTTGAAGTTGGGTAAACACGCGGTCGCGGTTCTCCATTCCAACCGCACCCAGCGCGAGCGCGTGGAAGCGCTCGAAGGCTTCAAATCGGGCAAATATGAAGTGATGGTCGCGACCGATATTGCGGCGCGCGGCATCGACATCGCGGGCGTCACCCACGTGATCAACTACGACGTTCCCGAGCATCCGGAGGATTACGTTCACCGGATTGGGCGCACTGGCCGCGCGCAGAAAGTCGGCGACGCTTTCACCCTGATGAACGGCGAGGAACTGCCCTCGCTCCAGGCGATCGAGCGCTTCATTGGGCAGAAGATACCGCGCCTGAAACTCGATAAGTTTCCCTACATCTACACCGTCCTCTTCGAGCCGGAATCCGCGAGCGGCGGCAAGCGCGCCATCGGCGGCGGCCGCACCCATCGCGGCTATTCCTTCGGCCGGCGGCGGAGATAAGCGAGCTTCAGGTCGAGCGCCGGATATACCTGCTGCGCGGGCAGAAGGTGATGCTGGCTTTCGACTTGGCCGAGCTCTACGGAGTCGAGACCAAGACACTGAATCGCACGGTGTTACGAACCTCTCGCGTTTCCCAGAGGACTTCATGTTTCAACTCACGGTTCCGGAATGGGAAAACTTGAAGTACCAATTTGGCACTTCAAAGCACGGCGGCATTCGGCGGGCGTTGCCTTATGCCTTCACAGAACAAGGTGTCGCCATGCTTTCCAGCGTCCTGCGCAGCCCGCGCGCGGTGCAGGTGAACATCGCCATCATGCGCACCTTCGTGCGTTTGCGCGAGATGCTGCTTTCCAACACCGAGCTCGCGCGCAAGCTCGACGCGCTCGAACAACAATACGACGCGCAATTTCGCATCGTCTTCGACGCCATTCGCGAGTTGATGGCGCCTCCCAAGCCGCCCCCGAAACCTCAAATCGGCTTTCGTTAGGCGAAACGACAACGGCGCGATTCGCGTGACGACTCTGTAGCCGTCGCCCTGTGGGCGACGCGGGGGAGACGTCGCTACGAATGCGTGAATACCCGCGCTTCGCACAGCGAAGCGGCTACAGGCGCGTCCAGCGGTCCACCCAGTCGTTCACCGTCTTATACCAAAGCTGGCCGTTCTGCGGCTTCAGCACCCAATGACCTTCATCGGGAAAGTAGAGCATCTCCGATGGGACGTTAAGTCTTTGCAGGGTCGTGAAAAGGTCGAAGCCCTGGGAGACATCGAGCCGGTAGTCAAGCTGGCCGTGCACCACGAGCGTCGGCGTTTTGAACTTCTCGGCCGAAAGCGCCGGTGACCATTTGCGATACATCTCGCGGTTTTTCCAGGGAGGCCCCCCGAATTCCTTCTCTGGAAACCAAAGCTCTTCCGTCGTGCCGTAGGCTGACTCGGTGTTGAAGATTCCGTCATGAGTCACCAGACACTTAAAGCGATCGCTATGACCCAGGATCCAATCAATCATATACCCGCCATAACTCGCGCCCAGCGCCGCTTCGCGATTCTTATCGATGAATGGGTAACTCTTCTCCGCGTAATCGAGGCCTTGCATCAAGTCATGAAACGGCGTCCCGCCCCACTGCTCGATCACGCCTTCGGTAAACTTCTGCCCGTATCCGGTCGAACCGCGCGGATTCACCATCACCACGACATAGCCATTGGCGGCGAAGAGCTCCGGATTCCAGCGGTAAGACCAGTCATCGCCCCACGCCCCTTCCGGCCCGCCGTGGATCAGGTATTTTACCGGATACTTCTTGCTCGCATCGAACCCTGGCGGCTTCACGAGAAAGCCCTGTATCTCCACGCCGTCCGAAGCTTGGAAAGTGAACGACTCGATCGGCTGCATCGCGACCTGCGCGAGGATCGCATCGTTCACGTGCGTCACCGCGATCGGCTCGGCTTTTTGCGAAACATCCAGGCGCCAGATCTCCGCCGGGGCCTGAATCGAATCGCGGCTGAAGAAGAGCGTCTTCCCGTCCGCGGTCAGCGCCAGATCGCCGGCGTGCAGTCGCGCTAGTTCCGTCGGTTGGTTGGCATCGAGCGAGAGCCGGTAGATCGGCGCTTCCCCATGGTCCTCCGCGGTGCAGATAACTGACTGCGAGTCTGTCGCCCAAACGAAACTGCCGATCCAACGATCGAACTCCTGCGTCGCGATCCGGACTTTGCCCGAGCCGTGATCGTAGAGCGCGAGGGTGAACCGATCACTCTCATAACCGGCCCGCGCCTGGGAGAGCCAGGCGATCGATTTCCCATCGGGTGAATAGCGCGGAGTCGAGTCGCTGCCCGGGCTGGTGGAAATCTTCTTCGGTTCCCCGCCGCTCAGCGGCACCAGGAAAATTTCGTTGTTCGTGCTCGTCGCGCCGACTTCGTCGATGTTGCTGGTGTAGGCGAGTTCCTGTCCGTCCGGCGAGACGTCATACATATCGGATCCGCCTAACGAGAAAGGCGGAACGTCATGATCACCGGGAGTGAGATCGCGCGGCGTCTCCTTTCCTTCCGGGCTCGCGACGAAAAGATGGCTGCGCTTGAACTCCGTGTAAGCGGACCAGTGCCGGAAGAGCAGGTGCTTGAAAACCTGCGCCTTCACCTTGCTCTTTTTCAGGTCCTCGTCGCGTTGCCGGTTGCAGGCATCGTCCTGGCATTCGGGGTAAACGGCAGAGACGAAAACGATCTTCTTCCCGTCGGGGGACCAGATCGCGCCGTCCGCGCCGGTCGAGAGCGAGGTCACCTGACGCGCTGTGCCACTTAATTTCCCAGCGGCAGGATCGAAGGCAACGATCCAAAGCTGCGTCGGATCGGTCGCTTTGGACGTGAAGAGGAGTTGCTTCCCGTCCGGGGAAAAACGCGGCCGCTCCTCCTCGTTAGGCGACTGGTTCAGCCGCCGCGCCTCTCCTCCCTCTGCGGGGACAATCCAGAGGTGCGACTTCTTCGTGTTCTCCGCGAGGTTTACCTCGGTCGCGGCGAAGGCCACCCATTTCCCATCCGGCGATGGAACCGGCTCCCCGAGCCGTTTGAGCTGCATCATCGTCTCGAACGTGAACGGCTTCTTGCCGGAGCTGGATTCGTCAGGCGCAGCCGCCGCCGGTAATGCGGAAGCAATCAGGACGAGAGCGAGGAGCGATTTTGGGAGAGGGAGCTTTTTCACCATCGCCGAAAATCGGCCGCTCCGGTCGAAGCGCAAACCGGGGAGCGCTGGATTGACGCCGACCGCCGTGCTGCGCGACACTCGCGCGATGGAATGCCCGATGAATCACGAGCGCGAGCCGCAGTACTACGGCGACTACCTTGGGATCGACCGGCTCCTCGAGCTGCAAAAACCGCTCAGCCTGCGCGAAGGAAAATTAATCGCGCACGATGAGATGCTTTTTATCGTCATCCACCAGGCCTACGAGCTCTGGTTCAAACAGATCCTGCACGAGATCACCGCCTGCGGCGAAGTGCTGAGCAAGCCGCAAGCCGACGACGACGGCCCGGACATGAATGTGGTCGTGCACCGTTTCAAACGCGTGGTCGAAATCTGGAAGCTGCTCAACCACCAGGTCGACGTGCTGGAGACAATGACCCCGCTCGATTTCCTCGAATTCCGCGACCTGCTCCACGGCGCCTCCGGGTTCCAGAGCAAACAATTCCGCGAGATCGAAGCGTCGTTAGGCTTGCGCATGGCAGCGCGCTTCCGGCCCGACTACTACAAGCACACCGAGCTGGGCGGATTCAATCAGCAGGACTTCGCCGAGATCACCGAGTTCGAGCAAAAGCCGAGCATCCTCCAGCTGGTCGAGCGCTGGCTGGCGCGCGCCCCGTTTTTCGAGGAGGAATTCTGGACCGGCTGGAGCGAAACGCCGGCCGAGCCCAGCGAAAACGGCGCCTCCCCCTTCTGGCAATGCTACCGCTTGCTTTACGAGCACAGCCTTTCCGTGCGTGACGACAAACCCGACTTGTTAGGCAAGTTCGACGACATCTTCTTCCACACCGGCTGGGGAGACTTCTCGCCGGCGTCGTTGCGCGCGGCACTTTTCATCATGCTTTACCGCGATGAGCCGCTCTGTCGGTTGCCCTTCGCGCTCCTCAATTCCCTCATCGAAATCGACGAGCAACTGGCGAACTTTCGCTACCGCCATCTGCAGATGGTCCGGCGCATGATCGGCACCCGGGTCGGGACCGGCGGCAGTAGCGGCGAGCATTATCTGCAGGGCGCAGTGAACAAGAATTACATCTTCAAAGAACTCGCCGGCGTGATCACCTTTCTGATCGAACGTTGCCATTTGCCCATCTTACCGTCGCGCCTCCGTCAGGCACTGCGTTTCAGTTTCACAAATCGTTAGGCGCGCGCCTCGCGGAATCGGGTTGCTTTTTCCTCGGCAGGTCGAGTAAAAAGCGCGGGATGAACGCCAGTGCCCTCGAGGCGAACGCGGCGGCTGATGCTTTTGCCTCGACCCGTTGGACGCTGGTCCTCGCCGCGGGCGACGGCGAGGCCGCCACCCATCAGTCGCTCGACGCGCTCTCGGAACTTTGCCGGATTTATTGGCGACCGCTTTATCTTTTCCTGCGCCGTCAGGGCCATGCCCCGGCCGACGCCCAGGATCTGACCCAGGGCTTTTTTGCCGACCTGATCGAGAGTCGCTCCTACTCGCGGGCCACGCAGGAGAAGGGCCGCTTTCGCTCCTTTCTCCTCGGCGCCTTGAAACATTTCGTAGCCGACGAACATGACCGCGCGCACGCCCTCAAGCGCGGCGGCGGAAAACTGTTTCAGCCGCTCGACGAAGAGGCACTCCAGGAAGTTGAGACTCAATTTCCTTCCGTCTCCCGCGGCAGCGCGGATGCTCTTTACGAGCGCGAGTGGGCGGCGGCGCTTCTGCGCCAGGCCATGGAAAGGGTCGCGCAGGAATCAGCCATCAAAGGAAAGTCCGCCCTTTTTCAGGCTTTGCGGTCTTACCTGCCGAGCGGCGAGGAGGCCATTCCTTACGAGCAAATCGCGCGGCAGCTGAATCGCGGCATCGTTACCCTGCGCAGCGACGTGGGGCGGCTGCGCTCCCGTTTTCGGGCCATCCTGCGCGAGGAAGTCCGCGGCACGCTCAGTGATCCAGCCGAAGTCGCGGACGAGTTGCGTTACCTCTGCCAGGTCCTGGCTCAAGCCTAACGAGACCATGTCTTTCTCCAGCGCTGCCGGCGGAGTCTGCACGACTTGCGGCAGCAGCATTGTCACGACGGCCTCAGGCGACCTTGGCTGTCTCTCCTGCCTTCTCCGCACAGGCTCGGAAGAAGAGTCTGTCGAGACGATGAATTCCGCTACGCCGGCTTCATTCGGTGCCTACGTCATCGCCCGACACGAGGATGGTTCGCTTCACGAGCTGGGTCGAGGCGCGATGGGCATCACCTTTCTCGCCGAGGATGCCTCTCTGCAGCGCCGGGTCGCACTCAAGATTATCAAAGGCGATTTCGCTCAGGGTGGCTCGGACGCGCGCGAGCGCTTCATGCGTGAGGCGCGCGCGGCGGCGGCCTTGCGCCACCCGAATGTGGCGATCGTCTATCAATTCGGGCTGGATGACGAGAGCGGCCAGTACTTTTGCGCGATGGAACTGGTCGAAGGCGAAACCCTTGAAGAACGTGTACGACGAACGGGACCGCTCGATTTAACGACTGTCCTCACGGTCGCGCGTCAGGTCACTGCGGCCTTGGCAGCAGCAGAAAATCGCGGCTTGGTGCATCGGGATTTGAAACCCGGCAACATCATGATTACGACCGAGAAAGGGAATAAGAATGTCGCAGTAAAGGTGATCGACTTCGGGGTCGCGAAAGCTCTGCATGAAGCGCCTGACGCACGCACCCTCACTCATGGTGGTTTTGTCGGAACGCCGGCCTTCTCCAGCCCGGAGCAGATGCAAGGCACGGCGGTTGACGTGCGTTCCGACATTTACTCGTTAGGCGCGACGCTGGCCTGCCTGCTGACCGGAAGGATGCCACCGCTCGATCGCACCACGGGTTTGGCGGCCTTGAGCCAGCAGCTCAAATCGGCGGGAGTTCCGTTCACCGTGAGCAAACTGCTGAGTTCGATGCTTGCGGAGGAACCGGCGGCCCGTCCCGGTGTCGAAACGCTCGCCAAGGAGCTGGAAAGCATTTCGAGCCAACCCTCCGCGGGCCAAAGATTTGTTCCTTATTTCGCGATCGCCGCGGCCGTCGTCTCTGTCGTTGTCGGGTGGTTTCTCATTCAGGTGGCGACTCACGTTTTCCCGTTTTTCGGGATCTCGAACTGGGCGGTGCGCTTGGTCGTTTTGCTCTTGATCCTCGGCTTTCCCATCGCTCTCATTTTGCTCTGGGCCTCTAAAAGTAGGCCGAAAGGCATCAAGCGTGAGACAGATGGCGCGTCCGTCGTGGCCGATAGCAAGTCGCTCGTGGTGCTACCGTTTGCGAATCAAAGCGGTGACCCCGCACAGGAACACTTTTCCGATGGGCTGACAGAGGAACTCATCAACCGCCTTGGCCGAATACGGCCTTTGCTGGTGATCGGGCGTAACTCTTCCTTTGCCTTAAAAGGAGGGACGCAAGATTCGCGGGCCATCGGGCAGATCCTGGGCGTGGCGAATCTCCTGGAAGGCAGCGTGCGCAAGTTCAACGATCGTGTGCGGATCACTGTGGGGCTGGTCAGGGCAGCGGATGGCACCCAGCTCTGGACGGAAAACTATGATCGCGAGCTGAAAGACGTCTTTGCCGTGCAGGAGGAGATCGCAACCGCCGTTGGCGAGCGACTTCGCGTGACGTTGCTCGGTCCGGCAGGTAGCGCTCAGCCCGTGAGAGCGGTCGTCGACACCGAGGTCGCAAAAGCTCACCACCTCTATTTCTGCGGTCGTCACCACTGGGGCAAGCGGACCGAAGCTGGGCTGCAAGCAGCGATCAAAGACTTCAACGCGGCGATCGACATCGATCCCGGTAACGCGCGGAGCTGGGCCGGCCTGGCTGACTGTTACACTATTCTCGGGTGCTGGGGCTATGAGTCTCCTCATAAGTCTTATCCCAAAGCGAGAGCCGCCGCAGAAAGAGCGCTGGAGTTGGATGACACGCTGAGCGAAGCCCACGTCTCGCTGGCGGTTGGGAAAAAGGATTACTACTGGGACTGGGCGGGTGCGGAACAGGAATACCGGCGAGCCCTCGAGCTAAACCCGAGCAACGTCATGGCGCGGATGTGGTATGCGGAATATCTGGGCTGTCTCGGCCGACGCAGCGAAGCAATCGCCGAAGCGGAACGGGCGCAGCTCCTCGATCCCCTCGCGCTTGTCGTCGCGGTGACTTTGGGACGCCATGGTTATTCTTTCGCGCGGCAATACGACCGTGCCGTCCAGGAGCTGCGAGAGACGGTGCGGACAGATCCCGACTTCTGGATGGCTCACCTCTACCTGGGATTCACCTATATGTATCAGGAGCGATTCGGCGAAGCCCTGGCCGAGTTTGCGCTCGCGCAACAGCTCGAGCAGAACGGCGACATGTTGGCGGGCACCGGCTACGCGCTTGGGCGATCGGGGCGGAAAGCGGAGGCGCGGCAGGTCTTGGCCGAAATCATGAAACTGCGGCGAGGGCGTTACCTCCAGGCGGTGGTAGTTGCCTTGGTCCACATCGGCCTGGGCGAAAAAGACGAGGCCTTTTTCTGGTTGGAAGAAGCCTTCACCGAGCGCGCACAATGGCTGACCGAAATCAAGGTCGACCCAGCCTTCGATAGTCTGCGCGCCGACCGCCGTTTCGAAGAATTACTGCAAAGAATGGGCCTGGCGTAATGGATCCCGGCAATTCTTCGCCGCACGGAAGCGGCGCAACGTCATCCGGATGGCGGGGCTCTACCGCGATCCTTTGCCATGGACAGGCGAGAAGGATCTTGCCTTGAAGGAACTGGCAACCGCCGCACAGAACCCTGGCTTAATAAACTACGGCCAACTGAAGCGGCAACCCTGGTAGGATCCGCTGCGAGGCGATCCGCGGTTTGAAAAAATCGTCGCCTCATTCTCGCCGCAAAACACTACGAGGTAACGAGATCCGTCTGGGCCCCGCTGCGCGGCCACTCGGGATTTCAGAAGCTCAGCGCAATGGCCCAATGTTTACCAGGTCGCGCTGAGGATTCCGGGGGAGCGCTCGTCTTCTTTAGGCAGCGGCTCTCCTTCGAACCGGTATCGCAAAAGAATTTAAAGAATTTCTGCAACGCGGCCGAAAATTTTCCGAAGGAATAGGAAACGGACAAGTGTCCGCAAAGAGAAAGACGAAAATGAAACTCCTATCCTCGCTTCGTCGTCGTAGCACTGCTGGCCCCCCTGATAATTTCGAGGAAAACAACCCTCGCAGCGATAGATTAGCAAAATAAAGCACACCAAAAAAAGAAAAGACAAAAAAATGAAAACACAAATCACAAGACTAACATCCAGCAGCGCGTTGATGACGATCTCGTTGCTCTTATGGGGCTCATCAGCACTCGCCAGCACACTTCTCGTGGATGACAACAAGACGGAATGTCCGGACGCGGGATTTAACACGATCCAGGCCGCGGTGGACGCGGCTATGTCTGGCGACACGATCCAGGTCTGCACCGGCACCTACGACGAGCAAGTGGAGATCGCCAAACCGCTAACCCTCGAGGGAATCGTACGCGACGGAAAAAACGCGGCTGTCGTGCAGCCCTCGCACGTCGTCGCCAACTCTGATTTCAATGGAACTCCAAACGCCACGATGATTCTCGTGCAGGACACCTCTGGCGTAACCATTCGAAACATCGCCGTCGATGGTATCAAGAACGGGGTCGTTTGCAGCGGCGATTTTCCATTGATCAACGGAATATTTTTCCCGAACGCCTCCGGAAAGGTCGAGTCCGTGGTCATCAAAAACTTGCTCAGCCCGGCGGGATGCGCCTTTGGCGATGCGCTCGACATCCTAAGCACTGACGGAGGCGGCTTACAGGTTACGGTTAAGGACAGTAGCATTCACGATTACGACGCGAACGGCATTTTTAGCGACGGTGCCGGGGTATCTCTGTCCGCGATCAAGACCGTAGTCACAGGGCTCGGAGCGAGTGCTTCTTATTCACAGGCGGGAATCAATCTCGTAGACGGAGCTACCGTCCGGATCGAGGGAAATATTGTTACAAATCACTTCAATCCCGATTGCCCCAACTGTATATTTTATTCCAGCAATATCGCTTTTTCCGGCTTGGAGGACGCCAGCGTAATTGGAAATGTTATCGGCCGCGGCAATTTCGGAATTCAGGGGGATGGAAATAGAGTAAGCTATGTCAATAAGACGGTGTTTGACAGCACCGGCGCCAACGGATTTCTGGTGGTGGGTGACGACAACGTCTTTAAGGACAACAGGATCACCAACAGCGTTGTGGCATTGTTTGTGCAGGGTGCGAACAATACGATTCAAGGTAATACGATAAACGAAGCCGAGGTCGGTTTACTCGTGTCGCCGGGTAATAATATTTTGGCCAATCAGTTCTCGAACACCCTTAGGACAAAGAGTCCTCTTCATTAAGCAATAAGCAACAACACAACCAATAAAAGGAGAATCAAATGCACTTAACAAAACAAATAGCAGTCATCGTCGCGGCCTTCGCCGCGACCTCGGTCGGGCTCTCCGCGCAGCAGTCGCCAGGCGACCCGAGCCTCCCGCAGACGGTCACGCAAATCGACGTACCCGGGGCCACTAGCACCGTCGCGGGCCGGATCAACGCGGGAGGCGACATCGTCGGGAATTTTTCTGACGGCAGTGGGACGCATGCTTTTCTGCTGAGCAACGGTGCCTTTACCACCGTTGATGTCCCGGGAGCTACTGCCACCTACACGGGCGGGATCAACCGGCAAGGCGAGATCGTGGGCTCGTATACAAACAGCAGCAGCAACAACAGTCATGGTTATCTGCTGAGCAACGGTGTCTTTACCACCATTGATATCCCGGGAAGCGATCTCACCATCGCAGCCGATATTAATTCGGGAGGCGACATCGTCGGAACCTATGGTGACAGCAGTGGCATTCATGGTTTTCTGCTGAACGCATTGAACTTCGACCCGAATCCGATATACACAGCTCATGGTGACTTCACCAACATGGATCTCACCTTCACCACTCCTTCGTTAACGGCCGGGGAGAAGTATGTTCTGACCGTAACGGCTGATGAAGGCAGTTCCTTCGATGCGATCGTCACGATCAAAGACCCGAACGGAAACATCGTCGTTGATGCCCAGGACACCGGCGCGGACGAGACGATCACTTTTTATCCGCCAGTTACCGGCCAATACACCATCATTGTCATGAGCTTCGGTGGTACTATGGGACCGTTCACGGTCAATCTGTATAACGGCGCATTTACGACCATCGACGTCCCGGGATCCACTTTCACCGAACCACTCGGGAATAATTCGCGAGGCGACATCGTCGGGTTCTATTATGATAGCAGCTTCATCATTCATGGTTTTCTACTTAGCAATGGTAGCTTTACCACGATCGATGCGCCGGGAGGTCAGACGTTTACCTCTACGTTTCTCTCTGATATCAGTCAGCAAGGCGATATCGTCGGGTACTCTGTTAACAAGGGGATCAAGGATCACGCTTTTCTGCTGCGCAATGGTGAATTTTTTCCCATCAATATCCCGGGAGCCGATTCGGCGGCGGCGAATGGGATAAGCGCGTTAGGCATCGTTGGGGGTTTTACTGACAGCAGCGGCCTCACTCATGGTTATCTGCTGAGCAGGTAGCAACTGGTTGCGACCCATAGACAGCCCCACCGCGCAGTCGCGCGGTGGGTGCCGGATAACCCTCCTGCAATCATCGTGTTTGCCCCGCATCCCCCCACGTCATGCAAACGCGGCTACCATTTCCGGTATTACTCCGAAGCTGGACGGCTTCGGTTCATCCCGGACTCGCCGCGGCGAGTCCCTCCGGAGGCGCTTCCTCGCGTCCAGTTTGGTCTGTTCCCCTGCACCAGAGTCACTGCAGAACGCGCACGAGATTCGCGCATCCCGGGACGGTGCGCTAACGCAGGATCCAGCCGCAGCCGGCACCGACGAGGTCCGATCTAGCTGCTGCTAAGCCTTTGCTCCACGAAGCATGACGATTTTGCGCGGCGGATTCAGGTTGCTTTTTCCTCGGCGGCTCGAGTAGGAAGAAGGGGATGAACCCCGGTCTCGAGGCGAACGCGGCGGCTGATGTTTTCGCCTCGACTCGCTGGACGCTCGTGCTCGCGGCCGGCGACGCGGAGGCAACACCGAGCCAGTCGCTCGATGCGCTCTCCGAGCTTTGCCGGATTTACTGGCGGCCGCTTTATCTTTTCCTGCGCCGCCAGGGGATTCGCGCCGAAGATGCGCAGGATCTAACCCAGGGGTTTTTCGCCGAGACGATCCGCGATCGCACTTACTTCCGAGCGAATCGCGCGAACGGCCGTTTCCGCTCTTTTCTTCTCGGCGGGCTCAAGCATTTCGTCGCCGATGCGCGTGATCGCGAGCACGCGCAGAAACGCGGCGGCGGAAAGGTTCCTGTGCCCTTCGATGAGTTCGCCCTCGCGGAGGCGGAACAGCAGGTGCCGCGGAACGAGCGCTGGAAGGCCGATCACGTTTATGATCGCGAATGGGCGGAGACTCTCCTGCGGCAAACGCTCGCTCGGCTGTCGCAGGAGTGCGCCTTTGCCGGTAAAGCTGTTCTGTTTGAAGCGCTGAAGCCGCGCCTCTCCGCGGATGATGAAGATGCGACGCCTTATGCTGACCTAGCGGAGCGGGTGCGCCGGCCGGCCGCGACTTTGCGCAAGGACGTGGAAAGATTTCGCGCCCGTTACGGCGAGATTCTGCGTGAGGAAGTTCGCGGGACGATCAGCGACCCGGCCGAAGTGGACGAGGAACTGCGCTACCTCTGCCAGGTGTTGGCCTCGGCATAATCGGATGAGCTCAGCCGCCCCCGCGAAAACGACTACCTGCACACGGTGCGGCACCGACTTCGAGATGACAGAGTCATCGGAGCTTGGCTGTATGGTTTGCATGCTCCATCTCGGGTTCGCAAACTCGGGCGCCGTATCCGAGGCCGAACAGTTCGGTCAATATGTGATCGAGAAACACGATGACGG
Organism: Chthoniobacterales bacterium; assembly: GCA_038240025.1. Lineage (GTDB taxonomy): Bacteria > Verrucomicrobiota > Verrucomicrobiia > Chthoniobacterales > UBA10450 > Palsa-1392. The sequence continues at coordinate 78,143 of JBBSED010000009.1, forward strand.
TCGGCCATGGGAGCTGGGTCGCGGTGCGATGGGCGTGACTTACCGGGCGATGGATTCCCTTCTGCGTCGGGCGGTGGCTTTAAAAATAATTGGCCTCGAGCGCACGCCGAATGCCGAGGCAGCCCGCGAGCGTTTTCTGCGCGAAGCGCGCGCCGCCGCAGCCTTGCGCCACCCGCATATCTCAACCGTTCACCAATTCGGGATTCACGAAGAGAGCGGTCAGTGCTTTTACGCGATGGAGTTAATCGAGGGCGAAACTTTGGAAGAGCGCGTCCGTCGCAACGGGCCGCTCGATCTGCCGACGACGATCGAAATCGCGCGCCAGGTCACGAGCGCTCTCCTGGCCGCGGAAGCGTGCCGCCTCGTCCATCGCGACATCAAGCCAGCGAATCTGATGATGACTGATGGCGGGGACGACGCGGTCTTCACGATCAAAGTCATCGATTTTGGGGTCGCAAAGGCTCTCGCCGAAACATCGGACCCGCGCTTTGCGACGCACGGCGGTTTTGTCGGCACGCCGGCCTTTGCCAGCCCGGAACAATGGAGCAACCAGGCCGTGGATGTGCGCTCGGATATCTATTCGTTAGGCGCGACGCTCTGGTATTTGCTCACCGGCCGAACGCCGTTGGGCGAGCCGGACGCGGACGGAAGTTTAGCCTCGCCGCCGCTCGCACAACTAAAGGCTGCCGGTGTTCCCTCGCGTTTCCGTGCACTCCTGCTCGCGATGCTCGCGCGCGAGCCCGCGGCGCGACCCGGCGTGAGCGAGCTAGCGGGGAAGCTCGAAGCGATGCGGGCGCCGAAACGAGGAGGGCGCCTGCTCAGTCTCGCGGCCGTCCTCGCTCTGGCGGTCGCGGTCGTTTACTGGACGGCTCCTTCCCGCATCCGGTCGCCGCGCGGTCTCGCCACTTCCGAAAAAAGTATCGCGGTCCTGCCTTTTGAAAATCTGAGCACCGAACCCGCCAACGCGTTTTTCGCGAGCGGCCTGCACGATGACCTGCTCGTGAGTCTTTCGAAAATCGCCGCCCTCCACGTGATCGCGCGCAATTCCGTCCTGCAATACCGCGGGGTGCCGCACGATCTGCGCGCGATCGGCGCGGCTCTGCAGGTCGGCGCGATCCTCGAGGGCAGCATCCGGCGCGCCGGAAGTCGCGCGCGGATCAACGTGCAACTGATCGATTCCGCGAGCGGCGCGCAGCTCTGGGCCGAGAATTACGATCGTGAGATCACCGACGCCTTCGCCATCCAAAGCGATCTCGCCTCGCGCATCGCGGCGGCTTTGCGAGTTAGTCTTTCCGCGCCGGAGCGAGCGCGCCTGGAGCGCGTCCCGACGCACAACGGCGAGGCCTTTCTCCTCTACATTCAGGCGAACGAGATCGCCCACTATTGGGCAGTGCAGGATGAAATGCGCAAGGCTGAGAAACTCTTCCAACAAGCGATTCAACTCGACCCGGAATTTGCGCTCGCCTACGCGCAATTATCGCAACTGCAGATGTCCCTCGAGGAATCGTATGACCCGGCGCCTGCGCGTTACGCAAAGGCGCTGACGAGCGCGCAAGCAGCGCTTCGTCTTCAGCCAGACCTGCCCGAGGCGCATATGGCCTTGGGGAAATATTACGCGAGAGAAGGCTGGTCGGGCGCGGCCAGCGAACCGGAGAAAGCGATGGCCGAGTTTGCCATCGCCCTGCGCGGCTCGCCTAACGACCCAAACATCCTTACCGCCATCAGCCGGATCGAGCGTCATCAAGGCAAATGGGCTGATTGTACCGCTCACCTGAAGGAGGCCGCGCTCCTCGATCCCCTGACGGTCGAGCGCTGGCATCGCCTTTTTTTCAACTACGAAATCACACGGAACTTCCCGGCCGCCTGGGAAGCGCTCGATCGCGTGCTCGCTCTCCAGCCCGACTCTTGGTATTACGCTTCGCATCAGGCCCACCTGCTTTTTTGGTGGAAAGGCGACCTCAGCCTGGTGGAAAAGATGCTCAGCCGGCCGCGCTCCGGCACGGGGCCGGAAGGTTTTTTCACCGTCGGACGTTCCGAGTGCTACAAACTTCTCCATAGATACAATGAGGCGATACGCGTCCTGCTTGACGACCCGGCCGAGACTTTTCATCGCCGGGGGCTTTGGCCAATTCCCAAGGCACTCATGCTCGGCAACCTCTACGATCTCACCGGCGATCAGGTGAAAGCGCATGCCGCCTACGAGGCGGCGAGGCCGGCGATCGAACGCACGCTCGCCGAACGGCCGCTCGATGCCGGCTGGCATGCGGTCGCGGCGGAACTTTATGCCGGGCTCGGACGCAAGGCGGACGCCATCCGCGAGGCGAAGAGGGCGACCGAGATCATTCCCGAATCGACGGATAAAGCCATGGGTGCGGGAATGCAGGAAAATCTCGCTAATATTTATTTGCAGTTGGGGGAGCTGGATTGGGCAATGCCGATCCTTGCCCACTCCCTCCAGACTCCTTGCGGCGCCTACGTCAACGACCTGCGCTTCGCCCCCTTCTACGACAAGGTGCGCGGCGACCCGCGTTTTCAGAAGCTGATGGCGGCCCGAGACGTCGTTGTGCCACTCGATACCGAAGTTCCCCGCAACGGCGCGGAATAGCTCCGCGATCAGCGAGTGGCAGATCGAGAGGCGCTGTGTCGCGCGAAAATTTTTTGTCACGCGCCCGAAAATTTTCCAAAGGAATGGGAAAGCACAATCATTATGAAAACCATCCTGCTGCGAAATACGCTTCTTCTCCTCTGCCTGCTGGCCGTACCCATGACGCGCGCTGCGACCCTCACTTCCACCTACATCGGGCCGATCGAAGGCAACTGGGGCGACTCGGCCAATTGGTCCCCACCAGTCGTTCCAAACAATAACGGGAGCGACACGTTCGCGGTGCGGATCGCGAATGTGTTTCTCACTCTCGATCTCGACGTCGCGGTCAATCGCATCACCTTCGCGCCGGGCGAGTCCGTATTCTGCGGCGGCCCGGCGCCCCTTCTGTTTTGCATTGATCATGATTTTTCCTCCTTGCAGACAAGGGTCGGCGTAGGCGGTTTTCCGTATTTCTTTGCCGACACGAAGGACGTCACGGGAGACCTTGGCGACTTGGCCGATTTTTCCGGAACGACGCTGAACACGGGCTATGCCTATGGCGCGGCGGCCAGCGCCGGACGAACCGCGACGCTTAAATTTAATGGCGCTAACATTGTCAAAAGTAACACCGGCATCGAGCTGATTGGTGCCGGGACATACATCGTAGATGAAAACGGAACGGATGCTCTTGCACACTTCCGGCACAATCTCCTCTATGGCTATTTCGCCCTGGAAGTCGGTCGAAATTTCACAACCGAAGGCTCTTTCGTTAACGAAGGCGAAGTCGTTATCTTCGCGACCGATCCGGGCTCTATTGCGGGGGATGAAACGACGACGCTGACTATTAATCGGGATTACACGGGCATCGGATATCCCCTCGATCCAAACACCAACGGTTTTCTAACTCTCGCAGCGGCCGGCCCCGTCGGCGACGCCCGCATGGTAATCAACGGGACTTTGACTAACTATGATGCGAATACCCAGACACTGCATAAAAGCATTTTTGCCTGGCACGCGGCGAACGGGGCCAGTGCGACCACGCAAGTTCTCGGCGGCGGCAAGGCGATCGACATTGTGACCAGCGAAGCTTCGCTCCTTCTCTTCGGTCCGAACACCGGCTTCCGAGACAGCAGTGGACGGAACGCCCTGCGCAATCTCGCAACCAGCGCGCGCCTTCTTGTTGGCGACCGCAATCTCACCACCAAAGGCGATTTCACCAGCACCAGCCGGCTCAGTATTTTCGGTGGCACACAAATGACTGTGCGGGGCAATTTGACGATTCAAAGCGGCTTCCTCGGTCTCTGGCCCATGACTGGTTACGCCCTCGCCGGTGAGCCCGGTTTTCCGACCGACCCCGCTTACCTTCCGGCGAACCTTCTCGTCACCGGTAACTTCAACTTGCCGGCGCAAAGCATTCTGCGCTTTCATGTTCTTGATGCCAACACGCTCGCCACGATGAGCGTCAACGGCACAGTAACTCTCGCCGGCTCACTCCAAAGCGGGGTGGACGATGTCTCGCAGCTCTCTCAGTCGGATACAATCACGGTGATGACCGCAAACCAGATTGTCGGCCAGTTCGCCAACGTCCCGAGCGGAAGTCGCGTTACCAGTTATGTCGGATTCGATGTTGATAATAATCCAATAGGTGATCCACTCGGCAGCTTCCTGGTTACCTACGATGACACAACTCTGGTGCTAAGTGACTTTCAGCCGGCAACCAATTCAGCGTCGAGCGAGAGCCGAAAGCCGATCGTCCGAAGAAATCGGCTCGAGAAGCTATCGTCGCTCGACCGTGGCGACGAGTAGGCGCTCGTCGCTTCGCTGCCGCAGTTTTCTTTTTAAGCCTGGGAATGCGAAGGTCTGTCCATGGCTGACGCGACGATTGAGATTATCAAGAACGGCCCCTACATCGTGAAGGGCGAAGTGGAGTTGAAAGACGCGGACGGAAAAAGCTATCCCGCGGAAAAGCGGATGGCGCTCTGCCGTTGCGGCGCTTCGACGGAGAAGCCGTTCTGCGACGGCACGCATTCGAAGATCGGTTTCGTGGCCGCGGAAAAGGCCGTGCCGGAATCGTCCGAAGGCTAGGCGCGAGCGAATGGGCTCGTTTGTTCGTTAGGCCGATCTCGCGGTGGGAGGCCGGGCTGCCTCTCGAAACACCCCAAAAAATGGACCTGGCTTCCCGCGCAAACCTGTCAGGATTGTTACAGGTCTTTTCTTGTTTTAATGACCCAGCTTCTGCATAACCACCATCGTGAGCGCCGAAATCCTTCAGAACTGCCTGTCTGACGGTCAGTTCGCGGCCACCCGCTGGACGGTGGTGGTCGCCGCTGGTGAACCCGACTCCGCTTCCCCCACCGCCGGGGCGGCGCTCTCGGAACTCTGCCGGATTTACTGGCGACCGCTCTATCTTTTCCTCCGCCGGGAAGGTTGGGGGGCGGAAGATGCGCAGGATCTGACCCAGGGCTTTTTCGCAGAACTCATCCGCGATCGCTCTTACCGTCGGGCCGATCGCGAGAAAGGGCGTTTTCGCTCTTTCCTTCTCGGCGCTCTCCGGCACTACGCCGCGGATGCACGCGCTGGCCAGAGGGCCCAAAAGCGTGGTGGCGGCAAAGTCCATGAACCTTTCGATGAGAAGGCGATCGTGGAAATGGAGGCAAACGTGCTCGGTGCGGAAAAATCGAGCCCGAGCGTTCTCTTTGATCGCGAGTGGGCGGCCGCTCTTCTCCGGCATACGCTGGACCGTCTGGCGCAGGAGAACGCGCTCGCCGGCAAATCAACCCTGTTCGAAAGCCTCCGTCCGCATCTTATCGCGGCCGGTGAAGAGAGCACCCCCTACGACGAGCTCGTCGCGCGATTACATCGACCCGCGGCCACGCTGCGCAAAGACGTCAACCGTCTACGAGCGCGCTACCGGGCGATCCTGCGCGAAGAAGTGCGAGGCACTGTCCTGCGACCCGAAGCGGTCGATGACGAAATACGTTACCTTTGCCAAGTGATCGCGGCGCAGAGCTAGACGTGCACCGTCCGTTAAAACTTGGATGCTTCCCACCCCTTCAGCAGTGATTTGTGCGAACTGCGGGGCTCGCATCGAAACGACCGGTTCCGGTGAGATCGGGTGCCTCGGCTGCCTCCTCCAGGCTGGCTTGGAGAGAGAGGGCGAAGTGGGCCCGGCCGAGGTTCCCGAAACGCTGGGAACGTATCGGATCGAGCGCCATGACGACGGCACGCCTTGGGAACTCGGCCGCGGCGCGATGGGTGTGACCTATCGCGCGCAGGACATTTCCCTCGAGCGCGCGGTCGCGCTGAAGCTGATCGGTCCGGAGTTTTGCCAGCGGGGGGCCGAGGCGCGCGAACGGTTCGTCCGCGAGGCCAGGGCGGCGGCTTCATTGCATCATCCTCACGTGGCCGCGATCTATCAGTTCGGGATCGATGAAGACAGCGGTCACTGTTTCAGCGCGATGGAGTTGATCGAAGGCGAGACGCTTGATCAACTCGTCCGCCGCACCGGACCGCTGGACGTGCTCACCGTGATCGAGATCGCGCGCCAGATCGTTAGCGCCCTGATCGCTGCGGGCAAAGGCGGGATCGTTCACCGCGACTTGAAGCCCGCGAACGTCATGGTCGCCGGGACCGATGAAGCCGGAAAGGTCACGATCAAGGTCATCGACTTCGGACTGGCGAAAGCGCTGAGCGAGAACGAAGAGACGCGCGCCCTCACCGGCGGCGGCTTCCTCGGCACGCCTGCGTTCGCCAGCCCCGAGCAACTCCGGCGCGTCAAAGTCGACGTTCGCTCGGATATTTACTCGTTAGGCGCCACCCTTTGGTTTCTGCTTACGGGTCACACCCCTTTCGGCGACGCGGCCCCGGCCCGGCCTCCCGAGGAGCAGTTAAAATCGGCCCACGTCCCGAAGCGCCTGGTGACGCTGTTGCTTGCGATGCTCGCGCCCGAGCCCGCGGCACGTCCGAGCGCGCGCGAGATTGAGGCGCGCCTGGCCCCGCCGCCCCTCCGCCGCGCGGGCTGGAAGAGCATTGTCACGGGGGCATCGGTCTGCCTTCTGGCCCTGGGAGGTGCGGCCTATTTTTTCTCACAGTCGCATCCGCCGCCGGCCGACCCGGCGATCCTGCCCAGAAGCATCGCGGTGCTGCCTTTTCAAAATCTCAATGGCGACCCGGGCAGCGCGAATTTCGTCGATGGCGTTCAAGACGAGCTGCTCACCGATCTCGCTCGTGTCGCGCAGCTCAAGGTAGTGAACCGCGATAGCGTCGCGACCTACAAGCATGGTTTGCCGCGGGACCTGCGCGCGATCAGCCGCGAACTGGGCGTCGCCTTCCTCGTTGAAGGCTCCGTCCGGCAGGCTGCGGGGACGGTGCATATGAACGCGCAGTTAACCGACGCGCGCACCGGTGTGCTGCGCTGGAGCCAGAATTACGACCGGCCCGTGACGGAGGTTTTTGCGATCCAGAGCGAGATCGCCCAAGCCGTCGCCGCGCAGCTCGGGGCGAAAATCGCGCCCCCGGAAAAAGCGCGGATCGAAACGCCGCCCACCCCTGACCTGACCGCGTTCAGCCTTTACAACCGCGCCAAAGTGCTGCTCATCGCCACCTCCTTTAATCCGCGCGGAAAGGCTAACTTCATGGAGGCCGCGCAGCTCCTCGGCGAAGCCGTGGCGCGCGATCCGAATTTCCTCCTCGCCTGGTGCGAGCTCGCCAGCGCCCATGATTCGCTCTATTTCCTCGGCCTCGACCGAACCTCGCTGCGTCTGTCGTTAGGCGAAGATGCGATCAAGACCGCGCTTCAGCTCCAGCCTGACTCTGGCGAGGCGCACCTCGCGCGAGCCCGCCATCTTTACCAATGCTATCTCGCCTACGAGCCGGCCCTCAACGAGCTGGAGATCGCGCGCCGGACGTTGCCGAACCACGTCGGCGTCTTCACCCTCGCGGGCTATCTCTACCGCCGGCAGGGTAAATGGGAGGAATCGAACAACGCCTTCACCAACGCTCTCGCGCTCGACCCGCGCAACACCTCCGTGCTTCAGCAGGTCGCTATCTCTTACAACCTGCAGCGTCGTTACCAGGATGCGGGCAACATCCTCGACCAAGCCTTGCGCCTGACCCCGGAGAATATCGACCTGCGCGCCGCCCGCGCCGAAGTGGAATTCAACTGGCATGCTGACACCCGCCCTTTGCATCAGCTCGCCAGCGCCATCCTTGCGCGCAATCCCGCCGCCGCCCCCGACTTGGCGGGGCTTTCGCTCATCCTCGGCTTCTGCGAACGCGATCCGGTCGCGACGAAGAATGCGATCGTCGCTCTCGGCGACGGGATCTTTGGGCCCGACGCGATGCAATTCCGCCACTTCTTCTGGGAAGGGCTCGCCGCCAGGATGGATGGCGACACGGATGCTGCGGAGCGCGCTTTCACTGCCGCCCGCGCGGAACAGGCGCGCAAAGTCGAAGCGGCGCCGGATTTCGCGCCTGCGCTTTGCATTCTCGGGCTGATCGATGCCGGACTGGGCCATAAAGCTGACGCGATCCGCGAAGGCCGTCGCGCGGTCGAGATGCTCCCGATCAGCCGCGAGCCGATTAATGGCGCGCACATGGTCGAGTTCCTCGCGATGATCTATGCGTGGTCCGGGGAGCCGAGTCCGGCTTGTGTCGAACTGGAAAAAGCGACCAAGCTGCCGGGCACGCTGAGTTACGGCCAACTCCGGCTTTCGCCCATGTGGGACGACCTGCGCGGGCACACCCGCTTCAAAAAGATCGTCGCCTCTCTCGCGCCGGACGATAATCGTTAAGGACAAAGCCATGGGTCAAACAAACGACACTTGGAGGGACGGGCGCCGTCCCGTTCCCGACTCTTCACGAGAGCGATCCCGGGTGATCGAAAAACCCGGCATGAAACGGGGACGACACAGCGGTCGTCCCTCCAGGTTTTTGGTCATGGCTACGGTGCTGACGCTGGCCGTCGCCATCCGGACGAGCTATTCCGCGATCCCTGTTACCTGCTGGGACGCTGCCGCGGAATTCAATGACAGCGCCAATCCCGACGCGGCCAACCCATCGGGGGTATGGAGTTATGGCTGGAAAAAGACGCCAACGGATAGATTTTTTCTCGCGCTCACCGCCTTAAAGCCTTCTGCTTATATCTGCGGATGGTCCAACGCGAGCGGATATCCGCTTATCGTGCATAACTCTCGCTCCGTTGAAATCACCGCCGGGCTTAACCCTATCGTGTATAGGCCGCGCGAGTTATTGCTCCACCCCGGATTGGATGGCGAGTATGCCGTCCTCCGGTTCACGGCGCCGGCCTCGGGCAGCTACAAGGTGAGTGGCCGGTTTTATGGGCTGGATGACAACGGCAAGGGCACGACCACAGACGTTTGGCTTCTGGCGAATAATCGCAGGGCAGGCTCCTTCACCGGCAAGGTCAATAGCCACGCCGGGCCGTGCTGGGCGAGTTTCACGAGTCATACCTTTGTTCTGAAGGCAGGAGACACCCTTGACTTCCAAGTCGGCTACGGAGCGAGCAAGAATTACCAGTATGACGCAACGGGCTTGGTCGCGCTGATCGAGGAGGTGAAATGACACTTACGAGCCGAGTTGTAGGGCGGGCGCTTCGCTCGCCCAGGGGGATTCGGGCTGGGGCAACCGGAGCGGCCGCCCTGCAAATTCTATTCTTGGCGGTCTCGACCGCCTCCGCCGCCATTCCTGCCTCCAGTTGGGATGCCGCCGCGGAGTGTAATGACAGCGCGAACCCCGATGCAGCCAATCCCTCCGGCGTCTGGAGTTACGGCTGGAAGAAGACCGTCGACGCCAAGTTCTATCTCGCCCTCACGCACTATAATGATCCTCCCGATCGATTTGGCTGGTGTAATGCGAGTGGATTTCCAGTGATTAACCACACTACGCGAGCCGTCCCGGCGATGATGAACGGCGTCAATCGCGCCATTTTTCCCCCGTATGCGCTGGGCATGCATCCTGGCCTGAACGGCGAATACGCCGTCGTCCGTTTCACCGCTCCGGCCGATGGGAGTTATCAGTTAAGCGGCCGGTTCTATGCTTTGGATGACAACGGCAGTGGCACCACCACCGACGTCTGGATTCTCGCGCAAAATAAGAAGGCGGACGCTCTGTCCGGCCAAATCAACTACCACGGCGGGAACAACGCTTTCAGTTTTACCGGTAAAGTGTTCCAGCTCAAAACCGGCGAAACCCTGGATTTCCAGGTCGGCTACGGCGCCGATAAAAACTTTGAGTATGACTCCACGGGCCGGGCGGCGCTGATCGAGAAAATCCGGTAGCGACCGCGCTCCGTCGGTGGACATTATTTACTGCTTCCGGCGCAATCCTTGCCACGCCGCCGGGAAAAGTCCGAAGGAAGGGCGGACACCGTGATCGCCAGGCCTTTCGTAATTGTTGCTCTATCGATCTCGGCTGTTGTCACTCTTTCCAGTTACGGCCAGGTGAGCAGTCCCGGCGCGGCATCCCCGGAGCCGTCTGACCGTCCTTTAATTACCGAACCCCAGCCATCGCCGCATCGCTCCCCGCATCAAGGTGAACCGAAGCCGCGGCATCGCGTCCCCTTTCTCGACAGCTCCGAAACCTTGAGCCTCACCGGGCGCACCCCCGCGGCCACGGCCAGTCCAGCCCCGGCAAAAGCCACGCAAACGCCCCTCTCTGATTCCACCCCGCAAGTTCGGGAGTCGCCAATCCGTTCAGAGCATCCTGATGCTGGCGCACAACGCTCGAAGAAGCGCGACGGGATGGTCTTGGGACCGGAGGAATCGTCGTCGCCGAAGCGCGGCCCCAAACGCCCCGAGCCGTCGGCGCATCCCGCGAAAAGAACAAGGCCAAGTCCTTCTCCGGATCACGCAGTTTTGTAGAAATCGGCGAACGGAGATTGGAGAGACGACCGCCGTGTCGTCTGTGTCTGGTTGACCACACCCAAGAGCGACCTGGCTAAAGAAAGCCGTAACCCTGTCAGCACTGGCTGGCCCGCCGCTCGTGCGACAATTGCTGCGACTTCCTCCGATTCTTTGCCACGCCAGTCAAAAAATTCCGAAAGGATAGGAAACAACTCAATCGGAAATACGTTTATGAAAAACATACTAATCACTCACATTAGGAAACTAATAATCTCCGTCCCCAGAAAAGCCGCTCGTATGGTCGCGGTAGTAATTCTGTTCCTGTGCGGAACTGAGCGTGCGCCGGCGACGCTTCTTTACGCCACTGCCGGTGACGGACACATTTACCAAGTCGACACTCTTGCGAACACCGCTATTTCTTATCATATCGCGCCCGATTCTCCCGACAGTCTAATGTTCGACACGATGGGGAACGTGATTTATACCGCGATCAACGTCGGGTTGGTGCGATCGTACAATCCAAACACAACGTTCGACTCAGTGATAGCGAGTGGCCTAAACGGACCGGTCGACGTCGCTCTGGAACCGGGTGGGAATACAATGCTCGTAAGTAAATTCGGCGGAGGGGGAATTGACCGGATCAATCTAGTGAATCCGGCTCACCCCCGCACACCCTTGGTGCTGCCTGCAGACACCGGTCCTAATCCAGAAGGGATAGCCTTCGATAGCGCGGGCAACTTGTTCGCAAATCTGGGAGTCCGGGGAGCGCCCGGAAGCAGTGGAAAGTATGTCGCTAAAATCAACCCGATTACGGGCCTTATTTTGAGTCAAACGAAGCTGCTTCCCGGTCTCGACGGGCTGACCTACGACTCGTATTCTCATATGCTCTACGCCGCGTCGCTCTATAATACGGGCGGCGTAACCGGCACCGTTTATCAGATCGATCCGACTAATCTTAACAACGTGGTAGACCTGGGGCAAGCGCATGGATGGAGCATTCCACGCGCGGATGGAATTACCTCGGACGGCTCCGGGCACATCTTCGTCGCATCTGCGCCGGGCTCACCTGGCGATGGGTTTGTCTATGACATCAACCTAATGACGTTCACTCTCACGAAAGGGGGGGTGCACGTTTCTGATTCATTGGACGATCTCGCACCAGCCTCAGGCCTAGGCGCGCCGCCGGGGGAAGTGTTTGCGACGCAGGAATGTTGGGGCAAGAAGCCGCATTTCGAAGATCCTGCCTACGCGACCGTGTTCACCGGCCAAGTGGCGGTTGCGACATGTTTCGCAGATCTTGAAACAGACGCAGTGCTAGTTGTCGAGGATCTTAAGAACCAAGCGACGGCTCCGCTCAACACCAACTATGCGCCTCCAGCTTATCACGGCCCGGCCTCCTCCTGGACCAAAAATAATCTCGGAGATATTTTCGGCCTCACGTTCGATGACTTCGGCAATATCTACGTCACGGCCACTACGGCTTATGGCACTGACACTTATCCCGCCGGTGGGACGGCGATGGATATTTACAAAATCGATGGTGGCTCCGGGGCAATCACCCTGTTCAAAGCCTTGCCCCAGTCCCCCGCCACGCTCCCCGGAGCTGGGTTGGGAAATATTGCCTATGACGGGACGCATAAGAACTTCTATGTGAGCAATATTGACGACGGCCTTATTTATCGGCTGGATCTTAGCGGCAATACCCTGAGCACTTGGGATCACGGCGTCAATCTCCCGACTGCGTACCCACCCTCGTTAGCCATTCCCGACGACCCTAAGACACCCTTCACGGCTCTCGGGCGTCGGGTTTGGGGTCTACAGGCGCACAATAATCGCCTCTATTACGCCGTTTGGTGGGAAGATGCCGGCCGGCCCAATGCAGTGCATGCTAACGAAATTTGGTCTGTCGCCCTGAGTAGCAGTGGCAATTTTGTTCTTGGGACCGATCAGCTGGAAGTTAGCATGCCGGCAGACGTTTTTCTGGATGGCGTAGTTTCGAACTATTCCAACCCTGTTTCGGACATTAGCTTCGGCCCGACGGGCACGATGTTACTTGCGGAAAGAACTATGGCTGATGATACCACCCCCGACGCGCACGAGGCGCGTGCCTTGGAATATATGCTGAGCGGTATTAGCTGGATTCCTACAACCAGTGTGTTCTCCATCGGAGTCCCCGGCGTTTCTTTCGGATTTCCGCCCCTTAACGTAGGGGCGAGTTCTGCGGGTGGCACAGACTACGACTTCGGGGCGGGAGGGCGTGCCTGGGTCACCGGCGACGCATTGCAACTTTCTCCCGTCAACATTTACGGCCTGCAGGGACTCCCGGCGAGTGGAGGCAGTATCCTAGACAGCATCTTGATCGACCTAAACGGCGTCGTCTCCCAGCAGAATAAAACCCAAATCGGCGACGTCGAAATTCCATGCCCGAGTTGTAAAGTGAACGGCACCGTCGTTACCCCCGCTAACGCGAGCGCGCCGTATACCTACCAGTTCACGATTACCAATAATTCTACGGTGGCCGCCAGCACCATCGTGATCCTTCCCATAAGTGGGGTCACTTCCATCACACCGCAGACCATCCTCCTTTCGCCGGCGCTCCAGCCAGGGCAGACGAGCCAGACATTCACTCTAACCCTGAACGGCGCTCAACCTGGCGTGGAGGCGTGCTTCAATATGGCTTTGGTCGCGGCGGATGGCACGGCCTGTTGTTCGCTACAGTTATGTGTCCCCATTCCGAGCTGTTTCGAAGTGTTGTCGCAAATCGTTACCTGCCTGCCGAATGGCCAGGTGAAGGTAACAGTCACGCTCAAGAATCTGGAGCCTTACACCCTCTACTACGCGAGCATCGTACCTTCGAATCCAGCGAAAACGGCGACCCCGCCCTTCTTCACCCTGGGAACGCCGGTGCCGCCCTTCGGCACCACCACGGTAGCTACCGTCATCTCGCCGGTCGCATTCGGTGAAACCGTCTTTTATACGCTCACCATCCATGCCTCCGACCTGTCGACCTGTTGTTCGCGAGTGCTTTCGTTTACGGCCAATTGCAAGCGTATCCCGATAGGTGCTGCTTCCCGTCTCACGCACGGGGCATCCGGTGCCTTTGATATCGCCATGCCGCTCACCGGCACTTCCGGCGTGGAAGACCGCGATGGCTCTAGTAAATATCTGGCCGTTTTCACCTTCGACTCTCCCGTCTCGTCCGGTGAAGCCACTATCGTTAGCGGCACGGCTACCGCGGGTGCTCCGATCTTCAGTGGGAACGAGATGCAAGTCCCCTTGACGGAGGTTGCCGATCAGCAGAACGTCACCATCGAGTTGTCAAATCTGGATGGCGAGGAGGGGACTACTGATGTGGCGTTCGGTTTCCTCAAAGGGGACGTAAACGGCGATCGCACAGTCAAGAATACGGACGTGAACCAGATCAAGGCTGATACCGGTCAGCTGGTTACAGGCTCCAACTTCCGCGACGATATCAACCTGAGCGGTCGGGTCGACAAGCCGGACAGTAAGGCGGCCAGTGCCAACAAGAATCACAGCCTCCCGTAGCCGGGTGGAGTAACTATCGCCTCCGGGAGTCGTCCGATTCGACTCCCGGAAGGCCCTTAAGTGAAAGATCGGGGCAACGATACGAGGCAATGCGGTCGAAGGGCACCACGCCGACCGGGGAGAAGCGATCAGCCGGGAGGGCGGCGAGGTGCCCCCCAGCTCTAGCAGTTTTGCTCTTGGTTTGGCGATGCGAAGCTAGCCGCGTGGCTGACGTGACGATCGAGATTATCAAAGAACGGCGCTTACATCGTGAAGGGCGAAGTGGAATTGAAAGAAGCGGACGGGGAAAGCTATCCGTTCGAGAAAAAGATGGCGCTCTGTCGCTGCGACGCTTCGACGGAGAAACCGTTTTGCGAAGGGACGCATTCCAAGATCGGTTTCCAGCCGCGGCAAGGAGTGCCGGAATCGGGGGAGTGACCGGAGCGTCGGGAGCGGCGTCAGGCCTTCGTCAATGGGAGCGCTTTGGGCCAGAGGAAATAGGGGCCGAAGCGCGCGCTAACCCGCAGCTCGCCGCCGAGGCGCCGGCCGAGTTCGGTGATTTGTTTCTGGCCGTCCCGGACTTCGATCGCGCCGAGGTGCACGAGGTGGTCGAGCAACTCGTGGGTCTTGAGTCCGAGACTGCGCGCCAGTTTGGAGGTGCTGAATTTCCCTTCCTTCTCCGCTTCGCTTTCCACGGCCGCCGCGGTTTTCTCTTCCGAGATGCGGGTGACCCTTTCAAAGCTCATCCGCACTTCCTCACTGATCCGGATGATACGGTGCGCTTCTTCCGAGGTCTCCTCGAAGAGCTCGGCATCCGTCTCGCGGGAGATGAGGACGCCCATCTCGTTGTTATTCACCTGGCTGAACTCGTAGAGGTTCAGGCTGGTGACGATCGCGAATTGTTCGTTCAGGTAACACTTCGCGTGCAGATTTTTGCAGAAGCTGGTGCGGAGAAACGTGAGACCGCGGAGCCAGTTGATCTCCTCGGGTTGGAGCTCGTTTTTCCCGTAGACGAGGCGGACATCGATCTTGAGCCGGTTCTTGTCCTCAAGCAGCTCCTTGATCCGATCGTTCAATTTCAGGAACGGACTGATCAGGATCAGGCGGTCGTGCGCGAGGCGGATAATCTCTTCGAGATAATAATTGGCCGCACTGGTATTTAGGAACTTCGCCATAAATACCATAAAGCAGCTAAGGTACCATGCAGCGGCCCGAAACTGGCCGCTTTTCGCCCGCGTTTCTTAGGAGAAGTCGAGGAGCACCTTCCCGAAGGTGCCGTTTGACTCGACGTGCGCGTGCGCTGCGCTGATCTCCGCCGCGGGGAAAACCCGGTCGATCACCGGCCGGATGTCGCCCCGGGCGATCAGCGGCAGGACTTGGGCGGCGAAAGCGGCGACGGCCGCGGCTTTCTCCTCGATCGAGCGCGCGCGCAGGACGGTCCCGATGACGCTGCCGCGCCGGCGCATGAGCAGGCCAAGATTGATTTCAGCTTTCGCGCCGGCCGTCGTGCCGACGGAGACGATCCGCCCGCGCAGGGCGAGCGCGCGCAGGTTGACCGGGAAATAGGCGCCGCCCACGAGATCGATGATTACGTCCACGCCCTCGCCGTGCGTAAATCGGTCGATCGCATCGGCGAAATGATCGGGGGCACCGTCGACGAGGATCGCTTCGTCGAGGCCGAGGTCGCTCATCCGCGCCAGCTTCGCGGCGGTGCGCGAGGTGCCGTAAACGAAACCGCCGGCTGCATGCGCGAGTTGCACGGCCGCGGTCCCGACTCCGGAAGCGGCCGCGTGGATGAGCACGCGCTCACCCAGGCGGAGTTGCCCGCGCGTGAAGAGCGCGTCGTGCGCGGTGATGAAGGCTTCCGGCAGCGCGCCGGCTTCCTCGTTGCTCAACCCGTCTGGAATCCGCGCGAGGTTGCTCTCGGCGACGACGACGAACTCGGCCTGCGCGCCTCCGGCGGTAATCCCGCAGACGCGCTCGCCTACCTTCCAGCGGCGCACGTTTTCCCCAATGGCTTCGATTTCACCAGCGAATTCGAGCCCGGGAATATCTGCGGGGTAACCCGGCGGCGCCGGATAATTTCCGGCGCGCTGATGAAGGTCGGCGCGATTCACGCCGGCGCTGCGGACTCGCACCCGCACGCGATCGGCGGTGGGCACGGGCGGGGTGGCGACTTCCTGGAGCTCGATCCCTTCGGGGCCGCCTTGTTTCGTGATTACAATCGCGCGCATGGTGAAGCCTAAGGTGCGTGCGGCAGCGAAAAAGTCTCGCCGATCTCGCGCAGGGCA
>JBBSED010000010.1:0-93339 GCA_038240025.1 Chthoniobacterales bacterium
ACTGATCTTTCTCCTGCTCGCGCCTTTCATCGGGCTGCATCTCACGCCGGAGCGGATCCTCATCTGTCTCGGCACGCTCGCGCTCGTCGGCTTTGGCCTCACCGGCCTCGGCTTTCTCGTCGCCTGGCCGATGGAATCCACCCAGGGTTTCCACGCGATCATGAACGTTTTTCTCATCCCGCTCTGGCTCATGTCCGGCGCGCTTTTTCCCGCGACCAACCCGCACACCTGGATCTACTGGGCGATTCATCTGAACCCGGTGACCTACTGCGTCGCTGCGGTCCGGCGCGCGCTCTATGCAGGCGATCCGGGCGTGCTCTACCTGCCGAGCTTCGCCGTGTCGGTAGGCGTCTCGCTTGCCTTTGGGCTGGTGATGTATGCGGTCGCCTACTGGTTGGTGCAGAAAAAATCTTCATGAAAATCACCCGCGCCCTTCTTTCCGTTTCCGATAAAACCGGCGTGGCCGATTTCGCCCGCGCCCTTGCGGAGCACGGCGTTGAGATCATCTCCACCGGCGGCACTGCCGCCCTCTTGCGCCAGGAAGGGATCAAGGTCCGCGGCATTTCCGACTTCACCGGTTTTCCCGAGATGCTTGATGGCCGGGTAAAAACGTTGCACCCGAAAGTGCACGGCGGCCTGCTCTACGTGCGCGGGAACCCGGAGCACGAAGCCGCGACGCAGGAGCATGGAATCCAGCCGATCGATCTCGTAGTTGTGAACCTCTATCCCTTCCAGGCGACGATCGCGAAACCGGGCGTCAAGCTCGCCGAAGCCATCGAGCAGATCGACATCGGCGGGCCCTCGATGCTCCGGAGCGCCGCGAAAAATTATCAGTCGGTCACCGTGGTGGTGGATCCCGTCGACTACGACTCGGTTCTCGCCGAGATGAGCGATCGTGAGGGTGAGACCACGCTGAAACTGCGCGAGCGGCTCGCGATCAAGGCGTTCGTCACCACCTCCGATTACGATCGCGCGATCGCCAGTTTCCTAAACGAAAAGCAGGAAACCGAAACGTCGTTTTCCGTTTCCCTCCCGCTCGTCAGTCGGCTGCGCTACGGCGAAAACCCACACCAGACCGCCTCGCTCTACGGTTCGTTCGCTGAGCATTTCGAGAAGCTGCACGGCAAGGACCTTTCCTTTAATAACATCATCGACATCACCGCCGCGGCCGAGCTGATCGAGGAGTTCGCCGAGCCGACAGTCGCCATTCTTAAGCATACGAATCCTTGTGGCGTCGGGACCGATCCGGACCTGCGTGAAGCCTGGTTGAAAGCCTTTGCGACGGATAAACAGGCCCCCTTCGGCGGCATCATCATCTGCAACCGGCCGCTCGATTTGCCGGTCGCGAAAGCGATCAGCGAGATCTTCAGCGAAGTGATCATCGCGCCGGAATTCACCAGCGACGCGCGGGCCTTGCTCCAGAAAAAGAAAAACCTCCGGCTGATGCGCGCTCTCGCCCTTTTCGAGCCTAACGAGAAGCCGGAGATGGATATCCGCTCCGTTCGCGGCGGCCTGCTCGTCCAGCAAAAGGACGCCGCCGAGATCGGCGAGATCGAAACCAAAGTCGTGACCAAGCGCCCGCCCACGCGGCAGGAGACCGCGGCCATGCTCTTCGGCTGGCGCGTGGTGAAACACGTGAAATCCAACGCGATCGTTTACGCCGGCGCGGATCGCACGTTAGGCATCGGCGCCGGCCAGATGTCGCGCGTGGATGCTTCGCGCATTGCGGTCTGGAAGGCGGCGGAGTCGGGCCTTTCGCTCAAAGGCAGCGCGGTCGCGAGCGACGCCTTCTTTCCCTTCCCGGATGGCCTCGTCGCCGCGGCCGAAGCCGGCGCTACCGCGGCCATTCAACCGGGCGGTTCCGTGCGCGATGCCGAAGTGATCGCCGTCGCCGACGAGCGCGACGTTGCGATGGTCTTCACCGGTGTGCGCCATTTCCGGCACTAGTTCACTGCGAGAAGAGGCGTCGCAATCGGAAGAGAACGCCGGGCGCGAAGCCCTACTTCGACACGAGCGTAACGTGCCGAAAGGGGCGCAAGGTCCAATAGGCGACTGGCTCCGGCATCTTCGCTTGTTTGCCGGTGAAATGAAGGCGCCAGTAGATCGCAACCAGGTGCTCCTTATCTCCACGGAACCGGCTGAACGTCACCGTTACGGGCGCGAGTTTCTTATAGCCAGCGTTCGCCTGCTCGAGCGTGTCTGTCCGCGACAGGAAAACCATCCCGCCGCCGCATAGCACCAGCACGAGCAACAGAGTCAGGAGCGCTTTCATAGGCGGGATGCTAAGCGCTTCTGCGCTCCCGTCCAGACGGCTCTTCGCTTTAGGCCGCGACGGTCGTCGCCGTGATGGTCACATGCACCGGCGCGCTCAGCCGGCTCGGGAGCGTTTCATCCACCGCCTGCATCGCGGTCTGCACCGTCGCGCCCGGCGGCGCGCCGGCGATCGAGCCGAGCGGCGTCGTGGCATTGGACCCAAGCTGGACGCTCACGGTATGACCGAGCATCGGCGGCCCTTAGCATGGGCCCGATCATTCAGCGCTGGTCGCATGCGCTACGACCGAATTTCTTCTGAGGTAGTCCTCGGCCGCACCAGCCAGCGCGCCACCGTCGTCCCGCCCAGCAGCACCGCGATGAGGCCGATCGCGGCTTCGAAGTAAAGCATCCCGGCGCTGCGGTAGCGGTCATGCGCCCAGCCGTCGAGCGCAGTAACGTAAATGACCGGGAGATTCCCGAACGACGAGAGCAGCGCATACTTCGTCGAGGCGGCGCCCCGGCCGATCGCGAAGAGGCAGACGGCGGAGAAGGCCGCGTAGGCGATCCCGCAAGCGAACGCGTAGCAGAGCACCCCAGTGGAAAACGCCGCCGAGTTTCGCGCCCCCACGCCCATCGCGACCGCGACCAGCGCGAGCAGAATTCCTGAGCCGAAATAAGCCCACCAACGCCCGACGCGATCCACGATCCAGCCGCCAGCCGCGCAGCCGAGCGCGCTCACAATGCCGTTCAGGATGCCGGTGACGAGCGCGACCGTGTTCGCGTCGGTGTGCCAGTCGGGGGCAACCGCGCTCCAAAGATTGTTCATCGCGCCGGAACCGATCGGCGAGGAGACGAGCAGGATGGTGATCAATCCCACGGCCGTCCGCATGAGGTCGAGCATCTCGCGGCCCATTGCGCGCAGGCGGTTTCTCACCGTCTCGCCGTGGAACGGGCTCACGTCCGGCACAAAACGCAGGGCGAAGCCCGAGAGGAGGAGAGCGCAGGCTAGCACCAGGCTCGCCGCGAAGAAGGAATAGTGACTCGCAATCCAGACCCCCGCGCCGCCGCCGAGACCGGTCCCGCCGAGGTTGCCGGCCTGAAACCAACCGGCCGCGCGCCCTTTTTCCTCCTCCCTCACGGTATGCGCGATGAAGCCGCCGACCGGAATGACCACAAACTGCGCGCCGACCTGCGAGAGGAAAACCGCGAGGGTCAGGAGCACGGCGGTATCGCTGCGGATCGGCGTCAGGCCCAGGCCGACGAGCGGGACGAAACAGGCCACCAAGCCTAACAAGTACCAGCGCCGCAGACTGAGACTGAGATCAACCACGGGCGCGCCGAGGAAACGCCAGATATTGGCCGATAACCCGAGCGCGACGATCGCAGCCGCCGCCGCGACCGAGTAGCCATGGCGGACGAGGACGAACGGCAGCGTGACGCTGCAAAAACCCTGAGCAATCCCGTAGGGGAGAACGAGGAAGAGATAAGTGAGCGGATTCGAAAGGTGCGGATCACGCCTCACGTCGCGGAGCATGAGCAAGCCGGCTCCCGACGCCAGTCTAAAAAGACCAGCGGAACGGCGGGTTCGGGAGTCGGCTATCGGGCCCGCCGCCGCGAGAAGAGAGCCGCCTGCGCGATGATGCCCACGATCGTTAGGCCAAGGAACAGGATCGTCGCGCCGGTCGCGGGGAAATGGAGATTGCTCGCGATCAATTCCGCCCCGGCGACGGACGAGAAAAAGATCAGCGCCCAATCGAAGAGCGAGAGGAGCAAGAGGGCCCCGACGATGCCGCCGATAATGAACGTAATCCCGGAATACTGCGCATGAGTCGCGACAAAGGCCGCCACCAGCGAGGTCGCGATGTGGCCGCCGATCAGGAACCCCGCGATCGCAATTGCGATTTTCTGCACCAGGAGCGCGAGGACCGCGCCTAACAAACCAAGGACAATCCCAAGCGCGAGCGCCATCCAGGCAGGCGGGTTATGAATCAGCTGCGGCGCCAGTTGCAGTCCGATCGCAAAACCAAGCGCCGCCACAAAGAGCCAGAAAAGCCGACGCCCGAAAAAGAGCATCAACGCCCCGAGCAGGAGGCTGATCAACGGCGTGGGGTGCGCGAGATCGGGCAGGTTGTGTCCGAAGGCCGCGGCGGCGAGTGCAGTCATCTTAGTTGGGCAGAAGCTTTACCGAGATGGTGCTGTGACTTTCTTCGACATGGCCGAGACCGGAGCCGTAACTCTCCTGCACCGTATGGCTCACGACGAGATGACCGGCGGCTATTTGATATTCGCGCACTGCATGTTCTCTCACATTGTAACTCAGGAAAAACTTGCTGAAATGGATGCGCAGGTCACGGTCAGCCGCCAGCGGCACGCCGTTTGGACCGACCCAGAGAGTCAGATTCGCGGTCACAGACTTGGCCGCTTTGCGTCCTTCCTCGGGCAGTTTCAGGTCAAGTTGGACAAATAGCCGGTGCGCCGGCTGCCCGCGGTAAATCATAGCTTTGTCTTCGAGGAGCGTCGCCTTATCGAGGGAGAGTCGCAGCGGATCGGCCGCGTCGAGGAGATTGAGTGCCTCTCCGGCGTCGAGCGCGGCGAGCGTTGCGAGGCTGGACTTCGGGGCGTCGGGATTGGCGTTCTTTTCCGCCGCCGCGCGCCGTGATTGCCGGATCTGTTCCGGCGTCCAACTCAAGGCCAAGCCAGATGGGCCCAGCCGGACTAACACTGCGCTGACTCCGGCGGCTTTCTTCTGCTTATCGCTCTCGCCGCCGGCGCTGCGCGTGCTGATCTCCACCCGGGCGCTCAGCGGTTGATCGCTGGTCAGCTTGGTCAGCGTCGTCCGCAAATCACTTAAGGCATCTGCCGAGACGGCATCTGAAAGCACGAAAAAGAGTGCGAGCGCGGCGAAGACTTTCATAACTCAGGATCGATCCTGGAAAGTCTTACTTCTTTCCCGCCATCATCTGGTCGCGCTTGGCCTTGAATTCGGAGCCCGGAAGCCAGGTAGGGTATTGCTCGCCGTTCGCGACCTGCCAGCCGACTTGGAAGAGTAACTGGTCGTCCTCCACCGCGCCCGAAAGGTCCCAGGAAGGATTCACTTCATCGGAGACTTGGTGATAATGATGCTGGGTGTAGTCATCACTCACCCGCTGGCCGTAGCCGGCTGGTTTGCCGATGAAGTCTTTTGGTTTGCTCCCGGTGTAAAGGGAAGGAACCCCCAGCTTCGATAACTCAAAGTGATCGGCGCGAAAGAAGCTGCCCTTCTCCGGTTCGCTGTTTGGTTTCGCGACCCGGTCATGACTCTGGGCGGCCTGCGCCAGCATTTCATCGAGCGTTGAGTTGCCGCCGCTGATGTCCTCGATATCGCGGGTCTTTCCCCAGGCATTCACGCCGTCGATGTTGATATCCGCCAGGGTATGATCGAGCGGGTAGAGCGGATTCTCGGCATAATACTTGGCGCCCAGCAAGCCCGCTTCCTCCGCCGTCGTCGCCATGAATAGAATGCTGCGGGGCGGCGGCTGCGGGAGCTTGGTGAAGGCCTGCGCGATTTCCAGCACGCTGGCGACGCCGGAAGCGTTGTCGAGAGCGCCGTTGTAGATCTGGTCGCCCGTTAGTTTCGGGTCGCGCCCGAGATGATCCCAGTGAGCACTGTAGATAATCACCTCGTCCTTCTTCTTCGGGTCGTTGCCTTCGAGCTTTCCGACGACGTTGTGCGACTTGAATTGATGGATCTTGTTCCGGATCGCGAAGTCCGCGGTTCCGCCTAGCGAGACGGGGCGGAAATCTTTTTGCAGGGCCGCCTTCTTCAAGTCATCGAAGCTTTTCCCGGAAGCGGCGAAGAGTTTCTTTGCGGTGTCGAGCGTGATCCACGAGCGCACGGCGACGGTCCCGATGTTCTTATCCGGGTTATCGATGACGAAATTCTCCTTGGAGTTACTGTTCTCCACCACCGACCACGGGTAAGCCGCCGGGATGGTCTCATGCACGATGACCGCGGCGATGGCGCCCTTCGCGGCGGCGATTTCGTATTTGTAACTCCAGCGCCCGTAATAGGTCATGGCTTTGCCTTTGAACATCTTGTCGTCGAGTTTCGCCGGATCGTTCGGGTCGGGGAGGGGCGGGTCGTTGATCAGGAAGACCATTGTCTTGCCCTTGACGTCGAAGTCTTTGAAGTCATCCCAGCCATATTCCGGCGCGACCACGCCGTAGCCGACGAAGACCAGCTCGGAGTTCTGCACGTGCACTTCGGGCAGGATGCGGTTGGTGAAAGCGACGTAGTCGGTCGGCGATTGCAGATCGATCTTTTTATCTTTCACCGTAAACGATGCGGTGGGCGAGCCAAGGATGCCGGCGAGCGGAACTTCCTGGGTGTAGGTGCCGCTGGGATTGCCCGGCCTCAACCCGAGCTTCTGGAATTGCTCGGAGATATATCGCACCGACTCGATCTCGCCCTTCGATCCGGGAGCGCGGCCTTCGAACTTATCGGAGCCCAAGACTTTGATGTGCTCGAGGAGACCGGCGGTATCGATGGCGTCGGTCGCTTCCTTGGGAGGGTCCTGGGGTGCGGCGTAAGTGAGGAGCGGAGCGAGAAGCAGGGCTAACGAGCAGGCGAAGAGTTTTTTCATGCGGGTCAGTAACCTAGCGCACGAAGTCGCCACCGGCACGCAGCGGGGGAGTTTTTCCGGGAGCACAGGCCGCTGGCCTGTGGGCGATGGCGGCTCGCCACCGCGAACTTTCGACGCGGTGGTGAGGCTCTGCGAGGTGGCGAATGGGGGAGCGGGGTCTTTTTAGCGATGTCCGGCATTCGTTAGGCAGAGAAGAAGGTCGCGCTTTCGGTAGGGTCTGCCCACTCGGCCTCGTCAGCGGGTCGAAAATTCGCGAAGGCCAGCGGCCTTCCCCAACAGGCCAGCGGCCTGTGCTCCCCGGATGGGAACCAGAAGCCGCGTGCCGATTAGGGTTTCGGTGGCGGGGCTGCGCCGGTGCCGCTCTCAGTCGAGGGACCGCCGCCGGCTTTGGCCGGCGTTTTGATGCCGAGCGTCTTCAGGAAGGGCTGGATGGAGCGGTCGCGGCCGAGGAACTGGTGGATCGAGATGTCGATATCGCGCGAGCCACCCGGGGCGTAGATCTCGTTCCGCAGTCGCATTCCCGCAGCCTTATCGAGGAACCCATTAGGCGCTTGCTCGAAGACGGTGGCCATGTCGGCCGCAATCGCGTCGGCCCAGGCATAGCCGTAGTAGCCACCATCGTAGCCGACGAGGTGGCCGAGGTAGGCGACAAAGGCGGTCTTCGGGTCGATCGGGAGAAAGACTTTCTCAAGCACCGGATTCGACATCGCCACAGAGTCATAAGGCTGACCGTCCGGATGGACATCGTGCAGGGTGAGATCGATGTCGGCGAAGGCGAATTGGCGACGGTAGGCGACCGCGACGGTTGCGAGCTTGGCTTCCTTCATTTTCGCGATCGTCTCGGCGGGAATCTTCTTCGCGGGATCGCGATAGTCGGCGGCGAAAGTGTCGAGGACCTTCTTATCCCACACCCAGTTTTGCAGCATCTGGGACGGGGCTTCGACAAAGTCGGCGGGCACGTTCGTGCCGGAGAAGCGGGCGTATTTCGCGGTCGTGACGATCGCGTGCAGGGCATGGCCGAACTCATGGAAGAGAGTCTCGACATCGGAGTGACTGAGGAGCGATGGCGTGTCCTTGGTCGGGGGAGGGAAGTTACAGATCAAGGAGACCGTCGGGCGCTGATACTTTCCGTCGGGCAATAGTTTGCCCGGGATGATTCCGAATTCCGCGAAGTGATTGAACTTCCCATCGCGCGGGAACATATCGAGATAGAACATCCCCAGCGGCTTGCCGCTGGCCGCGTCGGTCACCATGTAGAGCTTGAGGTCGTCGACCCATTTCTCGGGCGCGCTGATCTCGGTAAACTTCAGCCCGAAGATGCTCTGGTAGATGTTGAACATCCCCTCGAGCACATGCTGGAAAGGGAAGTAAACCCGGAGCGCTTCGGTATCGACGGTGTATTTCTGCTTCCGCAGCTGATTGGTGAAATAGCGCCAGTCCCAGATGTTGATCTGGGCGTTCGAGTCCTTCGTCTCGGCGGCTTTGAGTTTGCGCAGCTCGGCGACTTCGGCGTCGAACTTCGGCTGGATGCCGGCGATGAGGTCGTTGATGAAGATCTTGGCCGCGGCTCCGCTCTTCGCCATCTTGATTTCGATCTGGAAATCGTCCCATGACTTATAGCCGAGTTTGAGGGCGAGCTGGTTCCGATGGGTGAGGATCTGGTTGAGCACCGGCACGTTCTTCTCGCGCGCAAGGTTGAACCGAATCTCATAGAGATGCTTGCGGGTCTCTTCCTTCTCCGCGGTCTCCTCGACGGTATTGTATTGGAAGGTGACGTTGGCGAGCAGGGTGTAGGAGTTATCACCGGTTTTGATCCCGGGTGAAGCGAGCACGCTTTCCGGCACGCCTGCGAGCTCCGCTTGGGTGAAAGTCACCGGCGCTTTCACGGCCACGATGTTGGCCTGGAAATCCGTCTCGAGCTTGGCCAGTTCCTTGCGCAGCTTCTCGACTTCCTTACGTTCGTTAGGCGGAAGGGCGAGGCCGGCGCGGCGATAATCGCGCATCGTGTATTCGAGCAGGAGCGCGTCTTCGCCGGTCAGTTCGGGTTTGGTGTCAGCGAAAGCTTTTACCGCCTTATAGACGTCTTCGCGGTAGTCGACTCCGACCACCCAGTCCTGAAAAACTTTGATCGCTTTCTCGGCCGCGTCCCGCATGTCGGCCTTTTGGTTGGTCTGCTGGATGACGACCGTCTTCTGGATCGCGATCGCGGCTTCGTTTTGCACGTTATCGAGCGCGCCGATCGTGCTCGCGAGGGTGACTTTGCTCAGGTCCTGCTTCCCGATCGCGTCGAGCGCGGCGTTCGCTTTCGCGATCGCGGTGTCGATCGCGCCCTGGACGGCGATCGGAGTCTGCGGCCAAGCGGGAATGGTGAGGACCTCGTTTGCTTTCTCGGCCGCAGCCTGAAAGTCGGCCAGGCTCCGGGTTTCCTCGGCGTGCACCGGGAGAGCGAGGCCGGCGATGAGACTAACGAGAAGAAGAGGTTTCATCATGGAAACCAAACGACTCCGTTCCGTGGAATTGGCAATTGGAAATTGGCCGCGCGCGATGGGACACTTCCGCGCATGAGAGATTTCGCGACCAAGTTCCTTGTCGCTTTCATCCCGATCTTCGTCGCGATCGATGCGGTGGGGATGGTCGCGATTTTTATCGGGCTCGGCGCCAATGTGGACGCGAAGCGCCGGCAGCAGGAAGCGCTGCTGGGGATCCTGACCGCGCTCGCAATCTCGGTCGGCTTCATGTTTCTCGGGAAGCTGGTTTTCCAGGCGCTCGGGATCACGGTGGCGGATTTTCAGGTGGCGGGCGGGCTGATCCTGCTGGCTTTTGCCGTGCGCGATCTGCTCGATGTCGGCGGGGAAAAGAAGATGACCACGGAAGCCTTCGGGATCGTGCCCTTGGGCATGCCCCTGATTGCCGGGCCGGCCTTGCTCACCGCCCTGCTGGTATTGATCGATCGCGTGGGAGCGACCTACACGGTCCTCTCGCTGCTCGTGAATCTGTTGATCGTGGCGGTGGTCTTCCGCTATGCCGATCTGCTGACGAAATGGATGGGCCGGCAGGGAATCAACGGGATCTCGAAGCTGGTCTCACTCCTGCTCGCGGCGATCGCGGTGAGCCTGATCCGGCGCGGTTGGCTGGGGCGTTGAAGAGAGCTTAGAACAACCCAGCCCGCAGCATCACCAGGGTGCAGCCTTCCACGACTTCAATCCCAAGGCTGCTCGCGGCTTCGGTGAGTTCGTCGTTCTCGGCACCGGGATTCAGGATGATGCGTTCCGGTTTGGCTGCGAGAATCTCGTCGATCAACGGCGTCGAGCGCGCTTCGCCCAGATACAGCGTGACGGTGTGCAGAGGCTCGGCGATTTCCGCCAGACTGCGGTAGCACTTCCGGCCCTCGATCTCCGCGAAAGCCGGATTCACCGGGAACGTTCGGTATTGATACTCCCCGAGCAAACGCACGGCTTGGTTCGAGTAGCGGTCCGGTTTCGGCGAGGCGCCGAGGACTGCGACATTGCGTTTCACCTCGGAGAGTGGGCTCATGCCGGAATAGAAACGGCTCCGCCGTCTCTGGCAAACGAGGTGGGCAGGCCGGGGTGCGCCTCCATTGACAGCCCGGAGACCCTTGTTACCATTCGGCACTTATGAGATTTCCATTGGCGCTCACGACCAAGATCGCCGCCTACATCATCGGAAATAAACTGCGCGGCACGAAAAAATTCGCGACGGTTCTGCAGCTGGAGCCGCTCCACACCTGTAATCTTACGTGCACCGGTTGCGGACGGATTCGGGAATATTCCACATCCCTGAAGGATATTTTACCACTGGAGGATTGCCTCGCGGCCGCGAAGGAATGCAACGCGCCGATGGTCTCGATCTGCGGCGGCGAGCCCCTGATTTACCCGGAGATCGAAGCCCTCATCGGCGGTGTGCTCGACCAGGGTCGGATTGTTTACGTCTGCACGAACGCGATGTTTATGCGCAAGAAGATGCGCGAATGGCTCACCGCGGAGTTCCCGAAACGCCGGCTCTTCGTCGAGGAGAAAATCGCCAGCCTGCTCGCGGAGAATCTGATGACCGAGAAGGACGCCGCCGCCATCCGGCTCGGACCGAAGGACGCGTCGAAGCTGACGATCGGGCCGAGTTCCTGGATGTATTGGAACGTCCATCTCGACGGTCTCGAGCGGACGCACGATCTGATTGTGGAACGCGAGGGCGTCTTCAAGGAATGCATCCTCGCGATCAAGATGGCGAAGCAGCTCGGCTATCAGGTCGCGACCAACACCACTATCTACAAAGAGACCGACATGGATGAAGTGGAGCAGATGCTCGATTTCCTGAGCGATCTCGGCGTCGACGGGCACACCATCACGCCCGGCTACGAATACGACGCGGCCAAAAAAGACATGGTCACGCGGCTGAATCTGCAGCCGGAAAATTTCTTCCTCACCCGCGATCTCACGGTGAAGAAATTCAGCCGGATGGAAGAGTGGATGAACAAATACACCTTCTTCGGCACTCCCGTTTACTTCGAGTTCCTCACCGGCAAACGCGACCTGACCTGCTCGGCTTGGGCGATCCCGACCCGCAACATCAGCGGCTGGAAAGCGCCCTGCTATTTCATGACCGATACGATCGGGTCGAAGGGCCATTACGAGTCCTACGCGGAGCTGCTCGAGCATGTTGATTGGGATAAGTACGGCGTGGTCGACGGCGTGGCGCGCGATCCGCGCTGCGAGAATTGCATGACCCATTGCGGCTACGAGCCGACCGCCAGCCTCGGCATCAACGCCCAGCCCGGCGACACCTGGAAGACCGTGAAATTCAATTTCGGCGCCAAGCCCGCTCCCACTGGCAAAGGAAATGAAATCGCCGTGTATAACGGCGTGACCTCCGGCAACGGACACCTCACCGGCAACAAAGCCGAGCCCGTCGCCCAAGCGTCATGATTCATGGGTAATCCCTCCGCGAACATTATCGCGCTCCCCCGGGTTGCGAAGGAAGCGGCGCCGCGTTCCGCCAGCCAAGAGGAGCTGAACGAAGCGATCGGCCTGGCCCAGCAGAACCTGCTCCGCCAGCAAAAGCCCGATGGCCACTGGGTCGGCGAGCTAATGGTCGATAGCACCCTTTGCTCCGACTACGTGCTTTTCATGCACTGGCTCGGCGAGGTGAACGACACCCTGCAGCGGCGATGCGCGCAGCACATTCTCAAGCGCCAGCTCCCCGACGGCGGGTGGAATATTTACTACGGCGGCCCGAGCGAGATCAACGCCTGCGTGAAGGCCTACTTCGCACTCAAGCTCGCGGGGCACAGTCCCGAAGCCCCCTTCATGCAGGAAGCGCGCGCGAACATCCTCCGGCTTGGGGGCATCCCGCGGATGAATACCTACAGCAAGCTCTACCTCGCATTGTTAGGGCAATTCCCCTGGAAGTATCTCCCGGTCATCCCGCCCGAGATGGTGCTGATGCCGAACTGGTGCTTCTTCAACATCTACAAAATGTCTTCGTGGAGCCGGGCCATGCTCATCCCGCTCGCGATCATCAATCACTACAAGCCGATCCGCGAGTTACCGGCGGATAAGCAACTGCACGAGCTCTATCCGGTCGGGACGGAAGGAAACGATTTCACTCTCCCGCGCGACCAGCGCACGCTCACCTGGCGTAATTTTTTCCTCCGCGCCGATCGCGCGCTCAAGCTCCTCGAACCGATGCACAGCCGGGCCCTGAGGCAGCGCGCGCTGGAGGAAGCGGAACGCTGGATGGTCGAACGGATCGGCGAGGGGAGCGACGGGCTCGCGGCGGTTTTCCCGGCGATGTTGAACTCGATCATCGCCCTGCGCGCGCTCGATTATTCGAAGGATCATCCGCTCTACCAAAAGGCGCTGCGCGATTTCGAAGGCCTCTTCGTCGATGATCCCGAGGACTTCCGGATTCAACCGTGCGTCTCGCCGGTCTGGGATACCGCGATCAATATCATCGCGCTCGCCGAGTCCGGTTTTCCCGCACAACATCCCGCGCTCCAGAAGGCGGCGCATTGGCTGGTGGATAAAGAAGTGCGGGTGAAGTGCGACTGGACGGCGAACAACTCGCACACCGAAGCGAGCGGCTGGGCCTTCGAGTACAACAACATTTTTTATCCGGACACCGACGACACTGCGATGGTGCTGATGGCCCTGCGCCTCGTTCGGCCTAACGATCAACCAAAACTTGCCGCGGTCTTCCGGCGCGCGCTCGATTGGCAGCTCAGCTTCCAATGCGAAGATGGTGGCTGGGCGGCGTTTGATAAGGATGTGACCCGTCACTGGCTCGAGGACATGCCCTTTGCCGATCACAACGCGATCCTCGATCCGACCTGCAGCGATCTCACGGCGCGGACTTTGGAATTGTTAGGCTACATCGGCTTCAACCCCGGCCGACCGCTGGTCCACAAGGCGATCCGTTATCTACGCGAGACGCAGGAGGACGACGGTTCGTGGTATGGCCGTTGGGGCGTGAATTACATTTACGGTACCTGGCAGGTGCTGCGCGGGCTCTGCGCGATCGGCGAAGACATGACCGCCGATTGGGTCCTGCGCGGGCGCGACTGGCTGGAAAGCTGCCAGAACGACGACGGGGGCTGGGGCGAAACCTGCGCCTCCTATGAGAATCCGGATTTCAAAGGCAAAGGCTCGAGCACCGCGTCGCAAACCTCATGGGCCCTGATGGGCATCTGCGCCTGCGGCGATCTCGATCGGGGGAGTGTGCAGCGCGGTTTGCGTTACTTGCTCTCGACCCAGCGCGAAGACGGCGCGTGGGACGAACCGGAGATCACCGGCACGGGTTTCCCGCGCGTGTTCTATCTGAAGTACGACATGTATCGGCAAAACTTTCCGCTGCTCGCCCTCGCGACCTACGTGAACTACCGCAGCGGCATCGGTCACTACCAGAGTTTTTACCGCTGGGCCGGTCGTTAATCGACTTGCTGTGCCGTAAGTGTAGGTGCAAGTGCAAGTCGCAGAAAGACGGCGTCCTGGCTGGGTTACGCGATCTTCCCGCCCCAGGAGAGAATCTTCGCCTTCGTCCCGGCGGCTTCGGCTTCCTTGATCTCGCCGTTCCGGTTGTAGAACAACGACAGACTCGTCCAACCGATCTGGTCGTTAGGCTTGAGCGCCACCGTGCGTTTGCCCGCCTCGATCGCCTCGGGAAAACGCCCGAGCTTCATCAGGGCCATCCCGAGGGCATGCCAGCCGTCGAAGAACTGCGGATCGAGCTCAACGCACCGCCGGTATTTTTCCACCGCACTCTCCAGTTCGCCCACCGCGAGATCGCCGTTGGCGTCGTCGAAAATGTCGTCGACCGATTCCATCGCGCGCGGAAGTGGCGGGAGATCTAACCCGTCGCCTGGGCCGGCAGCGACTTCGTCTGCGTATCGACCACGCCGGCGGAGCGCCGTCGCTCGCGCAGCCATTCGACAAAGACCACCTGGCGCTTGTTCTCGAGCGCGCGGTTCTCCATCAGCGGCCTTGAAGTCTCGTACTGCGCGGCGTTGATCGGCTCGCGTTTTTCCAGGATCACGAGCATGCCGCCTTCCGGTTGGGGCATCAGCTCGCTGACCGAGCCCGGCGTCATCTCGCTCACAGCTTGCTTGATCTTCTGCATCTCCGGCGTCTGATTTTTCGGATCGGGCGCCGCGGGCGGAGCACCCGGCGGGTTATCGATCAGGGCAAAGGACGGAACCTTCTCCACTTTCACGCCGGCCTGCGCGGCCGCCTCGTCGAGCGACTTGCCGTTCTTCAACGCCTCGCGCAGTTGTGTCGCCACCGCGCTGGCTTTCGCCGCGACCAGTTGCTGGGTCCGTTCCTTGGTCAACGCCTCGACCATCTTGGGCTTCGCTTCCTCCAGGGAGAGGGGTCGAGCGGGGTCGATCTTTTCGAGGTGCTCCACGTAAAAGCCATCCGGCGCCTGGATCGGCTCGCTGTTCGGAGCCTCTTTCGTCAGACCAAAAGCCGCCTGCGCGAGCGTCGGCGCGCCCGTCAGTTGCGGGTCGGGGTTCGCCTGCGAAAATTCCCCGGTCACCTTTGGCGTCAGCTTGAACTTCGCCACCGCCGCGCTGAAATCCGCGACCTTCGCCTGGAGCGCTTCGGTGAAATCGTTCGCGCTGTCCGCGAGTTTCTGGAGAACGTCGATCCGCGGTTTGCCGGTGAGCTTCTTTTGCTCCTCGTCCAGCCCGAAGGTCACGAACTTCACCTGCCGCATCTCATCGGTCTTGAGCTGCGCCTTGTGACCCTCGTAATACTTCGCGATTTCCGGATCGCTCACCTGCACCTGCCCGGCGAAATCCGCGGACATGAAGCGCACTGTGCCCGCTTCCATCTTCGAGTAGAGCTGCTCGAAGCTCGCCTTCATCTCCCCCTCCGGCATGCTCACGCCGGTCCCGAGAATTTTCTGCACCCGCTCGAGCGTGATCTGGTCCATCGCCAACTCTTCCACCTGCGCTTCGCTGAAACCCATGGGCGCGAGCGCGTGGTCGGCGAAGTCCGTGTATTTCTTGAGATCAAAACCATCCGCACCCTGGAACACCGGCATCGTCTTCACGTAGTCGGCGATTTCCGCGGTCGTCGGCTCAATCCCGAGCAGTTCCGCTTCGTGGCGCAAGACCATCAGGTTCCAGGAAAAATCTGCGTAGGCTTCGTTCTCCGTCTGCGCCCCGATCGTGAGCGATTGCACGAGGTCGCGCATGCCGAGGTCGCTCCCGAGGCGGAGCAGCCGCGTGTTTCGCTGGAACTCCACCTGCGTCACGTTGCGGTCGTAGATTTTCCCGACGGTGCCGTTCCCCATCTGGGCGAAATCGGTTTTGTTCCAATACCAGAGGAAAGAAAAACACACCAGACCCGTGACGACGATCATCAGGACCTTGTGGTGTTTGCGCATGATTGTGATCATAATTTTTAGAGCCGATTGGGAGTGGCGAACTTTAGGTTCGAGCTTCGGCGCGGCAACTGATTTTTCGGCGCGGCTCCGAGCGGTTCGGTCGCCACGCGACCTGTAGCCGCCTCCCTGTGGGAGGCGTGGGGATCGTCGACACCTCCTGCACAGCTCCGACGCCCATACCCACGCTTCGCACAGCGAAGCGGCTACAGGCGTCAGGTTTGCCTAACGAACGCCTCCACTTCCTCGACGTAGGTCCGAAACGGATCGCCCATCACCAGGAAATCGCGGCTCTCGACCGCGATCGAATCCCAGTTGATCACATACGGGCGCCCGCTCTTGCGGAAGAACTCGACCGCGCGCGCCCGGCCGCTCGCCCGGGTGTCGGCCGGCGGCGTGCGGGTGACGTCTTTCTGCCTCACGAGATGATTCCATTCTCCGATCCGCTTCGCCGGTTCCAGGCTGAAGAAAAGACCGCGAGTCGGATCGATGTTGTGATATTCGAGGTCGAGACTTTGCAGCCAAGGATCGTCCCAGCGCAGATTCTCCGCGGCCATGAAGGCTTCGAGGAGCCATTTCTTGCTAATCCAGTCCACTCCCCCGATCAGCGCCTCCGGTTTGTGCGGCAACGCGTCGAGGGTGTAGCTCCAGCTTTCGAGCAGCCAGTCGGTCTCATCGTTCAGGCCGGCAAGATGCTTCCGGGCGAGCGCCTGCAGCCGCCATTGCACATCGAGCGCGCCGATCGTTTCGCCATTTTCCAGCTCGACGATCCAGCGCTGCGTCGGATCGCGCGAGATCCCGCGCGTCGCCTGGACCGCGTCAGCCAGGGTGAGATCGTTAGGCAAAAGACCTGCCTCGAGCAAGGTAAGGATGCAGGCGGTGGTACCGATCTTCAGCGCGTTCGCGAAGGGACTCATGTTCGAGTCGCCGATGAGCAAATGGAGCCGCCGGTATTTCCGGTAATCGGCCAGCGGCTCATCGCGCGCATTGATGATCGCGCGGTTGAACTGCACCCACTGGTAAATGTCGTTGACGATATGGTCGGCCCGCTGGCTGAGCTGGAAATCGACCGTCTCGCCGTCGTTAGGCATTTCGAAATCGAAGGCGAGGGGATTGGCCTGCCCGACCCGGCCGGCCCCGGTAAAAATCTGCCGGGTGGCGAGGAAAGCGAGGAGCGCGCCAAGCGCTGGGGGGGTGAACTGCGCCTCCCGTTTCATCAGGTAATTCTCGTGGCAGCCGAAGGTCGCGCCGGTGTGGTGATCGACATTGTTCTTGATGAAGGAGACCCGGCCGCTTCCGCCTAACGAGTCGAGCGCGGACTGCAAAAGCTGGTCGCCGGCGAGATCGTAGGCGACCACGTCGCGCAGCTGCCGGCACTCTGGCGAGGCGTACTCGATGTGCCCCATGTCGAGGTAAACGCGCCCGCCATTGAGCAAAAATCCGCCGTTCCCCGGCGGCTCCTCGTAGTCGCGGTAATGCAGGTCGAGCGCACCCGCGCGCAGCTTGCGGAAGAGATGATTCTTCACCCGCACCGGCCAGGCGTCGCCATTGGGCTGCGCCGCCTCGCCGCTCACCAGGCAGCCGTATTCGGTCTCGATCCCCGCGACCCGATCCATGCCCGGACCATCCGCGTGCGCCGCGGCGTGGACAAGCGTCAAAACGAGCGCAACCGTGGGTGATGGACACGAAACCTTTTCCCGCGCGCAGTCCGTCCGACCAAGTCGGCGGCATTTTTCATTTTGGCCGCATGATCGACAAAATCCGCGCCCACGCGCGAGGCGAACTGCCCGCCGATCACGTGCCGCCGTTAGGCAAGGGGTTCGATGGTCGCTGCGTGCGTTTTCTCGGGGTGAAATACGAAGACGTGGTCGCGCGCGCGAAAGCAGGCGGCAGCGATGACGAGCTGCTGCAATGGGCGTTTCAGAAAGGCCGCCAGCCCTCCGAGGAAGAGATCGAGATCTGGAATGAGTTCATGCGCAAATGCGGCTGGAACGACGAGGTCACCGAAGTGCTCGACCGTCGAAAAACCCAAAGCGGCTTCACCGATCGCGATGATATCCAGACGATGTTTCAATACATCGACGCCGACGAAGGAAGGCCGGCGTAACGCATCGTCTTGCTCCTGCTCCTAATCCTGCTCCCGCCTTGGGCTTTGGATTAGGAGCAGGATTAGGAGCAGGAGCAAGAGAAGGAAAGGGCCTGCCGGCGTTACGGCGGTGGCGTTTCCCCCGACGTCTGCTCTCGACCCGGCGGTGGTGGCGGCGTTTGCCGATAGTCGATCACCTTCCAGACCGCGAAGACGATTAACGCCACCACGAGCGCCGCGACGATCAGCCGCATCCGCGATGGGGCCATCGGCCGCTATTCCGCGAGGGTATCGATCCGCTCCGCGAGTGCGAAGTCGAGATCGGTCAAGCCACCCTTGCTATGGGTGGAAAGAATCAGCCGCACCTTGTTAAAGCGAATGTCGATGTCGGGATGGTGCTCTTCGTCTTCCGAGACTTCGGCCACGCTGTTCACGAAATCGATCGACTCGGAAAATTCATCGAACTCGAACGTCCGCTCGATGTGTTTCTTCTCGAGTTCCCACTCGGGGATTTTTTTCAGACGATTTTTCAGTTCGTCCGCTTTGATCAGTTCGGCCATGACGGCAACACGAGTAACATTCCGTTTTGCTTTTGCAAACGGGGATTCCGCAGGGAAGAATTCGCGCGCAAAAGGGATTCCGAAACCGGCAGCCCGCGGGTGGCAACCCCGCTAAAGGCCGAGGATTTTGCGCAGGTTTTTCGGCGCATCGAAGATTTCCACCGCACAGTCGCGCGCTTCCTCGGAGAACCGCGGCCAATCCTCCAACACTTTCCGGGCTGCGTCCGCCGCGGCTTCCGGCCCCTCGACCAGGAAGAACCCACTCGGCCGGGGCAGGTAGTTCGACGCCCCAGTTTCTTCGGTGATCACCGGCCGGCCCATCGCCAGGAAGGCTGCGGCGCGATCGCTGACCCAGCCGGTTCGCCAGCTCACATCGACCCCTTTGATCGCGGTAAACTCGCCCGTCGCCGACGCGACATAGCGCCGGTATTTGGCTGGCGTAGTCGCCACCTCGTGCGGCGCCGCCAGTTGCCAGCCGCGATTCGTTAGGCGCGCGCGCTCCGGATCATCGGCGTTCAGGTTCATCGCCAGCTCCCAACGGGCGCCCGGGACGCGGCCGGGAAGATCGAGATAACGCTCGAAGGCGTGCTTCTTCGAAAGGTCCGGAAACTCTCCATTCACCTCTACCCCGCCGCCCCAGTACCACTGGCCGATGGTGGTAAATTTCGCCCGGCGCGGGGCGGGTCGCGGACGGATCAGCTCGGTGTCGATGAGCGGGTAAAAGGTCCGCCAGTCGAGGGGCGACTTGGGCAGCCGGCAATCAGCGGCGTGGACATTCAGCCCGATCGTCCAGAACTCATGATGATAAGTTTGCCCCATCTCCAGTTTCGACATCCAATAAAAAATCTCGCTCGGGTCGAGATCGCAGAAAATGCGCCGCTCGAATTCGAGCAGCAACGGCGGGTGTAGCGAGTAGGCGAGATTGAGCAGCACGTTCGGGCCGGCGAGGCGCTCGCGCAGTTCCCTTTTCGTTAGGCCGATGCACTGCATCGCGTCGAGCTCGTGTTCCTGGCCCGCAGGGTTTTGATAGAGGAGGCAGTAGCGCCCCGCGAGGCCATGCGCGCGGAGTTGTTTCTGGAAATGATCGATGCACGCGCGATCCGCGACGGGATTCGCCGTCGCCGGCAGGAGTTCGAGCCAGATGGCATCCAGCTGCAGCCGGCGCAGGCCGAGCATCCACTGCAGGGGCACGGACAAATTGCCGCCCCCTTCGCGATACTTCGCGGCGAACCCACAGCCGAGGAAAATCGTCACCCTGAAATCTCCCGGCGCGTAACTTCACTCTCCCCCAGATCGACGAAACGTTTTGTGCTCACTTCCTCTCGCCACCTGATCTTCACCGGTGACCTGTAGGGAAAGCGGGGCGCCGAGTCCAGCGCCGGTTGCAAAGCGCCGCCTGCGACGGCCACGCGCGACGCGCGCTGTCCGACTTGGAGTCTTCACACTTTTACACCGCGCGGTAGGAACAGATCGATGACACTCCGACGCGAGGGCTGCGGGCGTGTCCCCTCCGAGAGATCGAGCGCGCGGCAGCCTCCCCGAGGGACCCGCTCCCGCGCGTCCGTGCTCTGGGGTCGCGCATTGCTCCTCGCCCAGCGCGCAAACAGACCGATCATAGCCCGGCGCATTAGCGCGGGGCTTGTCGCAAGCCGAAGTTCGCCTTGCGGGGGACCGAGCCAGCGGGAGTTAGTTACTTCTGGTTCGGAATGAGCATTCCCGCTTCCGCGACGCACTGCCATTTCCCGTCGCGTTCCATCCACGTATCGACCCAGCCGTAGTGGTGAGTGAAGGCTTTCCCATCCTTGTCCGTGCCTTTTTCCGTCGACGTGCCGCAGACCGTGGCAACGTTGTCGCCATAGACATGCACGTCCATCGACTCCGTCGTCGACGCCGTGAGGGTGCTCTTCTCCGATTTCATCTCATCGAGCATGCTGGATTTCGTCTGCATTTTGCCCTTGGAGTTCACCCCGGCGAAGTCATCCGCGACCATCCCGCTAACGACCGAGACACCGTGATCTTTCTGGAGGAGCGCGTTGCCCCAGTCATTTTCCATTGCTTTCAGCTTGGTCGCGGCGGCGCCGTCATCGGCCGCGGCGAACCCGCACGGCAGGACCGCGCAGGCGAGCAGGGTGGTAAGAGCCAGAACCGGCTTAAGTGATTTCATAACTGCATTCCTTTCAGGTTGAGTTGAGGCAGGGAAGCCCGACCCGAAGGCGCAAACGCCGTCCGATGCGGGCGACATCGAAGCAAACGCGCTTCGACACGCTTGTTTAATTGGCGCGACGTTATTTTGCTATCGCGTTGGCAGTCAAGAAATAATGAAGCGTGCATCATCCCGGCATCTGCGGTCTGAGGTCCAAGCCCCTTCCGTTCACTGTTTCTTTCTCTGCCCCAACTGGTGTCGCTTTAAGATGTCGGCAAGAACGTCCCGCCGCATCCTGTTCGAGGTCCTGACGGGTGAGAAGGAATTTCGCAAAGTCGGCCACTTCCAGTCGTTTGGCCGGAGGCAGGACTCACAGAGCGCGATAACTTCCGCCGTACGCCGATCGGCCCACCCTCGCGTCAAGGAATTACAGATCGCACAAAACCGACGCCGCCAGCGCCGGCCTTCGGCCTAAAACACGCCGAGCACCTTGAGGACGATGATGATAACGACAACGACTCCGATGATGTAAAAGATGTTTTTGTTCATATCAGAGCGTTATATATCAGGGCGACACCGTTAGTTCCAACTTATTTGCGGCTTGCCCGCCCCACGGGGCGACTTTCCCAGCGGCGCCGATAAAACAACCCGAAAAACGGGTGATTTTCAAATCATTGGCAGTTTGAAATTGCCGGGCCCGCCACCGGCTGCGTTACGGCAGCGAATTGGGCGAGGGCGGCTTCGAGGTCTTCGATCTGGGGAGCGCATGCTCCGTCGCGTGCTGGCGAAGGAGCCTCGCGGTCGCGGACTTTGCTGCTCTATTTCTTTGAGTCATTCGCGATTTCAGCGAACTGGGTGAGGGGCGCCTATCGCGCCGGAGCCTCCGCAGGCGAATCGTTTTAGTCAGACCCGAAGCCGCTTGGAAGCGAACAGTGAGACCGGCTGGGTCGAAAGGCCGACTGAGTTGAGAACGCCGGAGTCAAAGTGTCGAGGTTGAAGCTGCTAGACTGCAGTTCGGTTTACATTTTCACTAATTCGACTCGCCGGTTCTTGGCTCTACCCTCTCCGGTTTCATTCGTGGCGACGGGACTGGCATAGCTCACGCCGAAGGGAAAAAGTCGCTGTGAGGAAATGTTGTAGTGTGAGACAAGTTCCTGCACTACAGCCGCGGCCCGGCGCTGCGAAAGATCGCGGTTGGCTTCGAATGCGCCCACGTTGTCGGTATGACCACCGACGAGAAGGTTTAATTTTGGATCGGCCAGGAGCAGCTTCGCGATCTCCGCCAGCGTTGGAGCCGATTCGGGTTTCAGCGCGGTTTTGTTCGTATCAAAGTAGATCCCATACAGGGCGATCTTGCCGGAACTCTCGATGCTCCCAGCCATCTTCTCCGCGGAGAGTGTCACCATCTTTTCCTCCATCGGCTTACTCTCGACGATATCCACCTGCACCGCGGTCTGCCCTTTCACGACCGGATATTTGGTCGCTCCGTCCTCAAACTCCGCGATGTAGATTGCTACGTAGGTGTTATCCAGCTTGTAAGCGCCGTAACGCGCCCTGGTGTGACTGTAACCGAAGAGCTGGCCGTCGAGGTTGTCGTATTGCGGAAGGCCCCCGAAGTCGTACCCCAGCCCTTCGGGATTCGCCCCACTAAAGAGCGTCTCGGCGCCTTTGGTTTTTAATTCATTCTCATAATTCTTCGAGACTTCGAGCGCAGACCGCCCGACTGGCGCCAGGTAGGTGATGCGTGTAATTCGTCCTTCGACGGTCTGCTCTTTCTCAATCCGCTTCCCCTGGCTTCCGTCGGCGGCGGGGTTGAGTGCCTTACCTAAAACGAGATTGTAGGAATCGTACGCTTTCGTGGTAAACGCGACGATCAAAGAGCCTTCGTAGCGCTTGACCAGCGGATGATCGTGGCCCTCTACGTCTTTCGTGACCGTATCGCCAGACTGAGCGAAACCATTTGCCGCGAGGAGCAGGCAGGACAACCAAATAAAGTTTTTCATGTCTGTGTCCAATAAGAAGGGACGAACTGCCACCGCCGGACTTGCGTGAATTGATTCAGGTAGAGCTCCCCGTTATCTGATTCGTGCCGTGCGTGACTTTTGATCGGGGAAGAGTTTCAGGCATCCGGATCGCGCCGCCACTAGGTTGGATCGCGCCTCCATCAGGCAGGACCTCGGCGGTAAACAAACCTCGTCCTGGCGGAAAAGACCGGATTGGCCCTCGCTCACGCTGGGTTGTCAACAAACCGAAACCGGCAGCGGATCGAAGGAAGCCGGCCGCCGAACGAGGCATTCATCGTGCTATCCAAACTTCATGGACCTCTACGATGTTCTCTCCGAAGGCTGCCAGACGCCTCTCACCTCCGCGGAAATTGCGGATCTCTTCCATGCAGGGAGTTTCAGCCGCGACGAACCCTGTCGCCGAGTCGGCGCGCGGACGTGGCGCACGCTCGACGAACTCTTCCCTCTGCTGAAGTATGACGCGGAGGCCTATTCGGTTACTCCGGAAGCGAGAGAATCGCCAAGCCGCTCGATGACATCCCCTTTGGCGTCCGCGCTCATCGTCCTCCTGCTCGGATCGATCGCGTTCTTCGCCTGGGATCGGGCCAAGCCCCTCGACGGGGACGGTTCATTTGTGACGCATCGGCATCGACGAACCGCCGTCACTACGCCGACGGCACTCGTCTGGCCCACAAGAAACATTTCTTTCCAGTCGACGCCGTACAGGGCATCGGTGACCGACAGCACCCAGTTCAATCAGGACCGACTGGCCGCGGAGCAACGCCAGCGGGAACAGACTGCGCGCGACCAAGCCGCGCTCGCTGAGCAAATGCGAACGGAGGCGGAACAGCGAGCGCGCGAGGCGCAAAAGGCCGCCGGGACCGACTATCAGGTCCCGCTAGAAGAAAACTACTACATCCCTATGCCCAGACCCGGCTTGTGGTTAAAGGTGCACGACAACGACGTCACCAGCTTCGACATCTGGATAAACGGCGCGCGCTACCGCGATGTCCCGAAGCGAAAAGGGATTACCCACAGCGGGAACGACGAGACATTCGTCTACAGCAACGGTCGTGCAGATTTGTTTTACGTCTGGGAAATTAGTGGCCGAATAAATTACTGCCTTCTCCGCGTGCGCGAGAAGTGATTTTCGGCGCAACCGCCGGCATCTCGTATCTGGTTTACAGCAGCGTCGGAAGTAAGATCTGCCTCGGCTTCCCCAAATCGCGTTTCCTGCGGTGTTCCTCGATTTCCAGTTTCGCTTTTGCAGCCATGCCGCCAGCTCGCGTAACAGTTCCGTTACCGAAGACAACCCTCTTAGAGCGTGACAGCGACCGCATCTCGCCGGACCCTTCGATTATGAAAACGCCAGTGAAAGCTTGCTTGTCGATCAACTACCAAAGTTACCTCCTGGCGCTGGTCACGCTCTCCGCCCTCGTCCTGCTTGCCCCGCCGGCCTTCGCCCAGACCTATACGATTACCGATCTCGGGACCCTGGGCACGAACAGCCTTGGCACCTACAGTCAGGCCTTCTGCCTCAACGCCAGTGGGCAGATCGCCGGAGAATCCAGTGCCTCGTCGAGCCAGATGTCCGATCCGGCCTTTCTCTACCGCAACGGCCAGCTCACCAACCTCGGCACTCTCGGCGGCGAATATGGCCAGCCGCACGGGATCAACACCTCGGGGCAGATCGCCGGTTACTCCACGCTCGCGACCGGCTCGTATCGCGCCTTCCTCTATACCGGCGGCCAGATGCTGAACCTCGGCACGCTCGGCGCTGATTACAGTGTCGCCTATGGCTTGAACGACGCCGGCCAGGTCGTCGGCAACTCGGCTCATTTAGGCGGCCAGGACCACGCTTTTCTCTATAGCAACGGCCAAATGACCGACCTCGGTACTCTCGGCGGCGACACGAGCAACGCCTATGGCATCAATAATCTCGGAGTCATTGCCGGTTATTCCTACAACGCCGCAGGTGACTTCCTTGGATTTACCTACCAGAACGGGGTCATGACTCCACTCGGTACCCTCGGCGGCAGTTGGAGCATCGCCTATGCGATCAACGACCAGAACCAGATCGCCGGCCAGGCCTACACTCGGGGCAATCGCGCCGCGCACGCCTTCCGCCTCAGCGCCGGGCAAATGGTGGACCTGGGCACGCTGGGCGGCTCCAGTTCCTGGGGCCTCGCGATCAACGGCAGCGGCACCGTCGTGGGCTACGGCACCACGAAGGCGAATGCCTATCACGCCTTTATTTCCACCAACGGCGGCAGGATGAAGGACCTGAACAAGCTCATCCCGGCGGGCAGCGGGTGGATCCTGGCAGAAGCCGACGGGATCAACACCGCCGGTCAGATCGCGGGCTACGGCACCATCCGGGGCCAGAGTCACGCTTTCCTTCTCACCCCCGCGCCGTAAATTCGCGCCTCTTCGTCTCCCTCCTGCCCAGTTTGAGCGTGGCAAAGGGAGTTAACGACACTCATAAAGGATTCCTGTGGCTCCAAGAGTGGGTTCGGGCTCGGCCGCGATTAACTCTGGAGATCGTTCGCGATCGCGAGGAATTGTGTGAGGACGACTGCGAGGTCTTCGACCATCGCGCCGCTGGGAAGCGAGGGAGATGGTGGCGCCGGGGCTGGCATAGCTCACGCCGAAGCGTGACCACCGGGCGAGCTTTGATCCGTGACGCCGCCGATTCGATCCGCCGGGAGCGGATTCGTTTCGTAGTCGCCGATGCGCCGGCAAGCGCCCCTCCGCCGACAAGGCAAGGGAAGGGCGCGTCCGAGCCCTTACGTTCGTGCCCCCTTCTTACATCTTGTCGTAGTAAGCCTTCTCGGTCTGGCTCTTCCCCTTCTCGTCAGTCATCGTGGTGGTGACCACGCGCGATTTGCCGTCCTTCGATACCGTGATCGTCCCGCTGGAGACCACCTTGCCATCTTTCATGAGCATCAACTTATTCGAGCGCTCGTTCACCGGCTGGTAGGTCGCACTGTCGAACAGCGGCGTGCCCGTCACCTTGTGCGGCTTGCCATCGAACTTCACCGTCGTCATCCAATGCACACGTTTTCCGTCCTTGTCCATCCCATCCACGGTCACCTTGATCATGTCGCCCTTCGCCTCGGTGTACGTGACCGTGTCATTCTTGGTCGCGCCCGGCGTGAACTTCGATTTACTTTCGTTCAGCTTCCAAGTGCCCATCATGGGGCTGCCGAAGCTGGCCACGGCGCTCGTAAACACGAGCGTCGCAATCACTAACAGGAGTCGATTTGTTTTCATGGCGCGATTTCCAGCACTTTCGCCGTTAGGCGTCAATGCAAATATTCCGCCTGCCGCCTTGGAGCGACGCCCTCCGTGGCGTCGGGGACGAGACGGCGCCCATCCCTCCATTAAAAGCGGCAACCGGAGCGGTCGCCCCACCTTGGTATAGATCGGCCTTTTCGAGCTCAGCGACGAAATCGCGTCACCCAGTGAGTTGGATCGCGGCTGGAATAGGTTTTGAATTACGCGAGCACCAGGTGGGATCCTGGCACGATCAGGCATTATCCCGCCAAGGAAAAAACCTCGTCCCGGCCGAAACGGCCCTCAGAGCGACCCCGTGGCCCGAATCAGAATGGCTCGATGACCATTGTCACTTCGGGCCGACCATCGTCGCCGATTTTCGTATCGAGGATGAGATTGAAAACGTCATCGGGCCAAGGGTTAGAAATCGACTCGGTCGACACTCCCAGCGACAGCATCAGGGCCGGTATGGTTCCGTGGTGCCAGCAGACAACTGTAAGTGCGCCAGCATAACGGGGATTGACCATCAAATCATGGGCGAGTTCAGCCCATGCTTCGTTCCCAAAATACGATTCAATCGCCAACCCAAGGCGCTGAGATAGCGGGGTCAATGTTTCAACCGGACGATCACTGTGCTTCGACAGCGCGGTGGCGATGAGAATTTGAGGCGGGCCGAATGTTGCGGGAATATAGTCCGCGAGCTTCTGCGCCCTGATCGCACCCGCCGGCGACAGATCAATGTCCATGGGGTCGCCCGTTTTTTCAGCATGTCGTAGGACAAGGATGCGTCTCTGGCTCATGTGATCTTGACTCTAAGAATTTGCCGCGGGTGATTCATCGCTGACGCTACTACTGTTTTGCCCTGCGTCGAAACCGTTGCCGCCCCAGACTTTCACGTAGCAGCCTCGCCGGGAGAAGCACCAAACAGCCGGACCATGCGGGAACGCTAATCTCAAACATCACCACGAGGATCGAAACAGACCAGAAATTGGCCGTAGCGAAGCCCGCGTTCGACACGAACCGAGCCACCCGCCGTTGACGGTAAAACGACGAAGT
This sequence comes from Chthoniobacterales bacterium, assembly GCA_038240025.1. Lineage (GTDB taxonomy): Bacteria > Verrucomicrobiota > Verrucomicrobiia > Chthoniobacterales > UBA10450 > Palsa-1392. The sequence continues at coordinate 26,898 of JBBSED010000010.1, forward strand.
CATCCAGATCGAAGGTCAGGAACGGCTTGGTGTAGGAGGTGGCGCCCATCGCGCCGCCGATGGCATAGCGCGAGAAGATGTCCTCGCGTTCCAGCTCATTCAGCACCGCGATCATTCGCTTCATGTGAGAAATTAAGCGGTGGCGATGCTTAAGCCACCCCGCAGACTTTCCAGCGGCCCGCCTGCTTTTTCTTGCGAGGAGATCCCACGACCCCGCTTGGGGGCGGACCGAGCGGTCGCATGCGGCCTTCGCTCGACACGAGCGCCTCTACAGGGAAGCCGTGGTTACGGCCAGCCGCTCCCGATAAGTCGTCCGCGCCGTCGTATAGGCGGTGACGACGGCGAGAGCCTCCCGCGCGTAATCGAGGCGTATCTCGACGGGTCGGCGATCACCCTTCCGCACGAGCGTGCGCAGACAACCCTCCAGCTCCGCACACGCCACGGCCCACGCGCGATAGAACACGCGGAGCGCCTCATACCGCGGCGGGCAGGGAGTGTTCACCAGCAGGGAGGGATAGCGGGCGAGCTCAGCCGCCAGGAAGAGTGCCTCTCGTCTCCACGTCTCGCCGTTGATCGCCCGCTGATCCCGGGCCCCCTCGTCAAGCGCGAGGTCCACTCTCGCCAAGAGCACTTGCGCTGTCTCCTCAAACTCTCGCACCAGCCAGCCATAATCTTCTGCCGGCGGCGGCAGGACATGGAGCGCCGGGGCAGGCTGGAGGTCGTCGAATGGGTCCTGATCTCTGATGGCGAACATTGATTAAGAGTTACGAGTTAGGAGTTACAATTTACGAGTTATTGGAAATTGGATATCTGTGGGGGACAGTTGGGATCACTGTTCGCCGCAGTTGAGTGTGCGAGGTTTTTAGACCTCGCACACTCCTGCGCGATACTTACACGATCATGCCCATGCCGGGATTGCTGTAGTCACCGGGTCCGTCAGCGCCGACGGCGTTCACGGTCACGATGTAGGTCTCGCCGGGCGTGAGGCCCTCCGCGTTGAAGCGCGAACCCGTGGTCTGGGCCGTGCGCAGATAGACCAGCGGCGTCGCCTCCAGCGCCAGGCGCCAGTTATAGCTTTTGGCGCCGTAGACCGGCGCCGTGGCCGCGGCCAGCTTCCCGGATTGCTTCCCAGGCACCACCCGGGGCACGATTGGTTTCCCCATCGGCCCTACTTTGGTATGGGTCTCCTTCTGATGCGGGAAACCGCTCAGCAGCAGGATGCTCATGTCACCGGCCGCGACGGCGCCGATGTAGTTTGCGAGCAGGCGCAGGAGCGCGCAGAGCTCGAGCCGACGGGCGTTTTTGATCGCGGTTTGAGCCGGACCACCGAGAGCGGCGTCTTGCAACGCCGAGATGAATGCATCCAACGCGGCCTGTAAGGCGGCGAGCGTGGGCACGGGAGCCGTAAAGATGGCTCCATTGACAAGGATCGCTGCGAACACCGCCTGGGCGATCACTATTAATAGTGCGTCCGAAGCGGTGAGCAGGAACGTAATTGCAGGTTTAACAATATTCATTTGTCTCCTTTGGTTTGGTAAAGATGCCGGTCTCTTCTTTAACTCAGTCACACGACTGAAGTAGATTCGCTGGCATGCCCTGAAAAAAAGCAGCCTGCGCGCCAACAAAAATAGCGAAATTTTGCGAAACAAATCAGCCTATTGCGAGTTAGGGAAATGTGGTAAAGGGATTTTTAACTAACGAATGGAAAAGTAGGTCGTTGCGGCTCTCTTTTGGCCGTTGTTTTGTCCTGCGGCCGCAAAGAAATCGTTCGAAAGTGAAAATAAAGTTTTGAAGACAGGGTTAAAAACAGGACTGTTTTGGCCTGTTGGCACGCCGTCTGGCCTCCCCAGGAAGTCATTTCGCATAAGTTCGGAGAAGCTTTGCACTTGTCCGAAGAGCCTCTGGAAGTTTGCGGAGAGCCTTCGAAATCGTGCGCAGAGCTTCCGGAGAATTGCCCAGAGGCTTCGAAGAGTTTGGGAGAGCTCCCGCAAGATTGCGGCGAGCTTCCGAACTATTGAGACGCGCTTTCCAAATATTGGGAAAAGCCTTCGAACAGTTGAGGCGAGCCGTCCAAATAGTGCGGAGAGCGTCCGCACAAGTGCGAAGAGGCTGCAAACCTTTTTGGCGACCCTTCCAACTAGTGCGGAGAGCCTCCCCAATAGTGGGGCAAGCCTACGAACAAGTGCGAAGAGGCCCCGAATGATTGGAAATCGCGCCCGCCGGTAGCGGCGCTCGATGAGCGTGCCCCTGGCGGCGCTCGAGAAACGTCGACGAGATGGGCCACGGTGAGGGGATCGACGGTCATGGACCGCCGTTACCGCCGGCTCGCCTGAGGTCACATCGTAACCGCCCACTCTCATATAGAGAGCGAGCGTCCGCGCACGCCGGAGCGAACCGTCGCGGCTAGCGACCGGGTTGCGGTTCGCCTTCCGTGCTCGCGGCGGCTCGGGCCGCAGGACCTTCCTTGGTTAACGGCGTCGTCACGCGATCGCTGGAATCGAGTCCGCTCGGGACCGTCTCCACGGTGGTCGCCGTGGTGCCGCTGGCGGTCACGCCCGGCCCGGTCGGGGTGGAAGTCGTCACCTTGCCATCCGGCCCGGCGCAGCTCGCCAGAAGCACCACACAGCCGGACCACGCGAGAAAGCTAACCTTGAACATCACCCAAGGATCGGAACGGCCCGCAAATTGGCCGTAGCGAAGACGCGCCCAGCCAAACAAAGCGGGGGCTATCATGTTTTCCAGTTCCGCCGGCATTCGTCAGGGAACGATCAGCCTATGGATGATGCAGTGCGGAGAAAAACCCGCCTAGCACAGTCCCAAAGACGGCCATGACGATGAAGACGAGAACGAACAGAATCGGCATAATACAGAGTCCAACGATCATTCCGGCCGCGGTCCATTTAAAGAGGAGCTTGAGGATGGAGAGGAACGGGAGGTCGAGGTCTACCACAGAGACACGAGCGTCTGCGGGAAACCGGCCGTGGGCCGACCGCGGAGAGCCTCCGCCATAAGCCGGCGGCGTCTCCGACCGGACGACCGCGGTTGGGGTGGGATTCGGCAACTGTGTGCCATACTTCAGCATCGGAAGCAGATCGTCGATCGTCTTCCAAGGCCCATCGGGCGCGACCCGGCAGGGCGTGTCCCGGTTGACGCGCCCATCCGCGAAAAGCTGGGACACCTGATCCTCGGAAATTGGGCCCTCCTCCCGGCCTCCTGACTTTACGAAGTATGACTTCACTCTTGTGCTTTTTGCCGCTCCATACCCTCGCTGGCAATCTCGAATAATTCCCAAGCACTAGGAACGGACGCATTGTCGACAAACACACGCCAACTGAAGTCGCCTGCTTGAACTACGGCGCTGATAGCGGACACCCGCCGTTGTAGTTCTGCTGCAAGAGGAGTTCCTTTGATATGCGCGTGCGCGAGATAAACTTCGAGAACGCTGCTCTCTCGCTTATACATCGCCGGCGGATAGCAGTAGAGAAACGCCGGTCGGCCTAAAACATGGATTTTCAACCCTGCGTAGGTTGCCTTGACCTGAAAGTTACGTCGCTCTGCGGTGGTAAACATTTCCTGAAAGAACCGGATCGTTGAGGCTGGGGTGAGCGAAAGAAACTCTCTAGCCCTGTCCCCGTCGGCCAATTGCCGTTTCTTCAACCTTCGCGGAAGCACTGGATTTACGACAACCATATTAGTCGTTGCCCCTGAACTGGCCACTTCGCGTCCCCATTCGACAACCGCGAGATCGAGCCTGTCGCCCAGCAGCACCCGAGCTGCTCGGGCGAAGTCGTGCTGGTTCTTGTTCAAGCGATCTTTGTTTGCGACCTTGGCTTCTCGGAACGCGACCCGTCCGTCGGGAAATATGCCGACGGCGTCCGGCAACCCACTCCAACGGTTCCCATTTGCCACGAATAGTTCCTCCAGCACGCGACCGAGCGCACCCTGAAGCGGCACACAAACCAGATCAGGAGCAATTAAGACAATCCTACCCAACGTTAGGTCCGTGCAGACTGCGGCCGCAGCTCCCGCGTCCATAAGTTCTCGCGCAATCATCACTCCAACCGGAACTGGCCCATCAGCCAGTTGCACATAGTGCTCTCGGTAATTGCCAGCCGTTGACATGTCTCCCCAACGAAGACCAGGCTTCAACTGGTCGGTCCGGTAATATGGCTGCATCTCAGCCCGTCTTTTCCAGTCGCGAATCTCGACTGGAACGGTGCGATTGCCGTAAAGAATGGACGTCAAGAGCTTACTGAAGTTCTGGATTTAGAGCCGTCTGCCCTTCCGACGATGTGAGGAGTAATCCGAAAGGCGGTGTAAATTATTTCAAAAGAGCGGCTATGAACCTCTGATCTGCAAATAATTCGGCAAGGGCTTTATGCAAGGCACCGTCAAGGGATTCTTTAACGTTATCGCCTCCGGCGACCATGATCGTGTGTTGAAAGTCCGTTTTGATGGATCTTTGATAGGAACCGATACCGACACGCATTTCTACTTGTCCCACTCCGTCTCCCGACCAAAAGCCGATTTTGAAATCATTGTAGAAGCGATCGACGGTCACATTGATGGATTTGCCTCCACCAAGTCGAAACCCCCGCGCTCTTAGCTCCGACTCGATTGCCGACTTAAAGAGCTCCTCGATTGGTTTGTCGGAAACAATGGGAGCCATCTCCATCCCAAAGCCATTCTTTTTGTGACTGATATTGGCTTTGTCTGCTCTCTCGTCGCTCACGGCTACAGTGATATTCTTATTGGCCGCCCCCTGGATGGGCGCGGTGCCGGTTGGTGGAGAATAGTCAAATGTCACTTTGTCGGTTGTAAGAGCGCAACCGCCGGAAAAGAAGCAACCGATCGTTACCACCGCGAGATAAAAGAATTTAGCTTGTTTCAACATAATTGATCCCTGTTTACTAATCGATTCGATCAACGTCAAGGTTGTCGCTTCGGCAACCTGGTCGCCCATTCTATTTCTTCAAATCATTCGCGATTTCGGCGAATTGGGCGAGGGCGGCTTGGAGGTCTTCTACGATGTCCGCCGCGATGACTTCGGGCGCGGGGAGGTTGGCGCTGTCTTCGAGGGCTCCGTCTTTGAGCCAGAAGATGTCGAGGTTGATCTTGTCGCGTTTGATTAGCTCTTCGTAGGTGAAGCTTTTGAAGCGGTCTGTCTCTTTGCGGTCGTGGCGGTTCCCCGCTGGAGGGCTGGCCTCTGTGCCGGCCTTTTTCTTGGACGAGACGGCGCTCGTCCCTCCAGTGCGTCCGAAATAACAGGCGACGAAGTCGTCGAGGTCGGTGCGCTTGAGAGTGTTCTCTTTAAGGGTGAAGTGCTGGTTCGTACGTAGATCGTAGATCCAAAGCTTGTTCGTCCACGGTTTTTCTTGCGCGGGTTTGCGGTCGAAGAAGAGGACGTTGGCCTTCACTCCTTGGGCGTAGAAGATGCCGGTGGGCAGACGCAGAAGGGTATGGACGTCGGCTTGTTTGAGCAACGCGCGTCTTATCGTCTCGCCGGCGCCGCCTTCGAAGAGGACGTTATCTGGCAGGACGACCGCAGCGCGGCCCTGCTGCTTGAGGATGGTGAAAATGTGCTGGAGGAAGTTGAGCTGTTTGTTGCTCGTGCTCGCCCAGAAATCATCGCGGTTGATGATGAGCGATTCCTTTGAGGTCTCGCCGGCTTCGTTGACGATGGTGACGCTGCTCTTCTTGCCGAAGGGCGGATTGGCCAGGACGATGTCGTATTCGCCGTGTTTGGCGGCAAGCGCGTCTTTGGTCGCAATCGGCAGGCTGTTATTCTCTACGTCTGCTTCGGAGCCGATGCCGTGCAGGAGCAGGTTCATCGCGCAGAGGCGGGTGACGCTGTCGACCAGCTCGATGCCGAAGAGGGTGCCGTTCTTGAGTTTCTTCTTTTGCTCCCGGTCGAGCTGATAATGCTGGGCGACGTAATCGTGTGCCGCGAGCAGGAAACCGCCGGTGCCGCAGGCCGGATCGCAGATCGTCTGGCCCGGTTGCGGAACGATCGCGTCTACCATCGCGGCGATGAGCGGGCGCGGAGTGAAGTATTGGCCCGCGCCGCCTTTCACGTCCTCGGCGTTCTTTTGCAGCAACCCTTCGTAGGCGTCGCCCTTCACGTCGGCGGAAAGGCTGGACCACTGCTCCTTGTCGATCAGGTCCACGATGAGCCGGCGCAGCTTGGCCGGGTCCTGGATTTTGTTTTGCGCCTTGCGAAAGATGAGGCCGAGCATGCCCGCCCGTTTGCCGAGGTCCGCCAGGGTATGGCGGTAATGAATTTCGAGTTCGTCGCCATCCAGCTTCAGCAAGCTCGGCCAACCGAAACCTTTCGGGATCGCGGAAGGCGTCCCGCGCAGGCGCGACTGCTCGTCCGCCATTTTCAGGAACAACAAAAACGTCAACTGCTCGACGTAATCGCCGTACGACAGGCCGTCATCGCGGAGAATATTGCAATAGTTCCAAAGTTTCTGGACGAGTTGCTGCGGATCGTTCATCAATGTCAAATTGCGATATAGATCATCCGGTTATTCTACTGAGTAATGACGAGCGTAAGTCGGAGATTGTTCCGCGCGTTACTTCAACCGCTATTGTGAACGACTCTTCAGTGTTGAGTTCCTCACAGATCAACGTCCCGAGAATGGTAAACGAGCCCTCCTTCATTGGCGCAACGACAGCGTCCCTGAAGATTTGCTCGCGTGTATGCATGAGATCCTCCATCCAGACCGTGAGCTTGTTCTCCTCAACTCGAAGCGACCGCTTTCGAGCTACTAGTGTCGAAACCACACTGGGCATACGGAAGGGATCCGCGGTCCATTGATCTCGCCCAAGCCAGACAGAACGGACTCCATATGATCCACGTTCGGATTCCGCCTGTTTTGCTTTCTCGATAGGATGCTTCGGAAATCCGAACTCCGGGAACTTCAAGTCCTGGAGTTCGCGTTTCTCTAATACGGCGACCTCACTGGGAAAATGAAGGTCTATAAACAATTCTCTTGCCTTCGCTGACCCTACGTTGCGAACTGTGACTTCCAGCATCATAGATGTAAGTTTTATTCGTTCGATCCGCCTGACCGCCTCGACTTTGCTTTGGATGTCCCCTAAGTGCGTAATTGCCAAATTGTAGTGGTCCCACCGCCGATTCTGAAGAATATTTGCGCAAATGTTCGGGAAAATCCGACCAACGGATTTTTGAAGCATCCGGCATCTCTGTGAGCGGTAAGTCCACGTCGCTAACAAACTTCAAGGACAGATTCGCCTCGCCATTCAAAAGGATCTTGAATGAGGGCTTCGTATTTTTGACTCTCGATGTGAGCTTTTCTACCTGATTTCGAAGGTTGCGGTTTTCGTCGACAAGCACCGCAAGTTGTTCCGCGACTTGACCCGATTCTGATCGCATCCAACCAAGACGAGGCTTTCGAGAGAACGCTTTGAACAATGCAGTAACGGCCTTCTGATTCAGGTCGTTGGAATCCGTCCAGAAATCGACCATTTTGTCAGTTGTTACCTTTTGGATGAACTGCTCAAGTCTCCGTATCTGCGCCGGGTCGCTCTCACGTTCATTCGGGGTCGTTGCCGTGTTGCGTTCGCGGACAAAACTCATGATCGGGATCCCGAGTTCCTTAGCGAAGTCCCATTCTTTCTCTGTAAAGCTCCTCCCGTCGCTGCTCAGGCTTCCGTAACGATGACCGATGATACAGATGTAATAGTCCGTCTGTTCGAGAGTCTCGCGGATGATTTGCCATTGCTCATCGTCGTCAGCGCTGAACTGTTCCATGCCCACAGGAAAATGGTTGAGCCTTTGTATCGCATCCATTAAACACTGGCGCGTATCAACGAGGTCGCTGTAAGTTGAGCTTACAAATATCTGAAATTTGGTAGCATTCATTCTATTTTCCGGAAACCGGGTGGCGACCGAGATCGTCTGGAAAATCCTCTAGCAGCTTTCGGGTTCGCAGCGTCAGCGTGACTTCTCCCGCGGTGCTCCGGCTCGTCCAATATTGGCCGTTGAGCTTTGTCGCAGGGTTGCCGATCACGTCGAACACCATCGTTCCATCGTGCGGCGGGCTGCGATGTCGCACTGATGGGAGCGGAGCGCTTGCGTAAGAATACCCAAGCTTCTGGACCTGTTGATCGCGATCGATCCAAAAGTCGGCAAAATAGCTCCTGCTACACATCTCTGCGGTTCGCATTACGCAGCTAATTGAGATAAACGATTGTCTAACGGTCAGGATCACGGGGATTGGCCCCGGTGTTTTGCCTGTTTCAGCATCTTCCCACGTCGTCTGAATTGATCCCTGCCACGTACCATTGAGGTTCGGGAATGGCACAAGCCATTTTCGAAATATTGGAAGCCGCCAGCCGTAGACGACAAAAAACGCTGCGATCAAAAGCAGGATGGGGACCGTTTTATACGCCAGGCGAAGCGAGGACCACACGTCAGTAATCGTCGCGCCCGACGTGAAAGCCATTGCGACAAAACACAGTGCGAAAGTCGCAAAGATCAGAAGAGCGAATGGCTTTGCCTTTAGATTTTTCATTCGAATCCGACGTAATCCCAAGCAGCGCTTACAAAGGAGTGGACCTGGTCCCGCGTCCACGGCTGGGACGATCGGAACAGATATTTTAGCTCATTGACTTCTCCCCACTCTGAACACTCTTCGTCCTTCCTCGTGTTGTTGAATAAATGAGCGAGAACGGAGCGAGTGTCAGCGGCGTATGTGTTGTGGAGGAAAGCGGCATCAGGACAGTTCCAGACGAGACATTCAATCAGGAATGACGGAATGGACTTCGCTGCCGCAACACCATCATCTTCCATTTTATAGCGAAGGCGCTTAACGATACGGACAAGGCGCTTGTAGTGCCGATTAACGCGCTCATTTTTCGCGACGCCATTATCATAATTCTGCTGCGGCCAATTCCATATACGTCGTCCGCCGTCCGGGATGAATGCGACACCGGAATGGTAGTGTGTTTCATCGATATACCAACGGTACTCAAATGTTGGAATGACGTCTGCATCAATACGGTAGGTATTCTCGTGAACGTCGAAGGCTTTGGTTCCGCGGCTGACGCCGTTCCAGCCGAAATAGCTCTTAAGCGCTCTCTCCACCATGTTCTTGAAATCAAAGTATGTCAGGGCGCTGTCCGAGTGGTAGTAATCCGCTGCCGCTTTACCTTCGGGATACTGCACGAAGAACCCATCGTTGCAACGCACGCAAATATCGACATCGCTATCCTGCCGCACATTAGTTCGAGCTCGATACGAGCCTTGCGGAAAGACGGTGATATCAAGGTTTTGAAGAGCTTCGTCGCTCTTGATGGCGTCACGCACTGCAGATTCGGCATGTGCGCACCGATTGGATTCTGTTTTGGCCGGTCCCTGCGACCAGAAAACAAACGTGTCTTCTGAAATGCTCATTTTGAAGGGTTTCCCCAGAACGCCTGGTTCAAGATGGATCGTCGCAGAGATTTCGCGCGATCGAGATTGGCTAACACGACAGATCTCAACTTCTCCTCCACGCTCAACCGCCGCTCCACCTCCGCAATTATCCGCGTCTGCTCGGCGAGCTTCGGAAGGGGGATGACCAATTCGCCAAAACGCTTCTGCGTAAGATTGACGCCGCTGTCGCTGATCCCGGTTTTCAGCTCGTTGATTTCGTCAACGATGTGCGGCGCGTTCAGGACGATCTCCAAGAAAGCGGGATCGGCGACGGTAAGCTTCGCGCGAATCCGATAGGCTTTATCGCAGAGCATCAAGCGCGGACGCGTGGACTTAACCAGGCACGCGACCCCGGCTCGAGCGCGAGGACCTGCGCGGGTGATTAAAAGATCACCAGTCTGCAACTCAAGGTGGGGCCGCGGCCGAAGAGCCGTCGGGAGCTGTTTATTCTCGCTTTCGAGGAACCGGCCATGCTGAATTGCTGAGGTTTTTATCACGGCCCAGACATCGTCGCTTTCCGACGGCACGCTCTCGCATTTTGGACTCCATCCTTGATCCAGCGAATCAATGGCAATGGAAATCGGCTCGTGAGGAAACTTGCCTTCGCAGGCGGCTTTGAGGACGGCGGAGCGGTAGCGTTTGAGGCTGGCCTGAACTCGCCGCAACGCCGCCACTCCCGCCTCCAGCCGCGTGAATTGCTTCTCCACCTCCGTCACAATCCGCCGCTGCTCGGACAACTTAGGAACTGGAACCGACAGCGCCTTGAGCTTAGTTCCGTTGACGTTCGCCTGACCAACCTGCTGGCTGACGACAGACCGAATCCATGCTCGTCCGAACGGGGAATTGATGAAGTAGGCAAGGAACTCGGGAACGTAGCCTGGCTTCAAGCGCGCTCGGATCAGGTAAGAGGCGCAGGAACACGGGGAAGGATTCCCGCGATATACCGCCGACTTTCCGACGAGTTCGGCGCTATTGGTGCGATTGAAAAGAAGGTCACCGTCCTGAAGGAGCAACGCTGGAAACTCTTTATGGTTTACGGGAAGGTATTTTACCGAATCGAGAACCAGACTGCCCTCCTTGATATTGCCCATGCGCAGTACCGGCACGCCACTGGCGTCCTCTGAAGTCTTGGCGGACGTGCCATATTGCAGTGCCTCTACCATTTCACCGACCGTCTTGCGCTCCCATCCCGCTGGCAGTGTCGAGCCCTCTTTCGTCTGTGGAGAGCTGCTTCGGATTGCTAACTCGCGCTCGCGCATCGCATCAAGCATCCGCAGCTTTTCCGCGACGGGTCGCGAGGCGAGGTCGCGTCGCAGCGCGCGTTTGCTTTCGAGAACCTTCTGTAGATCAAATGACACGCGCTATTTCTTCGTTTTACCCCGGCCATAGCGCGCCGGTGCTTCGCGCACAACCGCGCTCTTGCCTGCCGCGGCGAGCGGTTCGATTACGACTCGGACGCGGGCGTCCAACGCGGCAGCGACGCGGCGGAGCATGCTAAGGGAGTGACCCTCATAGGCGGGCGACTCGAGGCGGCTAACCTGTTGCTGAGTGGTTTTCAGCAGACGGGCGAGATCGGATTGGGAAAGGCCAGCCTGCTCGCGCAGAGCGGTGAGTTGCAACGCAACGTCCCAGGCTTCGCCGGCGGCTTGGAAGCGTTCGGCGAAATCCGGGTCGCGGAGTTGTTCCTCGAGGTAGAGGTCGAAATTTGTTTTTTTCATGATCGCTCCTGCCAATCGCGCCTGCGGTCGCGGGCGATCTGAAGGTCACGCGCCGGGATGGACTGTCCTTTATTTCGGATGCCGTGGACGGCGATGATGCGGTGACCTTTCATGAAGAACCAGATGATGCGCGTGTTCAGTTTTCCCACGTGGCGCAGCTCGAGCAGCCCGTCGCCGAGTGCCTTGGACAGTGGCTCACGGTGATTCCGCCGGTCCCGCAATTTGGCCAAGCCGCGCAAGACCGAAGCGTGATCGTCGGGGTCGTTCTTCCCAAGATCCTCCAAAAAATCCTGCACGGGTGATCGTCCGCTGGCATTGGTGAAGAATTCTACACTGAAGTCCATTTTATACTACATCAAATTTGATGTTTTCTATTCACGCCGCCAGCTTCGTATTGAGTTCGTCGAGCAGCGCCGACAGTTGCTCGCCAAAGAGTTCGTGCGCTTTCCCTAAACCACCGCGCTGACTGAACGGCGACAGGTCTAGGTCATCGCGCTCGATCGTGATCGAAGTGGCGATTTGATCTCGCATGAGGTTGAGCCATGCGAGTTGCTCGGCCGTGAAGACAGCTCCGGCTTTGGCTTTGTCCATGAGCCATTCGTCGAAGCGCTCAGAGACGGAGTCGGCGAAAGGAGAGAGGACCGGTTGCTGCTCCAAGGCGAAACGAACGAGCGCGACGAGGTCGGCGAAGCGGCCGGCTTGGGAGCGGCCTTTGACTTTGCCGGGCGCAGTGGCGGCAAAGGCGTCCCAGAGGCGGTCCTCGGTCCAGGCGGCGTGGTTCTCGCGCAGTTTCTTCTCCAGTTCCTTGAGCATCGGCTCGGTGAGACGCTGTTTGTAGGGGCGACTGTAAAGAATCTGGAGGGCGGTAATTTCGGCTTTGTTCTTCTCAATATATTCGCGGAACGAGGTCGCGAGCTGGGCGCTGGTTTGCGTGCTCGTCTGCGAAGGGCCGGCATAAATCAGAGTATCGCGCGAGATGACGTCGATGGTTTGCTCGGCTGCCTTCTGGATTTTCTTGAGGAGGTTTCGGAGGTCGGGATTGGTCGCGAGGGGCGCGAGGGCTTGCTTGATACGCACGGCGCGAGCTTTGCCAATTTCCTTCTCGCTCGGCTCGTAATACTCACCTTTCTCCGCCTTGGCCTCAGCTTTGACTTCGTCGGGGTCGATCGCATCGAGCATGCCCTTGGAGATTTGCGAGAGAGTCTGTCCTCTGGCAACCTGGACGACTTCGGCTGCGACCTCGGCGTCGAAGCGATGCTCCATGCGAATGAGTCGGCTAGCGAGTGACTCGACGGCCGCGACTTCAGTCGTTCCAAGCGCGGCGGCATCGAGAAGCTTCTGGAGACTGACGTGCGGTTTCTTTTCGAGGGGTCGGGTCTCGGTCTGGACCCGTTCGCAGACGCCAACGGCATCGACAATGACGTAGCGGGTCTTGCGTTTGATGCCGGGGTTCACCTGTTCCATCTCCGTGTCGGAGACTACGCGGACACCGCGACCTTTCATCTGCTCGAAGAAGTTCTTTGACGCGACGCTGCGCATAAAAAGACGATCTCCAGCGGCTTGATGTCGGTGCCGGTGGCGATCATGTCCACGGTGACGGCGATGCGTGGGTTGTAGCTGTTGCGGAAGGCGCTCAGGATTTGGTCGGGTGAAAGGCTCGATGCGCGCTTCCAAGTGACTTCTTCGACTTCCTGGCCATCGGGTCCCTTCTTCTTTTCCACGAGGCGGACGAACCCGGTGCGGCAGGTGATCTTTTGGCAGAAGTCGTTCCCTTTGGCGAAGACCTCGCGGCAGATGCGAACGATGTCGTCGGCGTGAGTGTCGTCCTTGGCGAAGATTAGCGTTTTTGGAAGATCAGTGCGGCCGGGGAACATCTCGGTGAAGACCTTGTCTCGGAAGGTGGAGAGAACGGTGCGAATCTGATCGGTTGCGACGACGTCCCGATCAAGGCTGCCCGCGTCGTAAGTGAGAACCTGGTCGAGCTGTTCCCAGCGGACTTTCCGAGTCTGGCGGTCCCGCTTGTCGACCCAGAAGCCCGCTTCCACGGTCGAACCGCCATGTGTGATCGAGGTGTCGATGCGATAAATATCGCTCCCGACATTCACGCCGTCGGAGACGGCTTTCTCGTGGTTGTATTCCATGACGAGGTTTTGCTTGAAGAAGCCGAAGGTTTGTTTCGAAGGAGTGGCCGTGAGACCGATGAGCAAAGCATCGAAGTATTCGAGCACTTGTCGCCAGAGGTTGTAGATGGAGCGATGGCACTCATCGGTGATGATGAAGTCGAATTCCTCAATCGGGAAATCGGGATTGTATTCAACCGGGAGCGGTTGCTTATAGAGGGAATCGGCTGATTCGATCGGCAGATCGTCGAGGTCGGGCGCCGGCTCTTTCTCACCCTTTAACATGGAATAGACGCGCTGGATCGTGCCGATAACGACGCGGGCGGACGTGTCGAGTGAGTTGCTGGACAACTGCTGAACGATGTATTCCTCGGTGAACTTGTAGTTGTTCGCGGGCGAGACGAACTGCTGAAACTCAGTGAGAGTCTGGCGGCCGAGATTGCCGCGATCAACGAGGAAGAGGACGCGCTTCGCGCCACCGTATTTGACGAGGCGATAGATGAAGTTGACGGCGGTGTAGGTCTTCCCGGAACCCGTTGCCATCTGGATCAAGGCGTGCTGCCGGCCTGCCGCGAAGGATTTTTCGAGGTTCTTGATCGCCTGGATTTGTGCAGGCCAGAGTTGGCCGTTCGCGAGCGGAGGGAATTCGCGCAGTCGCTGGGTAAGCTGCTTTTCCGGCTCTATCCACGTTCGCAAGGTTTCGGGCCGATGGAACGCGAAGACGCGACGGCTGCAGGGATCCGGATCGAGGCGATTGGTGAAGAAGGTTTCTTCGCCTGTGCTTTCGTAAGAGAAAGGAAGCGGAGATTTCCAGGCTGGGAGACCGAACGGAACGCCCGCGATGTACTTATTTGATTGCTCCTCGACACCGGTGAGGGTGGCGCCGACGGGTTTGGCTTCGATTGTGCCGATGGCCTTGGCGTCGACGAACAGGGTGTAGTCGGGCTCGCCAGTCTTGAAGGTCAGTTCGCAGACTGCCACTCCGCAGGCGGCGGACAGGTTGATCTCGGTCTTCGTCTGGACGATCCAGCCGCACTTCCGAAGAAGCGCGTCGATCTGCTGGCGCGCGAGTTCTTCTGGGGACGGCACGGTGGCTTTTTTATCGGGATGCGCTGGAATGTCTAGGGAAAAAGCGCCGCCCAGCCGAGGCGCGGTTATCCGTTGATGGTTCTAGGTATTGGGTCGCAGCGAAAAAGGAATTCTGAGCGCTGAAATCTGAAACGGAAATGGGAGGACGGAGGGAAATTTGAAGTCAGAAGGTTGAAAAAGGAAGGGGTCCTCGGCGAGGCGAGGGGATCGTTCAATTGTTGTTGGTTACTGGGGGACAGAGGTTTGTCTCATAGACCGGTCCAACGCTAGCGAAGAAACCGAATTTTCTCGTGAATATGGAAGAACTTCCTGCGTCAGGGTATCGCGTGGAACTGAACAATCGCTTAGATGACGGGTCGGATGTTTCGCCGCCCGGTGCCGACTCGGCAGAAGTGCGCAAGAAGACGAAGTCGGCCGGCTCGAAAAACGGCGACCAGCGCAGGAGCAAAGGGGCGCGTCGATCGGTCGGCTCCAAGCGGAGAGGTGATTCCAGCACGGCCAGCGACAACGAGGAGCCCGATCCCGGGCCGCGCGCCGGTTCACTCGAGCGCACGAAGCGCCTGCTCCTGGCCGCTTTGCGGGTGTGGGAGCTCAAACAGCGGATCCGGTAACTGGGCGCGGGCGGAGCACCGCGGTTCTCGGTTATTGGCTGTAGGTTATTGGGGCCTCGGATACCCGAGGCGTTCTCGGTCATGGGTTATTTGGGGGAGCGGCGAGGGGGCTGGGCGGAGGGCGGACGTCTGAGGACAATGGATGGCAGCCAGAGTCGCGAGGTCTATCGCCCGAACGAATTGGTGCGCTTTGTCGAAATATCTCGACTCGGTGTTGGCCAGCCCTACGGTCGCCACGGAACGGCCTCGTAAACAACAGGTCGCCAACTAGAAAGACAAACAAAACAATATGAAAAAATATCTTATCGGTGCTGCAATGGCAGCTCTCATCACTGCGTGGGGCAGCACGGTCCAGGCGGAAGCTCCTTATACCGAAGGTTCCGTTTGGCAGGTGACCATGGTGCATACGAAGCCGGGCATGTCGGACGATTACCTGAAGGGCCTGCAGAAGAGTCTCAAGACAACCTTGGACGAAGAGAAGAAGCAGGGGTTGATCGTGAGTTACAAGATCCTCCTGGGACAAGCCGCGACCCCGGGCGATTTTGACATCATCAATCTGGTGGAATTCAAAGACATGGCCGCGCTCGATGGTCTGCGGGAAAAGACCGATCCGATCGCGACGAAGCTGATCGGGAGCGACGATCAGCAGCGCCAGGGGGCGATGAAGCGGGCGGAGATTCGCGAGATCGTGGGGACGAAGTTCATGCGTGAGATCACGTTGAATTAACTTTCGCGTTTGACCGGGGGCGCGCCGCGATCTGGAATCGCAGCGCGCCTACCCCTGGGGCGAGACGGAAGAAAAGGCAAAAGGAAGAAGTGGGGAAAGCTCAAGGCAGCGGGTGGGACGACCACCCTTCCGAACGACGTCCGATACCGGAGTCGCGGACGCGGAAAGGTGTGGCAATTTGCGAGGGGGCCGGCTCATACTGGAGGCAACCACAAAATATATGTTTCACTTAATCTGGTACATCCTAGTCGGTTTAATCGCAGGGGTCGTGGCGAAGTCCGTCATGCACGTCCACATGACGCTCTTCTGGACTGTGATCCTCGGCATCATCGGCTCGATTGTCGGCGGAGCTGTGACCCATCTATTTACCCGGCCGTCCAATCCCCGTTTTCATCCCGCCGGCCTCATCTTCTCCTCGCTCGGCGCGATCCTCGTGCTGTATGCGTGTTACAAACTGAAGATTCATTTCCCGACGGTGAGGTAGCGGCCGGGGCGGGCGCGGTTATTGGTTCTTGGTTAAAGGCAGAAGCGGAAGGCAGAGGACCAATCCGAGAAGAAAAAGCGAAGGAATGGGTCTGGATTATCCAAGAAGGAACGCAGGACCAGCCCCGCCTTCCGCGGCTCATCTTCTTTTTGTTCGTTGCGGCTGAAGACGGCAACAGCTTCGTATCGTCTCTCGCATGGTCCGGTTTTCTTTGTGGGCGAGGCGGTGGGGTCTGTGTTGCGCAATCTTGCTTCTGGTCTTGGCGACGGCGGTGTCGGCGCAGGCGCAAGGTGGCGGCGCGCCCGGGCCGCCTTCTCACCCGACGTCAGCGCTGGGGCTGCAGGAGTTATTCAAGTCGATCTCGATCTATCTCGCGAGCGGGGTGGAGTGCCTCGCGGCGCTGATCATCGGCGGGGCGGCGATCGAGGCGACGCTGGGGGCGTTTGTGCTGTTTTATCGGCGGTCGTCACCGCCCAACGCCAAGGAGGAGGTGCGGCTCCGGCTCGGGCGCTGGCTGGCGCTCGCGCTGGAGTTTGAGCTCGCGGCCGATATCCTGCGCACGGCGATCGCGCCAACCTGGAACGAGATCGGGCAACTGGCCGCGATCGTGGTGCTGCGGACGGCGCTCAATTATTTCCTGCAACAGGAGATCGACAAGGCGGAATCGAAAAATGCGCGGAGCATGGGTTGAGGGCTGGGGCGGCGACGCGGCGTTGCTCATCGAGCTGGTGGGGAGTCTGCTCATCGCGGGCTACTGCGTGGCGGCGATGGTGGCCCTGGTGCGACGGCGCGACCAACGGGCGGTGCAGTTCCTGGTCGCGGAAGGGGCGCTCACCGGGCTGAGTTTCAAGCTCTGCGCGACCTTACTGAAAACGATGCTGCTGGTGTCGTGGTCGCAGGTGGGGATTTTCGCTTGTGTGCTCGCGTTGCGGACGCTTCTGAAGCGAGTGTTCGCGGCGGAGCAGAGCAGTGGAAGATGGTGGAAAGGCGAAACGCGAAAGGCGAATGGGTAAAGTAGAAGGGGAGCGGACAGGCGGCGACGTCCCACGGTCGTCGGTTATGGAGGCCCGCCTCCGCGGAGCCTACGGCGTGGCAAGTCAAGGCAATCGGAAGATGGCGGGGTTCTTGGTGCGCAAACGCTTCTCCGGTGAATCGAACTTCTTCATGTAATGCTGGCGTGCAGGCGCGATCTGCCGCATCGCCTCCGCCCAGGTCATTTCCAATGGCCAATGTTCCTGCATCGGCGCGGTGAAGACCGGCAGGCCAAGGTCGCCGGCAAGTGGCTCTTTACCGGAACTGTCTGATCCTGGTGAGCGCATCTTCCCCACCGTAATGCAAAATCAGCGCCCGAAAAGGCTCCTCCTCGGAGTCGAGGCTGCAGATGCGAACAATCTGACGAATGTCTTCCCAATCGACTTCGGGGTTGCGCCGGTGGGGGCTGGCGGCGGCGTGCAATTTGAGCGCGACGAGATATTCCGGGCGAGGAAGAAGGACGCGTTCACCGCCCAGGCTCACCTCCTGCGCGCCGACGATCAGTTTATCCCAGGTAGCTTGCTCGACGAACATGAAGTCAACCGGCATCCCAGTAGGCTCAGCGGGCTCGAATTGGGCGAAGGCGTCTACCCCGTGGAAAAATCGGTAGCCGAGTTCCCGCATGAGATCGAGCCAGCCGGAACGGGATGAGTCGGGAACCAGAAGGTCGAGGTCAACCGTAGCGCGAATGTAGCCAAGCATGATCACCGCATTCCCACCGATGAGGAGGTTAGGTAAGCCTCGGTCGTTGGCCAGGCGCAAGACGGTTGTGACATCCACTTCGGCCAGACTAACTCGGAATGAGGGGAGCGGAACCAAAAAGGAAAATCTGCTGAACGGATGAGGGCCCTAAATGTGCGGCCCGTGCGCTGCGAGTGCAGGGTATTATCCTGCGAAAGGTGTTCCAGGGCCCGCTACTCCCCAAAGCGGTAGCCGAAAGCCGCCACGTCCCGGGCGAAGCGCTCACCGATCAAGGCCGCGGTCTCCGGGGTGTAAAGTGTGGCATACGGTGCGTGGGGCTTGCGATTCATGTGCGGCAGCGGCGCCGCTCCGATCCGCGGCTGGATCGTCGCGAAGTCAGCTGCGAGCCGCTCAAAGCGGCCGATGAAATCGATCAGCGGAACCCCGTCTTCATAGAGGTAATCTGCCTGGTTGCGGCAAAGCGCCGGGATTTCGCACGACACGAATTCCTCGAAGGTGTGGGCCTGGCTCCACACCTGTCTCTGCAGGCTCGGCACGTTCTCCTGGTCAGCGCGGCGCGAATTCGTCTCTATCGCCGTCCACCATGAAACCAGCCGGTCCCAAGGGTTGCGGACGAACGAGAATTTGAAGGCGTGCTCCCATACTTCGGGGGGGCAGGCCGCGCGGATTGCCGCTGCCGGCTGATGCTTATGGGGGTCGATATCAGGGACTCCGAGCGCCCGCCGGATGGAGGTGCCGCCTGTTTTCTGGATGTGGATGAAAATCCACCTGCCCGCGGGATCAATCATCTGCAACTTAATGTGCCATCTGCGGAAGCTTCGGTTTTTTAGCGAAGGCAGTCAACGCCCGCTATCACCCACGGGTGACGAAGGGGGGAGTAAAAGGTAAAATAACGGAGGTGAGGATGGTGGGCACGATCAGGGAGACGACGCGCGGGACGCCGCGGTGGCCTCACGGGCTGGAAGCCTGTCTAGGGGAGAAGAGATGGCGCGTTCTTGCGGCGTCTCGAAGAACCATACATCCCGCAACCGATCGATGGCCGATCTTAAGGCAATATGTTTCGCTGGATCTTCCGCCTCGTCGTAATCACTGTCGCCGGTAAGCTGCTGAACCGTTATTTCGGCGGCCAGCGCGGGGCTGCTCGCCCGGCGCCAAGGCGCGTCTAGGCACCTCGCATGTTTGGGTTTTTCTCCTCCCGGACCGGATGCCTGGGTTCGATCGCGATCTCTATCCTCGGCACGATTCTGCTCACGTTTCTCCTGCGCGGCTGCCACGGGTAGCAGCGGCTTTGCCGCTGCGGTTATTGGTTATTGGTTATTGGTTATTGGTGATTCGCTCTTCGGCGAGGAATTGGGGAGATCCATATCTGCCGACTGCTCCGGCCGGGAGCCCTGCATCGAAATGCATTGTCAAGAAAGTCTGCAGGAGCGAAAACGGTATCGATCGCTAAGCCGGACCCTAAGGTTCGCGCGTGAGTCGTCACGATGGGAAAGCACGTTCAACAAAAGGGGATAAACCGTATGAAAACGATGACCAAATCTGTGTCTCCCGCGTTCACCGCGATAGCCCTCACGTGGTTTGCGCTGGTGCCGGGAGCGTGCGCCGAAACGCCTGGGCCGAGCAAAGTGCATCAAGCAACCCGCGCCCGGGTGAACGAAAGTTACGGCAAACTTCCCCTCAGCTTCGAAGCGAACCAGGGTCAGCAGGATCAACAGGTGAAGTTTCTCTCCCGCGGCAGCGGGTACAATCTGTTCCTGACTAACCACGAAGCCGTGCTGGTGCTGACGACACCGGAGAAGCCGACGCCGGTGCGGGCGAAGAAGGCGCCGCAGGCGACTCTTGCGCAGAAGAAGCCGAAGCGGACTTCGACTGTTTTGCGCACCCAGCTGGTGGCGGCCAATCCCGCAGCCAAAGTAACCGGGGAGGAGGAGTTACCGGGCAAGATCAACTACTTGATCGGGAAGGATCCCTCGAAGTGGCGCACGGGAGCGGCGAGTTACGCCAAAGTGCGCTACGACCAGGTCTATCCCGGCATCGACCTGGTTTACTACGGTAACCAACGGCAACTGGAATACGATTTTGTGGTGGCGGCCGGAGCCGATCCCGCTCGCATCCGGCTCAAGCTGGCCGGGGCGCGGAAGATGTCCGTGGACGGGCAAGGCCAACTGGTGGTGGAGACGGCGGGAGGCAGCGTGCGCTGGAACAAGCCGGAAATTTACCAGGAAGTGGACGGCCAGCACCGATCCGTGAAAGGCAAATACGTTCTTCGGCGGGGCCATGAGCTAGGCTTTGCCGTGGCCGCCTACGATACGGCCCGGCCACTCATTATCGATCCAACACTGGTTTACTCCACTTATCTCGGGGGCATCGATTTCGATCAGGGCAACGGAATCGCGGTAGATACCTCCGGCAACATCTACGTTACAGGTTTTACGGGTTCGACCAATTTTCCCACGACCGCCGGAGCCTACCAGATGACCAAGGGTGGTGGCATCTACGATGTCTTCGTGACTGAGCTTGATTCTACTGGCTCACGCCTTGTCTACTCCACTTATATCGGGGGCAATAGCTTTAACGAGTACGACGAGCCCTACGGGATCGCGCTGGACACTTCCGGCGACGCTTACATTACAGGGGTCACATATTCGAGCGACTTTCCCACGACCGCGGGGGCCTTTCAGACGACCTTCGGTAGCGTCCCGGATGCTTTTGTGACCGAGCTCAATCCCACTGGCTCCGGCCTGGTCTACTCTACTTTTCTGGGAGGCAGCAATTTCGATTACGCCGCCGGCATCGCGGTGGACACCTCCGGCAATGCCTACGTTACAGGAGGCACGTATTCGAGCGACTTTCCCACGACCGCGGGGGCCTTTCAGACGACCAATCATGGTTACTACGATGCCTTTGTCACTGAGCTCAATTCTACTGGCACCGGCCTGGTCTACTCTACTTATCTTGGGGGCAATGGTACCGATTACGGCGCCGGCATCGCGATGAACGCCTCCGGCAACATCTACGTTACAGGACCGGCGGATTCGAGCGACTTTCCCACTACCCCTGGGGCTTACCAGACGACCAGTACCGGCGGGGTCTTTGTGACTGAACTCAATCTCACCGGCACCGGCCTCGTCTACTCTACTTATCTCGGGAACGGTCAAGGCAACGGCATCGCGGTAGGCAGCACTGGCAACGCCTACGTCACGGGATTCACCTATTCGACCGACTTTCCCACGACCGCCGGGGCCTTTCAGACGACCTTCGGTGGTGGCCTCACGGACGGCTTTGTAGCTGCGCTCAATTCCACTGGCTCCGACCTTGTCTACGCCACTTATCTCGGAGGTAACTTAGACGATCACGGCGATGGCATCGCAGTGGACCCGTCCGGCAACGCCTACGTTATAGGATACACGGTTTCGAACGACTTTCCCACGACCGCTGGGGCATTTCAGAGGAGCTCCGGTGGTTCCACCGATGCCTTCTTCACTGAGGTCAATCCCCCTGGCACCGATCTCCTTTACTCCACTTATCTCGGAGGCTTCAATATCGACGTGGGCATCGGCATCGCGATGGACACCGCCGGCAATGCCTACCTTACAGGGCAAGCGGGTTCGACCGACTTTCCCAGGACCGCTAGAGCCTTTCAGGGGACCTTCGGTGGTGGCGGTGCCGATGCCTTCGTAGCGAAGTTTGATGCGACCCCAACGCCAACCCCGACTCCGACTCCCACCCCGACGCCAACGCTGACCCCAACGCCAACCCCAACGCCAACGCCAACCCCTACTCCCACCGCCACCCCGACGCCTACACCGAACCCCACCCCAACACCCACGCCTACGGCGACCCCAACGCCGACACCACAATGTCAGATTGTGGTCGTGGCCCAAAAGCGCCGTGTGGGCCCAGGCCAATTTGAGGTGAGGATCCACTGGACTGGGGCGACGTCGCAGGAGGTCCAGATCTCCCGCAATCCACCAGGAAGTGTGATCGCCACGACGCAAAACTCCTATGCGGACCGCATCAGTAAGCGCGGGACCTACACCTACTCGGTGACCGACAGGGCCGGCAACTGTTCGAACCAAGTAACGTTGACCTTCCCGTAGAGAGTCAGAGCCGGTACGCGAATGGCTCAGGTCCAAGCGGCGCAGGCCCGGCTGAGCACCAGCCCGGAGTCGCTTTCCTCGGAATGGGCATGGCAGAAGGGCTTGCCTTCGCGGCCCGGGTTGGGTTCTATTAGCAATTGGTGACAGCCGCGGACCAGCAAATCGCAATTCGTTTGGTCGTGGCGCTGCTCGCGGGTGGTTTGCTGGGGTTGAACCGGGAGTTTCACGGCAAAGCTGCGGGATTTCGCACGCACGGCCTGGTCTGCCTGGGTGCGGCGGCTGCCGCCATTGCCGCGCTGAAGTCTCCCGGTAGCGCTCTGGCTGACGCGAACGCGGTTAGTCGAGTGGCGCAGGGTATCCTGACCGGCGTCGGATTTCTGGGGGCAGGCGTGATTCTGCGCGAGCCCAGCGGCCATGTCACAGGTCTCACTACGGCCGCGACGATTTGGATCTGTGCAGTCATCGGATTCGTTTGCGCGCTTGGTCATTGGTCCGTGCTCGTCATCACGCTGCTCCTGACCGCTTTCGCGTTGTTTTTCGGCCGGCCCTTGGAACGTTGGACCGACCGCGTCTTCGGGCGGTTTAAGCGGGGGCCGTCCGACCCGAGTGTTTGAGGTGCGACTCGGCTTGGCGAAATCAGCGGGAAGGAGCGGCCGTGTCGCAGGGTTAAGCCTGAGTCTCTTTTGCCGAACCGTTGGTACTCAAGAGATGAGGATCCGGTTGGTGCGCACACCAGCGGAAGAACGTCTGCGAACTGTTCACCAAATCGCGGGTCTGGGGCGAGGTGAGGGCCCAGCGGAATCCGCGGCGAACACGGCCGAGACCTCGTTCCGTCATTTCGGCTTCCTCTTTCACCCAGCGGGCACGCACGAGTGAGTCTTTGCGCAGCGGGACTGGAAAGGCGTAACGATCGGCAGATTCAAAGATTCGATCGGCGGCCTTCTTGGCGCCGAGAGTGCCGGCTTCCACCGCCTCCACCAGCTCCACCGCGGCCTGAAAGAACTCCTTGTAATCTGGATCTTCAAACTCGCAAAAGATCGGCTTCTTGACGGGACCTTTGAGATGGGAAAGATCGCCCGTCCGGGTGTAATCACTCATCCCATTCATAAGATGAAATTCCGCTAGAAAAGTGCCGAGCCCAAAGACGCGAAGCCAGGCATTCCAAAGATCGAAGTCATCCCAGGAGATAAAGGAGCCATTCACGAGGTTGTCGTTATAGTCGAGGATCAACTGCTGCTGCGCATCAATCGCCCGAAAAGGTTCTTCGTCGAAGTTATCGGTCTTCAGCGCGTCAAGCAAGGGATCGAGCAGGGCGTCGATAATCTCCACGGTGTTAAACATGCCGCGGGAGAAAAGCGGATCGACAAATCCGGAGGCATGCGACATGAGACAGTAGCGATAGCCGGTGGTCTTTTTGGAAGAATACTGCAGACGGTCGGTCGAAACCCACGGCCGCACCGCCTTCGCATCCTGGAATTGCTCGGCCACACTTGGGTAACGCTGCAGGAATTCGTTGAACTCATGCTCGGCCGATGTTTTCGGCTTCGGATAGCGACGCGGATCGATGGTCAGGCCGACACTAATGGTCGGGTTGGTCGAGAGCGGGTTATTATTGAAAGGAATGACCCAGAACCAGCCTCGCTCGAAACAATGATGAAGTGTGCCCGCGTGATAGGAGATCGGCAGCGGATTATGCGCCTCATCAAATGGCGGGACATCCACCATGTGCGTAAAGAGCGTCCGTGAATGATGTTTTAGGCGAGTGGGATTTTCCCGCAGATCAAAGCGATCCGCGAGGATGCTCCGGAAACCGGTCGCATCGACGAGGTAGCGGGCTCGAATTTCGTCACCGGCAGAGGTCTGTAGCTTTACCCCGCTGGTGTCGATCTCAACCGCAACGACCTTGGTTTTCTGCCGCGAAACTGCGCCGTAGTGAATCGCCAAGTTATGAAGATAGGCATCGATATCCTGGCGGAACCAATGGTTTTCATCCCGCGCACTGGTGCCGAACTGCAGGCCTTCGGTCGGGTCGTAGGTCTGACCGGGGCGATGATAGACATAGCCGAAGTGGCGCTTGATCCCGCAACTGGAGCAGACTTTTTTCGCGAGGCCGTTGGCGTCCACCAAATCATCCAGCTCCGGGAGATCATACTTTTCGGCCAGCAGAGAAATGAGGAGAGAGGTGTGCGGGATGGTAGATTCTCCGACGGCGAAGCGCGGATGCTGTTCACCGTCGATCAGGACCACGCTGGCACCTTGTTTGCCCAGGATCGTCGCGAGTAAAGAGCCGGACAGGCCATTACCAAGAATGGCAACATCGAACTCGTGTTTTGTTTCTTGCAGTATCACAGAATTCCTCCGCGGTTAGTGTTGCACAAGGGATGCTCCCCAGGAAAAGCCGGCGCCGTTCGTAACCAACATGACCAAGTCGCCTACCTTGATTTTACCCGAGGCAAGGGCGTCGACATAGCCGACCACCATGTCGGTTTCCTGCAAATGCCCATGATGCATGTTCTCGGTCGAAACCTTTTCGCGCGGCAAACCAAATGCCTTCAGAAAGGCGCGTTGGTCCCACAAAGAAAACGTGGGATAAACGAAGTAATCAACGTCCTCCATCTTCCTGCCGACCTGCTTGAGGACACCCAGCATGACTTTGCGGAACATGAAGAGATTAATCGGGATCAGCTCTTTATTGAACCGCTGAATATCGCCGCAGACATGGAGCCAGCGCGGGTATTTGCCGCCTATGTCCTCGGCTTTGCGATTATGAATCCCGGGGATAACCCACATGTCGTGGAGTCTTCCCACCGTCGCCACTTCGACTCCGAGAATACGCCGCGTAGACATATTCTTTTTCAGAATCACCGCGCTGCCGCCGTCTGAAACAACCGTAATGGGGAAGTAATTATGGTTAAACTCCGGCGCCTTATCTCCCGCGACCAGGAGCGCCGTATTATAGCGCTCGTTGGCCGACATGAGCGAGCAAGCGACCTTGAGGGTCGTCTGGTAACTGGCACAGCCGCCCGTGTTGATCGCGGTGGCAAAGGCACGACTTGCTCCAATCGCTTGTTGAACCTGGCCGGCGGCCGACCAGGTAGGAGCAATGTAATCCTCGGGAATGCTGGTGAAATCGATGATCAGGTCGATCTCTTTCGGATCGATTCCCGACTTCGCCATCGTGGTCCTGGCAGCATTAATGCAGAGGTCCGCGGCGGATTCGTCTTTCGCGACGTGCAAGGCATCGATTCCGATATCCTTCTCGAAGTCGACATTGGCATCAAAGACTGCCGTTGATTTTTCTTCATCAGCGAAGACTTGGGACAAAGGCTTCCTCGTCGGTGGCAGATAATAATTTGCCTCAAAAATGCCGATGTTGTGATTCATGTCAGCTTCAGATAGGGTCGTTAATAACGTATCAAAGTCGCGGCCGCGGTTGCGCCCATACCATGAGACACCGCCAGGATGTAGTCGCCCTGTTTGAGCGTCCCGCTGTCCACCAGAGAGAGATAGTTAAGCGGGAAATCCGTGCCTAACAGGTGTCCGTGCGACTCGCGATTGGCGGCGCAAACCGGGGAGATCTTATTCGCAAAAGCTTGTTGCATCGCCGCTTCATCCTCCGCCGAGATATTCGAACAAAGGACGCTGGCGACGTCGGAGAGGTTTAGTCCGGCACGACTCAACAATTTATCGCTCATCCGCCGGAGCGTCTCCGCTTTTGGAAAGGCATCATAGCGGGACTTATCCAGCTGCATCCGATATAGCGTAATGTCGTCAGGATGGACCAGGGAGCCGCCCGGGATGTAGCAGATATCGTGATTGTCTCCGTCGGACCAGAGCTCGGTATCGATCACGATCCCACCGGGCGCGCCGCGTTGCAGAACGACGGCGCTGGCTCCGTCTCCCATAACCGTAACCGGATCCGACGGATTGAGGACGCGGTTACCGGGAATGGTGACATCGCCGGTAACCAATAAAGCGGTCTTCAGCGTCTCATTTTCTGATAACATTGCGATCGCTGAACTGAGGGCGACAAAGAAATTGCTGGAACCGCCGCCGCTGAAGCCGACGACGAAAGATTTCGGAGCTCCAACCTCGGCCTGCACCTTGTTGCCCATATTCCAAACCGGGACGAGGTATTCTTGCGGCATGATGGAATATTCGACCACGACATTCACGGTGTCGGGAGGAACCATCGCGCGCTGTAGGGCTTCGCGTCCGGCCGCCACCGCCATGTTCGAGGCCGTCTCGTCCGTCGCTCCGTTTTGGAGATGCACGGTTTGAATTCCCAGCCTGGCGGCGATTTCAGGACTCCAGTCGGCCCCTTCGTTGCGAAATAGGTCCTCGACCGAATGTCTGTTTTTTGGTCCTCGACATGAAGCCGACAAGATTCCAACAGCTGGTTCCATAGTCTTTTTTGCCTTAGAGGTCCACGACGGCCCGACGGGAGCCGAAGGGAACGCCTATCTCACCGTCCGACAAAGAAAATGTCAACCATCGAATAAAAAGCATTAAAATGTGCTGGACAAGACTCAGGGATGTTCAACACGATGTCGACATGACCGAGAATAATTCTAGTGCCCCGTTGGGAGACGTAAAAGGAAAAATTCGCGCGTTCGTGCTCGAATACGCAGCAGACCGGGGCTTCACCTCCCTGAGGGATGACGAACCGATTTTAACCAACAATATCATCGATTCGCTCGGCTCCTTGCGAATGATCGATTTCTTGGAGACCGCTTTCCCGCTCACGATCGAAGACACGGATATGCTCCCGGAGAATTTCCAGACAATAAACGACACGGAGATGTTTATTTACCGGAAGCTGGGAATCAGTGCTGATGGTGCCGGAGATCGCGTCGAAGTTCCCAACGTCGCGGCACCCCAACCCTCTGAGTTGGTCGCCAGCTAAGGGACGTTTCATCCCTCCGCCTGCCCGCACGGAGCCAGCGGCAGTAAGGGAAAGATCTAGGCTCGTGTTTGAGCTGGGACAGCGGGCGAGTCCGCAATCCCATCTTTCGACAGCGGCCACATCGCGCGCAGGCATCGCATCTTGCATTGCACAGGATAGCGCGTGACGACCTTGGAAAACTCGCTGAGCAAATGGGTCCCGATCAACTGCATGTCAGGCGATCGGCCGATCCATTCTGGCGGCACCGGAGTGCCGATATGGATGGTGAATTTCCAGGTGGAGTCCTCCGTGATCATGCACGGTATGAGCCTTGCGCCCGTCATCTGCGCCAGGCGAATCGCGCCCGTAGCCATATGGAACAGCCGGTCTTCGAACGGAACATCCGCCATGACGCCTCGATCCGGATCGACCATGACCAACAATCGCCGCCCCGGGCCGAGAATCTTACGGACGTGCGAGAACCGCGGAAACGGACTCAAATCGCGTGCAAAAACGAAGACCGGGGTATCGGCGGGCGGACTCAAGGAATATTGATAATTGGTTAAGCTGCCAAGTGCTTCCGGCGGATCGGCGCGCACAGTTGTCGCGGGAATACCATAGGCACGCAACCAGTAGGGCAGAATTTCAAAGGGGCCAAAATGCACCGAGGCGAGCACAACGCCCCGATCGTCTTCCTGCAACTCGAGCAATTTGCGGTCACCCTCGAAGCGGCATCGACTCAGCCAGCGCGCACTGGAGAGACGATCAGGCCACATGTAAAACAGCTGCGAATGATAGAGACCAAAGCTCTGCCGGAGAATATAACGCCAGCGGCTAGGACGCCATGACCGAGGGAACCGGTGCCAGTGCATCCACGGCTTGCGCTCGCGCACCTGCACCAAGTCCCAGGCAGCCGCGAGGGGCCATAACAAAAGGCTGAAGACAGGCACCGGTAAGATTCGCTCGCAGAAGCGAACAAAATAGAAGGAGCCCCACCCAACCCCGAGTTGGAAAAAACTAATCACTCTGTTTGCCGCCGACGCCACTCCCCGATGATATGCCGGGCCGTGAAGATTCGTCGATCAATTTCTAATTCGTTGATTTCCCCGGAACCGGATCACCTCTCCGCAGCGAGCTGCCTTGAGCTCTTCTTAGAAACGATTGGCCCACTAGAAGGCCATGATTCGCCAAAATCATGATGAAGCCGATGACGTAATTCGAAGGCCAACGCCAGTCTACACCGCGTGACGCACCGCGCGGCTGCGCTCGCGACTTTTGTTTTCGCGACCCAATCAAGCGGGGCTCTCTGCCGCATCTGCAAGGGAGATGCCGACGCCCGGCGGACCCTTCCTGCTGCGACGCGCTACGCCAGACGAAGTGGCGGAGAGACACTCGTTATCCCCCGATCCAGCCGCGCAGGATCGACCACGTTGAAACCCGCACAACAACAGTTACTTTCGGATAACCGCGAGGCCGATGGGACTATCCGAAGCCGGGGTGGGCAAGACCACGGGGCCGACTGTTTCGTTGAGCGTACCGTCTGCATTAACATTTAGGGTGTGAATGCCATGCCCGGCTAGAGCGTAAAGAAACTCCTCTGTGGGGTCGAGCTCAATGTTAATCACGAACCCGTCAGTCGAGTTCAAGGTTACATGTTGAATTTGGACTGGATTAAGCGCATCCGTGGTATCGTAAACCGTCAGGGTATTAGTGACTGACTCGGACGAGTAAAGTCTGGTCCCGGCCGCATTCATTCTCAGCCAGCAGATATCGATACCTTCATTTGCCACCGCGCGGACAAAAGAGATAACCCCAGCCGCATCGACGCGGTAGACACCTAGTTCGTTGGTCTTCAAAAGCCCGGCATACAGCACGCGCTGTCTCGGATGCATAATCTCGCCGAGGAATGCGCCATTGCTCGTCGTAGGACTGATCGAGCTAACTTCAGACAGCAGGCCATTGCGATCGTAGCGGTAACTGGCAATCCTGGAAGTGAATAACTCCAGTCCGAAAACAAGGTGCGAAGGCCCCGAGACCAAGGCTTGGGACGGGCCACTGTTTGCGGCCAGGTCGAGGGTGGAGCCGGGATTCAGCCTCAGACTGCCGTCCCGCTTCACCGAAAATGTAGTGTAATTGGGAACGTGCCCCTCGATGTCTTGGCCGGGATCAAAGTTTTTGTTCGCCACCACTAAAAATCTGCCGGACAAGCCGATGCTGACCGGATTCTGGCCTTCGGACGGATAAGGAGACCCTGCAAGAGTAGTCAGCGTTCCACCAGCATTGACCGCGAAAGCAGCGATCGAATTGGTGTGTTCATTCACGGCATAGAGTGCGTTCCCTGCCGCGTTGGCGGTCACCTCCTGGTCAGCATTGATTTCGGAAGAGCCGGAAACTGAAACACCTGTACCTCCGGTTAGGTAAGGCGAGCCAGCTAGCGCAATGAGGTTTCCAAGGCCGTCATTGGCAAAAGCGAAAACAGAGTTGCGCCCCGGGACGCCTGCAATATTGCTCTCGACGTAAACATAAGACGTGGGCTCCTGCGCCCAGGCCGTATCAAAAACTAGGATGGCCGCGACGAAAACGAGGCAAAAACGTAACATAATTAGTTCTCCTTTTTAAACTGGTTCCAAACGTTGTAATTGTCCCGCCTTCGCATTGTCAAGCCGAAAGGGAGAGTTTGACGCGCCGCTGCGCGCGCGACTTTCGTTTTCGCGACCCAATCAGGCGGGGATGAGCAAGAATGACTTTATCGTCATTCACCTAGCAGAGCCGGATGAATCGCGCTATCTGACTAGGAACGTTTGGGTGTCTTGAGATGGGATTGATCACTGTCCACCATCTTGGCGGTATTCCGGATCGAGTGTTCGGCTTTCAATAACCGCACGATGGCGCGCGTAGGCATGCCGCTGGGGAGAGGGGACGCGACCAGCGTCAAAGCAAGAAAGGCGTGGCGCTCGCGCGCCACGCCTTTCGCTTAATCCTACCCGCAATCCTGCATAGACATCTTCGAGATCGGATCGCTCCAATCGCTCTTGCCGGTGCTGCCACCGATCGCGCAGAGCTGGGGAACTCTTCACCGGCTGCCTTGATGCGGCCCTCGAAGGCGCGCACCCGGGTTGCCGCTTTGAGGAAATTCTTGTACGGGCCTTGAGGCAGCGACGATGATCGGCTGTGTGCCGCTGACCTTCGGATGGGACGACAAAAAGCCCCGAGGCAACGATAGAAGCGCAGCGTCGGTTTCGATGAAGCTTCGACAGTGTTCGCCGACCTGCAAGGTTGTGCTGTATGGGTACGAGGGGACGTTCTCCCCGGTATTTTGTGCTTGGGATAAATCGCATACGCGCTCGCCGCGCACGCAGCCAGTTTAAAACTCCAGCTTGGCACCAAACTCGCTCCAGAAACTGCTTGACGATGCGCGCAAAAACACATCATCGCCCGTCGATTTACCTTATTCGTTCCATGAAAATAACACCTTTATTACGAAAACTGTGCCTCCCGATGCGGCCGGGCAAACTTGGCTTGCTCGTGATCGCACTTCTCGTCTCAAGCACCTTGGCTGTCAGCGCGAAAAAATCGAAGACGGTTCTTTATGCCGCCTCCGGCACCTTCGGCGTGCAGGGTGTTCTCTATACCCTCAATCCGGCCACCGGCGCTGTGCTCACGACGGTCGGACCCTTGAATGATTCGGACGGCAACAATTACGGTCTCACCGGCCTGCGCTACGAGCCCACCAACGGCCTGCTTTACGGCGCGACGACGACCACTTCTCCGACCGATCCCAACTATTTGGTCATCGTAAACCCGGCCACGGCCTTGGTCACGCCGATCGGCCCATTCGGGAATTACATTACGGATATAGCAATCGACCCAAGGACCGGGATGATGTATGGGGTCTCCGGTAATAACGAAAAGTTTTACACCATCGATATTACAACGGGCTTGGCGACCCAGACCGGCTCGACCTTGATTGGTTTCCAGAACGGGGGTGGCCTGGCCGCCAACTCCGTGGGCGCACTTTATGGTGTCAGCAACTTTTCCTTCTACAGTTATAACGAGACGACCGGGAACGCGACGCTCGTTGGTTTGACGTTGCTCTCAGATTTTGTGAGAGGGCTCGCCTTCAACTCGAGCAATGTTCTCTATGGAATGGAAGGCGGCGGCGGGATCGACAACTTGCACCTTCGCTTCCTGGTCACTCTCGACCTCAGCACCGGAGTGGGTGTGGAGGTGGGTGCCTGCATCAACGACCTCGATGCGCTGGAATTCGTTCCGGTAAGCCGGTAAGAAGAAGTAGGGCGTTCCTGGGTTTTGCGCGGGAATTGACCGTGCATCATATGAACCGGGGTCAGCTTCGTCATCTCAGTGCTTTTGACGGGGTGCGGCAAGCATGCCAAAGCCGTATTCCGAAGCTGGCCCAAGCTATCTCACCAGTGATCAAAACCTGAAATATCAGCAGAACAACGGTGGGTGAAAACTTGCAATTCTGGTTTTGCCAACCAACGACTGGCCGGTACTCAGGTCCATGGCTGATAAAATTGCCGCCAAGGTCGCCGCGCTCAAGCCTGGAGACTTGTGGAGATACCAGATGACGCCCAACGCCTATCACAACCGCGCCATTGCTACCCCAAGAGTTATCGAATTGCTGATCAAGCTCGCAAAGAGATGAGCGCGCGCCCTTGTTGGGCATTGAACGAGGAAGGAGCCCAGCGCGCAGCCTCGAAGAGAGGCATCAGCTCCGCGACCGGGATGGCTTCCCCAGTCATTGCCCGTGACGACTAGCAGTCGACCAGCAACGGCTCGATTGGAAAATCTGGCTTACGAATCTCGCTCCCGCGGATCAGAACTGCTGGCGTCGTGCTCATGGTGTTAACTTAGCGCGTTTGGCCCCGCAGGCTGGAAGCATGTGCTGCGGCTGAGGCGATAGGCAGCAGGCTTCCCGCTCGATGCCGAAGGCGCCGCCGCGTTTCTCTTGACGGGTACGGGCAATCTGCTTACGCAATTACCCCTATGACAAACATCCCTCGTTGGTTCCGATCGTTCTTCTTCCCCGTTGTCCTGGCGCTGACCGCAGGCGCGTTGAACTCTTCCGTGCTCGCGGCGCCGCCGCCCGCTGAGCTGTTAAGCATTAGTACTCGCGCCGTCTGCCAGACCGGAGACGCGGTGGTGGTAAGCGAGTTTGCCGTCCAAGGTACGACCTCGGACACGGTCCTGGTTAGGGTCATAGGGCCAACCCTGCACCGGTTCGGGGTCACGGATGCGATGAAAGATCCGACGCTTACTTTGCTCGACGCCGCGGGCAATGTTCTGGGTTTTAACGATAACTGGGTGGACAGCCCCGATCGACAGGCGATCAGAGACACCGGCATCCCCCCACTCGATCGCCGGGAACCCGCGATCCTGCGAACTCTGGCGCCCGGTATTTACACGACGGTCGCACGAGGGGTGCGTGATACGACGGGCACGGTGCTCTCGGAGTTCTACGATCTCACTGCCTCGCATGACACGGTTGAGATTCCCAGCATGGGGACCCGCGCGTCGGTAGGAACGGGGGATAATGTGATGGTCAGCGGGATAATCCTCGGTGGCAGCAGTCCCATCGCGGTGCTGGTGCGCAGCTTAGGGCCCTCGCTGACGGCGGCGGGTGTCTCGGGAGTTCTCGCCGATCCTGTTCTTACCTTGTACGACGGTAACGGAAACGAGGTCGCGTCGAATGACAACTGGAGGTCGAGCCCGGATAAGGCGGCGATTCTCGCCAGCGGTTTCGCGCCTGCCAACCGGCTTGAGTCGGCCGTGATCGCGACGCTCAGCCCGGGAGCCTATACTGCGATCGTCGCTGGAACCAACGGCGGAGTCGGCATCGCCTTCGTCCAATATTACTCACTGGCAGACCCTGGTCCCGAGCTTAATCCCGCGCCGATCATCGAGTGATTCCCGGCGCTGGGATTGCGCGCGGTGGGAGTGCTTTTCTCCTCGTGACGAATCGGTTTGGGCGACAACGGGCGAGACGCCGCGTTGGCCCCACAGGCTGGAAGCCTGTGCTACGGGCCTCTCGTTGCGCTGAGAAAGTCGCACGCTAGACCGAGGCACCCAACTCCGGCCTCGTGGTTTGACGCCGGTTCGAATCGAATATAATAAGGGCCTCCTTGGCCGCCGGCAGCGGCGCGTCGGGGTTCAGCGCCCGTAGCTCAACTGGATAGAGCATCTGACTACGGACGCGTGCTTCACTGGCGGGCTTTCATGGTTGGTACGGCTTTTGCAACGACCTGATCAAAAATGGAAAGGGCCTTCGCAGATGCTTTCGCTCGTTTTGCGGCGATCGTTAGGCGATTCCTTTTGCTGTAGTGCTTCCGGCAAGACTTCCTTCGCGGCGACTCTTCCGACTGCCGCCATCGCTTCGACGTTGAAAACTTCCGGGATGTTCAGTTCAGCGCGAGCGCGCTCGTAGTCGAAGCCCTGCATGCCGTGAACGGCGAGTCCCTGCCGAAAAGC
Organism: Chthoniobacterales bacterium; assembly: GCA_038240025.1. Lineage (GTDB taxonomy): Bacteria > Verrucomicrobiota > Verrucomicrobiia > Chthoniobacterales > UBA10450 > Palsa-1392. Next base: position 60,297 of record JBBSED010000010.1, read on the forward strand.
TTGGAGCGCGAAGTTCTCCCACGCTGCGCCCGTGTCGTAGGAATGTGTAATCGATGGTTTGCCGTTGTGCTCGAAGGTTCGGCGCGAAATGAAGAGAACGAGAAACGCGGCGTTTTTCGCCCAAGCCTTGTTCGCGTCCACGAGCAGCTCGAAGAAGCGAGGCCAGTGCTTGGAGTCCCGTCCGGCGTAGAGCGCGCGCCATTGCTGGGCGTTGAACGATGAAGGAGCCCAACGCGCAGCCTCGAAGAGGGGCATCAGCTCCGCGACCGGGATGGCTTCACCGGTCATCGCCCGTGGCGACCAACGGTCGACCAGCAACGGTTCGATTGAAAAATCGGGCTTACGAATCTCGCCTCCGTGGATCAGAACTACTGGCGTGGTGCTCATGGCGTTAACTTAGCGTGTTTGGCGGCCCCGCCTATCAAGCGGAAGGCGGAATTCTTTCTCCTGCGTCAGGAGGGGAGAAATCTCGCCCGTTAGAGAAGCCCGGCGCTCCTTTAAGCCTTGATCTTCACTGGCTGGGACGAGACGCTGGGCTGCGCAATCAATGCAAACCCGGCAACTGCGATGAAGCGCCCGGCGAAAACGAAGCCCGGGAAATCCGAGCAGATTCGTCTGCTCATCGCGGACGATCATGCCCTGATTCTCGAGGGACTGGCGGCAACGATTGGGCGCCAGGAAGACATGGCGGTGGTCGCGACGGCAAGGAACGGGCGTGAAGCAGTCGATCTTTGGAAGGCGCAACGGCCTGATGTCGCGCTGCTCGATCTGCGCATGCCGCAGTTGAACGGAGTGGGCGTGATCAGAGAGATCCGCGGTCTCGACGTTTCGGCCCGCATCATTGTGCATACGACCTACGACACCGACGAAGAGATTTACCAGGCGATTCGCGCGGGAGCGCGCGCTTACCTCCTGAAAGACGCGCCCCTGGCAGAGCTGCTGGATTGTATCCGAAAGGTGCATGCGGGCGAGACCTGCATCCCTCCGCCATTGGCTGCGAAACTTGCCTCCCGAATGAGTGGCGCGGCGCTGACAAGTCGCGAAGTGGATGTCCTCCAACTCTTGGCGCGTGGGAGAAGCAATAAGGAAATCGGCAGCGATCTCTTCATCAGTGAGACCACGGTGAAGACGCATGTCCGGAGCGTTTTTACGAAGTTGCACGTGATGAGTCGCACCGAAGCGATCGCCGCGGCCAGCCACCGCGGACTCATCCAACTTTAGGCGACCATAAATCGTGAGTCCTGAGTATTTCTCTCGTTCGAGCGCGCGAAGCGCCGCAATCAGTCCATCGGGCATGAACAATCCAGAACCTGGCGTCGCTGAGGGAGCCTTAGATGAGAAGCTTGTCGATAGGCGACGGCCGGAAGAACAGCTCCAAACCGTCATCGACACGATTCCGGCTTTGGTCTGGACCGCGCAGGCGAACGGCGCGGGGGAGTTCGTTAACCAGCGGTGGCTCGACTACACCGGCTTATCCGTAGAGCAAGCACGAGGACGCGGCTGGGCGGTTGCCGTCCACCCTGACGATATCGCGATGCTGGTGTGTCGGTGGAGCGAGATCGTCGCCTCCGAAAGGGACGGTGAAGTCGAGGCACGGTTGCGACGCTTCGATGGCGAGTATCGTTGGTTCCTGTTTCGGGCGGCCCCTTTGATCGACGAGCACGGCAATGTCGTGCGGTGGTACGGGACCAACACAGACATTGAAGCGCGGAAGCGCGCGGAGTTCGAGTTACGCCAGAGTGAAAGACTCCTCGCGGCGGGCGAAGCAATTAGTCACACCGGCAGCGGAAGCTGGGATCTCACCACAGGGCAAATGACTTGGTCGGACGAAATATTTCGAATGCTTGGCGTCGATCCAAAAGGAGCGGAAGCGTCTGTTGAGTTGTTCCTCCTACGAGTTCATCCGGATGAGCGAGCGTCGCTGGCTAAAACAATTGAGGCGGCAACCAACGAAAAACGTCCCTACTCTTTAGAATACAGGCTGGTCATGGATGACGGCACGATCAAGCACTGCCACACGGTGATGCGTCCTGTCATCACTGACTCTGGTGACTTGAAAGAATACGTTGGCGTCTCAAGAGATATTACCAACCGGAAGCGCATCGAAGAAGCGTTGCTTCGAAGTGAGGCCTTTTTGGCGCAAGCGCAGAGATTGACTCTAACCGGTAGCATCTGGTGGAAGGTTTCCACGGGGGAAATTACCTGGTCGGACGAGAGTTACCGTCTGATGGGCTATCCTCGGTCGGTTACGCCGACGGTCGCTCTCATCCTGCAGCGTTGTCATCCGGACGACCTCGCCTTGGTGCAAATGACCGTCGAGCGCTCGGCGCGCGAAGGAGCGAACATGGATTTTGAACATCGTCTTTTGATGCCGGACGGTTCGGTGAAGCATCTCCACGTGGTGTTGCAAAACGTTGCTTTCGGTTCGCGCGAAAATGAGTTCTTCGGAGCGGTGTCTGACATCACCGCGCGCAAGCAGGCGCAGGAGGCACTGCGCCGATCAGAACAGGTCGCACGCGGGCAGGTAGAAGCACTTGTCCAGTCTCTGGACGTTCTTGCCACCGCTCCTGGGCCGGAGGAATTCATCGTTCATATGTTGAGCACGATGGGACGACTGCTAGAAGCGCGATGGGTCGCTTTGTGGTTACTGGATGAAGCGCGTGATTGCATGGTGGTAAAGGCGGCTATCAGAGGTGGCATTCCCGTGGCTGCCGATCCGGACAATCCCTTTATCAAGGCTCCGTCGTCCTGGAAGGACGATCTGGGGCTGCGGGAACTCTTTCGCACCCGTGCGCCGGTCGTGTGCGAAGACATCGACACGGATAAGCGCGTGCTCAACACGATTCGCGAATTCTTCAAAGCTCACGGAACGAAGAAATTTGTGCGCCTCCCGACGCTTGTCGGAGGAGAAGTAAAAGGATTCATCGCTATCCATCATGGCGAACGCGGTCCTTATCGCCCCGACGAAATCGAACTAGCCCAAGCGCTCGCCCATCAGGCGATGCTCGCGGTTCAGATCGGGCAAGCAGCGACACTCGAAGAGCGAAACCGGATGGCTCGTGACATCCACGATACTCTCGCGCAGGGGTTCACCGCGGTTATTATTCAATTACAGGCCGCCGAGGATGCTAAGGCTCGGGGATTGGGTGCGGAGGTCGACCAACATCTGCACCGCGCACGCGAGCTAGCGCGCGATAGTCTCAACGAAGCGCGCAGGTCCGTGCGAGCCCTGCGGCCGCAAGTCCTCGAAGACGCAACCTTTTGGAACGCAATGAAGGGACTGGTGAGGAACGCGACCGCCGGGACGGAATTCCGAACGACCTTCAAATTGCGGGGCAAGACGTGCGACCTGCCACAACTGTGGCAGGAGCATTTGCTGCACGTTGGGCAGGAGGCCCTCACCAATACGCTTAGGCACGCCAAAGCGACCCACTTCGACACTCAGCTCAGCTTCACAAAGAACAAGGTGCGTCTCGAGCTGAAAGATGACGGCCGGGGGTTCGTGTTGAAAGAGCGTCACGACGGTTCTGGATTAATCGGAATGCGTGAACGTGTCGAGCGCATCGGGGGCAAACTCGAAGTTCGAAGCGCGCTCGGCCTAGGCACTACGGTGACAGTTCTATTGGCGCTCGCGCAGAGCAGTTCAAACTCAACGGTAGGTGAGCCTACTGCTCCTCCCTGTCATTCGAACGAACTAGACAACTCTCATTCGCGGGCAGTGGAAATAATTCCGTCTTCTGCCCAATAGCTAGTAGGTAACGCGAGCGGCTAGCTTCTGCTCGTGATGACACCACCACTCATACCTACGGAATTCCCGAACGGGAGAGCCTCGATCGAAGCGAGGCCGCAAACGAACCGGGCGTCTGACGGGCCGCGAGTGATTCTTCTGTTCGCCAGAGATCGCGCATTCGACCAAATGTTGGAGGAGGCACTTCTCGGAAGTAGCGCGCTTGTCCTGATCGCGCGCAACGTTGCCGCCGCGCTGCAGATTGTCTGTCAGCGAGGTCCTGAACTGGATCTCGCGGTGCTGGATTTCGATGAAGGCTGCCGCGGGATGACGCTGCTTAGTGCGGTGCATGGATGTTACGAGCAATTACCGGTTCTGGTCACTTCAACGAGGGACGACGAGCATGTGGAAACTGTCGCGTATGCAAACGGCGCCCGAGCCTGTCTCCGGAGGCCATTTCCGACCCCGGCACTCTTCGATGCGAGCACCGCGCTGTGCGCCCCGCACGATCAGCGACTAATTGCGGCCTAACGATCCACGCCAAACGCGAAACGTTCTGCTTTAGTCGTTGATTTGCGTCCCGACGTTCTGATTGAGGGAAAGGCCGGCGGCATCGACAAGGAATGCGAGTCCTCCAAACGGACGAGACGGGAATCCTCCCGAGGCCGGGGCCCAAATTCAGTCCTATGCCCCATAGCAGATTGACCACATGAAGCGCTACCCTTCTTCCATGATCACATATGATATATCGAGGAACGTTTCAAAGAAGCTGGCGTCGGATTTCTCGCCTCGCATGGCCGACGATCGAGGCGCAAGATCTTTCGACGTGATAAGTGCGAGAGAACGCTTCGCCAACCTGGAGGAACCACCAGCGGACGGACCGGAAGAAGCTTTGGCTGCGGGCGTTTTGCGCCAGGCGGCTGCTGACCTGCGAAGGTTTCAGGATGCACCAGATGCGATCGGCCGTGAGATGTATTCCGACGCGAAGAGTTGGTTCATCGCGAACGACGACGAGTGGCCGTACTCATTCATCAATGTTTGCCGGGCGCTGGGCCTATCTTCAGAGGCCATCCACGATGAGGTATTCGCCGATGCGCAGGCGGGCTGGTATCCACATTCGCGCCGGGTGGCAGGTCGCGTCGCAAAGTCGATCAAAGGCTCTCTTTCGAATGTTTTTACCGCTCGCCGGACCCAAACGCTCACCCTCGCAAAATCATGAAAACAAAACGCCGCAACGCATTCGGCAGGTTCTGGGATCGGCTCGGCAGGGGTTCCGCGCCTACTCACGATCGCCTCCTCTCACTCAGCATCACCAACTTCAATTTCTCCACCGGTTGGGATCGTCTCCTGCAAAAGCAGCAACAATTCGGCGCCTGAGGTGAGACCCACCGCTTCCGCGCGGTCGGTGAAGGATCAAGCCCCGTCTCCTCCGTGCATCAAAGCTGGAAGTGTAAGCTCATCCAATGACTTCGAAAAACGTTTGCGCCCACCTGCGGGCGATTGCGAACATCAAAACCGCTGAACGACTGGAATGTGAAGAATGCGTCAAGATTGGCGCGGACTGGGTTCACCTCCGAACATGCCAGCGCTGCGGCGTGACCCTCTGTTGCGATAGCTCGCCGAATCAACACGCCAGCAAACACGCACACGCCAGCGCTCATCCGGTCATTGCTTCCGCCCAGCCGGGCGAACGTTGGCTCTACTGCTATCCCGATGAAGAGATGGTGGCGTATTAGTTGCCACGCTCTGAGTCTTCGCCATGCCCGCGATCAAACTGGTCCTCGCTGATGTTGACGGCACGCTCGTCACTCATGATAAAGTTCTGACGCTTCGCGCGATCGGGAGCGTGCAGGCACTGGCTGACGCTGGCATCGCCTTCGCGATCACTAGCGGTCGCCCACCGCGCGGAATGCAGATGTTGGTCAAGCCGCTCCGTCTCACCACTCCGTTCGCCGCTTTCAATGGCGGACGATTCGTTAGGCCGGACCTATCTCTCGTCGAGCAGCACGTCTTAGCGCGCGACGTGGTTGAACCCATTTTGGATGTAATCAAGGCCCACGGGCTCGACTCCTGGATCTACCGCGGAAATGACTGGTATGTGCGTGAGCGCCACGGACCGCATGTCGATCGCGAAGAATGGACGGTGAAGTTCCCGCCGACAGTGGTCTCCAACTATGCGGAGCTAATGGATGAAGTCGTAAAGATCGTCGGCATTAGCGACGACCTTGATGCCGTTGCCCAATGCGAAGCCGATATCGTACAGCAGTTCTCCGGTGATGTGCATTGTAAACAGACGACGCCCCAGCGCGACCTACAGGCGAGCGTTTTCGCCGCGCGATCGCAGTCTTATTATGTCGATGTCACGCACCCGCAGGCAAATAAGGGGGCCGTTGTTCTTGTTTTGGCAAAGCTGTTGAAGATCGAGTCAAAGGAAGTCGCCACCCTCGGCGACATGCCCAACGACATTTCAATGTTTGAGAGGTCTGGTCTCAGCATCGCCATGGGCCAAAGCAGCGAAGAGGTGAAGCGAGCTGCCACGTACGTGACCGACTCCGTGGAAAAAGAAGGTTTCGCAAACGCGATCGAGCGCTTCATCCTTCAAGGATGATCGCTTCGCTTCGTCAACCCTGTGATGAGGCGATTAATCGCGTCGGCACAGCGGATACACCTGAGCGAGCGCGTCGGGCGGATGGGTCCTCGTCCACGATTCTGGGTTCCAGGATGGCGTTCATCGACGGACCGTCACCAACGTGGCTTTCCCCGCGTTACAACGAGATCTGAATGCCAGCGTGGCGGACGTGCAATGGGTGGTCGAGGCTTACTCGCTCTTCCTAGCGGCGCTGCTCCTGGTGGGCGGACAAGGCGTCATCCTCGGGATTGTGTTGGTGCATAGCTTTAATCCAGCGCTTGATGTGCGACTTACGGCACTCCATCTTTCCCCGCCGATTCGAACAAGTCTGGTGGAGCAGCGCAGCAAACTAGCTGGCATTGATCTCTCTGGCCTTGGGCCGACGAGCCGCACCTCCGTCCGCGAAGCTATCGATGCGTCCTTTGTCGATGGGTTCCGCCGCGTCATGTTTGTCGGCGCAGCTCTAGCTCTTCTCGGCGCGGTTAACGCTTGCGTCTTGATTCGCACGACGCCGACTCGCTAGCGGTCACGTCTAGTCCGAACGGACGAGATATCTCTCGTTCCCACGGAGTGAAAATAAATCCGTCCTCCGTCCAATAGTCTCGGCCGTCTTTGGTCGGCTATCTTTGTAGTCATGAGCACGATGACTACGAAGGATGGAACGCAGATTTACTACAAGGACTGGGGAGCCGGACAACCGATTGTATTTTCGCACGGCTGGCCACTAACCGCCGACGCGTGGGAAGACCAGATGTTCTTCCTCGCTTCGCGCGGCTACCGCTGCATCGCGCACGATCGCCGGGGCCACGGGCGATCCGGTCAGTCTTGGGATGGCAACGATCTCGACACTTATGCCGACGACCTGGCGGAGCTCGTCAAAGCCCTCGACCTGAAAGATGCCGTTCACGTCGGCCACTCTACGGGTGGCGGCGAAGTCGCACGCTACATCGGTCGCCACGGCACCGAGCGCGTCGCGAAGGCTGTGCTGATGAGCGCGATCCCGCCACTCATGTTGAAGACGCCGGCGAATCCCGGCGGATTACCGGTCGAGGCGTTCGACGCGATCCGCTCCGCCGTCGTCGAGGACCGGTCGCAATTCTGGAAGGACCTAGCGCTCCAGTTCTACGGCTACAACCGGCCAGGAGCAAAGATTTCGCAGGGCGTGATCGATTCGTTCTGGCTGCAGAGCCAAATGGCTGGGTTCCCGGCGTCCTACTTCTGCATCAAGGCCTTCTCGGAAACTGACACGACCGAGGACCTGAAGAAGTTCGATATCCCGACCTTGATCCTACACGGCGACGACGACCAAATCGTGCCGATCGGAGCCGCGGCGATGATGTCGTCGAAGATCGTGAAGAACGCGCAGCTTAAGGTCCTTAAGGGTGCCCCGCACGGGATGGCCACGACGTTAAAGCATCAGATCAATACCGAGCTGCTCGGATTCATCGAACAGAGCGCGCAAGCCGTCGCCGCCTAACGAGTCGAGAGGAACAACAGATCATGTTACCCAGCGCCACCGTTCCATTTTCGCGCCGCCGCTTCTTGACCTTGGCGGGCGTAGCCGCCGCCGGCGTGTGGCTGAGTCCGCGCCTGACGTTCGCGGATGACACCAGTCCGGTCATCATCATCCGCAACGCGGCTAAAACCGCGAAGATTGACGTCACCAGATTGCGCGGGAACGTGAGCGTCCTTGAAGGCTCCGGCGGCAATATCGCGGTGCTCACGGGCCCTGACGGCAAGGTTATGGTCGATGCGGGGATCACCGCGTCACGCCCGCGAATCACAGAAGCCTTGGCCAGCCTGAGCGACGATCCGGTGAGGCACCTGATCAGCTCGCACTGGCATTTCGACCACACCGACGGGAACGAATGGGTTCACTCGCTGGGCGCCGAGATCACGGCACACGAGAACGCGCCAAAGCGGATGTCGGTTAGTACGCGGGTCGAAGGCTGGAACTTCACTTTTCCGCCGTCGCCCGCCAGCGCGCTGCCAACGCAGCTCTTCTCCGACGAGAAAACGCTGGAACTGAACGGGACCAAACTACACCTGAAGTATTACGGACCTTGCCACACCGATTCCGACATCGCTGTGCATTTTGCAGACGCGGACATTCTGCATGTCGCGGACTCCTGGTGGAATGGATACTACCCGTTCATCGATTACTCGACCGGAGGTAGCATTGACGGTCAGATCCGCGGGGCCGCGACTAACGTCGCCCGGGTAACCGATAAGACCATTATCATCCCTGGACACGGTCCAGTCGGTAACAAGTCTCATCTTATCGAATTCCACGACATGCTCGTGGCGGTGCGCGAGAAAGTTAGCGCGCTGAAAACCGCAGGCCGATCACTGACAGAAACGGTGGCTGCTAAACCGACCGCGAATTACGACGCGAAGTGGGGTGGCTTCGTCATCAACGGAGATGCCTTCACGTCACTCGTCTACCAAGGCGTCTGAACGGCATGGCCAATACCAATGAACCGACTTATACCACTTACCTTGGCGCTCGCGGCTGCGACTCTCGTCAGCCCATCGCAAATTTCTACCGTCGCGGCGGACGATCGCGCTGATATGAACTTCAAAGCAGCTGCGCTTGTTCCTATCGTATCGGAGACGCCTGCGCGTCTCTTTGTTGATGCCCCTCTTCCCGATCAACTCGCCCTAGGTCGAGTGGTCGTGCGGTATCGCACGGAAAACCTGCGCATTGTGCCCGTCTACGGTCCGGCAGCTTTGCAGGTGTCGCCGCGGCTAGGTCATCTCCACGTGACCGTAGACGATGGCCCGTGGCGTTGGGTCGATGCCAGCGGGGAGCCGCTCATCATCAACAAATTTCCACCCGGACCGCACAAGATCTTGATCGAACTGGCGGATCCCACGCACAAAGTCATTACCGGTGAAACGATCACGTTTGCAGTGCCAGACGTCTCGTCCTCGCCCTCATCAAAACCACAAACCAAACACTAGCAAAACCATGAACATGAAAACTTCCACACCTACGACTCGGCAGCAGGCGCGCTTCACACGCATGACCGCAAGAGTTGCCATCGCTGCCCTCGCCTTTGCGGCGGCGGCGGCATCTTTCGGAGCCGAAGACGCACCGGCGACAAAACCGGTCACGTCCTACAAAACCGCGAAGGTGAACGGCCTCGACATCTTCTACCGGGAAGCCGGACCAAAGGACGCGCCGACACTCCTCTTGCTGCACGGTTTCCCGACTTCATCGCACATGTTCCGGAACCTCATTCCGGCGCTCGCGGACAAATATCACGTTATCGCGCCAGACTACCCGGGCTACGGCCAGAGCTCGATGCCGAGTGTAACTGAGTTCGACTACACCTTCGATAACTTGGCAAGCGTGGTCGATACGTTCGTCCAACAACTCGGAATCGAGAGTTATAGCCTCTACGTCATGGACTACGGCGCTCCGGTCGGCTTCCGCCTTGCCGCCAGGCATCCAGAGCGCGTGCAGTCACTCATCGTCCAGAACGGCAACGCCTACGACGACGGATTAAAGGCGTTCTGGGATCCGATTCGCGCCTATTGGAAAGACCGCTCTGAAGAGAACGGAAACGTCATCCGCGGCGCACTGCTTACGGCGAAAGCTACGAAATGGCAATACACGGACGGCGTTGGCAATGTCTCTCTCATTGACCCGGATAACTGGATCATCGATCAGGCGCTCTTGGATCGGCCAGGCAATCAGGAAATCCAGCTCGCCTTGTTCTACTCCTATGGATCCAACCCGCCCCTCTATCCGGAGTGGCAGGCTTACTTCCGTAAGCACCAGCCGCCGACGCTCATCGTCTGGGGCAAGAACGATAAGATCTTTCCTGCGGACGGTGCTTATCCCTATAGGCGCGATCTCAAGAACTTGGAGTTTCACCTCCTCGATACCGGTCACTTCGCCCTTGAGGAAGACGGTCCTCAGATCGCCGGATACATCCGTGCGTTCCTGTCCAAAAACGTCCACAGCAAAGGAGCCGCGAGCAAGGCTGCTCCGTCCGGCGCCGAGGTCGCGTCTCAGGATACAAAGCGCTGATTCTTTCCGGCCTCACGAAGCAAACCAAAATCCACATAATGCTATGCATAAACTGAATCTCCTTCTAATCGGAGTTGCTCTCACAAGCTTCGGGATCCTAGCGCAAGCCGCTCCCGTAGGCACCGCTAAGAAAGTCACTGTCGTCCTTGTCCACGGCGCTTTCGCGGAGTCGTCCAGTTGGGACGGCGTTATCCCGAAACTTGAGGCGAAAGGCTACAAGGTTATCGCAGCGGCGAATCCGCTGCGTGGCTTGAAGACCGATGCCGAGTTCGTCGGCGGCGTCCTTGCGAGCGTTGATGGTCCTGTTGTTCTCGTGGGGCATTCTTATGGCGGTTCGGTCATCACCAATGCGGCCAGCGGGCACCCCAACGTCAAGGCGCTGGTCTACATCGATGGCTTCGCGCCCGCGCCAGGCGAAACGGCGGTCGCGTTGTCGGGCCAATTCCCCGGCAGTACGCTTGCTCCCGCTCTCGCCCCTCCAGTTGCGCTGCCCGGTGGAGGCAAGGACCTCTACATCGAACAAGAGAAGTTTCGCGCACAGTTCGCGGCCGACGTGGCAGAGCCGGCGGCGAATTTAATGTTCGCAACCCAGCGGCCGATTACCGAGGCGGCCTTGAATGAGCCCGCGGGCGAAGCCACGTGGAAAACCATCCCGTCCTGGTTCATCTACGGAAGCCTAGACAAGAACATTCCGCCCGCCGCGCACGCTTTCATGGCGAAACGCGCCCACGCGAAAGAGACCATCGAGATCAAAGGCGGGTCGCATGTCGTGATGATCTCACATCCCGATGAAGTCGCTCAAATGATCATGCGCGCGGCGCAAACAATCGGCGCCAACGAAACGGCGTCCAAATAGTCTATGGCTCGCAAATACCAGGAACTCATGATGACGCCCGCGGTCCAGGAAGCCCAGCGGCATTACTACGGTCGCGCACCGAAATTTCCTCCGGCCACGGTAAGCGAGGACACCCCGCTCGGTCCGGATGAGATCGAGTTCATCGGGGCGCGCGACAGCTTCTACATCGCGACCGTGACCGAGACCGGCTGGCCGTATGTGCAACATCGCGGCGGCCCGGTCGGATTCCTGCGCGTCGTCAATCCGCACGCACTCGCGTTCGATGATTTCCTCGGTAATGGCCAACTTCTATCCACCGGCAATCTCGCGGGCGGCAACGACCGCGTCGCGCTCTTCCTGATGGATTACCCGCAGCGCACGCGGCTCAAGATCATGGGCCACGCCCGCGTCCTCGATGCCGAAGACGACCCGGTGCTGGCAAAGGATCTCGCGCCAGACCCGCGGCTGCTGCCGAAAGTGGAACGCGTCTTCACGATCGACGTCGTTTCCTTCGATTGGAACTGCCAGCAATACATCACGCCGCGCTACACGGAGGAAGAAGTCGCGAGATTGGTCGCGGCGCCGCTGCAGGAGCGCATTCGTGAACTGGAGGCGCAGTTAGCCGCGGCGCGTTCGCGATGAACTCGACGCTTCTCATCTGTCTCGCGCTCGGCATGCGTCACGCCGTCGATCCCGATCACCTGACGGCAATCGATGGTATGTGCCGCATCCGTCCCCGGCGCACCAACGGCGTCTTCTTCGCGGTTGGCCACGGCTTCATCGTGACAATCCTCGCCGCTGGTGTCGGCCGCGCCCTCGCCGGCCGCGCCGAGTTTCTCGGACCGTGGCTTCTGTTCGTAATTGGCGCCGTCACGCTCTGGAAAGTGCTGCGACCGTCCGCTCCATCCGCCGTCATCGCGCGGCCGATTATCGCGCAGCCGTTTCTGCTTGGAATGCTACTCGCTGCGGGGTTCGAGACGGCATCGCAGTTGTCGGCGCTCGTCCTGGCGGACCGCATCAATCCGTGGCTGCTCGGGATAGCGTTCTCCACCGGCATGGTGCTCGTCGACGGCCTTGATGGTTATCTCGCGACCTCAACCCAGAGCCTCGCTGCGACCGGCGCCGCGAACGCGCGCAACGCCTCCCGCTGGCTCGGCATTCTCGTGGTGGTGTTCTCATTCGCCCTCGGCGCGACCAAACTAACCGGCTTCGAACTGGATGAACTCGCGCTGCCACTCGGCGTCGTGCTCTTCATCATCGTGATCGGCTTCCGCGTTTGGGCGCGCAGCGGCGGGGCGCGCTTGGCCATCGTTCAACCGGAGACTTGCAATGCCAGAACCATCTAGCGCAACCGCGGCGAAATCACTCCACACGGTGAAGTCCTTCGGCGATCAGCCGACGTGGAAACCGGGTGACGCAATCCGCATTTCCGTCCGCTACCCGATCGCGCACTACCGTGTTCCTCGTTACATCCACGGCAAGCATGGCACCGTCGAGATGGTGCTCGATCGCGCGCTCGTGAACAACGAGGAGGAAGGTTTCGGCCGGAACGCGGGCCAGCTCGGCTATTACTACCGCGTCGCCATTCCACTGACGGAGCTGTGGCCCGGCTATGCCGGTTCGCCCAACGACAACCTGCGCATCGAAGTTTTTGAAACCTGGCTGGAAAAGCCCTAACGAATGCAAACGCACGAACACCAGCACGACGAAGATCATTCCCATCCGCATCCGCACGCGCCCAGCGCGAAGGACGACGGCCCGCCTGGCTACTACGAGATTATGGAGACAGCCATGCGCGAGCTGCTCGTCGAAAGGAAGCTTATCGGCCCGGGCGAGATCCGACGGCAGATCGAGGTGCTTGATTCGCGGACGCCGGCGCTCGGCGCGAAGGTCGTGGCCCGCGCCTGGGTTGATCCCGATTTTCGCGCCCGCCTATTCGCAAACGGACGCAAAGCTTGCGAGGAAGATTTCGGTATCAGCTTCTACGACGACACGGAGCTAATCGCGCTCGAGAACACCGAGAAGATTCACAATCTCGTCGTCTGCACGCTATGCTCTTGCTACCCGCGACCGGTGCTCGGACTGCCGCCCGATTGGTATAAAGCGAAGCCGTATCGCGCACGTGCGGTGAAAGAGCCGCGGGTCGTCTTGGCCGAGTTCGGCACCATTATTCCCGATGATGTCGAAATTCGGGTGAGCGACTCGACCGCAGTCGTGCGCTTCCTCGTCGTGCCGCGGCGCCCGGAAGGCACAGAGAACTTCACTGAAGAAGAACTCGCCGCCCTCGTGACTCGCGACGCCATGATCGGCGTCGTCCCCGTTCAACTCCCAACCGCAAACATCTCATGACCCAAACAGCACATCTGGTTAATCGCCTGCCAAACGACATCGGTGGCGTTGACGCCGAGAGAATCGAACAGACCGACCACGTCCTCGAGCCCTGGGAGAAACGCTGCCACGCGCTGGCCGACGTGCTCGATTACCACAAGATCATTAGCACCGAGGAGAAGCGACGCGGGGTAGAGTCGTTAGGCGCAAAGATGATCGGCGAACTCACCTACTACGAACGCTGGATCGTCGCCTTCGCCAATATTCTGTTTCAGAAAGGCGTCCTCACGCCCGACGACCTGGCGAAGAAGATGGAAGAAGTCGCCGCGCGACACTCAGGCCCAATAGAGGCACACGAATAACGATGGAAGGCCTGACCACGATCTCAAGTAGCTTCGATCCTCGGGAGACCATGGACCGTTTGCAGGCCGCGATCGAAGCGCAGCACCTGACCGTTTTTACCCGCATCGATCATGCCGCCAGCGCCGCGGAGGCTGGGCTAACACTACGGCCGACGGAACTAATCATCTTCGGGAACGCTCGCGGCGGCACGCCTTTGATGCAGGCTACGCAGACCAGCGGGATCGACCTGCCTTTAAAGGCGCTCGTCTGGCAGGATGCAGCCGGCCAGACATGGCTTTCTTACAATGAGCCAGGTTGGATCGCGCGACGGCACGAACTCGAAGTGAAGACACAAAGCGCAGTAACTAAAATGGCGGAGATGCTCGCCGCTGTAGCAACGAAAGCAACCAAAGTCCTATGAAACCCTTACTGAAAAAAGAGAACCAAGTCCTGAATCATTTCTCCATTCTCGCCGCGAGCGTGTTGCTGTTTACCAGCGCACCGGGTGCGAAAGCCCAAGAACACTCGGAGACCGCTGCGGATTCGTCATTACTCAGCGAAATGACGCAAAGCATGAAGAAGATGGATGACGACATGTTGGCGGCACCGATGACTGGGAATCCCGATCACGACATGTCGGCCATGATGATTCCCCACCACCAGGGCGCCATCGACATGGCCCGGGAATATCTGGCGCACGGCCGGGATCCGGTGTTGCGGCGACTCGCTCAGGAAATGATCGTCACCCAGACGCAGGAAATCGACGTGCTGCACCGTCGACTTGCGTTCTACGATAAGGCGAAAACCGAGCCTTAGGCGATCGCCGCGGAATCCGCCCCAGTAGCGACCGAGCCAAGTGGCGACCGCGTTTACACTGGGGATCAAGCCTCGAACACAGTCTCAGTGATCGATCGAAGTGCCAACAAACTGTTAGGTGTCATTCGGCTTGGCGATCCCGTCCCAGCCGCTCTTAGTCCTCTTTATCGCGGCCAGTCACTGGTCCATGGCATTGGCTTCTCGCCAGACCACCGCACCCTTGCGGTCGTTTCGATTGGTTCTAACTCCGTCACCTTTATCGACACGGCTACCAATAAGGTAAAAGGCGTCGTCTACGTCGGGCGCTCGCCACACGAAGCATTCTTTACTCCTGATGGGAAGGAACTGTGGGCGACTGTCCGCGGTGAAGATTATGTTTCCGTCATCGACCCTGTGCAGATGAAGGAAACCCACCGCATCCAGACGGCCAACGGACCGGGTATGGTTCTGTTTAGCCCGGATGGCAAGTATGGATTCGTTCCATCCAGCTTCACCCCTGAGCTCGACGTGGTGGAGACTAAGACTTACCAAGTGATAGCTCGTGTCCCACAGGCGAGTCCATTCTCTCCCAATCTCGCGGTCAGTCGCGACGGAACCGAAGTCTGGTTCACCCTGAAAGACTCTGGGAAGACACAAGTGATGAACGCGCGCCCCCCCTTTAACATTACGGCTACCCTCGAAACCGGGCCGATCACCAATCACGTTGCTCTAGTCGATAACGCCGCGGGCAAATTCGCCTACGTATCGATCGGAGGAGAAAATGTTGTGAAAGTCTTTCGCCGGGGGGAGAAGCCGGAGTTGGTGGCGACGATTCCGACGGGTGATCTTCCGCATGGCCTTTGGGCGTCGGGAGATGGTAAACGGGTCTATGTGGGGCTGGAGAACCAGGACGCAGTCTCCGCGATCGACACGACCACGAACAAAGTCGTAGCTACGATTCCAATCGGGCAGCAACCGCAAGCGCTGGTCTATGTGCCAGGTGCCGTTCCCAGCGGCGAGGGCACCGCTAATCTCGTGCCTTTGGGAGAAGCCGGCCAGGCTGCTCACCTAAGTCTTGCTCCTGTCACCGGCAGTGCCAGTGCGGCGAAGGCAACCGTGTCGGTTAACTCGCTAGGTCCGCTCGATCTCCTCGTTGCTGCCGTCGCCGGGTTGAAACCGACTAGCAGCTATACTCTTTGGCTGGTCACCGACCGACGGGCGCCGTTCGGCAAAAAGGAGGCCCTCGCGAGTTTCAAAACGAACCTGGCCGGTGCGCAAGTCGTGCAGGCGGTCGGCCCTTTACGGGAAACCCTAACTGCTACGAATGAGAGTTCGGGTCGATCAAAGGAGCGGTTCCTCGTGGTCACTGAGACATCAAGCGACTCGCCGGTGCTGGTCCAAGCCACGGCGGTGTCCGAATAACGAGCTCCTCACGCCGCCGAATATCTAGTGTCGCCGGCCCCGCTATTACTACACAAATGGAATCTTGACTTAGATCACACCTCAGGAACGCACTGGTGGCTACACTGATCTCGATCGCATCTTTGCTGCTTTGGAGTTCCTTACGTGTCACGGAAGCGGCCCCTGAGGGGATCTCCAAAGCCAAGCCGGGAGCCGCAGGGTTGCCTTCTCCGAATATGCCTCCGATCGCAGCCATCGACGAGCGGGGTGGCAAATACTTCAACGTGCCGGAATCGGCCAAAGGGCCGCCCATCGATTAGAGCGCATCTCAAACGAGGAAACAAAACTATGAACACAGCACAGAAACTCGCGGCTAAGATTGCCCTTATCACCGGAGGAAGCAGCGGCCTTGGCCTAGCTACCGCAAAACAGTTTGTCGCGGAAGGCGCCCATGTCTTCATCACCGGACGGGACCAAGGCGAGTTGGATGCAGCGGCGAAAAAAATTGGAGCGGGTATCACTGCGGTCCGCGGAGACATCGCAAAGCTGGACGATCTCGACCAGCTTTACGCCACGATCAAAGAGCAGAAAGGACGACTCGACATCCTCTTTGCCAACGCGGGCAGCGGTGAGTTCGTCGCGCTGGAGCAGGTCACGGAGGAGTTTTCGACAAGCTCTTTGGGATTAATGTGAAGGGCACGCTCTTCACCGTCCAGAAGGCGCTGCCGCTCCTGTCCGCCGGTGGATCGATTGTGATCAATGGCTCAATGGTCTCGGTCAAAGGTGTCCCGGGCTTTGGCGTTTATGCTGCGACTAAGGCGGCGTTGCGTTCCTTCGCCCGGACGTGGATCGTCGACCTCAAAGGGCGAGGCATTCGTATCAATGTGGTCAGTCCCGGCACGATCGTGACCCCGGCCTATAAGTCTGAGCTAGGCATGAACGACGAGCAGATCAAAGAGTTCAAAGCACAAGCCGCGGCTACTACTCCTATAGGCCGCACCGGCACGCCGGACGAGATTGCCAAGGCTGTCGTCTTCCTCGCGTCCGATGACAGCAGCTTCGTCAACGGAATCGAGCTCTTCGTCGATGGCGGCGCGGCGCAGATTTGAAGGCGCCGTTATCCAAGACAACGAAACCAGAACTGCGGCAAATTCGATGAAGGCGCGCGTGCGCGCCGGCAAGAGGTTTGCCGTCGATTCCGCAGAAAAAACCCTGACCACTCCAGACAAATGACCACTAAGACTGCAAGGCAGGTTTAAACCTCGTAGATCATCAATGCGGTGAGGACCACTGCGTGCACCCAGACAAGGATGATCATCCACATGCGCAAGTTAGCCGACGCCGCACTATCCATGGAATCAGTTTTATGATCGAAGAACGTTCGGCGATTGCGGAGCACGTAAACCCCGGCCACCAAGACCAACAGAAGCAGGAGAACAAAGAAAGCCCGAAGCCCGATCGAGTTGGCTCTGCTGATCGTTGCGAGAAATTGCACAGGTTGTTTAGGTGATGGCTACCAGACTCGCCCGATGGGCTTCCATGACTCCGCGTCGTATCGCCTGGCTAAGGTTGCCTGCCTAGTGGCGACGGCTTGCTTCGAAGAGGAACCAGGTCCGGCGCTCCGTTTCGTCGATCCAGGCTTCGATCAGGCTCGCGGTCGCGATGTCACGATGCTCATCACAGACGTTGTGCGCCTCGCGCAGCCGGGTGGCGAGAGTCTTGTTGTCTTCAGCAAGTTCCGCGAGCATGTCGAGCGGGTCCACGTAGTCGGCGTCGTTGTCGAGGATGCGCTGGTTGCGCGAAATTTGTCCGATGGATTTGAGAGTTGATCCACCGATTTTACGGACTCTTTCCGCGATCGGATCCGTCATGGCGAAGAGTTGATCGCCCTGCTCATCGAGGAGCAGGTGGTAATCGCGGAAGTGCGGCCCACTCATGTGCCAATGGAAATTCTTCGTTTTAAGGTAAAGCGCGAAGACATCGGCGAGGATCGCGTTCATCGCGGCCTCGATGTCTGTGGTCGCCGCGGCTGAGAGATCGGTCCGCATGGCGAGCGGGGCCTGGCGTCTTTTCCGGAGTTCCTGGTTTTTTTTCGTGTCGGATTTCTTCATAATTCTGTGGTCAACCTGGTGGATTATCCGCTTTCAGGATAGCGCTCCCAGGCAGTTCGGCGACGTGGCACTGGAACGATTTTCACCTCCTCCTTTTGGACGAGTTCTACCTCGTGCTCGTGAGCGGTTGAGAGGGATTGTCAAACACGGCAGTTTCGTTCAACCTCATGCACTACGAAAGCTATTCCGGGAACATTGCAGGATGGAGGCGCTCCTTTTCACACGACGCATTGGAGCGTGGTGCTGCTCGCTTCGCACCGGGAATCGCCGCAGGCCGCAGAGCGGGCGCTGACTCAGTTCTGCCAGGATTATTGGCCACCGCTGTACGCTTTCCTGCGGCGGCGCGGACATTCGTCGAGCGACGCACAGGATCTCACGCAGGGATTCTTCGCCCATCTGCTCGAGCGCGACACCCTGAGCCGGGCCAGCCGCGAAAAAGGCCGTTTGCGCACTTTCCTGCTCGGGTCGCTCCAGCATTTCCTGGCGAACGAATACGACCGCGGGCAGACGATCAAGCGGGGCGGAGGCAAACAGATCGTGTCGATGGACGATTACATCGTCCAAGCGGAGGCCGCACTAGTAATGGGAACGCTGGCCGATTCGACTGAGTCCTTCGATCAGGTCTGGGCGGCTACCGTCGTCCGGCGCGCTTCGGATCACCTCCGCGACACGCTGGCGGCCGAAGGAAAGACGAAATGGCTGGAGGAGCTAAAACCCTTGGTCGTGGGTGGCGCCGCGGCTGCGCCGAGCCAGGAAGAAATTGCGGCACGCATGAACGTGCCGATTTCCACCTTGCGCACGTCGCTGCAACGTTTGCGCGAGCGTTACCGTGAATCCTTGCGTCTGGAAGTGGCGCGAACCGTCTCGGACCCGGGCGAGATCGAAGAAGAGTTACACTATCTCTACCGCCTACTTATGACATGAGCTGGGATAACTCGGAAACGGCTAGCGCGAAGGGCGGCGCGGTCGTCGCCTCCAGTGTGGGTAATCTGGAGTCCGTCTGCACACGCTGTCATCTGCCCATGACGCAGCTGGGCTCCGCCGGTGAATGCCTGCGTTGTGTGGTGCGCATGGCCTTCTGGTCCGACGAAGAGGAAGGCGATTCGACAAATCCAACCGTGGAATCGATGCCGGGTCAAACTCTTCAATACGGACAATTTGAGATCGTCGTCACGCCTGACGGAACCCCGGTCGAACTCGGCTCCGGGGGAATGGCAACCACCTACCGAGCGCGGGACACCATCCTGGACTGTGATGTGGCTTTGAAGGTGATCAATCGCCGCGTAGCCGCACATCCGAGTGCGCGCGCTCGTTTCCTGCGGGAGGCACGCGCCGCGGCTAAGCTTCGTCACCCGAACATCGCGAACGTGACTCAATACGGCGAACAGGGAGGTGAGTGCTACTACGCGATGGAGCTGGTGGAAGGTGAGACTCTCGAGGCGCGAGTAAAGCGCGAGGGACCGCTCTCTGCGGCGCTCACCTTGGAAGTGGGCATCCAGGTAGCGCGGGCACTCGGCGCCGCCGAGTCCCATGGAGTCGTCCATCGGGATCTCAAGCCGTCGAATGTTATGCTCGCTACCGGCCCGGGCGAAAGCGGCGAAAGCGACACGGTCACGGTGAAGCTGATCGACTGGGGACTGGCCAAAGCGGCGAGCGCGGAATCGCCGCTCGGCGTGGATCATACCTTCGGCGGCTTTGTGGGCACGCCCGCCTTTGCCAGTCCCGAGCAAGTCGTTCCGACGACGGACAAACGAGTCGACACACGCTCAGACATATACTCGTTAGGGGTGACGCTTTGGTATCTGCTCTGCGGCAGGACGCCGTTCCTAGGGCGAACCCTCGATGACGTTCACATTCGCCAGTTGCACGATGCATTGCCGGTTGAACAGCTGGCGGCGGCACGCGTGCCGAAGTGCTTTCTTTCCCTGATAAAATCAATGCTCGCCGCGGACCCGAACGCACGGCCGCAATCAGGACGCGAACTGCTCGCTGCGCTCCGCCAGTGCCAGGACCCGTCGCGCCGGGCGCGGCGCGTAGCCGTGCTGGGCGGCGGGGTTGCACTCCTGATCATCATCTGCGCGTTGGGCTGGTGGCGATTCCACGAACGCCCTGGCGCACCGTCGCTCAACCAATCGATTGCTATCCTGCCATTCGAAAACCTCAGTCCTGACAAGAGCGACTCGTTTTTCACCGTTGGCATTCAGGATGAGATCAGTGCTGATCTCAGTCGCGTTGGCGCATTGAAGGTCATCGGTTCGAATAGCACACGCTCCTATCGACCCGAGGCTCGAGACATTTCCAAGATAGGTCGCGAACTCGGTGTCGCTCACGTGCTCGAAGGCAGCGTCTGGCGCGCGAGCGGGAAGATGCGCATCACCGTGCGCATGATGAATTGCCGCTCGAACAAAGTCGACTGGTTGGAAACCTACGATCAACCGCTGGAAGACGTGTTCGCTGTTCAAGGTGAGATCACTCAAGCTGTCGCTTCCCACCTGCAGGGCTCGCTGAGCGAGAGCGAGAGCGCTGCGCTGAACGTGCCGCCGACCAGGGATCTCAAGGCTTACGACCTTTACCTGCGCGCCCGTAACGGGGCCGGTCTGTGGTCGGATAAAGCCACGGCGCGTCGGGATACTCAGCACAAGATCGAGTTGTTAGACGAGGCGGTCGCGCGCGACCCCTCCTTTGTCCTCGCTTATTGCGAACTAGCCAAAGCGCATGGGCGAATGTTTGAGTTTAGGTCTGGGGCCAGCGCGGAGGAATCGTCGATCGATCATCGGAGCCTGGCCGAGGTGGCGTTGGAGAGGGCGCGGCGGCTGCAACCGAGTTCTGGCGAGCTACATCTGGCCCAAGCTTCTCATTTTTTTCGGGTCACGAAAGACTTCGAGCAAGCACGAATTGAGGTTGGCCTCGCGCGGCGGAGTCTACCTAACAATGCCGAGCTGGAAACTCTCGCCGGAAACATTGCTCTACGCTTGGGTCGCTCGGACGATGCTATCCGCGCCTTTCAGCGAGCGACCGCTTTGGACCCGCGCAGCAAGAAAAACCCCTACTTGCTCGCGTATGCCTATGTCCTCGCGCGGCGCTATCAGGACTACGATCGGACGATGGCGCATATCGCCACGATGTTCCCCGAGAAGAGTGGGGGTGATTTTGACGTACAGCGCGCGTTCGTGCAAACGGAAGCAAGTGGAGATCCAGCGCCCGCGCGCACCGCGCTTGGAGCTGCCGTTTCTGCGGGGAATGTCAGTGACAACGATCGCGAAATCTATGGCCTTCTCTTCGCGCTCTGGGACCGCGATCCCGACGCTATCTCCCGTCGACTCAGTGCGAGTAAGCTAGACTCGTTTCTCGATTTCGACGTCTCCTATCCCAAAGCATGGTTTGAGGCCTTCGCCGCCCGCCTGCGTGGAGACTCCGCCGGAAATCAGGCGGCCTTAGCGGCGGCTCGCATCGACGTCGCGAAAGCGCTCGTGATTGATCCGATGAATGGCCGGGCGCTAGGTCTATTGGCGATGATCGACGCCGGTCTAGGTCACAGGGACGACGCCGTCAGCGAGGCGCGCCGGGCTAGCGAGCTAGTGGTTAAGAACGCGCTAGACGCGCCCGTTGTGGCCTGTGATCTCGCGGTCGTTTACGCATGGACGGGCCAGCCAGATCGTGCCTTTGCCGTCTTAAACGAATGGATAGCTCGGCCGGCTGGCGCGAACTCGTTAAATCAGCCGAGCTACGGGGATTTCAAGCTCAATCCCATTTGGGACTCGCTGCGGAGTGACCCGCGCTTTGTGGCCTTAACTCAACGGCTCGCACCGCGATGAATAACGAGGGGAACCAGAGCGACAAGAATGGGGGAGTCGCCGTGTCGTCTACCACGCCGGCTATTTGTTCCCAGTGCCAACAGCCCCTAACGAACATTGGCTCGGAGGGCGAATGCCTGCGGTGCTTGTTTGGCTTTGCTTTCTCGGGCGACGAGCAGACTAACCCTATCGGGGAAATCAGCGCTCGCACAACCAGAACGCTTCGTTACGAACATTTTGAGATTGCCGTAGACGGTGACGGTCATGCGATTGAACTCGGCGCCGGCGCGATGGCGGTTACCTACCGTGCGGTTGATACGATCCTTGGCTGTCCGGTCGCGTTGAAGGTGATCGACCAAAGGCTCGCGGCGCATCCGGCAGCGCGCGCGCGGTTTTTGCGTGAGGCGCGAGCGGCGGCAAAGCTGCGCCATCCGAACATCGCCAGGGTGAGTCACTACGGGGAGCAGGACGGGGAATGCTATTACGTCATGGAGCTGGTCGACGGCGAGACACTCGATGCGCGGGTGAAACGCGAGGGACCGTTCTCACCGGCCCTCGCGCTGGAGATCACAGAGCGGGTAACGCAGGCTCTGGTCGCGGCGGACGCGGGCGGCGTCGTCCATCGCGACCTCAAGCCTTCAAACATCATGCTGGTCGCCGCTGGCGCGAACGCACCGGGAGTAAAGGTCATCGACTGGGGCCTGGCCAAAGCGGTCGAAACCGGCTCGCCCCTGGCGATTGATCATACCTTCGGCGGGTTCGTGGGCACGCCGACCTACGCCAGCCCGGAACAGGTGGCACCGAGAAAAGAGCAACGCGTCGATGCGCGCTCAGACATATACTCGTTAGGCGTAACGCTCTGGTATTTACTTTGCGGCCGGACGCCGTTTGTCGGGCGAACGCTGGATGAGATTCACCAGAAGCAAGTCAGCCGAGCGTTGCCGTTCGAGCAACTCACCGCGGTGCGCGTGCCGAGGCCGATCATCGCGCTGCTACGCTCGATGATCGCGGCCGACCCGGGCGACCGGCCGCAATCCGCTCGCGAGCTACTCACGCGTCTCCAACGCTGCCAGGCCCAGCTCGCGAGTGCCAGTCGGCACCGGAAGCTTTGGCCGCGGGTCGCGGCAGGAGCGCTCTTTTTGTCGTTGTGCGTGCTTACTCTGCGAACAGTGCAACGACAGCGGGCGGCGCAGGCTGCCGCCGATCGCTCGATCGCGGTCCTCCCATTCGAAAACCTCAGTCCCGACCCGGCCGACGCTTTTTTCGCGGCGGGCATTCAAGACGAAGTTAACTCTGAACTTGCAATGATCGCGCAGTTGAAAGTCGTAAGAGCAGAGGGCGTGATCGGTTTCGCTGCGACAAGTAAACGTGATCTCGCTCAGATTGGACGTGAACTCAGTGTTCGCTATTTACTTGAAGGCAGCGTGCGCCGTTCAGGTGGCAGGGCGCAGGCAGATGTGGACTTGGTCGATCTGCGCGACAGAACCAAGGACTGGAAGCATCATTACGAGCACTCCTTGTCCGACGTCTCCGGTGTGCAGCGAGACATTACGCGCGATGTCGTCGATCAGTTGCGAGCGACCCTCTCCGCGGGCGAGAGAAGCTTGATCGCGGAGCCGCCGACGAGGGATCCAGTGGCCTATGATCTCTATCTGCGCGCGCGGCAGGGTTCGACCTTGCAGGAGGGACCTGCCGAAATGCGCGTGGTTCTACAAGAGCGACTGGCTTTGCTTGAGCAGGCCGTGCAGCGCGATCCAACCTTCGTAGACGCCTACTGCGAGGTGGCTGGAATTCACGATCAGCTCGCTGCTCAGAACGCCTCTGCGACGGTTGAGGAGCGGGCCCTCGATCACCGCGCCCTCGCCGAAACCGCTCTGCAAAAGGCACGCAGCCTACGGCCGGACGACGGCAAGGTGCATCTCGCTCAAGCGAATCACTTGCTCTTAGCGGTAGGCGACAGCGAGCAGGCTCGCGTCGAGGCAGAACTTGCCCGGCAGACGCTGCCTAACAACGGAACTTTGGAAGATGTCACAGCTTGGATCGCGCGTCGTGAGGGTCGGTGGGAGGATGCCCTGCGGGCCGCTGAACGGGCGGTCGAGTTGCAACCGCGCAATGCGGCGTTCCTCGAAAACCTTGTCCTCTTTAACCGTGACCTTCGACGCTACCAGTCGGCCGATCGCGCCAGCGAGCGACTTCTGGCCGTTCAGGCAGATAACGAAAGATTATTTGAGCGCTTGTTACGAGCGAGCGGTCCTCTGGAGGAATCGGCCGATTTGAATCCGCTCCGCTCCGCCATCGCCGCGGCCCATCCCACTAATCCCATCGATGCTGCTAATCTCTACGCTTCGCGTCTCGTCCTCGCGCTCAACGCGCACGATCCGGACGCGATCACGCGCATAGTTGAGGAAGACCCGCGACCGCGAATTCAACGTTTCGGCAGCGTTTTCCCGAGAGGGTGGTTTGAAGGACTCGCCGCCAGGATGCGCGGCGATGACAGTGGAGCCCAAGCGGCTTTCACGTCCGCCCGGGCTGAGATGGAGCGGGCAATCGAAGCCAACCCCACTGAACCGCGCCTGCTTAGCCTTCTCGCAGTGATTGATGGGGCTCTAGGGCGGAAAGGGGAAGCGGTCCGTGAAGGCATGCGAGCGAGCGAAATGCTCTCGCCTAAGAACTCGGTTACAAGTGGCCCTGTCGTCGCCTGCAATCTAGCGGTCGTGTATGCCTGGACCGATCAGCCTGATCGCGCCATCGCGGTACTGGAAGATTCGGTCAAGCACTCCGCCGGCATCTCTATGGTCTTCCAACCGACCTACGGCGACCTGCGCTTGAATCCGGTGTGGGATCCTCTGCGCGGGGACCCGCGCTTCAAGGCGCTGCTTGAGCGCCTCGCGCCGAAGACAACGCGCCCGCGGGGTTAGTGCCATTCGCCTTGCGGGCCGAGGCCGCAAGAACGCGCCAGATTTCGTTCGTCTCGCGACGGAATCAGCCTGTGGGAGACCCGCGCTTCGCGGCCCTCGTCCTGCGGCGCGCCAGCATTCTCAAATAAATCGAAAATTTATTGAGATGGGTTGGTAGGAAACCTTGAGAAACAGATAGCCGCTTAAAAGCCAATGCTGAAATCGGCGCCAACATTCAAGTCTACCGAAACATTATGAAAGCCAACCCTGCGACAAAGAATCCTAGGAAAAACCAACCCTTCTCCAACGCATCCACCGAACCCACGCGCAGCGCTGCAGCGGGCGCGCCCGAGAGCACCCAAGGCGGCAACGAGGCGATCATTCGTCGCCTCTATCAAGTGGCGGAGGTGAAGGATTACGACGGCTTCGCCGCGATGTTTACCGAAGATGGCGTTTTCATCGATCAGGGCTCTGGCTACGCCTACCGCGGCGCGAAAGAGCTGGCCCGGTCCGTCCAGATATACGCGACGGCTATGCCGGACATGCATCGGGAGCTCTACGACGTGTACGTCGCGGGCGACCGAGTGATCGTGGAGCTGTCGCTGAACGGCACGAGCGCGGGGCCTCTCGAAATTCCGGGCGTTGGGTTCGTGCCGCCGACCGGTAAGAAGGTGAAAGCGCCTTGCTGCGACGTGTTTCTTCTCGAAGACGGCAAGGTGGTCTCGTTTCACTGTTACCACGAAATCCGCTAACTCGGCTTGTCCACTAACCAGGAGACTAAGACCATGAATAACTACCTCACCGCCGAAGATAGCGGCGCTGCCTTTAAGAAATACCTGGGCGAGATCGCGGGCATTCCGTTGCTCACTCCAGGGGACGAAATTGTGCTCGCTGCCGGGATAAAGACGGGTGATCCCGAAGCGCGGACGCTCATGATTCGCTCCAATCTTCGCCTGGTCGTGAAGATTGCTCTTAGTTACACCAACCTCGGTCTGCCGCTTCTGGATTTGATCGGAGAAGGCAACATCGGCCTAATGAAAGCGGTCGATCGGTTCGATCCGGCGAAAGGCGCGAAACTCAGCACCTATGCGATCTGGTGGATCGAGCAATGCATCAAGCGAGCTCTCCAAAACCAAGGGAAGATTATCCGGTTACCGGTTCACTTTAGTGACAAGGCCTTCCGCGTAAATCGGATCGCGGCCCAGATGAGTGAGGCACTCGGCCGGCAACCCACCGCGGATGAGATCAGCGAAGAGATTGGCTTAAGCCCTGCGGACATCAGTCAACTGACCAGCGCCTCGCTTCGGCCTGCTTCGCTGGATGCGCCCCTCGACGAATCCGCGGAGACGGAGTTCGGGGAAACCGTGGGCGACGAACGAGAGCAAAGTCCATTTGAAACACTGCGGGCGAAGGATCTTCAGGCGCGACTCAGGAGCGTTCTCACCGTCCTGAACAAGCGGGAACACGCGATTGTATCTGCTCGCTTTGGCTTGGACGGGGCCTTCCCGAAGACGCTCGAAGAAGTCGGGCAGGCGCTCGGTATTACGCGGGAACGGATTCGCCAACTGCAAATTATCGCGCTGGCCAAGCTGCGGCAGGCACTGACCAACGACGAGCGTCGATCGGCTATGTCGCTTAAGGCGGCCGCTTAGATTTCCTTCGCTACGCGACGGAATCATCCTTTGCGCATTTTTCGCAAACTTTTCTGAGACGCCGCCCGCGAAAATCTTGAGATCAATTAGAATGCAAAATCCAAGCCAACTTTGCTCGCCAACTTCTCGGGTCGTTTCGCCAGAGTCGCCTCGCACCGGGCGGTTCGGCGAAACCGAGACCCGACTAAGTGAACAGACGGCACAGCTAGCGCTCCTGCGTGAAGCTTTGCAGGTCAATGTCGGGAAGCGAAGGCGCGCCGAGAACGCGCTGGAACTCGCCGTCGTCGAGGAACGCAATCGCATCGCGCGAGAAATTCACGATACGGTAGCGCAGGCGCTGACTGGTGTAGTCGTTCAATTGCAGGCTGCCCAGGACGCCCTAAAGAAAGGTCTGTCGGCCGCCGCGGATCAAAATCTCCGCAACGCGACCGAACTTGCCCGCGATGGCCTCGGAGAAACTCGTCGGACCGTTCGCGGCCTACGTTCGCAAGCACTCGAAGCAAATGATCTTTGCGTCGCCACCGAAAATGTGGTGAAGCGGATCACTGCCGGCACCCAGCTGGTAACGACTTTTGAGGTCAAAGGAGTTCCTCAGCCGTTGCCCCGAGATTGGGATGAAGGTGTTCTCCGGATTGTCCAGGAAAGCCTGACGAACGTCCTTAGACACGCCGCCGCCAGACGGTTCAGCGTGCAGCTGGCTTACCATCGAGGAAGCCTTCGCCTGACCTTGCGCGACGACGGTTGCGGGTTTGATCCGAGCCGCACGCACGCTGGCTTCGGCTTGCTCGGTATCCAGGAACGCGCAGCGAAAATGGGTGGGCGGTTGGCCATGAGCAGCGAGGCCGGCAAAGGCACGGTCACGTTGCTGGTGTTGCCCATTATCTCTCGCGGAGAACGCTAATGGGAACGCAACCGAGATTGCCAGCTGAGAGCCGGAGGAGCGCGACGGGAGGATTGCGCAATAAGCGGGCCGTTTCTCAAAAAGCCGCTGAGCCGCCTAAGATTCGCGTCCTGATCGCCGATGATCACATGCTCATCCTCGAAGGTCTCGCCGCGACGATTGGTCGGCAGGACGACATGACGGTCGTAGCGAAAGCCGCTCACGGCCGGGAAGCGGTCGAGCTATGGAAGACAAATCGGCCGGACGTGTCATTGCTCGACCTGCGCATGCCCCAGCTGAACGGAGTAGGAGCAACCAGGGAAATTCGTGACGAGGACGTATCCGCAAGAATTATCGTCCATACCACCTTCGATACGGACGAAGAGATTTACCAGGCGGTGCGCGCCGGAGCGAAGTCCTACTTACTTAAGGATGCGCCTCTGGAAGACTTACTCACTTGCATTCGCAACGTTCATTCTGGCGGCACCTGCATTCCACCTGCTCTCGCCGCCAAACTCGCTTCGAGAATGAGCGGAGAGGCGCTGACCGGACGCGAACTTGACGTTCTCAAGCGACTTGCACGCGGACGGAGCAACAAGGAAATCGGAACCGATCTCTTCATCAGTGAAACGACGGTTAAGAGCCATCTCCGCAGCCTCTTCTCAAAGCTTGGCGTGATGAGCCGCACGGAAGCGATCTCCGCCGCGACAAAGCGCGGTTGGATTCAATTCTGATCCGCCGTGGCGTCGCATCGTTTGACGGCCCTCCTCCTAACGAGTGAGGAAAGCCTCGTCCCGAGGAAGGGCGCAGAAGTCGCCCTTACGTCTAATAGCTGGGCTCGGTTCAGGCGGCTAACTTTATTCCGTGTTCGCCTTTGATCCGGATACCGTGCGCATCCTTGCCATCATCGCCGTGGTGGTAGGGCTGTGCTGTGGCGTTACCTACATTCGCATACGTCGCATGAGGCGAAAGAACGCTGCGCTTGTGGCGGAAAACAAGGACCGACAACATGAGGTCGACGGCTTGCGTGAATCGGAGCGGATCTCACGTGAGCAGGTCCAGGCGCTTCCGCGGAGCCTCGACGCCTTCGCGGCCGCGCCCACTGTAGACCAGTTCCTTAGTCAGCTCTTGTGCACGATCGGCCGGCTGCTGAACGGGCAATGGGTAGCTTTGTGGCTGGTGAGCGATTCGGACCGATCACTCATATTGCGCGCTGCCGTTAAAGGCTCCGACCCCGATCCGGCTGACCCGGAACATCCTTTCATCAACGATCCGCATTTCTGGAAGGAGGATGCCGGCCTCGAAGAGCTCTTTTTAACGGGCGTGGCCGTCGCCTGCGAAGACATCGACAGCGACCCTCGTGTGCCAAGCGCATTGCGGACTTACTTCAAGGCGCAGGGAACGCGCAAGTTTCTGCGTTTGCCAGCGATCGTCGCCGGAGAAGTGAAGGGATTCGTTACGATCCGTCATGCCGAGCGGCCTCCCTACAAGCGCGAAGAGATCGAAGTCGCTCAAGCATTGGCAAACCAAGCCGCGTTCGCTATTCGTGCACAGCAAGCTGCCACGCTCGCGGAAATAAACCGTGCCGCCGGCAACGTTCACGACACACTCGCTCAGGGTTTCACGGGAATCGTTATTCAACTTCAGGCAGCGTCCGATGCCAGATTTAGGGGCTTGGAAAAGGAGGCTGATAAACACCTGCGAGTCGCGACAGACCTTGCACGGGAGAGTCTTGCCGAAGCCCGGAAATCGGTCCACGCTCTGCGGCCTGAAATGTTCTCGGATGAGAATACTTAGCAATGAGGCGCTCAGCCCATCATACCGTGGGGACGCCATCTCGATCCGGCCGCGGCCTTCCCTAAGCCCGCGAGGCAAGGTGCTGGGAAACGGAACGCCGCACTTTTCAGTAGGCTCGGGCGGAAAACCATTGATAAAAAATTTGCGAGAGGTGGAATGAGATTGGTCGCTCCCCCCCCACAATGGAACGCACCCCCCCCCGCCCCGGGGCGACCCCCTTGCTTAGCGAATCTGTGCCTTTACGCGTTGAACGGTCGAGACGCCTTTTCCGGCGATCTTGGCGGCATTGCGGATTGACTGACCGCTCCTGAGCAAGCGCACGACAGCCCTGTGCTTTTCGAGGAACTCGGTCCGCGGGAGGGACGTTCCCGGCGGGCGGCCGAGCTTCTGTCCACGGCGCCGAGCTTCCGCCAATCCGGATGCGATTCGAGCTCTCAGCACCTCCAACTCGCTCCGCGCTATCTCCGCAAGCAGCGCGAGCATGATGCCCGCGGCCGGATTCCGCTTTCCGTTAGGCAAAAGCGTCTCGATGCCCTGGGCGTGCCAATAAAGCGAGACGCCATAGTGCTCGAGCATCTCGACAAAGCGATGGGTGACGCTGTTGCGCCGTGCTAGTCGTGAGATCTCGTGGACCAGCACCTTTCGGATCTTACGAGCCTCCGCGAGCTCTTCAACGCGACGGAGGCCCGAGCGTCCATCCTCGGGCGCATCGCCGGAAATCGTTTCCCCGCAGACCTCGATTATCCGATAGCCTTTGGTCTCGGCATATCGCGTCAGTTCGTTGCACCAGACGTGGGAACTTTATCGCCACCATTTCGATAGCGATCGAAATCGCCGTGCATTTTTCGGAAAACTGCGAAGCCTGACACGGCTCGTAGCGACCGATCGGTTGTCTGCAGGCAGTCGTCGAGGTGGTGCAGACGGCCCGATTTGGGCCGACTGCCAAGGAATTGGTACTTGGGATGATTCATTGATGCCTTCCGAGGCTGCACCCTATTTGGTTCGCGTTGCGACGCTGCATCCGCGCGTTCTCGAGGATTTCTTATGGCGTTTTTTCCTCCAAGTCTCCGACGCGGCTCTCCCCAAATCAACGTTTTTGCGGGCCACCCTGATCGCGTCTTCCGTTCGTGAACTCGGCTGGTCTGCCGAAAAGCATACAAAGAGGCTGATCGAGTTGAATGCGATCAAACCATCAGAAAACGCTTCAGAATTGGAAATGGTGAAAAAGTTCATCCGGGATTTGAGATCCAGGTATCGTAAGCACCGGGAACTGATGAGCACATACGAGGAGCGTCGCGCGGCCCGGAAGGGGACCTTCCGGGTGAAAAACTGACGCTCGCTCGTCCCTACGCGTTTCTGCCGATAAGGGGCAAAGTCCTTTCGGCAAGATGAAGCTGTCGGGAAAAAGTCGAGAGGAAGCAGAACGAACGCTGGTCGGCAAGACGCGTGCCGAACTGGTCGCGATCATCATCTCGATGTCCGCGGTGGAGCAGCACTTCAAACCAGCTGAGATCGCCGCTCGGTCCGCGATGAAAAAGCGCACGATCCTTGCCGACATTCATGCCGGCAAGTTCGGAGGCGAGTATTATAAGCGAGCGGAGAACCAGATAACCGTCTCGGCGAGCGGTGTGAACGCCTGGAGACGTGATTTTCGCGTCGTCGTCGATCTGAGCAATCCCGGTTAGGGAATCTTATGGACGCTTTCGTACGGACGGGGAGGCCCCAGAAAAACGCGCCGACGGAGCGGAGATTCTACTTTCAGATGCCTAACATCATCCTCGAACTCGACCTGACCCCTCACCAGCTGGCGCTCTACTGCGCTATCCGCCGCACGACTGACGAGGCAGGCCGATGTTTCAGAAGCGGCGCCAATCTCGCCTCCCTTTGCGGAATGAGCACCGGATCAGTTTCCGCGGCGAAGCGGCGGCTGGCACAGCCCTTCGCGCTGCTCGGCTCGAAGCCGCTCGTTCGGATCGTCCTTCGACCTTCCCTACACGGCGGTAAGCCATGTCATCACATTACCCCGGTCAACATCTGGCCCGAGAATGAGCGGCATTTTCGGTCGCCGACCTCACTAGGTGAAGGCCACGCTGAAGTTGCAACTTCTCGGGATGAACTTGCAACTTCACCGAATGAAACAAAGAAGACTCAGTTAAGAAAAACAAGAGAAGAAAACCTCACTCCCTCTAATCCCTCTTCGAGGGAGGAAGAGAGAGGTCGTGCGGAAGAGATTTCGAAGCTTTGGGAATTCGTCTGTTCAATCTTTAAAAGGACAGATGGTCGCTCCTCGACTCCAAGAGAGCTAAAGTTGATGAAGAGCATAGTGCCCGCGCCTGAACAGGAATATGCGCTTCTCACCTGGTGGTTCTCTCTCGATGCCCGGAATCATGCCTTCAGCGAGGGAGTTGGTTTCTACCTCCGACGACGACCAAAATCGGCGGGTCAACTACTTAGCAAGTGGAGCTCCGTCGGGGACATCGCACGCGGATTTCATAAGGAGTGCGATCAAAAAGGGACTTTCATCTGAGTCTCATGCGAGCGTTCCGACCGAGGCGATGAGAAAGACGCTGTGCCGCCGTCAAACTTCAGCCCTGCGCGGTCTAATTCGGCTCGCCAATCAGATTGAAAATTTCCGCCGCGCAAACCCATCCTGCAGCGCGGCAGTGACGCGGACGGTTGAATTCTCCTTAGGGAGTCTATGTCTACACGTTTTGTCCGTCAGGTATCCTTCCTTCCGGACGGCTCTTAAGAGAAGCGACTCTATAGGTTTCACGACGCGATCGAGATCAGCATTCATCTCGGGCTCCGCTCTTTCACAGTGGCCCTGGACGCTGCTTCCTTACCGACTTCCTCGTTCGCAAAAAAAGGCGCGAAAGAAAGGGTTCTTCATTGCGATGACTGATCGGGCGATCTCCATGTTGCTAGCGGATGGGGGAGAACGCCCTCGACGGTGAGTGTTAGGTAGCCGCCCACCGAGCGCATCTCCCGGTTCTCAAGAGGCGCTCGGCCATCGCTTCAAATGCCTGCGCGGAACTCGTCTCCGTTCGGATTTTTTGCTTTTTCTCGACCGGTCAGCCGTGTAGAAGAGCGGAAGCTAATGCCCCGCGCCCGCTCCTCCTCGAAGAACAACTCCACCGCCAATCTCGGCTTCGAAGCCAAGCTCTGGCTCGCTGCGGACAAGCTCCGCAGCAACATGGACGCGGCGGAATACAAGCACACCGTCCTTGGGCTCATCTTCCTCAAATACATCTCCGACAGTTTCGAGGAGAAACACGCGGCGCTCACGCAAGAGCCCGGCGCCGATCCCGAAGACCCCGACGAATACAAAGCCGAGAATGTCTTCTGGGTTCCGCCGGCCGCGCGCTGGACCTACCTGCAGAACAGCGCCAAGCAGGCGACGATCGGCAAGATCGTTGATGACGCCATGGTCGCGATCGAGCGCGACAACATCCGCCTGAAAGGCGTCCTGCCGAAAGACTACGCCCGCCCCGGTCTCGACAAGCACCGGCTAGGCGAACTCATCGATCTCATCGGCACGATTGGCATGGGCGACAAGGAAAGCCGATCCAAAGACATCCTTGGCCGCGTTTACGAATATTTTCTCGGCCAGTTCGCCAGCGCTGAGGGCAAGAAAGGCGGCCAGTTCTACACCCCGCAGAGCGTCGTCCGCCTCCTCGTCGAGATGCTCGCCCCTTACAAAGGCCGCATCTACGATCCCTGCTGCGGCTCCGGCGGCATGTTCGTCCAGAGCGAGAAATTCGTCGAAGCCCACGGCGGCAAGATTGGCGACATCAGCATCTACGGCCAGGAATCGAA
>JBBSED010000011.1:0-90895 GCA_038240025.1 Chthoniobacterales bacterium
ACCAGCTACCCGTCATAGCCTTGGTGAGCCGTTACCTCACCAACTAGCTGATAGGCCGCGGGGTCATCAAGAAGCGCCAGGTTGCCCCGGCTTTGATGTTGGAAAGATGTCTTCCCTGATCATATGCGGTATTAATTCGCCTTTCGACGAGCTATCCCCCACTTCTCGGCAGATTCCCCACGTGTTACGCACCCGTTCGCCACTAAACTTTCCCAGGTATTGCTACTCGGAAAAGTCCCGTTCGACTTGCATGTCTTATCCACGCCGCCAGCGTTCGTTCTGAGCCAGAATCAAACTCTCCGTAAAAATTTGGAGCCGGCATCATTGCTGATACCGGACAAAGTTTGCGCCCCTCTTCGCTAACGAAGAGGGAGCTGAAATCTGACCATTCTAAACCGGCAACCACTCGTAAGTGGAGGCCGGTGTTCGTCCGATCTTATTCAAATTAAGATTCCCTTGCGGCTCCGAAGAACCGGTCCGGGAAAATTTTTAATCAAAGAAACTCGACGTATAACGCACAATTCAATTTTCGCTGACTTCTACCTTCTGGATTTCAAAAAACTAAATCGTCGTGATGACGAAATCCAGAATTGCACTGTCAAAGATCCAATGTTCCGTTTCGGCTCGCGGCGACAATCGGCATTTCGATAACTGATCGAAAGCCGGCTCGCCTTGAACCGAGAAGAACACCCCGGGGAACTCCCGGAGCCGCAGCACTGCGGACGAGCAAAGTAGACGACTTCGATCGGGCGTCAAAAGAAAAATCTCACCAAAATCAGATTTTGTCTTCCGGTCGGGGTTCGGCCGTCTTACCTAGGCCCCGCGTACTGTCTTCCCCCTAACGAACTGCCCCTTCAGGCAGGCAGCATTTCCGGCAGACCGGCAAAAAGTTCTTCCTCGGCATACTCCTCGTCGGTCTGCAGCGGCGCGAAGCGATCCGCGCGGAAACCACGTTCGATCCCGTGGGCATTAAGCGGCCCGCTGATTTCACAGAGGTAAACCGCGGTCTCGCCTTCCTCGCCGGTCAGGCCGATCCCCGGGACGATGTCGCGAATTGTATAGGTCCTCCCCTCCTTCGGCAGTTCCGAATAAAGCTTCTCGATCCCGAGCGGGAAACGCCCGTCCACGCACACCACTTTCTGATTCGGCAGAAACATGGCGTAACTTTATCACAAACTGACCGTTGCGAAAACCGGCCCGCTGCATGCCTCGAAGGGACGCGGCTCAATCGTGCGCGGCCAGCCGGTCGCGTGAGGGTGTCTTCCCTGATCGCACTCGCACGAAGTGATATTGGTCGCGCAAGTTTTGCGCGATGAAATGGCCCTTCGAACTCGATTCCATCAGCTCCCGGAAAACACTCTTCGGCACCTCGAGAAACCGGTAGACCGCGCCGCGCGTGAACTCGATCTCCAGCGCGTGCAGGTGTCGGCTGTAGCCGATGCTGGCCACGTTGCTCGAGCTCACCGGTTCCCGCCGAATGCGCGAAACGACACCGTCGTCATCCTCCGCGGCCGCGGGCAATGTGAAAAACGCCGCGACTACGGCGAGCAAGATAATCCGGATGGGTTTCATGGCGGGTAGGCCGCCAGATTGGCCGAATCCCGCCGCCGCAAAAAGCAAAAACTTACGCCGCTGCCTAGCGCGCCGCGAGCCAGCCGCCGGTAGCCTGGACCGGCGCCAGTTCGTCGCGCCGCGTTACCCAGATCGCCACGCCCTTTCGGGGCGCGCTTTCCGCCGATGGCCTGATCGTTAGGCTTGCGCTCCAATGGTCTCCTTTCGCTTCGAGTGGTGCTTCCTGTTGCGTGAGGACGACAAAGTCATGTTCCAGATTGCGCCCGCCATTTTCGCCTCCGCCGATCTTCGAAGAAATGCCCGCGCCCAGCAGCGCGACGTGCACTTCCCAGGCCCCAGCTCCCGTCGACTCGGGATGAAATTCAATTTTCCAGCTCCGCCCGTCCAGGCTCGTCGCGCGGAGCCGGCCCCCGGGGTCGTCAGGCGCGGAGGAGCCGCTGAACCCGCTGCGCATTTCCCTGCCGTTCAGGACGAAGGCGGGCGTGTAAACCGAATCACTTCGCCAAAGAGAAGCGTAACCCTGTTGACGAGCGGTCCAGGCCGGAGCCGCGAAGCGATCGCGCCAGCCGAGCCGGTCCCAGTAATCGACGTGGTAAGCCACCGGCACGATCCGTTTCCACAACCCCGGATCATTCTTCAGCCGGCTCAGTTGCGCCTCCGCCGGCGGGCAACTGCTGCAACCTTCGGACGTGTAGAGCTCAAGCAGGGCCGTACGAGCTGGGCCGCTCTCGAAATGCTCCTCCGCCAAAGTGGTCGTGTGCGTCATGCCTAACGAAAAGCCAAGAACCGCCAAAATCAGTCTCATGAAATTCTGAGAGCCGGGAAGGCTCAATTATTCCCCGGCTTCATCGCCGCTTCGCGTTTGCCGTCGTACCAGACATCCAACTTGGCCCGGGAACGGACCGCGCGTTTGCCGCCGGCCGCGATCTGAAGGCTGCGCCCCAAAATATGGCGACCGGAATAAATCCGCAGCTTCCGCCCGGAAGTGATCACCGGCGTCTTCAGCAGGGAGAACTTCCCGAGGGCTTTCAAGGCCTGGGAGAAGTATATTTCTTCACCGGCGAAATACTGTTCATCGAATCCCCCACTCCGCGCGAAGAAATCACGGGTGGTAAAAAGGAACGCGCCGGCTCCGAGATTGGCCGCGAAGTAGGCCTTGGAAAAGAGATAGACGAAGACTTTGCTCCAGCGCGGAATCTCATCCTCAATCACCACCCGCGCCCCGCCGCCGGCGACCCCCGCGCCCAGGAGCGCGAGCGCTTCTGTGATGTGCGTTGCGGCGATGTGCGTATCCGCATCGACAAAGAAAAAGGTGTCGCCCTGCGCGGCCCGCGCCCCGGCGTTGCGGACCGCGGCGATCTGCCGATGCCGCACCGGGATGACGCGCGCCCCCAGGCTGCGCGCGAGCGCCGCGGTGGCGTCGGTCGATTCATCGTCGACCACGATCATCTCATAGGCCTGGCCGGCTGCGCGCGCCGCGCCCTGGATGGCGGCCAGGGTCGCGGGCAGTTCGCGCTCTTCGTTGTAGGCCGGGACGATGAAAGAGATCACGCCAGTCCTTTATTCGTTAGGCTCGACCGCTGCCGGCTGCAGGATATGCTTGATCCCGCGAATTGGGATCACCACCCAGTCGGGCCGGTGATTCAACTCATAGCCGACTTCGTAAACGGCTTTGTCGAGCAGATAGGCTGCGAGGAGGATTTGCAGGTCGCTTTCCTTCTTCGGCAGGAAGCCCGCGCCGGCCGTGGCTTGGAGATAGCTCGCGAGGAAAGTCGCGCTGAGCTGTCGATACCAGAGATCGGCCCAGCGTTCCAGGAAAGCCCGGTCTTCCTCGCGGGTGGAAGACTGCCAGAGCGCACTGTAGGCCGCGTATTGAAAGGAGCGCATCATCCCGGCGACATCACGCAAAGCGGAGCGCTTCAGCTTGCGCTCACTCATCGGTCGCGCGGGTTCGCCCTCGAAGTCGAGAATGACAAAGTCCTTCCCGGTATAAAGGACCTGACCGAGATGATAGTCGCCATGGATGCGGATCTTCGCGGCGTCGGCGTGATGCTGAAGGATGCGCTGTTCCTGCGCGAGAATCTGCGGCTCCGTGGCGAGCACTTCCGCGGCTTCCGCGCGGAAGGCTTCCGGTAAATTGCCGACCTTTTTTTGGAGCAGGGCAAAGGTCTTCCGCAGCGACGCGCGCATCGATTGATAGACCGAGCGTTGCGCCATGGCATTGAACGGCTCCGGCGCGAAGACCGGATCGACCGGCTCGCTCGCGAGCGCGAGATGCATCTCGCCGGTGCGGGTGCCGATAAGGCGCGCTTTCTCGGGAAAAATGCCACCGACCAGTTCTTCGAGTAATAGTCCGGGCGCGGCGGTGGCGTTTTGCAGATCGCCCTTGCGCCCGAGAACGCGCTCGAAATAGCGTCCGACGGCATCGAGCGTAAGCGACCAGGCGTCACCCTCGTTAGGCACGGCGGTTTGCAGGAGCGTGACCACGGTCGGCTCGCTGCGCGGCCGACGATACTCAATCGCGCCGACGAAGCCCGGCACGTGACCGAACTGCGCGCGTTCGGTCAGGAAACGGGTCACTTCCACGTCGGGATTTACCCCGTCCTCGAGCTTGCGATAGAGCTTCAGAAAAAAACGGTTGTCGAAAAGCATCGACGAGTTGCTCTGCTGGGCGTTGAGCACCTGGGAGTCGGGGGCGCCGTCTCTCGGCTCCTGCGCGAGCAGACTGCTGCCCACACCGATTAACTCGCCCTGGCGTCCCTTCAGCCGCGCACCCTCCGCCATCAGGCGATAAAGCCGGGCGCGAAAGTCCGCATCCCAAATCGCGTCGTGCAGCACCGCGCCGTGGCCGCCGATCTTGGCCAGAACAGATTGCGGAGAGTTACGCGCCAAGTTATGCGCGGCCGTCCCGTGCGCGATCTGCACCGGCAACAGATAAGTCTCCGGCCCGCCATCAATGTAATCGACCTGCACCAGCCAAAGCTGCGCCGCCTCTTCCCCCTCAGCCACCGCGATCTGCTCGACAATCCTGATCTCCCGCACCGGTCGGGCCTTGGCCCCGAACCAGCGACAACCGGGCAGATAATCCGGCAGAACCTCGCGCTCGATCCGCGCGCGCTGACCGTCAGCCAGGAGCGCGCGGAGGCTCGGTTCGCCTTCGAGCACCGGGGTAGTCCGTTTCTTCGAGGTCCTTTTTTCGCTAGCCGATTGCAGGGCAAACCAGAAGTGTCCATGCGGACCAATCGTCAGTGGATAAGGCGTCTTCTTGATCGCCGGAAAGACGTTGCGGCTGAAGATTTCCATCGGCGCGCAACCAGAGAAGCGCGCGAGGTCTAACTCCACCGGTTGGGCGAAACGCGACAGGTTTACCACCACCAGAATCGTCTCCCCCTCATAGTGACGAAGAAAGGCCAGCACCTTGGCGTTATCCGGCAGGAGGAACTCGATGGTGCCTCGGGAAAAGGCGCGATAGTTCTTACGCATCCCGATGACCCGGCGCGTCCACCAAAGGAGCGACGAGAGGTTTTTCTGCTGATTCTCCACGTTAATCGCTTCATAGTGATACTCGGGATCAATGGTGATCGGGAGATAGAGCTGCTGCGGATTCGCCTTGGAGAAGCCGGCGTTGCGATCGCTACTCCATTGCATCGGGGTGCGGCAGCCATTGCGATCGCCGAGGTAGAAGTTATCACCCATGCCTATCTCATCGCCATAGTATAGGACCGGCGTGCCCGGCATGGAAAAGAGAAGGATATTTAGTAACTCTATCTTGCGCCGGCTATTCGCGAGCAGGGGCGCCAGCCGGCGGCGAATCCCGAGGTTGATCCGCGCGGTCGGATCCGTCGCGTAGACGCGCCACATGTAGTCACGCTCTTCGTCGGTCACCATCTCGAGAGTTAGCTCGTCGTGGTTACGCAGAAACATCGCCCACTGACAGTTCGCTGGGATCGGTGGGGTCTGCTCGAGAATATCGATGATCGGAAACCGATCTTCCATCTGCAAGGCCATGAACATCCGCGGCATGAGCGGGAAGTGGAAGTTCATGTGCGACTCGTCGCCGTCGCCGAAATACTTGACCGCGTCTTCTGGCCATTGGTTCGCTTCCGCCAGGAGCATGCAATCCGGGAACTTCGCGTCCATATGCGCGCGGAGCTTCTTCAGGTAGCTGTGGGTCTCAGGCAGGTTCTCGCAGTTAGTCCCTTCCCGTTCGTAAAGATATGGAACGGCGTCGAGCCGAAGGCCGTCGACTCCCATGTTCAACCAAAAATCCAGCACATCCTCGACTAACTTGTGGACCGCAGGGTTATCGAAATTCAAGTCCGGCTGGTGCGCGTAGAAACGATGCCAGTAATAAGCCTTGGCGACTGGATCCCACGACCAGTTCGAAGTCTCGAAGTCTTTGAAGATGATCCGCGCCTCCTTGTAACGTTCGGGCGAATCGCTCCAGACATAGATCTCGCGTTCTGGCGAACCGGGGGCGGCGCGACGCGATTTTTGAAACCACGGGTTCTGATCCGACGAATGGTTGATCACCAACTCCGTGATGACTCGGAGCCCGCGCTCATGCGCCGCCGCGAGAAAGGCCTTGAAATCGTCGAGCGAGCCGAACTTCGGATTAACATCGTAGTAGTCCGCGATGTCATAGCCATCATCGCGCATCGGCGAGGGATAAAACGGCAGCAACCAGATCGCAGTCACGCCCAGTTCCTGCAAATAATCGAGCTTCTCGATCAGGCCGCGGAAATCGCCCATGCCGTCGCCGGAGCTGTCATGAAAGGTCTTCACGTGGAGCTCGTAAATGACCGCGTCTTTGTACCAGAGCGGATCGGAGCCGGTGCGGGAAGAGTCGTCGGCCATGTCCCACCACCTTTGCCGCAGAATGCGGCGAGGCGCAATTTTCCACCGCGCGGCGCCACCGGTCGAAGAATTTAACTGTTCATCGCCGCCCGGTCGGCTACAACGGGCGAAGATGAAAACTCGAATGTTCGCGGCTGCGCTGATCTTTTGCCTGACGACCTCTCTCTTTGCCCAGTGGAGTTCCGACCCGATGCAGAATCTCGGGATTGCAGTGAAACAGGACGAGCAGGTGCAACCGAAGGTGCGACCGACCGCCGACGGCGGTTGTTATGTCAGCTGGTTCGATAACGATCCCACCGGCATGCCGCCTTTCGGCTACGACGTCGACCTACAGCGGCTCGATGCGAACGGCGTGGCACAGTTCCCGACCGGCGGCATCCGGCTCGCGGATCTAGGTTTGAGCTCGACTCAGGATTATGGCCTCGATGTCGACGCGGACGGGAACGCGCTTCTAAGTTTCCTCGATGACCGCCGCGGCGGCCACATCATTGTCACGGTCATGAAAGTGAATCCGGCCGGCGAGCAACTCTTCGGCAAGCACGGGCGCGAGGTGAGCCGCAGTCTCGGCTTTACCGGCAATCCGAAAGTCGCCGCCACTTCCGACGGGTCGGTCGTGGCCGGTTGGATCGAAGACAGTAATCTCAAGTTCCAAAAACTGAGCGCGGACGGAGTGAAACTTTGGGGGGCGAACGGAATTACCATCACCCCCCCAGCCGGCACCAGTTATTCGTTAGCCGACCTGCATGGGAGCGACGACGGCTCGATGATCGCCTCGTGGGTCTCGGCCGCTGGTTTTACGTCGCCGAAACATCTTCTCGCCAACAAAATCGATCCGGACGGGATGCTCGTCTGGGGCGCTAATCACGTTGCGGTCTTTGACAGCGGCTCGCTCCAGTTTGGCAACTTCCCTGCCTTCGTGACGGATGGCGCGGGTGGGGCGGTTTTCGGGTGGTACCAGGTGAGCCCGCTGCAATCTCTCGCCCAGCACATTCGCGCGGACGGGAGCGAAGCTTTCCCGCACAACGGCGCGCCCGGGTCGACGAACACGGCGCACGACCAGGTAAACCCCGCGGTCAGCTACGACCAAGCGACGGAGAGCACCTACCTTTTTTGGGATGAAATCCTGGAAGGCCCCCTAACGAATGAAGGAGTGTCGGGCCAGAAGTTTGCCGCGGACGGCGCGGTGCAGTGGAGCGCCTTCGGGGTCGTGGTGCAGCCGTTTACCTCTTCGGCCGTGCTTGGGGTGGAGAGCGTCTTCACCCCGGCCGGGCCCATGGTGATCTGGTCTTCGGAAGCCGCTTTCTCCCAGGCGATGATCACCGGCGCGAAGCTCGATCCGAGCGGCGCGTTTCTCTGTGCGCCGTTCCCGGTTTCATCGATTCTGTCCTCGAAGTCGCGGCTCGATTTTACCCTTTCGACGAACGGCTTTGGCCTGCTCGTCTGGAGCGACGGGCGGGCGGATGGCGGCGATATCTACGCGCAGGACATCAAGCCCGATTGCAGTCTCGGCCAGTAACCGCGCTTAAGGGACAATCCGAAGATTCGTGGGCGCCGCCGGGATTGCGTCTGCGGGCACGTTGGCCTTCAGCTTCGCGCCCTCGGTCACCAGCACTGGCTGCGAGAGCAGATCGGTCAGGTCAGACTCGTAAACCTCCACATATTGGCCGCCAAGCGTGACGGCGTGCTCGAGGGCGTCCGCTAGTGGCGTCGGGTTTGGAGGCAGCGGCACCGGGTCCGGGTCGAGATAGAGCCGGGCCGGATCGCTCGTGCGACAAACCATTTGGAATCCCTTGGGGAAAGCGAGTGGCAACGGCGGTGGATCATGGGGCGCCGGCACGGCGTAAAGGGCCGAGACCATTGTGCCGAAATGCTTCGGATAGGTCACCTTCGCCCAATCCGGCACGACGTATTGCAAGGTGACGCCGAGGTCGCCGGGGACTACTCGGTAGAGCGTGAGGAGGAGCGGTGTGGTCGCGAAATTCGTGGCGAACATCTCAATGACGCTTTCGGCGGCCGGGACGTAAGCGGCGCTAAAATCCGCATAGGCACTGGTCAGGCCCGGGTAACCAGTCGGAGGACTTTTCGCCAGCGCTTCGATCGCGTTGAAATCTTCATCCGTCCCTGCGATAACGGTGTTGAAGTTCTGCATGAATCCGCCAATCACCACATACGATAAGGTCGGATTCGACTCATAACGTGCGCCGAACGCGGCCACGAACCTTGCCCATTTATCCTGGTAAGCCGTATCCCAGGGTAACGGTTGATCGCCCACCGAGAGGCCGGTGTTCGGGTCAATCTCGGTCATTTGATATTTGTAAACCACCGGCGTGCCGGTATAGACCCAGCTCGGGGTGGAGAACCCTGCGGCGATGCAGATGGAGAGCTTCTTGCCGTGAGCCGCCGCGACCGCGATCGCGGCATCGATGGAAGACCATTTATAGGTGTTGCCGTCGGTCGGTTGGATTTTCGCCCAGCCGGTCTTGTAACGGAAGCCGTCGATGTTCGGATTATCGATCAGCGGATTCGTGGAAAGATCGATCTTGCCGGTGCCGGGCGCGCCGAAAAGAAGGTCGTAAATGCCCTGCGGAAAGGGCTTGAGCGGAGCCGAGAAAGCGGGCGATGGGAGCAGGACTCCGGCGGCGAGTAGGGGCAATAGGAACTGGCGACGCAGAGCGTCAGCGAAAGTTTTACGATATTCCATGGTCAAGTTGGTCGATAGGTTGTCCGGACGTCCAAGACGCCCCATAGATCGGTGCAAGCCCAGAGAGATGGGCCATACCGTCCACTTCACTCCCCAAAGGCAGCCAGCTTTGTGCCAAGATGCCGGAAAAATCCTGAAAGTTTCCAGGGATCTGTCGCCGAGGTAGGACTCCCTACGAGTAGAGATACTCGTCGTGATATTCGCGCTGGGGCGCGAACTGCACGGAGGGGTCGGCGCCCGTCTCCGGATACTCGAAGATCTCGCCTTCGTAGTTCCGGATCACGATTTTCTCGTGGTCGTGATAGAGCACGTAGCCGGGATTGATCGGGACCTTGCCGCCGCCACCCGGGGCGTCGATGACAAATTGCGGCACCGCATAACCGGTCGTGTGCCCGCGCAATCCCTCGATGATCTCGATTCCCTTCGCGACCGAGGCGCGGAGATGCGAGGAGCCGTTGATCAAATCGCACTGATACAAATAGTAGGGCCGCACCCGGCACATGAGCAGCTTGTGCACGAGGTTCTTCATCGTCTCGAGATCGTCGTTCACCCCGGCCAGGAGCACGCTCTGGTTGCCTAACGGGACGCCGTGGTTGGCCAGCATCTCGAGTCCGGCGCGGACTTCTGTCGTTAACTCGCGCGGGTGATTGACGTGGATGCTCATCCAGAGCGGATGATATTTTTGCATCATCTGGCAGAGCTCGGGCGTGATCCGTTGCGGCAAGAAGATCGGCACGCGGGTGCCGATGCGGAGGAACTCAATATGTTTGATCGCCCGGAGCCGGCTGAGGATTTTCTCTAGTTTTGCGTCGCTGAAGAGCAAGGCGTCTCCACCTGAAAGGAGCACGTCGCGCACTTCGGTGTGCTCCTCGAGGTATTTGAAGGCCGCTTCGAATTCTGTGTGCAGTTCCTGTTCGCCCACGCCACTGACCACCCGGGCCCGGGTGCAGTAACGGCAGTAGCTCGCGCAACGATCCGTGACCAGGAAGAGCACGCGATCCGGATAGCGATGGACCAATCCCGGCACCGGCATGTGGGAGTCTTCCCCGCACGGGTCCGCCATGTCGTAGGGCGACGTCCAGGTTTCTTCGATCCGCGGGATGACCTGTCGCCGGATTGGGCAGTCAGGATTATCGCGTTCGATCAGGTTGAAAAAGTGCGGGGTCACGGCGAGCGCCAGCTTGTCGCCTGAGAGCAACACGCCGGCGCGCTCTTCTTCAGAGAGCACCAGATGCTGCTCGAGCTGCGTCAGGGTGGTGACGCGATTCTTGAGCTGCCATTTCCAGTTATTCCAGAGTTCCGGCGCGACATCCGGGAAGTAACCGGGCGCCATCGAGGTGAACTCTTTTCCGTCCATTTTGCCGTCGGCAAGAGTAATCATTTTGATTCGAGGAAAAAGTTAAGGGCGCTAAGTATCGTGTCAACGGAGGCACTTGGGGGTGCGCCACGCACTTCATTGTAGCCGTTTCGCTGTGCGAAACGTGGGCTCGGCGGGGGCGCAGAATTGGATGGCGAGTCGATACCCGCGCTTCGCACAGCGAAGCGGCTACAGTTTGCCCGCATCCCGCTTCCCGTTACTATCTGAACGGCGCGCCGCGAGCGCCTGTCCAAAACTGCCGCTTATGCATCGTATTCTTTGTTCACTTCTTCTCTTTTCGTTAGGCGCTATGGCTTCCTGGGCCCAGGTGACCCCGCCGGCCGCCCCTGCCACACCCGCGGCGTCGGTGAATCCCGCGCCGACGGCCTCCGCGACGCCGACCATTCCGCCGTCCGCGGCCGCACCCGGAAAAGACGTCGTCCATCAGCTCAACAGCGCCTTCGAGAAAGTTTTTGAATCTGTCGCGCCCAGCGTGGTCATCATCGAGGTCACCAAGAAAGCCGACAGCAGCGACAACTCGCTCGACGATCTTTTTTTCCAGCCGCCGGATGACACCGATCCGCATCATGGGCAGCGCGCGCCGGAGCCGGTCCAGACAGAGGGCTCCGGATTTATCGTGAGGCAGGACGGTTACATTTTCACTAACTACCACGTCGTCGAAGGCGCCGAGAAAGTTAACGTGAA
This sequence comes from Chthoniobacterales bacterium, assembly GCA_038240025.1. GTDB lineage: Bacteria > Verrucomicrobiota > Verrucomicrobiia > Chthoniobacterales > UBA10450 > Palsa-1392. The sequence goes on from JBBSED010000011.1 coordinate 11,193, forward strand.
GCTGAAGGACGGCCGGGAACTTACCGGCACCGTCGCGGGGACCGACGAGAAGACCGATATCGCCGTGGTGAAAGTGGACGCCACTAATCTGCCGGTGGTGCAGATGGCGGATAGCGAGGCGGTCCGGGTGGGGCAATTCGCCTTCGCCATCGGCGCGCCGTTCAAGCTTGATTATACCTTCACTTTTGGCGTCATCAGCGGCAAAGGCCGGAACAAGCTGCTCGAGACCGGCGGCTACAACATCGCCGATTACCTCCAGACCGATACCTCGATCAACCCCGGGAACAGCGGCGGTCCGCTCTGCGACATCGACGGCAAAGTGGTCGGCATGAACACGCTGATTAACGGGCTCAACCGCGGCCTCGGTTTCGCCATTCCGAGCAACCTCGTGAACGAAATCGGCCAGCAGCTCATCGCCGGGCAGAAAATCATCCGCCCCTGGCTTGGCATCCGGATCGAAACCCTCGGCGACAACCCCGCGCTCCGCGATCTCTTCAAGGGCGTCGACAAAGGCGTAGTCGTGCGCACAATCGAAGCCGACGCACCCGCCTACAAAAGCGAGCTCCGCCCGTTCGACGTGATCACGAACGTCGATGGCGCGCCGGTCGCCACCGACTCGCAGCTCCAGCGCGAGATCCTGAAGAAAAAAGTCGGGCAGAATGTGGAGCTGGGCGTTTGGCGCAAAGGCCAGACGATGAAAATCGCGGTCACCACCGGCGAATTGCCTAACAATCCCAGCCAGGCAGCGGCCACCCCGCCGCCGCCGCCCGGCGAAGCGCGCCCGGATGAGACGAACAAGTTTGGCCTGCAGGTGCAGGATTTGACGAAAGAAGTGGCCGCCCGGCTGAAGCTCAACGTACAGCAGGGCGTGATCGTGACCAACGTGGCCGACAACAGCATCGCTGAGGCGCAGGACATCCGGCGCGAGGACGTGATCACGGAAGTGGACGGCAAAGCCGTAAGCAACGTCGCCACTTTTCGCGCTGCCCTCACGAGTGCGGATCCGCGCCGCGGCATTCTGCTCTACCTCGACCGCAAGGGCAGCCGGACCTTCGCGGTCCTCAAGGCGGGCGGATCATAACCGGGGTGAAAATATTCCCGCACGCGCTGGTCTTCTGCCTGGCGACCGCCTCTCTCGCCAGCGCCGCCTGGCAAATCGTCGGCTCGGAGCGGCGGAATTCGCCTAACGAGGCGGTGGAACATCGGCAGACCGAGGTGGCGAACGAAGCCACGGGTGCGCGGGCGACCCTGCACTTCGCGAGTTTCCAGCCCGGCGCCGCGAATTTGATGGTGATCGATCAGCCGACCGCGCCGCGCGGCGATCTCGCGGCGGCCATGGAACGGGAACACGCGCTCGCCGGCGTAAATGGCGGCTATTTCGATCCGCAGGATGCGCCCGTGGGATTACTCATCAGCGGCGGAAAACGGATTGCGCCGCTGAGCTCGGCGCGCCTGCTCAGCGGCGTGCTTTTCACCAAGGCAGGACGAGTGGAAGTCGTGCGCGCGAAACGTTTCGAAAAGAATCCACGGATCGACAGCGCGGTGCAATGCGGCCCGCTGCTGGTCGACGGAACGAAGCCGGTGGACGGGCTGAACGACACCCGTTCCGCGCGGCGCACCTTCGCATTCGTCGATGGCAAAGGCGGCGGAGCGCTCGGTTACTGCTCGAGCGTCTCGCTCGCGCAGCTCGCGGAGATCCTCGCGCTCCCGACCGTCGCCGGGGCGCGCCCGATCGCGCGCGCGCTCAATCTCGACGGCGGTTCCTCGAGCGCGTTTTGGGTCGGCGGCAAGGGCGAGCCGTTCTCGATTTCGGAATTCAAAACGGTCCGCGATTTTGTCGCGATCGTCCCGCGAGGGACTCGTTAGGCAAAGGCGCCCACGTTTTATTCGTGCCGGTTCGCGAACCGGTTCCCGCAGCTCTCTTGACGCCGCGCCAGAGCCGCGCCAAAGCTCTTGGCTCATGCGCACCTTCGGCCGCTTCCTTCGCCACGGCTCCCAAGTTTACGGAGAAGTCCGCGGCGAAGAGGTGCACCTGCTCGCGCAACCGTTCTGGACCGGGCTCGATTTTACTGGCGAAGTCGATTCGTTAGGCGAGCTCGTCGTCGGCGTGCCCGTCGCCCCGAGCAAGGTCATCGCGGTCGGTTTGAATTACGCCGACCACATCAAGGAAATGCAGCGGACGGCGATTGGTTCGCCGCTGATTTGGTTCAAGGCGCCGAGCTCGCTCCTCGCGCACGAAGGCACGATCGAGATCGCTTTTCCCGAGCACAAAACAGATTTCGAAACGGAACTCGCGATCGTCGTCGGCACGACCGCGAAGAACGTGAGCGAAGAGCGCGCGCTCGATTTCGTTTTCGGCTACAGCGTCGCGCTCGACGTCAGCGATCGCGATTTGCAGCAGGCGGAAAAACAGTTCTCGCGCTGCAAATCTTTCGACACCTACACGCCGGTCGGGCCTTTCGTTTATGCGGAGGTGGATCCGCACGATCTTCCGATTTCCCTCCGGCTAAACGGCGAAGTCCGGCAATCGGCGCGGACCAGCCAGATGATTCATTCCGTCGCGCGCATCGTTTCTTTTGCGAGCGAATCCCTCACGCTTTTGCCAGGCGATTTGATCATCACCGGCACGCCCGCCGGAGTCGGTGCGATTCAGGCCGGGGACGAACTTGAAGCGGCTGTGGGCGACTGGCCGCCACTGCGCCATCGGGTGGCGAATGCCGGGCGCCCAACAAATAATGTTGCATCCGGCGGAATTTACTGCGCCTCCTTTACATCCCACCGAAAAGGAGAATCCGAATGAAAAGGGGAAGTCCAGATGAAGCGCCACCACTCGAAGAAAAAAAATCTTTTGCTCGACGGGCGCTCCGTTTCTCTGGAATAAACGCCCATCGCCGGAATCTTTCGTCGAACACCACCACCTGCCACTTATGAAAAAAACGCTAATCGTTAGTCTCTGCTCCATCATTGCCGCGCTCGCCAGTTTCGCGCAAAGTCCGGCCGCCAGCCCGGAGATGAGCCCGCCCGGCGCACCGGCGACTTCGCCCGCTCTTTCAACCGCGCCAGATGCCGCAGCTCCGGGCGCTTCTGTTGCTGCGGCGCCCGAAACAACGACCGCGCCCGCAGCTCCGGGCGCTTCCGTTGCCGCGGCGCCCGAAACAACTACCGCGCCGGCCATGTCGCCAGCAGCAGGCACTGCGCCGGCAACAGCGATGTCGCCGACAGTCACAGCCACTGTGACACCCGAAGCTAGCGCCGCTCCAGCGGAGCCCATGGACAGCTCGAATTTCTTCATTCGGAACTTCAGGGCCGGAGGGCCGATTATGTGGCCGATCCTGCTCGTCTCTCTCGCCGCCTTGTTTGTGGTCATCGATCGCTGCGTCTGGTGGGGTTTCCGCTGGTTTCGCCGCGATCCGAAACGGGTCGAAAAAGTCTTTACCGCGCTCGAGACAGGCGACGTGGACGAAGCCTCGAAACTGGCACGCGGCACGCGCGACCCGGTCTTGCGCATGATCTGGAACGGCTTGAATCATCAGCACTCATCGCTCCAGGGCGCGCTGCAAGTAGCGGCCGGGATTGAGATCAAACGTGCGGGCCATTACCTCGTGGTGATGGACACGCTGGTCACCCTCGCGCCGTTGCTTGGTCTGTTGGGCACGATCACCGGGCTGATGAAATCGTTCAGCTTGCTGGGGAGCGAAGAACTCGCCGTGCAAGCCGTCACCGGCGGTATCGCGGAAGCGCTCATCGCGACGGCGTGCGGTCTTGGCATCGCGATTTTCGCGCTGGTTCCATTTAATTATTTCTCGTCCCGAGTGTCTAACTTAGAGTTTGAACTACAAACGGCAGCGACGAATCTTGAGGTTATGTTGGGAGCTAAAAGTTCGAACGAGGTAACCATTGCCGGGCAAGCACAGAGCTCCGCCCATGGATCGTCCCTCTAAAGGATAAGGAACGCCGCTCATGCATGTAAGGTCACCAATCCCGCATCACAAAGCGCGGATCGAGATCATTCCGTTGATCGACATCATGTTCTTCCTCCTGGCCAGCTTCATGATGGTGAGCCTGAGCCAGGTGCATGTGAAGGGCATTAAGCTGAATCTTCCCACCGGCCTCATGGGTCAGACCCAGTCGAGGCGTGAGTACGTGGCTCTTTCGGTGGATAAGGACGGCGACATTTATTATGACAAACTAAAGGTGGAAACGAACGACGTTTATCAGAGGTTGTTGAACGTGAAGCGCATCTCCCCCAATGCCAAGATTTTCATCCGTGGTGATCGCGATGCCTACCACGGCGATGTCCTGCGATTGATCGAGCAGGTGCGCGCTGCAGGTTTTTACAAGATCGCTTTTGAAGTGAAGAGCCCGTCGCTGCCCGCTCAAGGTGTCCGATAATTCGAGAGTCATGGCCAAAGCAATATTCTATAAGCCGCGACCCCGGTGGCACTTCGTTGGTTCCCTGGCGGCCGCCGTCGCACTCGAACTTGCCGCTATCGGCCTGGCCAACATTCATCCGCAGGAGGCACCTCCCGAGGAGATTGCCATGCCGTCAGCACCGGTTGACGCTGTCATCACCGAGTTACCTCCGGAGTCGACACCGCCACCCGAAGAAGAACCGCCTCCGCCCCCTCCGCCGCCAGACGAACCGACTGAGTTCACAATTCAAGAGCCAACCCCTCCTCCACGGCCACCGCAGGCCCCCCCCCCGAAGCCGAGACCGAAGGTCGCCCAGAATAAAGGCACGGGTTACAGCGGGGTGGCTAACTATTCCAGCGCCAAGAGCAACTGGAAAAGTGCGCCGCGTCCCAGTTACCCTTATGAAGCGCGGCGGGCCCACCAGACCGGCAGCGGCAAATTCATCATCACTTTCGACGAGAGTGGCAATGCAACAGACGTCTCAGCCAGTCAGAGCACGGGGAGCGCGATTCTAGATCAGACTTCGATCAACACGTTCATGCGCTGGAAGTGTAATCCTGGCGCGTATCGCAAGGTTATTGTGCCAATCACCTATACGATGCAAGGCGCCCAACTCTAAACGAACTCTGCCGCTATGGAATTAACTTCACCAGTTCCAAAAAAAAGAGCCCGCATCGAAATCATTCCGCTGATCGATATCATGTTCTTCCTCCTGGCCAGTTTCATGATGGTGAGCCTGAGCCAGGTGCACATGAAGGGCATTCGCGTGAACCTGCCGGCGATGGTCGCGCCCACTCAGCCCCTGCCGACGCCCGATCCGAAGGACCGCCTCAGTTTGTTTGTGGATCCCGATGGCGTCGTCCACTTCGATAAGGAAGTAGTGGCTGACGGTGACGTGATGCCGCGTCTCGTTGCGCTTTCCAAGGGCAATCCCAATCTAAAGCTCTTCATTAGCGCGGATAGAGAAGCGCTCCACGGCGAGGTGATGAAGTTGCTCGATCGCGTGCGCTCGGCGGGAATCGAGAAAGTCGCCTACGAAATCAAAATAAAGCACGGCGCCACCGGCGCTCCTGGCGCACCCGGCACGCCTGGTGCGGGTGGGGCACCACCTCCTCCGCCACCGCCTCCACAACCGTAACCGACTCCCCCTACTGCAGGGGGTTTGCCGCTCGGAGAAAGTATTTCAGCTTCGTGACGGCGCGGCCACGGTGACTGATGGAGTTCTTCGTGGCCGCGGGAAGTTCGGCGAATGTCTTTGAGAATTCGTTAGGCTGGAATAACGGATCGTAACCGAAGCCAGCCGCCCCGCGCGCTTGCCTCACGATTTCGCCAGCGGCCGTCCCTTCGAAAGTCGCCAGCACTTCGCCGGCGCGCGCCAGCGCGAGCACGCAACAAAAGCGTGCCGTGCGGGCCGGGTCCGGTCCGAGCGCCACCAGTTCATCCAACAACTTTCGCCGGTTTGCCTCATCGCTCGCGCCCGCGCCCGCGAAGCGCGCGGACCAAAGTCCCGGTCCACCGCCTAACGAATCCACCTCGAGGCCGGAATCATCCGCCAAGACAAAGCCCGGCAGGAGCCGCGAGACGTTCACGGCCTTGAGTCGCGCGTTCTCCGCGAAAGTTGCCCCGTCCTCGATCACCTCCTCTATTTCCGGATACGCGCTCAAATCCTCGAGCGCGACCTCCGCGCCCAGCATCTCGACAAACTCACGCGTCTTGTGCGCGTTGCGCGTGGCCAGGCAAAGAGAAAGCATTCGACAGGGTTTACAGGATTGACTGGATAAAACTCCAGCGCCGTTTCAAAGCGGCAAACCCATCCTGTAAATCCAGTTAATCCTGTCTACAGTTTGCGCTCCTTTCCGCATGAATGAACGCCGCCAACCGTATCCCTTCGATGTGATCGAGCCGAAGTGGCAGGCCCTCTGGGACGAGCGCCGCCAGTTCCACGCGCCCAATCCCGGGGAGCCCGGCTTCGATCCCGCGCAGCCGAAATATTATGTGCTCGATATGTTCCCCTACCCGAGCGGCGCCGGGCTGCACGTGGGGCATCCCGAGGGTTATACCGCGACTGATATCGTCGCGCGCTACCGCCGGTTTCGTGGCGATAATGTGCTCCATCCGATGGGCTGGGATGCGTTCGGTTTGCCGGCGGAGCAGTATGCGATTCGCACCGGGCAGCACCCGGAAGTCACGACGCGCGAGAACATCGCCCGCTTCAAGAAACAACTGAAGCGGATCGGGTTTTCCTACGATTGGGAGCGTGAGATCACCACGACGTCCCCGGATTACTTCCGCTGGACGCAATGGATTTTTCTCCAGATTTACCACTCCTGGTTTAATCCGGAGACTCGGAAAGCCGAGCCGATCTCCACTTATCAGGGCGCTGATCCCGACAGCGTTCGGCTCGCTTATGTCGCGGAGGTCGCGGTCAACTGGTGCCCCGAGCTCGGGACGGTGCTCGCGAACGAAGAGGTGATCGACGGCAAGAGCGAGGTCGGCGGTTTCCCGGTCGTGCGGCGGCCGATGCGGCAATGGATGTTGCGCATCACCGCGTTCGCCGAGCGGCTGATCGACGAGCTGGAGCCGCTCGCCTGGCCGGTGGGGATCAAGCTCCTGCAGCGGAACTGGATCGGAAAAAGCGAAGGCGCCGAAGTGCAATTCGCACTCCCGGCGAGCGCGGAACGGATCGCCGTTTTCACGACCCGGCCGGACACGCTCTACGGAGCCACCTACATGGTGCTCGCACCCGAGAATCCGCTGGTCGATCGCCTAACGAGTGCTGCCCAGCGTCAGGCGGTGGCCGATTACCGCGCAGAGATCTCCGCCAAAAGCGATCTCGAGCGGACCGATCTCGCGAGGGACAAGTCCGGTGTTTTCATCGGCGCGCACGCGATCAATCCCGCGAGCGGGGAGCAGATCCCCATCTGGATCGCCGATTACGTGCTGATGGGTTACGGCACCGGCGCGATCATGGGCGTGCCGGCGCACGACGAGCGCGACCTGGAGTTCGCGCAGAAGTTTGCGCTCAAGATTATCGAGGTTGTGCAGCCGCCTAACGACACCCCGGCGACCGGCTTTATCGGCGACGGCGTGGCGATCAACTCCCCGCTGATCGACGGCCTCACGACGCCCGAGGCGAAACGCCGGATCACCGACTGGCTCGAGGAAAAAGGCCTTGGCCGGCGCACGATCAATTACAAGCTGCGCGACTGGCTTTTCTCCCGCCAACGCTATTGGGGCGAACCATTCCCGATCATCTGGCGCGATGGAAAACACGAGGCCCTTCCCGACTCCGAGCTGCCGCTCATCCCGCCTGCGCTCGACGATTTCAAACCGACCGGGACCGGCGAGCCGCCGCTCGCGCGCGCGCCGGACTGGGTCCGCTATTCCGAGGCCGCGACCCGCGAGTTGAACACGATGCCGCAATGGGCCGGCTCCTGCTGGTATTATCTGCGCTATTGCGATCCGACAAACGCCGACCGGTTCATCAGCCAGGAAGCCGAGCGTTACTGGATGAACGTCGATCTCTACGTCGGCGGCACCGAGCACGCCGTCCTCCACCTGCTCTACGCCCGCTTCTGGCACAAGGTGCTCTTCGACCTCGGCCATCTCACGACCAACGAACCGTTCCAGCGCCTCGTGAACCAGGGCATTATCCTCGGCGAAGACGGCCGGAAAATGTCCAAGCGCTGGGGCAATGTGATCGACCCGCTCGACGTGATCGAGGACTACGGCGCGGACGCGTTTCGCTGCTACGAAATGTTCATGGGCCCGCTCGAGCAGATGAAACCCTGGAGCATGACCGGCGTCGAGGGCGTCTCGCGTTTCCTCGCGCGCGTCTGGCGCTTGGTGATGGAGGAAAACCAGGCGGGCGAATGGCTGCTCTCCGACGCGCTCGCGGAGGTGGAACCCAACCGCGCGCAACTCCGCGTCATGCACGCCACGATCAAGAAAGTTACCGCCGACATCGAGGCACTTTCCTTTAATACCGCGATCGCGCAGATGATGATTTTCGTGAACGCCTTCACCACCGTGGAGACGGTACCGGTGGCCGCGCTGCGGACTTTGCTCGTGGTCCTGAATCCCTTCGCGCCTCATCTGGCGTCCGAGCTCTGGGAGTCGTTAGGCAAAAAATTCCCGCTCTCGCCTCCCGAGATCACCGACCAGCCCTGGCCGGAGTTTCAGGCCGAGTTCCTGGTCGAGGATGAAGTCGAGATCGCCCTGCAGGTGAACGGCAAAGTCCGCGACCGCGTGCAGGTGCCGATCGTCGTCACAAAGGAAGAGCTCGAAGCGCTCGCTCGGGCGAATCCGCGGGTCCGAGAATTCATCGCCGGGCTCACCGTGCGCAAGGTGGTGGTGATTCCCAAGAAGCTGGTCAACGTCGTAGCGACCTGATAAGGCAACCGAATTATGTGGAAAGAATTCAAAGAGTTCGCGATCAAAGGTAACGCCGTCGACCTCGCGGTCGGCGTCATCATCGGCGCGTCGTTTGGCGGTATCGTCACTTCGCTGGTCAAGGACGTCCTCATGCCGCCACTCGGGCTCGCGACCGGTGGCCTGGATTTTTCCAATAAATTCATCGTCCTGAAAGCCGGGGCGGACGGGGCAACGAACTTCGCCACCCCAGCCCTCGCCGCGGTGGACAAGGCCGTGACCCTGAACTACGGGAACTTCGTCACCGTGCTGATCAATTTCATCATTGTGGCCTTCTGCATTTTCCTGGTGGTGAAGGCGATGAACAAATTGAAGAAGCCCGACGCCGACGCACCTGCCGAGGTGAAGGATTGCCCGGCCTGCACGATGGCGATTCCTATCCAGGCAAGCCGCTGCCCGCACTGCACCACCGAGCTCGCGCCCGGTTAGGCGGCTTCGCGGTTTTCGTCCACGCGCAAGACGCGGCGCGGGGTGCACAGCCAGATGCGGCTGGCACCGTTGTCTTTCCACGTTACCCCGCCGGCCCATGGGGAAAAAGCCGGTAAAATCCAGCAGCGCTCCTGTTGCACGAAGGCGGGGAACTTTAGTCGCAGACCCGCGCCGTCGGTGAGATGAGCCGCGGGATGATGATGCCCGATGATCTGGATCCGCCCCGGTTCATCCGTCTCGCAATGGCCGTGTTGAAAAACGAAGCCGGGCATCTCCCAGCGCGGCTCGAACGCGATCGCGTGCGCCACATGCCGATCGTGATTTCCCGCCAGCGCGATGACCTCGCAACGCCGGCGCAAGCGCTCCAGCAGCTCCGCCGCGAGCGCGCCCGACGCCCGGTTATGCACGAGATCTCCCGCGATGATGAGCTGGCGCGGCTGATATTCATCGATCAATTCCACGAGCCGCGACTCGATCGAAGCCATCCCCCAGAGGGGCATGAGCCGGCCGGCCGCGCGCTGGCTCAACTCGTAACCGAAGTGTAAATCGGCCACCGCCAGCCAGTTTTCACGCTCATGGAAGAGCGCCAACCGTCCATCCAAAAGGACGTCGGGCGCGATCGAAATTTGGCTGGCAGAAGTGGCGGGCATTAGAACGACGAGAGCTAAGAAGAAGGAAAATTATTCCTTGCGACATCACGCTTCAACCGATAAGCAGGCGGCTCCGCCAAATGACGACGCCACTGAGACTTATCCTCGTGGGAGCGCTTGCTCTGCTCAGCGCCAGTTGCGCGACCCAGAACACGGGCCCGAAGATCGTGATGCTCGGCGCGCACGGCCAGCGCATCAGCAAAGTCCGCACGACGGCCTACACGCACACGGAAGCGGGCGGCCGTCGCAACGCTATCGGGACAAAGCTTTCCGGCCGCGACGTAATGAGCGCCGCCGCCGATTGGTCTCGCTGGCCGCTGGGGACGAAATTCCGCATTGTCGCCACCGACGAGATCTTCGAGATCGATGACTACGGCAGCGCTCTCATCGGCACGGGCACGATCGATCTTTATAAAACCAATCGGCTCGCCATGAGGCAGTGGGGCGTGCGCGCGGTGGACATCGAGGTGCTAGAATGGGGCTCGCGCGACCGCAGCCTCGAGGTGCTCGCGCCTCGCAAACGCAACCGAAAGGTGCAGGCGATGATCGTCGCGCTCTCCCGCGAGCCGGAGCTGCACCGTCGCTTTTAGCGGGCTTTCCTTTTTGACAGCGGCCACCCCCGCCGCACCTTCGGCGAATGAAAATTTTCGTCGCCGGCGGAGCCGGTTATATCGGGAGCATCTGCGTCGAGCTGCTGCTCGATGAAGGCCACGAGGTCTTCGTCTTTGATAACCTGACCGAGGGCCATCGCCTCGCCGTCGACGAGAGGGCGGCCTTCATCGGCGGCGACCTCTCGCGGCGCGAGGAAATCACCCGGGCGCTGACCGAGACGAAGCCGGACGCGGTCATGCATTTCGCCGCGAACGCGCTCGTCGGCGAGTCGATGGAGAACCCCTCGAAATATTTTCGCAACAATGTGAGCGCAGGGATCAACCTGCTTGACGCGATGCACGAGGTGGGTGTCGGCCGGCTCGTCTTCTCTTCGACTTGCGCCACCTTCGGCCCGCCCGAGCGCGTGCCGATCGACGAGACTTTGCCACAGCGGCCGATCAATCCCTACGGAGAATCGAAGCTGCTTTTCGAGAAGATCCTCCGTTGGTATGACGAAATTCACGGCCTGAAATTTGTCGCGCTGCGATATTTTAATGCCGCCGGAGCGACAGAGAAATTCGGCGAAGATCACCGCTGCGAGACCCACCTGATCCCGAACGTGCTCAAGGTCGCGCTCGGGCAAAAGCCGCACGTCGAAATTTACGGCACCGACTACGAAACGCCGGACGGCACCTGCATCCGCGATTACATTCATATCCTCGACCTCTCGCGCGCCCACATCCTCGCGCTCGGAGCGAAAGAGAGCGCGTTTTACAATCTCGGCACCGGCGGCGGGATGAGCGTGCGCGAAGTGATCGATATCTGCCGCGAAGTCAGCGGTCGCGAAATCCCGGTCGTGGAAAAACCGCGCCGCCCCGGCGATCCGCCGCGGCTCATTGCCGCGTCGGAGAAGATCAAACGCGAACTCGGCTGGCAACCGAAGTTTGAAAACCTTCGCGCTATCATCGAGAGCGCGTGGCGCTGGCACCAAAAATTCCCCGACGGCTACGGCGACTAACGGAATTTCCGCGGCAAAAAAAAACGCCCGCGAACACACGGTTCGCGGGCGCTTCTAATTTAGCAGCCTAACGAATGAGGGGTTGGTCGTCGTCGTGGTCGTCGAGGTTTTCTTCTCGTAGTAGGTGATCGGCTTCGCCAGCGTCACTTTCGTGATCACCATGCGATCGCCTTCTTTGGAGTAGGTGTAGGTCACCGGCATGTCGGGGCGGAGCGCCGACATCTCCACGGTCGCACCGGTCGGATCAACGACGGTCGTTTTGCTCGTGTAGTAATAGGTCGTGGGCTCCGCGCCGGTCGTGGTGCGCACAGTCATCACGTTGCCGTCCGGGGACAGCGTGGTCAGCGTGCCGGTGCCGTCCATCGTCGAAGTCGACGTGGCGGTAGTCGTGCCGCTGACACCCGTGGTCGTGCTCGCACTCACCCCGGTGGTGCCGGCGGTCGTCGCGGTCGTGGTCGTGCTGGTGTCCTGCGCGAGAGCGGTGCCGAGCGCGAACGCTCCAGCGACTCCGGCAGCCATTATTTTAGTGAAGGTATTGAGTTTCATGTTTGTCCTTTGGTTTGGTTAAACGGATGGTCTCCGTCGTGTTTCAATCCGACCGTTCCAGGCCGTCGTTTATTCAATTGTGTCTCCTATTCGTGGCCGCCCCGGCCTCCGGCCCCGTCGTTAGGGCGTTTTTCGGACCGCTTTCCGATTAGTCATGCAGCCGCTGCCGGGATTCCGCGATTTTCTCCCCGAGGATTGTGCCTTTCGGAATGCCCTTTTCGCAACCTGGCGCGAGGTCTGCCGGCGCTACGGCTTCGTGGAATGGGACGGCCCGGTCCTCGAGCCGACCGACCTCTTGCAGAAAAAAAGCGGGCCGGAAATCGTCACCCAGCTTTTTAATTTCACCGACAAAGGCGGGCGCGAAGTCACGCTCCGACCGGAACTGACCCCGACCCTCGCCCGCGTGGTCGCGGCGCACGAGCGCGCCTTCCGCAAGCCGCTGAAATGGTTCTCGATCCCGCAATGTTTCCGCTACGAGAAACAGCAGCGCGGCCGGCTCCGCGAGCATTACCAGCTCAACTGCGACCTGATCGGTGATGACTCGTTAGGCGCGGAAGTGGAGACGATCGCACTCGCCATCGACCTCCTCCGCGGCTGCGGCTGCGGGCCGGAAAACTTTGTCGTCCGTTTAAGCGATCGCGCCTTTTGGACTGATCTGCTCGCGGCCCACAGCGTGCCGGAAGAACGCTGGAACGAGCTGCTTCAAATCATCGACAAAAGCGAACGCGAGCCGCGGGACAAAACCGCGGAGAAGCTCGGCCCGCTCGCCGCTCCGGTTTTCGAGATCCTCGACGGCGGCGGCCGGAGCGAAAAGCTCGAGCAACTCGTGCAGCAACTCGCGCTGCGCGGCCTCGCCGATTACGTGAAGATCGACCTCTCGATCGTCCGCGGGCTCGCCTATTACACCGGCGTCGTCTTCGAAGTCTTCGATCGCCAAGGTGAGCTGCGCGCGATCGCCGGCGGTGGTCGCTACGACAAATTGATCGGCCAGTTGAGCGACGGCGCCGTCAACCTGCCCGCGATCGGCTTCGCCATGGGCGACGTCGTCCTCGGTGATCTGATTCGGAATACGCCAGTGGCCGCGGAGCGGATGGCCGAAAAAGTGCGGAGCGCGAGCACGCTCGATCTCTACCTCATCATCGCGAAAGAAGAACACCGCGGCGATGCGCTCGGCCACGTGCAACAACTCCGCGACGCCGGCTGGCGAGTCGATTACCCGATCGGGCCGATGAAGGTGGGGAAACAATTCCAAACCGCGGAGTCGTTAGGCGCGAAAGCGACCGTCCTCTACGGCGACGAGTGGCCGCAGGTGAAATTAAAAACCCTCGCGACCCGTTCGGAGACGCTCGTCCCGCAGGAGAAGCTCGCATCGTATCTCCAGGCGCGCGCAGGATCGTAGCCGCTTGCGCGCATCCGCACTTCGCCCAAACTGACACTCCGCTGCCCGCCACCATGTATCGCACCCACCACTGCAACGTCCTGCGCGCCGCCGATATCGGCGAGCGGATCACGCTCGCCGGTTGGATCCATTCCCAGCGCGATCTCGGCGGCGTTATCTTCGCCGATCTGCGCGACCGGGAAGGGCTCACCCAGATTGTTTTCCGGCCGGAAGAACATCCCGAAGTCACGCAGCGCGCGCATTCGTTAGGGCTGGAGGATGTCGTCCAGATCAGCGGCTGCGTCGCGCCGCGCATCACCGGTCAGGCAAATCCTAATCTGCCGACCGGCGAGATCGAGGTCGTAGTCGAGGAACTGCGCGTCCTGAACCGGGCCGATGTCCTCCCCTTCCCGATCGATGGCGAGAACGTCAACGAAGACCTGCGTTTGGCATATCGCTACTTCGACCTGCGCCGCCCGCGGCTCACGCGCAACCTGCGCCTCCGTCATCGGGTCACCAAGGCAACCCGCGACTATCTCGACGACCAGGGCTTCCTCGAGATCGAGACGCCGATTCTCTCGAAAAGCACGCCGGAAGGGGCGCGCGATTTTCTCGTCCCGAGCCGGATCATGCCGGGCAAATTCTATGCGCTCCCGCAGGCGCCGCAGCAATACAAGCAGCTCCTCATGGTCGGCGGCGTGGAGAAATATTTCCAAATCGCGAGGTGTTTCCGCGACGAAGACCTGCGCGCGGATCGGCAGCCGGAATTCACGCAGATCGACATCGAGGCTTCGTTCGTTAGGCCGGAAGACCTTTACTCGTTAGCCGAAGGGATGCTCGCGCAGATCTTCAAAGACGCGCGCGGGATCGACGTTCCGACGCCATTCCCGCGGCTGACCTATCGCGAGGCGGTCGGGACCTACGGGAGCGACAAGCCCGATCGCCGTTTCGAGATGCAGCTGGTCGATTTCACGGAGGAATTTCGCGCGAGCAGCTTCAAGGTTTTCCGGAGCACGATCGACAACGGCGGAGTGGTCAAAGCGATCAACGCGAAAGGCTTTGCCGGGATCACGATCGGCCAGATCGCGGAGATGGAGGCGATCGCGAAAAACTTCGGCGCGAAAGGGCTCGCCTTCATCAAGATCGAAGGCAGCGAATGGAAATCGCCGATCGTGAAGTTCTTCAGCGACGCAGAGAAAGCGGCGCTGCAAAACAAACTCGCGCTCGCGGAAGGCGACCTTGTCTTCTTCGCCGCCGACAAGTGGGACGTCGCCTGCGAAGTGCTGGGCCGGCTGCGACTGCGGGTCGCCGAGATTCAAGGCCTAACGAAAAACTCCGAGGAACTCGACTTTTTCTGGGTGACGGATTTCCCGCTCCTCGCCTTCGATGCCGCGGAGCAAAAATGGAACGCGGTCCACCATCCTTTCACCCGCCCGCACGCCGACGATTTGCCGCTCCTCGAGGAGCGGCGCTACGCCGAAATGCGGGCTGAAGCCTACGACGTCGTGCTCAACGGCGTGGAGATCGGCGGCGGAAGCATTCGGATTCACGAGCCCGAGTTGCAGGCAAAAATGTTCAGCGTCCTCGGCATCACCGAAGAACAGCAGCAGTCGCAATTCGGCCATCTCCTCCGCGCCTTTCGGTTAGGCGCGCCGCCCCACGGTGGCATCGCGCTCGGGCTCGATCGACTCGTCATGCTCGTCTGCGGCGAGCAGTCCATCCGCGAGGTCATGGCTTTCCCGAAGAACAATCGCGGCCAGGACCTGATGTCGCAATCACCCAGCGATGTCGACACCAAGCAGCTCCGCGATCTCGGGATCAAACTCGCCGCGGAAGAAAAAAAATGAGTGAAGACCTCCACCCGGAGCAGGTGAAAGCGCTGCGCAGAATGACGCCGGCGCGACGGCTGGAGACCGGTTTGAATTTCATGGAAGAGATGCGCCAGCTCAAGGCCCCCGCCCTGCGTGCGCAGTATCCCGCCTGGTCGGAATACCAAGTTGCGCAGGCGCTGCGGGACTTCGTCTCGCATGGCGCTCCTTAGAGCCGATTCGATTCGCCGGCACTTGGAAGCCTTCCGCGGCGCATCGTGGAAGATCGCAGCCGCGCAGATGGCGAGGTAACTAATCCTCGGGCTTGCCTGGCAAGAGCGGTTCGGACGGCACCGTCTTCGGTCCGTCCTCGGTGCAGATCGCGAAAGTGTTCGCATACAGTGCCACCCCCGCGTATTCGCCCTTCGCGTTCAGGACGTAGAAGTTCACGTTGAAGTTAGGCTCGCCGCGGCTGTTCAGCAGTCGCTTCTCGATGGTGTTTTTCTTGATTCGCTTGCAGACGTCGAGGCCGGCGTCTTTCGACGTCATGCCCTGCCGCAGATTTTCCACGACCTGGTAGGAGCAGAGTCCGTAGAGATTGGCCTCACCTCGTCCGGTCGAACCGGCCGCGCCGATATCGCCATCGACGTAAAGTCCCGCGCCGAGAATGGGTGAATCACCCACCCGTCCCGGGATCTTCCAGGACAAACCGCTCGTCGTGGTCACGCCGCAGACTTCGCCTTTCGCGTTCACGCCGTTGCAATTGATCGTGCCGTAAACCCGGCGTGGATCGAGCAGACCTTCGGCGATCATTTCGTCCCGCACCCGGCGGCTTTCGGCGAAGCGCTTCTCCGGATCCAGATAGTGCTGCGGATCGATCCGACGTTTCCATTCCAGCCAAAGTTTTCTCGAATGCTCGGTGTTCAAGTCTTCTTCGATCTTGAATCCCATCGAGCGGGCGAAATCCTGCGCGCCCTGGCCGACGATGAGATGATGATCGGTCATCTCCATCACTTTCTGCGCGACTAACGACGGCGTGCGCACGCCTTCGATGCAAGCCACGCCGCCGGCGCGTTTTTTCGGGCCGTGCATGCAACAGGAATCGAGCTGCACCACGCCGTCGGCATTCGGCAAACCTCCGTAGCCGACGCTGTCGTCGAGCGGATCGAGCTCGACGAGGTTCACGCCCGCGATCAACGCATCGAGGACGTCGCCGCCTTGCGTCATCATCGCCCAGGCCTTTTGCACACAGGTCGCGTCGCCGCCGTTCTTGAACTTGTTGCCATTGGCCGACGAAATCACGACCGGCTTGACCGATTTGTTAGGCAAAATGTTCGGCGCTTGCGCGCGGACCCGCGACGCGGCGGTCGCGGCCAGCGCGGCGCCGGCGGTCGAGCGAATAAAATCACGACGTTTCATAGCGTGCAGTGATACAGGCGAACTCCGCGGTGCGGAAGACTTTTGGCGCGGTTGCGCCGCGGGCGACACCGAAAATGATCAAACGCTCTCGGACAGGAGGAGGACGAGCGCTGGGGGCGACTTCGTCAGGCTGCAATCAGAGGCTTTGGATTAGCAGGAAGAGGGCAAAGGCGGCGAAGGTCGCGAGCTTGATGGTCAATAAGGGGCGAGTGGTGATGGTGTTCATGGCTTTCAAGGTTGGGATGCGGGCGAGGGCAATTTTGGATTCAAGGGATTTCCTCTGGACGAAACGCAGCCCATCGGTTCCCGCTCACGGAAGGCTCCTGGTCATGAAGACGCTGTTCGGATCGGCGGTGTAATCGGCAAACGGCGCGCACCCGACGAATCCATGATGCGCGTAGAGCCGGCGCGCGGCTTCGAACCCGCTTTGCGCGCCGGTTTCCAAACTCAACCGGCCGTACCCGCGACGTCGCGCCTCGCCGAGAATGTGGCGGACCAGCGCGGTGGCTACGCCCTTGCGCAGGTGGCCCGAGGCGGTGCGCATCGACTTGATCTCGCCGTGGCGCGCATTCAGTTCCTTAAGGGCACCGCAGCCGAGCAAGTCCTGGTTTTCCCAAGCGCTCCAGAAGGTGATCTCCGGCCGGCGCAACGCTTCCTGCGGAAGCGCGTGCACGCTTTCCGGCGGCGATTGGCGGCGCATGCTCGTGAGATGCTCCTCCAGAAGCGCAGCGATCTCCGGGCGGCTCAGGTCGTCTTCTTCGATTCTCACGCGGAAACGATTCCGACTCAGAGTCGATGACGGAAAGGGGAAATTCGGTAAATTCTTGAATCCAACGCGGCCGCCTGCCGCATCCATTCCTGTAGATACCATGGAAACTACCTACCCAACTCCGCCGCCGGTCAGCGCTCCCGCGCTCACGAACGTCCGCACTTGGACTGCGCTCTGCCACGCCAGCGCTTTGCTCGGCGTCCTGTTTCACTTCCCCGGCCACGTCCTCGGGCCGCTCATCGTCTGGCTGGTGAAACGCGGCGACTCGCCCGAGATCGACGCGCACGGCAAGGAAGCGCTCAATTTCCAGATCTCGATGCTGATCTACAACGCGGTCTCGCTCGTCTTCTGTCTCGTCCTCATCGGATTCGCGTTTCTCGTCATCCTCTGGGTCCTGAACGCCATCTTCGTCATCATCGCCGCGGTCCAGGCGAGCGAAGGGAAATTCTATCGCTACCCGATGACGATCCGGTTCCTCCAGTAACGGGCGCGCGGCCTAACGAGTAGCGCCGGCCATGACGTCGTGCGGCTTTAGCGGCAGCGCGAACGGCTCAAGCGGCATCGGCTCGGCGTGATCGAGGAACTCGTTGCAGATCGCGAAGAGATCGACGCGCCGCGTAACCCGGCGGATGCGGTGGAGAAACTCACCGGTCGGCTCCACGCCGAGGCCGATAAAGTTCAGGTATTTCTTCATGTGATGCGCCTGGGCGGTGTCGCCGATTTCCGGCGTGCAGACCGCATCGTAAAGCGCGTGCACGTAGCCGAGCAGGTCGCGCCCGGTCGGGATGAAAACCGGCAGCCCGCGACGACGTTCGCGGATCTGCCGGAAGAGCCAGGGATTGCGAATGATGCCGCGGCCGATCATCAGTCCTCGCGCGCCGGTGAGGGCGAGGACCTCATCGGCTTTGGCCGCGGAATAGATGTTGCCATTCGCGAGCACGGGACAGGTGAGCACGTCGACCGCGCGCGCGATGAATTCGTAGCGAGGCACGCTCCGATACATCTCCTTCACCGTGCGCGCGTGGATCGTGAGGAGATCGAGCGAGTGGCGCGCGAAGATCGGCAGGAGCTCCTCGAAGACGTCCGCGTCGTCGAAACCGATTCGGGTTTTTACGGTGAACGGAATGCTAATCGCTTCGCGGAGTGCGCCGAGGATCTGGTCGATTTTCGCGGGTTCGCGCAGGAGGCCGCCGCCGGCACATTTGCGATACACCACCGGGACGGGACAACCGAGGTTCAGATCGATCCCGGCCACGGGATGCTGTTCCAACTCCCGCGCCGTGCGCACCAGCGCAGTGATATCGTTCCCGATCATCTGCGCGATCACCGGACGGCCGGTTGGGTTCTCCGTGATCGACGCGAGAATCTGGCGATCGAGGCGCGAGTCGGGGAGAACGCGGAAGTATTCGGTGAAATAAACGTCGGCATTTCCGTAGCCGCCGATCAGCCGCATGAACGGCAAATCGGTCACGTCCTGCATCGGCGCGAGCGCGAGGATCGGCTCCGGTTGCGCGGGGAGGTTTTGGAATTCGGCGCGCGCGTCCACCGTTTCAGCCAACGGGTTGAAGCTCCGGCTCGACTTCGAGCTGGCGGCTGACGACAAATTTAAAAATCACAAAGCAAAGCCCCGCGCCCGCGGCGAAGCCAGTGTGCAGGAGCCAGAAGGTCGTGGTCGGCATCGTCTGGAGAAAGCCGCCGACCCAGCCGACGAGGCTATTCGCCAAAAAGAACGCCAGATAGTAGAGCCCGATGACAGTGGCGTTGATCGCTTTTGGCGCATACTTCGCGAAGAGCGCGAGGCTGATCGGCAGGAGGTGTGCGAAGGCGATGCTGTTGACGATGTGGAAACAGACCGGCCAGAAGAGTCCGATCTTGTGGCCGGCGGTCTGGCTGGCCGCCGCCGCCACGAGACAGAGCGTGCCGCCGATAGAAAACACGGAACCGATGATCAGCTTGGTCACTTCGTCCGGTTCGCGCCAGCGCTTGCCATACCAGCGATAGAAAAGCGCGACGAGCGCGAGGAAGCTCACGCTCACGATGGCGTCGAACGTGATCAACCAAGTGGTGGGGAGCTTTTTCCCAAGGAAAACGAGGTCGAACTGCCGGTCGCCCCAGACCAGGTAAGCATTGAAGATTTGATTGTTAGGCACAATCGCCACCGCCAGCACTGGAATGAGCAGGATAAGCGCGATCACCGCTCGCCAGTCGCGGCCGGTTAATTTCTCGCGCGGCGCCGCCGCCACGGCCCGGCGCTCGGTCTCGCCCGCGCGCAGATATTTTTGCCCCGAGAGGTAAATCGCGATCGCCAGAAGCATCCCGACGCCCGCTGCGGCGAAGCCGTAATGCCAGCCGTAAACTTCGCCGAGCGTGCCGACAACTAGCGGCGAAGCGATTACGCCCGCGTTGATGCCGAGATAGAAAATCTGAAAAGCGTCGGCACGGCGGAGATCGTGAGGCCGATAGAGCGAGCCGACCTGGCTCGCGATGTTTCCTTTAAACATCCCGCAGCCGATGACGAGGCAAAGCAGCGCGAACAGGAACGCGCCTTCGAAGGCCATCAGAAAATGCCCCGCTGCCATCGTGACCGCGCCTAACAACACCGTGCGCCGCCGGCCGAGCAAGCGGTCCGCGAGGAAACCGCCGAAGATCGGCGTGAGATAAACGCTCGCGCTGTAGGTTCCAAAAATCGCCGAAGCCAGGGCCTGGCCCTCGAGCCCGCCGTAGACGTGACGAAAACTCGCGAACCCGATCACGTGTTCGATCCGCCCGGGCAGGAGGAGATACTTGACCATGTAGAGGACGAGCAGCGCCTGCATCCCGTAATAGGAAAAGCGCTCCCACGCCTCGGTGAAGGCGAGATACCAAAGCCCGCGCGGGTGGCCGAGGAAATCAGGAAGGTGGTCTTCGCCGACCAAGGGCGCGGCGTCTTCCGGTTCGGCGGTGGCAGTCATGGTCGGTAAGACGAATGCGGCCTACCCGGTGGGCTCGCTGCGGACATGCGCTTCGGCGAAGGCGATCTGGTTTGGCGGGGTCGAAAAGAGAACGCTGATCGCAAAGGTCACGACGCAGCCAACGAAAACAAACCAAGGCCAGGAAATCGCCGGCCACCATGCCGGCATGAACCAGCCGAAGTTCCACTGCGCATGCTGGAACGTGCCGTGGAAAAGCGCGCCGAGGTCGAACGCCGGGAGCGAGATTTTGCAAAGCACGAGCACCGACATGATGCCAACGATCATGGCGATGACGTTGACGCCGTCGCGCCCGCGGCTGCGCGTGAGCATGCCGAGCAAAAAGACCGCCAGCAGCGCGCCGTAAGTGTAACCGAGAATCCCGATCGCAATCGGGATGATGGTTAACTTTGCGTCCTGTAAAACCGCGTTCGCCGCCATCGCCGCGACGATGATCATCAGCACGCCAAAGACCGCAGTGGCAATCCGCGCGGCCCGAATCGCCTGCCGATCGGTCGCGCTGGGATTGATGTAGGGCTCGTAGAAATCTTTCGTGAAGCTGGTCGCGAGTGCATTCAAGGCGGCGGAGGTCGAGCCCATCATGGTCGCGAAAACGCCGGCGACGATGAGCCCACGAAAAACCACCGGCATTTCATGCACAATGTAATAGCCGAAGATTTCGTTATCCGCGGTGGGCGGCGTTTTCCCGGGCACGACGCCATAGTAAACCGAGAGCAAAATTCCCACGGTGAGGAACGAAGCCGCGATCGGCAGATCCATCAGACCGCTGAGAATGAGCGAGAACTGGGATTTGCGAAAGTCAGGCGCGGTCAACATTCGCTGCACCATGTCCTGGTCGGTGCCATGGGTGGCCATCGTGATCAGGGTCGACCCGATAAAAGCGGCGAAGAGCGTATAGGGTTCCTCCAGCATCGCTTTAAGCGCGCGGCCAAACGGTAACGAGGCATCCCACCCGCTCTGGTAAACCTTCACGTGATCCCAGCCGCCGAGATTTTTCGTCACCGTGGCGAGTCCGCCCGGGATGCTGTGGAGGAGCAGGAAGATCGCGAAAATCACCGAGCTGAACATAAGCACAGCCTGAATGAGATCGGTCCAGACCACGGCTTTGATGCCCCCGACTGCGGTGTAAATCGTGGTGATGACGGTGACGAAAATGATTCCCCAGACGTAAGTCCCGAGCGTGATCGGGGTCGCCGGAAAAAGATAACGCCAGATCACCACCATGATCGCGCCCCCAAGATAAAGGCGGACACCAATGCCGAGCACGCGGGTGAAAAGAAAGATGCCGCTGGCCATGTTTTTCGTCTTCGTCCCGAAGCGCACAGTGAGGAACTCGTAAATGCTCTGCACCCGGTAGTCGTAGTAGGGCTTGATGAAAGTGAGCGCCACAATGATGCGGGCGAGAATCGTGCCGATGACGAGCTGACCGTAAAAATAGGCGCGCGTTTTGAAGCCTTCCGCCGGGGTGCCGAGGAAAGTAGCGGCGCTGGTCTCGGCCGCGACGATGGAAGCGAGGACGGCCCACCACGGAATGGAACGCGAGCCTAACGAGAAATCCTGGAGGTTCTTGTTGCGCCGGCCGGCCCACAGCCCGAGCGCGACGATGCCGAAAAAGTAAACGAAAAGAACGATCGTATCGATGAGGAGGCGCGCGTCCACGGATGGTTAGCTGCCAGAATTCACCGCCGGCGCAAAGTGTTTTCGGCGCGCGCGCACGCTAGATTAGCGAATGGAAATTCCCGCGCCCGACTTCGATCTCGCGCTCACCCTCGACTCCGGGCAGACCTTTCACTGGGAGTCGTTAGGCAAAGGCTTCCTCGGAGCGCTCGAGCAGCGGGCCGTTTATGTCGAGCAGCGCGGCGGCGCCTTGCACTTCCGCGGGGCGCCGGCAAAAACGCTCGCGCGCTACTTCGCGCTCGATCATCCGCTGGCGGAAATCTGCGCGGCGCTGCCAGATGATCCGGCGATGCAAACGGCGGCGGGGTTCTGTCGTGGGCTGCGCATCATGCGCCAGCCGCGCTGGGAATGTCTCGCCACTTTCATCACCTCCTCGATGAAACAGGTGGCGCACATCCGGCAGATTTCGCGCACGCTCCGGGAACGGTTCGGTCTCCGGCACTCGTTAAGCCAGAGGCACGTTTACAGCTATCCCCGACCCGAGGTGCTCGCCGACCTGCACGAAACCGATTTGCGCCATTGCGCGCTCGGTTACCGCGCGAAAAACCTGCTCGCGACCGCACAGCTCGTGGCGAACGGCGCCGTCGATCTCGACGCGCTCGCCACCCTGCCCGACACCGAGCTGCGCGCAGCGCTCTGCGCTCTGCCGGGCGTGGGCGCGAAGGTCGCAAACTGCACGATGCTTTTTGCCTACGAGCGGCTCCAGGCCTTCCCGATCGACGTCTGGGTCGAGCGCGTCCTGCGCGCGAAATACTTCCCGCGCCGGCGGAAGTTCCGGCCTAACGAACTCACGGAATTCTCCGCAGCTTATTTCGGCACGCACGGCGGCTACGCCCAGCAATACCTTTTCCACCACGCCCGCAAGACCACCCCGCGCCGGTTGTCACCGCGGAAGAGCTGAGATAATTTCCCGCCCGGCGACGATTTTCCCTTTGCTCCGGCGCGGCCCGCGCTCTCTTGGAACCGACTCCGTCGCGCAAGGCGACGCCGCAGCTATTCATGCAAGACAATCGGGATCGGCGAAAAGTCTGGTTGGCCGTGCTCATCTCGATCGGCCTGCACCTGCTCATCGGGCTCGGATTGGCGGCGTTCGGCCGCAGCGACCCTGCCTTGGTCCCGGAGAAAGAGGAAGCACCGCCGGTGCAGTTGACGATGATGGATTTGCCGGACCCGTCTCCGCCGCCCACGCCGCCGCCGATCGCTCCGAAGAACACCCTGACCACCAACGTCGATCCCGAGCGCGCCTCCTCGGTCGCGCCGAAAGAGAAGACCTTCGAGGCGAACGCGAACTCGATCGCCGCCGCGGAACGAGCCGCGGAAAAAGACAACTTCCTCCCGGGTCAGGACGGCAAGGACCACCCGTTCATGAACCTCGACACGCATCAGCAAACCTTTGCCCAGGATGGTTCCGCGCCGAAACCGAAGCCGACCCCGGCTCCCACCGCGCCGCCGAAGCCCTCGCCCACCCCCGAGGAATCCGTCGCGCCGACGCCTACGCCCGAGCCCGATCGCGACCAGTTCGCGCTCCTGACGAAAACGCCCACCCCGATCCCCTCGCCGCCTTCGACCGAAGAAAAAACCGACGTGCCCACGCCGACCGAGACGCCGATCCCGACGCCGGAAGAATCGAAACCGCCCGCGCCTGCCTCCTCTTATCGAGATCTCCAGCAGCAGACTATCATCCGCGGCGGGATCAATAATCGCGGCCGCTCCGCGGTCAACGCCCTCGGCACACCGCTCGGGCGTTATCGCAAACAACTCGAAGACGCGATCGGCGCGCGCTGGTATTTCCTGATCAATGCGCGGGTCGACCTCGCCTCGATCGGCACCACTTCGATCACTTTCCGGATTGCCGCCGACGGCAGTATCAGCCACATGCGCATTCTCGAGAACACGACGAGCGAAGCGGCCGCGAGCATCGCGTTGCGCTCGATTCAGGAGACGAAGTTCCCCTCCATTCCGGAGGAACTGCTGCCCACCCTGCCCGATGGTTACTTTACAATGGAAGAAAGCTTCACGATTTTCGGCAACTAATGACCCCGTTCCTGCTCGTAGACTCACCCGACGCGATCCAGGGGATCTTTAATTTCATCACTCGCGGCGGCATTTTCATGTGGCCGCTCCTCATCTGTTCGATCGTGGCGGTGACGGTGATCCTGCTCCGGAGTATGGCCTTGCGGGAGAAAATGGTCGTCCCGCTCGTGCTCGAGACCGAGATCGAACGGCTCGTGCCGGGGGCGAGCCCCGAGCGACTGATGCGGATCGCGCAGGTCGATAACTCGCCGCTCGCGCGCATTTCGCTCGTCGCGCTGCAGCATCTGCGCTGGCCGCGCAGCGAAAATATCGAAGCGGTGCAAACCCGCGCGCGCCACGAAATGGTGCGCCTCGAGCGCGGGCTCGTCGTGCTCGAAGTGATCACCGGCATCGCGCCGTTGCTCGGCTTGCTTGGGACGGTTTCCGGTCTGGTCCACGTCTTTGCGCACATCGGCCTGAGCGCCGGCGGGACCGATACGAAAGGCATCGCGCTCGGCATCTCCGAGGCGCTCAACACCACGATCTTCGGGCTCTCGATCGCGGTTCCGAGCCTGATCGCCTTCAGCTATTTCTCGAAAAAAGTGGAAGTGATGGCGGTGGAGATGGAGTCGCTCGTGGCCGATCTTCTCGCGAAATGTTACTACGGCCGGATCAACCGCGACGACAACCCGCCGGTGCGCGGCACCATCCCCGCAGCGCGCGCCCCGGTCGCGTGAAGCGCTCGTTAGGCCGATGAAGTTTGCCGTCCGCAAACGCCGCGCGCCGGCGATCATCATCGTCTCGCTCGTCGATATCCTGACTATTCTGCTGATCTTTTTTGTCGTCTCGACCACTTTCAAAAAAGATCAGCCGGAAGTGAACATCAATCTGCCGGACTCCAAGACCGCGAGCGCGCGACCGGCCGAGCTCGAGCACGCGATCGTGAGCGTGGACGCGGAAGACGGGTTGAAACTCGATGGCGAAACGATCGCCGTCGACCAGCTCGAAGCGGCGCTGAACAAGATGACGCCGGAACGGAAAACTTCGGTGGTCCTGAAGGCCGATGAGAAAGCTTCCTTCGGCATCATCATCAAGGTGATGGATGCGCTGAAACTCGCGGGCGTGAAGAACCTGCCGGCCTTCACCCAGGGCGCGGGGAAATGACGCTGCCGATCGTTCGCTACGGTCACCCGGCTCTGCGCGCCAAGGGGAAGCGCATCGGCCAGGTAGACGAACGCATCCGCGCACTCGCGGCCGCCATGCTCGAGACGATGCACGCAGCCAACGGCGTCGGCCTGGCCGCGCAACAGGTCGGTGAAGCCTTGCAACTCACCGTCGTCGATGTCGGCGGCGCCGAAGATCAGGAGAGCACGATGAAATTGAACGGCCAGGAGGTCGACACCAAGACGTCGATGCCGTTGGTCTTGTTGAACCCGGAACTGGTCCTCGGCGAGGAAAAAGTCGTCGGCATCGAAGGCTGTCTCAGTTTCCCGGAGATCACCGCGGACATTGCGCGCGCCGGTTCCGTAGTCGTGCACGCAGAAACTCTCGAGGGCGCGAAAATCGAAATCGAAGCGACCGGCCTGCTCGCGCGAGCGTTGCAGCACGAGGTCGACCATCTCCAGGGCGTGCTTTTCATCGACCGAATGAGCGCCGTGACCAAAGTCGCGCTCCGCAGCCGCCTGAAGCGGATGAAAAAAGAGAACACGCCGGGTCGTTAGGCGGGCGAGGCGCGCCGCGCACCGGCTAGAGCGCCTTATAGGTGACCGTGATGTTCCGGTAGATATTCGGCTCCTTCTGCGCGGAGAAAAAGAAGAGCTCAAGCGCGGATTTACCCACCACCCACTGGTACCCGACCAGCGTCTGGATGATGTCCGTCTGGTTATCGCGCGCGCGCGAAATCAGCCGACCGACCCCGTAGCGCTCGTCAAAATAACGCCGGATTTCCCCCATTCGGCTGTTGTAATGCTCGAGGGTCCAATCCGGATATTCGTACTGCAACTCCACCTGGTTCAGCAGTCCGGATTTGAAGCTAAAGAGCGTCCGCTTTAGCCCCGGATGAATCAGTCCCTCCACGGTCCAGACTTCGCCCGCGTCCTTCTTCTCTCGCGCGATCACCTTCGCCTTCGCGCCATTCAGGACCCGATCGACCCGGACCGACGAATCATTCCAGCGAAAGCCAAAAGGCGGCGGCACCTCGTCGGCCAAAGAGGAGCAAATCGGCAGAAGAAGCAGCAGCGCTGCCGCGGTGAAGAAAGCACGCATCAAGCCTAACGAGTGCCGAGATTGTAAACCACGTAACGCCGGACCAGCGGCTTCAGATAGCGCTGCATCGCGTCGGCATGGCGCGGATTTTTTTCGTAACGCTGGAGCGCGGCACGATCGCGGAAAGTGATGACCACGCCGAGATCGAAATCGCGATCCGCCTGCGAGCTGGGCGACGGCACGTTGCGCCCGGTCTCGACTCGGACGACGCCCGGCATCATCTGGAGCGAACGCGCCGCGCGGATGAGCTGCGCGCGATCCGGCGCGCTCTCGGGACGCTCCAGCCACATCAGGACAATGTGCTGCACCGGCCGCGGGGGGACGGGCGTGATGCTGCAGCCGGCGCACGCCAGCGCGACGCCCAGAGCCAGCAAGATTCTGCCGCTGCCAATTTTTTTTCCAATCCCGCGCATGATTTTTACCGGCCAAACTTCGGGCAATATGGCGGGGGCGCGAACCCTTTCGGGCTCGACGACGACCAACGCCAACGTCAAAATCCTCACCGCTCATAACCACCCCGGCCTCTCGCCTAACGAGTCGCGGAAGCGCGACACGCGCGGCTACGAGGAGAAAATTTGACCATGCCCAAGCAAATTTATCGTCAAGTTTTTTCGGCCGGAAAATCGAAAATAAAGTTCCGGTTTTTCGCTTGTCCCGACCGGGTCCGATTCCTAATCTGAAGCCGCTGGGCGGGAACGAAAAAGTTGGGTGTGAACAAGATGTGAACAAGGTCAGCGGCCGCAACCGGAGGAGAAACTATGAAATTTGATTTGAGACATTGTAAGGCGCGCGACCTGGTGGTTTCCCCACTGACTGCGGCGCGAGTTGAAACCCGGCGCCGACCTGTCTTCCCCTCGTATCGACGGATTTTTTCGACGCTTCTTCAGTCGGCGCCGCGGAATTTTGCGGCTCTCTCTCCTCTGCGAGGGCGTCACACGATCGTCACCTTCTCTCTTCAGCCCTCCTTTTTCGGCGTTATTTAACGCTGTTAACAAGTCGCATGGACGAGAAGTGTTCCCAGCTCTGGGCGAAGCTTGCCGCCGCCCTCAAACCACAGGTCAGCGCCGATACTTTTAAGCGTTGGTTTTCCGCCGTGAAATTGACCGGCGCAACCGACGACGAGATCACCCTGCTGGTCCCGAATAATATCTACCAATTCTGGATCGAGAGTAACCACATGCCGTCGCTCCAGACGGCGATCGAGGCGGTGCTGGGCGGACCGCGCCAGGTGAAATTCTGTTGCGCGGTCAACGCCACGAACGAAGCGGACGAGCCGCCGGCGACCGCGAACAAACCCTACAGCGCGGGCACGAGCACGCCGGCCAGGGCGACCGCCAAAACCTGCGCCGGCCTCAATCCGCGGAACACATTCGAGTCGTTCGTGATCGGGCCTAACAATGAGATCGCGCACGCCGCGAGCCTCGCGGTCGCGCAGTCGCCGGCCAAAACCTATAACCCGCTTTTCATCTATGGCGGCGTCGGGCTGGGCAAAACGCACCTGATGCAGGCGATCGGGCAATTCCTCTCGACCCACGGCCGGAACTCCAAGGTGATGTATCTCTCGAGCGAACTGTTCATCAACGAGTTCATCGACGCGATCCAGCACAACAACCTGGTGAAATTCCGGAAGCGTTATCGCCAGGCCGATCTCCTCCTGATCGACGACATCCATTTCCTCGGCGGCAAGGAGCGTTCGCAGGAGGAATTTTTCCACACCTTCAACACCCTCTTCGACGGCCATAAGCAGATCGTGCTTTCGAGCGATCGGCCCGCCTCCGAGATCGCGAATCTCGAACATCGGCTCGTCTCGCGCTTCGAATGGGGCCTGACCGCGGAGCTGCAGCCGCCCGATGTCGAGACGCGGATGGCGATCCTGCGCAAAAAGGCGCGGACGCTGCATATCGATTTGGCCGACGAGATTTTCGATTTCCTCGCGAACCGGATTAAAACCAACGTCCGCCGGCTTGAAGGCGCGCTCATGCGCGTGGCTTCGTTCGCGTCGCTCAGCGGCCGGGAGCTCAACCAGGAAGTGGTCGAGAGTTTGTTGAAGGATATTCTGCAGGAAGAAGCGCGCCGCGCCGTCACCATCGATCAGATTCAAAAACGTGTGGCCGAGCACTTCGACGTGCGCCTGGCGGACATGACGAGCAAACGCCGGCCGGCGAACATCGCCTTCCCGCGCCAGATCGCGATGTATCTCGCGCGGGAATTGACGAGAGCATCGCTCAACGAAATCGGCGAAGCGTTTGGCGGCCGCGATCACGGCACCGTCCTCCACGCCTGCAAACAGGTGAAGAAACGGATGAAAGAGCAGGACAAAATTCGGCAGACCATCTCCTATATCGACAGCGCGCTGCAACGTTAGGCGCAAGTTCGCGAGATTGCGGTTGCCGGATAAAATCGAAGGCCTTACATCATAACGACTCCGTTCTCTTTTCATGAAATTTAGCGTTCCGAAAGAAAAGCTCCTCGAATGTCTGCAGCAGGTTCAAAACGTCGTCAGCACTCGCACGACCCTGCCGATTCTTTCGAACGTTCTCCTCCAGGCCAGCGGCAATGAAGTCCGCCTAACGACGACCGATCTCGACGTCGGCGTGCGCGGCAGCTTTGAAGCGCAGGTGGAAAAAGAAGGCGCGACCACCCTGCCGGCCCGCCGGCTTTTCGGTATCATCCGCGAGCTCCCCTCGAGCGAGATTTCCTTCGACGTCGATGGCAAAAACGCCGCCTCGATTCGCAGCGGCCAGAGCTTCTTCAAGATCCTCGGGCTGCCCGAAGAGGAGTTTCCGCCGCTTCCGAAATTCGACGAGGCCAAGGTCGTCACCATTCGCCAGAAGGATCTGCGCGATGGGCTGAAGAAAACTTCCTACGCCATCTCGACCGACGAAACCCGCTACGTCCTCAATGGCGTGCTCTTTAGTTTCAAGGACAACAAACTGACTCTCGTTGCGACCGACGGCCGCCGGCTCGCGATGCTCGACATCGACTTGGAATTTCCGCGGAGCCACGAAGCCGACATCATTGTGCCGACCAAAGCGGTCGCAGAGCTACAGCGCCTCCTCACCGATGAAGGCGATGTGCGCGTCAGTGTGAGCAGCGGACAGATTGCTTTCGATCTCAACAACACGCTGCTCGTCTCGAAGTTGATCGAGGGAAATTATCCGAACTATAAGCAGGTCATCCCCGGCGAGATGAAGGAGCGCGTCACCCTGGAGCGCGAGACTTTCCTGAACTCGCTCAAGCGCGTCTCCCTGCTCGCGAGCGACAAGTCGAATTCAATCAAACTGAACTTCACTAAGAACAACATCGACATTACCGCGAACACGCCGGAAGTCGGAGAGGCGAAAGAGTCGCTCGCCGTGGTCTATAAAGGCCGGGAGTTCTCGATTGCGTTCAACCCGGAGTTCCTGATGGCGCCGCTGCGTAACCTCGCGGAGGACGAAGTCTTCCTCGACCTGATCGACGAGATGAGCCCGGGCGTGATCAAGATTCAGAGCCCGTTCCTCTACGTCCTGATGCCGATGCGCATCAGCTCGTAAGGCGCACGCACGCGTTCGCGTTCCGCATGCGTGTAGCCGCTTCGCCGTGCGAAGCGTGGGTATCGGCCCCACTCGCTGGTCATCGCTCCGCCACCACACCGATCCCGTGCCTCCCGCAGGGAGGCAGCTACAACAGGGCTAACACTTCGCTGGTCTCAATCCCGTCCATCGCGTGGCTGGCCGAGCGCAATACGCGCACCCACGGATTCGCGGGTGCCCAGATGGCCGGGTCGGTCGGCCCGAAGAGCAGCAACGCGGGTGCGCCGACAGCGGCCGCGAGATGCGAGATGCCGCTGTCGTGCCCTAGAAAAACCGCGCAGTTGAGCAGGCGACCGGCCAGTTCCGGCAAGGGCCGATTTTGCGCCAGCTCCACGCGATCGTTAGGCAATGCGCGCCGCAGTCGCTCCACCGGCGTTTCATCGGCTTCTCCGCCGACGATCATCACTTTTCGCTGATCGTTAGGCGCGAGCCAGCTCCGCGCGACCTCTACGAAACGGTCGATCGGCCAGTTCTTCGTCTCACTTCCGCTGCCCGGATGAATCGCGAGCAGGTTGCCGTCGCGAAATCCATTTTCGCGCGGGACAATCCGCGCCGCCGGGCTCTCCAAATAAAGCGCGAGCCGTTCCAGCGGACGCGCCAGTTGTCGCGCGGCGTGTTCCTGGTCGGTGATCTTCGGCGAGCCGGCGATCAGGTTGCCCACGCCAGCCCGGCGCAGGTTAGTCGCGAAAATTCCATCTGGATCGAAGAGGTAACTCACGATCTGCCGGAACCCGCTGAAATAGGTCACCAGGTCTGGCGCGAGTTCGCCATTGCGGGTGAAGAAACTCGCCAGCCGGCCATACTCGATGGAGCGCGTGGCATTGGCGTAGCCGCTCATTTCCGCGAGCGCGACGATGTGCTTGTAACCGAGGATCTCGAGGTGCGCGTCGGGGAATGACTCGCGGAGCAGCCGCACCGCCGGCAGCGTGAGAATGAAATCGCCGATCGCGCCGCCGCGGATCACCAGGATGCGACTCACCTCAGCGACCGGCCCGCCGCTTCAGTAGGCGACGACTGCGCAAACGAGGATCGCCAGACCGAAGGCCGCGCCAAGAGCCGAGACGACGCCCCAGCGCGCGCTATGGCGCGCGCACCAATTAATCCAATCGCGCAGCAGATACGGCATCGTGACCCAGAAAAGCCCGGCGACAATCAGCAGGTAGGCGAAGACGGTCACGAGCAGCCGGCTCATTTCGGGTCGGAGAAAAGCCGCGTCGAGCATCGGCTCGGCCGCAAGGAGGCAGAGAATCCCGAGCGCGCGCACAGCGAGAAATTCATCGACGAATTTCAAGACGAGAAAATATCCGACCGGGAGAATGACTAGTAGGGGACGCCGGAAGTTGGAGAACTCGCCCATCTCCATCGTGGCCATAAGCCAAAGGCACCAGACCAAGTCGATGGTCAGGAGCGCCGCGCCCGCGGTGCGGGAACGGGGAAAATGCGGCAGGCGGGTGCGCAACTGCGGCAAAAAAGCGAGCAGGCTGAGTCCGGCAAGGAGCACTCCAACGATGAGGCCGACCGAATGCAGGGAAAAATGGTAAATCATGAAACGAGAGCGACGGGCGGCAGAATCTCCGCTGTTTGGTCAGGAGCACAACCGGCTCCGGCATTTCGCCGCACGCCCGAGAGACTGAAGCCGGTGGAGTGCGTCACCTCGAGGTCGAGCAACTGCCCGAGGTCTGCGTCGTCGCCGGCGAAGACGACGATCTTGTTCGTGCGGGTGCGACCGGTGAGCCGCGCCGCGTTGGTTTTGCTCGGGCCTTCGCACAGGATTTCCACCGTCGTTCCGACGACCTTTGCGCCGCAATTTTTCGCGGCCGCGTCGACCACTTCGAGCAGGTCGTGGTTCCGCGTTTCCTTGGTCGCTTCGTCGAGCTGATCCGACATTTCCGCGGCCGGGGTGCCGCTGCGTGGGGAGTAGCGGAAGACGAAGGCGTTATCGAACTGCACGTCCGCGACCAGAGCGCGGGTAAGCGCGTAATCCTCTTCGGTCTCTCCGGGAAACCCGACGATCACATCCGTCGTCAGAGCAACACCTGGATGCGCGACGCGGATCTGTTCGACCAGGCGCAAATATTTCTCGGCCGTGTAGGTGCGATGCATCGCTTTGAGGATGCGATCGGAACCGGATTGGAGGGGCAGGTGCACGTGTTCGCACAGTTTCGGCAGCTCTCGAAAGGCCGCGATCAAATCCGCGCGGAAGCCGATCGGATGCGGCGAGGTGAAGCGCAGCCGCTCCAGCCCATCGACATCGTGGACGGCCTCGAGCAACTGCACGAACGGGCTCTTCCCGTCGCGCTGTGGAAATTCGTGACGCCCGTAGAGATTCACGATCTGGCCCAGCAGAGTCACCTCTTTCACTCCGCGCCTAACGAGTTCGCGCACTTCGGTCACGATCTCGTCTGGCGTCCGGCTACGTTCCGCGCCGCGCGTCCGCGGCACGATGCAAAAAGTGCAGTGCATGTTGCAGCCCTGCATGATCGAGACGAACGCCGTCGCCTGACGCACCCGCAGCGTGTGCTCGCGGATGGTCGCCTGCGAGCCGGCTTCCTCCGCGGTGTCGACTATAGAAAAGCGCGGATCGTCCATCCGGCGCGCGCGCTTTTTCTCGACCAGCTCATCGACGTAATCGGCGACCCGGTGGAATTTTTGCGTCCCGACCACAAGATCGACGTGCGGCGCGGCGCTGAGCAACTCCGCGCCGCGCGCCTGCGCCATGCAACCGAGAAAACCGAAAACCGTTTCCGGCCGCTGCTTCGCAATCTTGCCGAGCATGCCCATTTTGCCGATCGCCTTCTGGTCGGCCATGTCGCGCACGCTGCAGGTATTCAGGAGGATGACGTCGGCCTCCTGCTCGTTAGGCGCGGCTTCGTAGCCACGATCGAGGAGCGAGCGCGCGACCTGTTCCGAGTCGCGCTCGTTCATCTGGCAGCCGTAAGTCTTGATGAAAAATTTCGGCATTTCGGGGTGGCAACTTACACAAACCATTCCGTCCCGCCATCGGCGGCCGGCCGGCTATTCGTTAGGCGGGGTCGCGAAGTGATTAGGGAACGGGTTCGCCCGGAGGCGCTTCTGCACCTCACGATCGGTCCAGGGAAAGGTGCCGGTCTCGTGGAAGAGGGCGACGCCGATCACGCCGACGTTGCGGCTGTGGTGATATTTCTCCTGCGCATACGACTCGCGCACCGGGCTGAAACGAAAGGCCGCGACCGCGTCGGTGCTCTGGCGGAAGCCTTCCACCGCGATCGTCCGGTGCGGATCGATCACGTAGCCGCGCTTTCGGACCGACGCCGGCCGGCCGTCGATCACATCGAGACCGTCGACCGAGAGCACCACTTCGAGGCGCAATTCGCTCCGGTTTTTCAGCACAATCGAATAGCGCCCCCCCTCCTCGCCGATCACAAACCAGCGATCGCCGACGCTCAGGCCCGGAAGAAACCGGCCGCTCTGATCTTTTAATCCAACCAAGAGGAGACTCGCGGCTGGTCCGCGCAGGACGGGCCAGCCACGCCGAAACTCCGAGGCCGCCGCCATCGCCTCGATCCCCGAGCGATCGTTGTAAAAGATCTCCGCCGTGGCGAGCGGCTGCCGCGGGGTCGCGCGCACGAAGCTCGTGACGCTGGAAGCAGACCGTCGCGTCTCGCCCCATTTCGTGCCGAGCCCAGGACGATCCGGAGGCGGTTGCGAGAAGGCGGAATCGGCCGCCGCGCTCGATCGATTGAAGGAACCCGAAGGCGGCGAGCTGCAGGAGACGACGAACAAGCCGAGGAGCAGGGAGAGAAGAAACCGGCGCAGATTCATCGGACGAGATTAGCGCAAGCTTCCGGCTTGCAAATCATGGACTGCCCACGGAATGCTCCCGCCCAAAGCAATGAATCACGACACACCAGCCATCGGCATCATCGGCGGCAGCGGCCTTTACCAGATCGAGGGATTTAACAACTCGCAGGAGCACACGGTGGAGACACCGTTCGGCCCTCCCTCCGACGCGATCATTGGCGGCGAGATCGCGGGCCGGCGGGTATACTTCCTCCCGCGCCACGCGCGCGGCCATCGCCTCCTGCCGCATGAACTGAATCACCGCGCGAATATCTGGGCGCTCCGGTCGCTAGGCGTGCGCTGGATCATTTGTGTGACCGCCGTCGGCAGCCTGCAGGAAAAATACGCGCCGCGCGACATTGTGCTGCCGGCGCAATTTTTCGACCGCACGAGCCAGCGCGCGGAGCACACCTTTTTCGGGAACGGGATTGCCGCGCACATCGGCTTCGCGGAGCCGATCTCGACGCCGCTGCGGCAACTGCTCGCGGACTCCGCAGCGTCGTTAGGCATGACCGCCCATAACGGCGGCATCTACGTTAATATGGACGGCCCGGCTTTTTCCACCCGCGCCGAATCGGAACTAAATCGCCGCCACGGCTTCGACGTGATCGGGATGACGAACCTGCCCGAGGCCAAACTGGCGCGCGAAGCGGAGATCGCGCTCGCGACCATGGCGATGATCACCGACTACGATTGCTGGAAGGTGGATGAAGAACCGGTCTCGGTGCAGACCGTGATCGGACATCTCCTAGCGAATGCGGAGACCGCGAAGAAGATGCTCACCGATGTCATCCCACGGATTCCGACGGAGCCGAATTGGCCGGAACACCGCGCGCTCGACACCGCCCTGGTGACCGATCGGAAATTTTGGCCTAACGAAACCGTGCAACGGCTCAGACCGCTGCTGGAGCGTTTCGGCTGAACCGTGCACGGGGCAGAAATCACCATTTGCGGAAAGCGAAAACAATGCTTGCCGCCCGGATTTAAAATATAGTAATTATAACGTCAACGGGGGCGGATATGATTTCGCCCAATGAAGGAGATAGAAAATGAAGATCAAAATTGCCCTCTGCCTGCTCGCCGCCGCTCTCTTGCCGGCCTGCACCACCACTCAAACCACGTCCCGGACGAGCGACGGGAAGTCGACCACGACCTCCTACGCGAACAACGCCACGACCGAAGAGGCGGCTCCGCCCGCAGAAGGTCCCTCCGAAGCGGATATCCCCTCGGAAGGCCCGGCTAATCTGGCCGCGAATCCCGCCTACGTGCCGTCGCCGCTTCTGCGTCGTTCGGCCGCGGCCGGCCCATAGTCGACCGGCGCGAGTCGCCGCATGGCTTCGCCGAGCTGCGAGATCTGCTCCCCGGTATGGGCGGCGCTGACGGTGATGCGGAGGCGCGCCGCGCCCTTCGCGACCGTCGGATAGCGAATCGCGGGCACGAGGAAACCCTCCTGCTGGAGGGAGCGCGCGAGGTCGAGCGCCCGTTGTTCCTCGCCCACGATCCAGGGGATGATCGCGCTGTTCGTCCCAGCGGCCTTGCTCGGCGAGACCGGCAATTTTTCGAGCAGCCGGACGATTCTTTTCCAAAGCGTAAGCCGGCGCGCTTCGCCTTCCGGGCTGGCGAGAAATTCGATCGCCGCCGTCGCAGCCGCGGCCAGCGCAGGCGGCGGCGCGGTGGAAAAAATAAAGGAGCGCGCGCGGTTGATCAGCCAGTCGATCAGGCTGTGGGAACCGCAGACATAACCGCCACTCACCCCGAGCGCCTTGCTCAGGGTGCCGAGTTGCACGTCCACCTCCCGTTCCAGCCCGAGCTCGGCGGCAAGTCCGCGGCCATGCGGGCCGATCACGCCGACGGCATGGGCTTCGTCGAGGAGCAGGATCGCGCCGAAGCGTTTCTTCAGGTCGATTAATTCCCCCAGCGGTGCCTGATCGCCATCCATGCTGAAGACCGACTCGGTGACCACGATCCGGCGCGCTTCCGGCATTTCCCGTTGCGCCCACTCGAGGTGGCTCTCGAGTTTGCCGAGGTGGTTGTGCGGGAAAACGCGGATGGTGGCGCCGCTCAGCCGCGCGCCATCGATGAGCGAGGCGTGGCTCAGTTTGTCGAGCAGGATGACGTCGCGTTTCGAGGCGAGGGCGGGGAGCGTCCCGACCGCGGCCGCGTAGCCGCTGCTGAAAGCGAGCGCTGCCGGCGCGCGTTTCCATTTTGCGATCGCGGCCTCGAGCACGACGTGGGGCGACAGCGTGCCGCTGACGAGTCGCGAGGCACCGGCGCCGACCCCAAACTTTTCGATCGCCGCGATCGCCGCCTGTTTCAGGACCGGATCATTCGCCAGTCCGAGATAATCGTTCGAAGAAAAATTAACCAGGTGCCGGCCGACGATCTCGATCTCCGAGCCCTGGGCGGTGCCGATCTCGCGCAGCTTGCGATGGAGCGATTGCGCCCGGAGGGCCTGCAGTTGCTCCTGAAAAAGATCGCTCAAAGCAGCGGAATTTTAGCCACAGATGGACACGGATGAAACACGGATAAACGACGGCCGCACAGCTTCTCCCATCCGTGTTTCATCCGTGTCTATCCGTGGCCAACTTATCTCCCGCCCTGCGGACTCGCCTGCTACAGCGAAATCAAACCCCAGGAAAGCAGCGCCGAGGCATCGCGCCAGACGCCCGCTTTGCTGTCGCCCAGGACGACGACGATCACGTCGCGCCCCGGGATCGTGCCGCTCGCGATCAGGCAATGACCGGCGGCCTCGGTGTACCCGGTCTTCATCCCGTTGCAGTAGGCGAGGCTCTTCAGGACCTTGTTCGTGTTCTGCAGTTCGCGGGTGCGCCCGTTGGCAAAACGAAAGACCAGCTGCGGCAGACAGACGATCGAGCGGATCGTCGGGTTCGCATAAGCGGCCCGCGCGATGATCGCGAGGTCGCGCGCGGTCGAGTACTGATCGGGAATGGGGAGCCCATTGGGATTCACGAAATGCGAATGGGTCGCGCCGAGCGCCGCCGCCTTCGCGTTCATCTTCTCGGCAAAAGCCTCGATGCTACCGGCGTTATCGCGCGCCAGGCAACGGGCGACGTCGTTAGGGCTTTTCACCAAGAGCGCGCGGAGGAGGTCGATCCGCGGATAGATTTCGCCCGGTTTGATATTCAGCCGGACCGGCTCCGCGAAGGTGTCGATCTGCTCGACGGTCACCGGCCGATCGAGAAAACCGGACTCGGCCACCACGAGCGCGGTGAGCAATTTCTGGGTGCTCGCGGCCGCCCGGGGCGCGTCTGCATTTTTCTCATAAAGAATCTGCCCCGAGCGCACATCGGTCACCATGACCGCGGCGGCGCGCGTTTTCGGGGCGCCATTTTCCTCACGCAAACCGGGGACCGGCGTGGGATAAGCAGCCGGCGGCGCGCTCGAGCGCGCGGCCGGTTCGTCCGCCTCCTCTACCGCGGTGGCGCGCTTAACCGTGTGATGCTTCTTCTTCGGCTTCGAGGCCGCGACGCACAGGAGCGCCATCAGCAGAGTCACCGGCACCGTGCATTGCGCGGTAAATTTTCGCATCATGGCAGGGAGACTAACGAACAAAGGAAAGATGATCCGAAGCGCGCCTAACGATCGCTCCCCCGCTGGATCAGCTCCACTTCGTAGCCTTCCGGGGCGTCGATAAAGGCGATCGCGCCGCCTTTCCCATTCGGGTGCGGCCCATCGGAGAGTGGGTAGCCCTTGGCCGCGGTTTGCTTCGCGAAGGCTTCGATATCGTCCACCTCGAAAGCGAGATGAGTCAGGTCGGGGCCGACCTGGACCGGGCCGCTCTCATCGAATTTGCAGAGTTCGATTTCCTCTTCGCTCCCGGGGGCTTTCAGAAAAACAAGCTGCGAGCCCCGCCCGGAAGTATGCCGGCGCACCTCTTCGAGCCCGAGGACGTCCCGGTAAAAAGAAACCGTCTTCTCCAGATCGGTCACGCGGTAACGGGTGTGCAAAAGCTTCTTGATCATCTTTCTTCTATTGCGCCGGATGGCGGCTAATTTCAAATTCGACGCTCCCCGGCGCGCTTTTCTTCATGCTCACACTCGGAATTGATAGCGGCACCAGAAGTACGCGCGCGCTGGTGCTCGACATCGAGTCGGGCAAGGTCGTCGCCTTCGCGCAGGAAAGCTATGGGACGATCGAGGGATTGCCCGCGGGCCATGTCGAGCAGGATCCGCATACCTGGATCGAAGCCGCGGAGCAGACCGTCGCCGCCTGTCTGGAGAAAATCGGCGCGCGTCGGAGCGAGATCAAAGCCGTCGGGGTGAGCGCGCAGCAACATGGCTTCGTCCCGCTCGATGAAGCGAACGAGCCGCTCCGCGCGAAGGTCTGGTGCGACGTCTCGACCGCGGCGCAGTGCGAGGTTTTTAACAAGGAATTCGGCGGCCTCGAAGGACTGATCAAGCTCACCGGGAATCCCATGCTGCCGGGTTATACCGCGCCGAAGATTCTTTGGCTGAAAGAAAACGAGCCGGCAAATTTTCGGCGCCTAACGAGTGTCTTGCTGCCGCATAATTACCTGAATCTCTGGCTCACCGGCAAACGGCAGATGGAATAGGGCGACGCTTCCGGCACCGGGTTGATGGATGTGCGCACGCGCGCCTGGTGCAAGCCGATCCGGAAATTCATCGACCCGAAACTCGAGGCATGCTCCCGCCGCTCCGGTCCTCGAAGCGGCCCGCCGGTCTGCTCCGGAGCAGC
The DNA here is from genome assembly GCA_038240025.1 of Chthoniobacterales bacterium. Taxonomy (GTDB): domain Bacteria; phylum Verrucomicrobiota; class Verrucomicrobiia; order Chthoniobacterales; family UBA10450; genus Palsa-1392. Next base: position 49,679 of record JBBSED010000011.1, read on the forward strand.
CTGCGCGAAACGTGGGGCCTCGCCGATGACGCGCTCGTCTGCGCGGGGAGCGGCGACAATATGATGAGCGCGATCGGCACCGGGAACATCCGACCTGGCGTGGTCACGGTGAGCCTCGGCACTTCCGGCACGATTTGCGCCTTTGCGGAGGAACCGGTGCTCGATCCGAAAGGCGAAGTCGCGGCCTTTTGCGATGCGACCGATCACTGGCTGCCGCTGACCTGCACGCGGTCTGGCGGCAGATCGCGGCCGACGTGCTGGGGCGGCCCGCGGTCGCGCTCAAGGTGACCGAGGGTGCGGCGTTAGGCGCGGCCATCCACGCGGCGTGGACTTATTGCCACGTCAAAGGCAAACCCCTGAGCCTGGAAAAGCTGGTCGACGATCTGGTTAGCGTAGACAAAAAATCGCGAGTGGAGCCACGCAAAGAAGCGCAAACCCTCTACCGCGATCTGCTCCTGAAACAGATCGACCTTACGAAAAAGCTGAAGACCGGCGGCTATCTCTAGTGTGGTCACTAAATTCCGGGGAGCACAGGCCGCTGGCCTGTCGCAGCCGGCGGCTCGCCGGCTGCATCTTGCTCGAAGAGCAACTGGTGGAGCGACGTGGGGCCGTTGCTTCATGTGCCCACAAGGTTCGAGGCGAGCCGCCTCGAACGACAGGCGGGCCGCCTGTGCTCCCCGGAGAAAAGCCAGCGCCCAACCGCTCCTAGAGTTTGCCGTGAAGGTGTGAAACGTTAGGCGCCAATGAAGCTCGTCCTCGCCGCCACCGGAGCCAGCGGCACGATTTACCTCCAGCGTCTCCTCGACCAGATCGATGCCAGCGAGCACGAAGTTCATCTCGTCCGGAGCAAACACGCGCGCCAGGTTGAGGCCCAGGAAACAGACGGGCTCGTCGTCCCCGCCGGCGTGCAAGAGCATGCCGAGAACGATCTCAACGTTCCCTTCGTCAGCGGCTCCGCGCGTTTCGACGCGATGGTGATCGCACCCTGCTCGATGGCGTCGTTAGGCCGGATCGCCGCCGGCACCAGCGACAGTGCGCTTCTCCGCGCCGCCGATGTTTTCCTGAAAGAACGCCGCAAGCTCATCCTCGTCCCACGCGAGACGCCGTGGAGTCTGATCCACGCGCGCAACGTCGTCACCCTGCTCGAAGCCGGCGCGATCGTGCTCCCGGCGATTCCGTCGTTTTACAGCCGGCCGCAATCGGTCAACGAGGTCGTCGACACCGTGGTCTGGCGGATCATCGATCAGATCGGTCTGCCCAACCCGCGCGCCTATCGCTGGAAAGCCACGTGAAAATCGAAGGCTGGCGCGCGCGCTGGTTGATCGCCTTCGGCCATCGTCTCCTGCAAATCTGGGCGCGGACTTTGCGCTTCGAAATCGACGATCGCGCGGGCGTCGTCGGGGCGCGGCCTAACGAACGCTACATCGGCGCGCTCTGGCACAACCGGCTCCTGCTGCTGCCGTATGTGATCAAACGCTACCTGCCCGAACGTCGCGGGGCCGCGCTCATCAGCCCGAGCGGCGACGGCGCGCTCCTCGCGGGGCTGGTCGAGCGCTTCGATTTCGAGGTGGTGCGGGGCTCCAGCTCGCGCAAAGGCGCCAGCGCGATTCGCCAGCTCGCTGAGGTAATCGCGAAGGGCAAAGATGTGATGATGACGCCCGATGGCCCGCGCGGACCGGCCTACGAACTCGGCCAGGGGGTCGTCTTTCTCGCCCAGCAATCCGGCGCCAGCGTGGTGCCGATCAACCTGGAGTACTCGAGTTGCTGGCGGCTAAAAAGCTGGGACCGCTTCATCCTGCCGAAGCCGTTTTCGAAAGTCCGCGTTATTTTCGGACCGCCGCATCGCGTCCGCCTAACGAACAGCGAAACCGAGTTCGATCAGGAGCGCGCGCGTTTGCAGGAAGCGATGCTACAGTTGGTGGAACTGCGTTGATTACCTAACGAACCACCTCTGGCGGCAGAAATTCCGGGGAGCACCGGCGGCTCGCCGGTCGGCGAAGGCCGCTGGCCTTCGCGAACTTTCGACCCGTAGATAAGACCGGACGAGCGGATGGAAAGGTTGGCGTCATTTTTTTTGGATCGGGATCGGTCGCTAAAAAGTTCGTGATTCCGCATCCGTCCATCCGAAAAGGTCTCGCGACCCCGCCGAAAGTCCGTCGCGGCGGGCCGCCGCGACCAACAGGCGAGCCGCCTGTGCTCCCCGGAACCCGGAACCCGGAACCGAAAAGCGGCGTGTCGGCGACCTCGAGATTTGCCGCGTGCGCTGAGCACCGGTAGAAAAAGCGCTGACGCTTGTGAACGAACCGACACTCATAGATGGCCGCGCGGTCGCGGAAACCGTCTACGCGGAACTGCGTGGGGAAATCGCCGCGCTCAAGGCGCAGGGCACGACTCCCGGCCTCGCGGTCGTGCTCGTCGGCGACGACCCGGCTTCGCGGGCCTACGTCCGCTCGAAGGACAAAATGTGCCGCGAGCTTGGACTGCATTCGGTGAAGTTGGAGCTTCCCGCCGAAACCACTCAGGCCGACCTGCTCGCACGCGTCGAGGAACTGAATCGTGACCCGGCGATTCACGGCATCCTCGTGCAATCACCGCCGCCGAAACAGATCGATGAAGGCGCGATCGTGAGGGCGCTCGATCCCGCCAAGGACGTGGACGGGTTTCACCCAATGAACATCGCAAAGCTCGCCCTCGGTGATCCGACCGGCTTCGTGCCCTGCACGCCGCTGGGTTGTTTGCGTTTGCTCAAGGAAAGCGACGTGGCGGTGAGCGGCGCCCATGTCGTGATCCTGGGGCGGAGCATGATCGTGGGAAAACCACTCGCTCTGCTGCTCATGCAAAAGGGGAACGACGCCACGGTCACGGTGGTCCATTCCCGCACGCGCCATCTCGCGGAAATCGCGCGCTCAGCCGATGTCGTGATCGCAGCGATCGGGCAGCCGGGATTCGTGGGGGCGGAACATGTCCGCGACGGCGCGGTCGTGATCGACGTCGGCATTAATCGCGTGGAGGACGCCGCCGCGCCGCGCGGTTACCGGCTCGTCGGCGATGTCGCTTTTGGTGAAGTTGCGCCGAAGGCCGCCGCGATCACCCCGGTGCCGGGTGGCGTCGGACCGATGACGATCGCGATGCTGATGGCGAACACGATCAAGGCCGCACGACTTTCGTCGTCAACAGCCGAAGAATCTGGCGCTCGTTAGGCAAGAGTCGCAGCAAAGTGCTCGTGAGGCGCGGATGCTCAACCGCGATGCGGGAGAGCGCGTTGATCCAAAGTCGGCCGGCGTAAAGCTGGCGATGCGCCGCGGCATACTGGCGCGTCTCCCCGGCGATGATCGCCTTCGCGGCCAGCTCTCCGGAACGAAGCGCGTAGTAAATCCCCTCGCCCGTGAAGGGCTCGACCACCCGCGCGGCGTCGCCGACCAAAAACAGGCCCGCATGCATGGGCGGCAAGGGCGCCCGCGCGAGGGGCGCAATCGTGCGCCAGGTGTGATCGGCGGAAATTGCGAACTTCTTCTCCGCCCAACTGCGGATCGCCGGCAGGTCGTTAGGCCGGCTGACCAGGCAAAGATTGAGCAAGCCATCGCCTACCGGGGCCTGCCCGGAATAGCCTCCGCGAAGCAATTGCAGCACGATCCGCTCACCGAATCCCGGCGGAATCGGCAGATGGGTTTGCAGAGCGACCCGGTCGCGTCCTTTGCGCGGCATCAGGTGGCAGAGCTGCGCGACGGTGGAGTTGCGGCCATCCGCGGCGACCAAGAGTTTCGCGGACTCGGTAAAATTAGCCGTAGCCAGGTTCCAGATTTCGTTTTCGCGCCGGACGGAAACAAGCGTTTCGCCTTCGCGAATCTCTGCGCCTAACGATTGCGCCCGCCGCCGTAAAAGGTCGTCGAGCACACTCCGCCGGATCGCGATCTCGGCGCGCTCACCGGCCGGCAACGGCGCGCTGACCGTCCGCCCGTCGACGGTGATGAAATCCACGCGGGTTAGTTTTCCCTGCGGCGCGGCGCGCACGGCCGCCGCGACCCCGAGCCGCTCGAGCACCGGCCAGCAGGTCGGGTTCAGGCAATCGCCGCAGACTTTTTCCCGGGGAAAAACCGCGCGCTCGAGCACGAGCGTGCGCAGGCCCGCGGCCGCGCAAAAGGCCGCGCAGCTCGCGCCGGCCGGACCGCTCCCGACAATGGCGACATCCCACATTTGCGGGTACTCTCTCAGGACCGTGCCGTTGTCGAAGGAAAAGCCCGACCTGAACAAAAAGGTCCACGAGGTGCCGCACAAGCCGGGCGTGTATCTGATGCGCGACCGCTTTGGCCGCGTGATCTACGTCGGCAAAGCGCGCGATCTGCGGAAGCGGGTCGGCTCCTATTTCATGCCTTCGAAAATGGCGGTAGCCGATCTGAAGACGCGCGCCCTGCTCGAGGCGGTGTGGGATTTCGAAACGCACACGGTGGCGAGCGAGCCGGAATCGCTCCTGCTCGAGGGGAAGCTGATCAAGGAATACCGCCCGCGCTACAACATTTCGTTCCGCGACGACAAGCGCTTCCTTGTCGTGAAAGTGGACCCGACCGAAGAGTGGCCGCGGTTTCGGTTGGCACGGTTCAAGAAGGATGACGGCGCGCGTTATTTCGGCCCGTACGCCCACGCCGGCGCGCTCCGGCAGACGCTGAATTTCATGCGGAAAAAATTCGGCGTGCTCACGTTTGGACGCGGCTCGCCGACGCCGCGAGAACTAAAATCGTCGACCTATCAAGTGCCGATGCGGCTGAGCGAGATCAACGCGGAGACTTATCGCGAACGGGTCGCGCAGGCTTCGGATTTTCTCGAAGGGCATTCGCGCGAGCTTATGAACGCGCTCGAAGGTGAGATGCAAAAAGCGGCCGAGAAGCTCGACTTCGAGAAAGCGGCCGAGTTGCGCAACATGCTGGAAGATTTGCGCCGCACGACGAAGCCGATGCGGCGTTTCACCCGGCACAGCCTGCCGAGCACGATCGATCCCGCGGCGGATGTGCAGGCGCTCGCGGACGCGCTGCAACTGCCGACGCTCCCACGCGCCATGGAGTGCTTCGATATCTCAAACATCTCCACGACGCACGTGGTGGCCTCGATGGTTTCCTTTCGCGAAGGCGTGCCGGATAAGAACAATTACCGGCGTTATCGCATTCGCACGGTGGAAGGGCAGGACGATTTCGCGAGCATGGCGGAGGTCGTGAGGCGGCGTTACTCGCGGGTGTTGTTGCAGGCTCGCGCGGAGAATCCGGAGGCGGCGGAGTTTTCGCAGGAGGACCCGGCGGAAGCGATCGCGCGGAATTTCGTCGCGGTGCGCCTGCCTGATTTGGTCATCGTCGATGGCGGCAAAGGGCAGCTCTCGTCCGCCTGCCGTGAGCTGCAGCGGCTCGGCTTGCACGAGTTGCCGATCATCGGGTTGGCGAAGGAATTTGAGGAAATTTACCGGCCAGGCCGCGCGATGCCGTTGCAGCTGCCTAACGACTCTGGAGCGCTCCGTTTGCTCCAGCGGATTCGCGACGAAGCGCATCGTTTCGCGAATGGCTATCACCAGCTCCTGATGAAGAAGCGGATCGGCGAGAGCGTTCTCGATGACTGCCCGGGGGTCAGCCAAAACCGGAAAAACCTTCTGCTGCGGAAGTTCGGGTCGGTCCAGCGGCTGCGGAAGGCGAGCGTCGAAGAAATTGCTTCGACCGAAGGGATAGGCCAGAAGTTGGCGGAGGAAGTGCACCGTTTCCTGGAACGGCATTAAGCATCCGCAGATGACGCAGATTTACGCAGATTGAAAACCTTCACCGCCAGGCCCTCTCCTAAAATCTGCGCCGGTCTGCGTCATCTGCGGACGATGCTCTTCCTCCTGAGCGCGCCGTTGTCGTTAGGCCAGGAACCGCCAGCCCCGCCCTCCGTCGAGCCAACGCCCTACGAAGAATCGATCCAGCCGACCTTCGAGACACAAAAGCAGGCTCGCACCTACATCCTCGATATCCCCGCGCCCCGCGGGCAGATCACCGATCGCAACGGCGCGCCCCTCGCGCAGAACCGGTTGAGCTACAACCTCACGATCGATTTCCCAACCCCGCTCGATTTCTCGGACGCGCAGGCGCTCGACTTCGCGCGGGAGAACGTCGGGCTCGCAGAAAGGCTTCTCGGCCGTTCCCTCAACGTCACCAAGACGGCGATCCTGCGCCACTACCACAACCGCGGGTTCCTTCCCTTCGAGATCGCGCAGGACTTGAAAGAAGCCGAGCGCGATGTGCTGAAGAGCGTCCTCTCGGGCGCGCTCTCGTTGAAGCCGATTTACCTTCGGATTTATCCTCAGGACAGCGTCGCCGGGCAGATCGTCGGCTACGTCGGAAAGACGAGTCGGAACGCGGACGGGATCATCCAAAACGGCCAGGTGCTGTGGCCCGAAACCGAGGGTCGGGAAGGACTGGAGCAGACGTTCAACAGCATGCTCACGGGCCGGCACGGCCATTACAAAGTGACCTTCGATCGCGACGGCAAGAAGACCTCCGATCGCGTCGTCGACCCGCCGGTGCCAGGCTACAATGTCGTCACCACGATTGATCTCCACCTCCAGGAGATGGCGGAGAAATCGCTCGCGGCCAAAGCCAAGCGCGGGGCGATCGTGATCGTCGACCCGAACAATGGCGACATCCTCGCGATGGCGTCGTATCCCAGTTACAACCCGAACGATTTTGTGCCTTCGATCTCCGCGGCGAAATTCAAGGAGCTGCAAAACGATCCCGACATTCCGCTGCTCCCGCGCGCCTACCGTTCCGCCTATCCGCCGGGATCGACCTTCAAGGTCGCGGTCGGAATCGCGGCCCTCGAGACCGGCACGATTTCCCCGGAGGATCAGTACGAATGCGTGCCGGCGATGGACGTGGGCAACACCACTTTCCACAACTGGAAACACACTGATCGCGGCTCGCTCAACTTCGTCGAGGCGCTTACCCAATCGTGCGACACCTGGTTTTACCAGGTCGGGATCAAGACGGGCGCGACGCCGATCATGGATTGGGCGGCGCGGCTGGGCTTCGGTGCGAAGTGCGGCGTGCCCTTGAAGGGCGAGGCGGAAGGAAGATTGCCGAACGACGAATACATGCAGAAAACGCACGGCCGTAGAATCCTCGGCGGCGACATTGCGAACCTTTCGATCGGCCAGGGCGATCTGCTCGTAACGCCGCTACAAATGGCGCAGTCAATGGCAATCGTGGCGAACGGGGGAACCTTTTATCAAACCCGGCTGGTGCAGCAGGTCCAGACGGTGAGCAACGAAATCGTCGCGGCCTATTCGGTGCGCGCGAAAAAGGAAATCGGCGCGGCCCCGCAGACGATCCAGGAAGTGCGGACCGGCATGGTGGACGCGGTCAACGCGCCCCTCGGCACCGCCCACCAGGCGAGCCTCGAGAATGTCTCCGTGGCCGGTAAAACGGGCACGGCGCAATGGGGCCCAAAGGAGAAGGAACGGACCGCGGCATGGTTTGCCGGCTTCGTGCCGGCGGATCATCCGCAATATGCTTTCGCCGCGCTCTATGAAAGCGAGGTCGGGAGCAAGGTGCATGGCGGCTCGGCGGCGGCGCCGATGATCGGTAAAATCCTCCGCGCCAGCTACGGCAAGGGCGGCGAGAACGAAAAGACGACCGACCAGGAATCCGACGAGTCGGATTGATCGTTAGGCGTCCGCGCCGTCAAAGCGCCGCCGTTCCCGAACGTTCGGATTCCGCGCGGATGTGATCGAGCACGCGCAGGTGAATGCGATGGATGATCAAATCCGACCAAAACCGCCAGTAGACCTGCGGCTCGATCCGGTCTGAATACCAGGTCGTGCCTCGCAAAAGCGTGCGCCCGCCGCTGAGCGCAATGAGATGAAACTCGCCGCGCGCGCTTTTAAAATAGCCGCGCAAATGCGGCGTCTGGAGATGGCGATAGGGCGACAGTTCCTCCAGCGGATCGGGCTGCGCGGCCACGTCGAAAGCCAGATGCACCGGCTCTTCCCAGACCGTGATCGGCTCCAGAAATTCGCCCGTGGAAAAAATGCAATGCCGGACCGCCCCGACGCCGCGCCCTTCGATCACCGCGCGCACGGGGAAGGCGATGCCCGCACGGAAAATCAATTCGTGGGGCGGCGGGATCGCTGCGAAGCCGATCACGTGCGGCCAGACTTGGGCGGGCGGCGCGTCGATCACAACTTCGCTGGTCACGGAGATCAGCGGAGGAGACGGCGCGGAATTTTCCGTCAGCATCAGGAGCGGCATGAGGGCGAGGAAGGAAAAGGTCGCGGCCCCGCGCCCGCGCAAGGCCGCTCCGAAACCGTGGGCCACGCAGGCGCCGACCACGGCTTCGCAGAGAGCCAGGGGAGCGGCCATGACAATGCAGAGGATCCCTTCGAAGGCCACGGCGACCAGGACCGCGCCGACCATGAACAGTGCGAGCAAAGCGACGCCAATCGCCTCGCGCAGCGGACGCGGCCGGCGAGTTTCATGCAGGAGCGCGCCGAGAAAGCCGATGAAAAAAGGCGTGCCGATAAAAATACTTTCCACATAAGCGTGGCGCCAGCGGAGGGAGAGCCCGACGCAAAGAGCGCCGAATAACGCCGCCACGAACACGGCCAACGCCGCGCTGCCGAACGCGCTTTCGGGGAGGCCGCTTCGCCAGCCGGCCGGCGGAGCGGGCACCGGAGCCGGCGCATTCTCGCTACGCGAGGGCAGCAAAACCAGGAGCGCGATCAGGGCGACTTTCAGGAACGGGATAAAGAACAAAAGGACCAGCCAGATCGGCGCCCGCACCGCGCGCAATCGCTGGGTCGTCAGGCAAATGCCCATCCAGGCAAAGGGCGCGGCCACGGTCAGCATCGTCCAGGCAAAAGCCGGTGTGATCCGATGACCCGCGGCCATCAGTAGCGATTGCGGCCGTAGGTAATCGCTCCAATGCCACGGCTGATGGAAGACCAGGAGGCAAACCGCGGCATCCAGAGAGAGCTTGAGCGCGAGCAGAATCAATCCGTAGACCAAATACGGCGCGCGCTCGATGCGCCCCCGCGGGGTGAAGAAACGGGCTGGCGACATACCGCAACATCCTCAAAAGCAACCGCCGAAAAAAGCCAAAACGGATGCGGTTTTCCTAACGCCAACTCCCGTTTACCTTGCTCCCGATGAACTCGCATTCCGGCACCGCGCTCCTCATCGTCGGCCACGGCTCCACTGTGAATGCCGACTCCAGCGCCCCAAGTCTCGCCCAGGCGCAGGCGATCCGGGAACGCGGGCGGTTTCGCGAGGTGGCCTGCTGTTTCTGGAAAGAGGAGCCGAGCTTGCGCGATGCGTTGCTCTTCTTTGGCGACCCGGAGATTCGTGAAGTATTTGTCGTCCCGAATTTCATCAGCGAAGGCTATTTCACTCAGACGGTGATCCCGCGGGAGCTGGAACTGGACGGCAGCCTAACGACGCGCGCGAACGGTCAGGTCTGGAAATACTGCGAACCGGTGGGCAACCATCCGGGCGTGACCGATCTTCTCCTGCAGCGCGCCGCGGAGGTGGCGCCGGGGGTGGCGGAAGCGGAGACGACCCTTTTCATCGTCGGGCATGGCACGGCCCTGAACGACCAGAGCGCTGTCGCCGCGAAACGGCAGGTGGAGCAGATCGCAGCTCGCCACCGCTTCGCCTCGGTGCAGAGCGCCTACATGGAGGAACCACCGCTAATCTCCGACTGGAGCAGCCTAACGACCTCGCCAAATGTCGTGGTCGTCCCGTTCTTCATCTCGGATGGACTCCATTCCTACGAAGACATCCCCCAGCTCCTCGGGATCGCGCAGCACAGCTTCGACGGGAATCCGCACTCCCTCCACGAGCGCAATCTCTATTACGCGAGTGCGATCGGGACCGCCCCGGAGTTCGCCGAAATCATCGTGGCGCAGGCGGAGAATTTTACACCGCGCGCGCTTGATCTCCCGGCCGAGGCGCAGACTGTCTCTGGTTAGTCCGCTCCCGTGAAAACGAAGTCCACCGAACTGCTGCAAGATCTCGGCGCTTATGTCCTGGCCGATTCGCACCACACGGTCTGCGTGAAGAAAGCTGCGGAGATGATTCGTTCCGAGCGCGGGTATCGGTGGGTCGGGATTTACAAAGTGACGCGCGGCGAGTGCGTGATCGTCGCGGGCACGGGCGAAGAGCCGCCCACTTATCGGCGATTCCCGGCGACGCAGGGTCTCTGCGGCGCGGTCGTGGAATCGCAGGAGACGCTCGTCGTGCCCGATGTGAAAAAGGATCCGCGTTATCTCCCGACCTTCTGGAACACGCGGTCGGAGATCGTGGTGCCGATCATGGACGAAACCAAAAAACGCGTCGGCGGGATCCTCGACGCGGAGAGCGACCAGCTCGACGCCTTCTCCGAGGACGATCGGGATTTTCTCGAACATGCCGCCGTGCTTCTGGCGCGGGCCATCTGCAGCCCGAAAAAGCACGATGCCGCCGCCCATTGAGCGGGCGCTGGCGGCCTGGATCGCGGCGGGGACGCGCGGGATCGGCCAGCTCCTGATCGCGCCGCGCGAGGGAGCGTTTTCCCTCTGTCACCGGGAGGACGAAGGGAAGGAGGACCTCACCGTTTATCAATCGCCTAACGACGCGGTGGAGCTGACGAAGTTTGCCGATGACGGGAAATATCGGCCGCTCAAGACCGCGCCGAATCTGCGGCACGGCTGGCGCATCGAGCTCGCGGACTTCGCGGCGCTGCAGCAGGCGCTGGATTTTTTTTATCCGGGCCGGCTCGCGGCGCTGGCCGCGTGGGAGGCGAACCGGCTGCCGCGGACGCCCCTGCGCGAGACCCTGGGCCGGCAGACTGGGATGTATCGGGTCGCGGCGAAAATTTCCGACGAACAAATGGACGGCTTGGTCGGCCGCGTCTGCCGCTCGCAGGGTGGTCAGCCGGGATGCCTGCGGACGATTTTGTGGCCGCGCGATGAGACAAAGGCGCGGCCGTCGCTGCGGCTCCCGCTGGATAAGTTCATCGCGCCGGGCGACCAGACTGGCAAAGGCGAACACGTGATCCCGCTGCTCTGCCAGGAAGCGTGCAACATCCTCGTGGCCGAGGCGCGCAAAGTCGTGAAGGGCGAGTGACCTTTCGCGCGCGGACGGTCGTCACGATGGACGGCCCGCCGATCGACGACGGCGCGGTCGCGGTCGCGGAGGGGCGGATTCTGGAGGTCGGCGGTTACGGAGAAGTGCGAGCTTCCTGCGGCGGAGAAATCACCGACCTCGGCGAAGTCGTTCTTCTCCCGGGACTGATCAACGCGCATTGCCATCTGGATTTCACCGCGCTCCGCGGGGCGATCGCACCACAAGAATCGTTCGCGGATTGGATCCGGCAGATCAACGCGAAACGACGCGAGCTCACGGAAGAAGATTTTCTCGGCTCCATCGCCGCCGGCTTTGCGGAGGCGCAGCGCTGGGGCACGACCACGCTCGCGAATATCGAATCGCTCCCGCAACTGCTCCGCCGCCTGCCGCGGTCCCCGTTGCGGACCTGGTGGTTTTTGGAATTGATCGACGTGCGCACGGATGCCACGGCGGAGGAACTGGTCTCGACCGCCATGACTCTGGGCAAACATGCCGAGCGGCTCGGTCTGAGTCCGCATGCGCCTTATACCGCTTCGCCGCGCCTCTCGCGGTTGGCGGCGGCGCAGGGCGTCCCCCTGACGATGCACCTCGCCGAGTCGCGCGAGGAAATGGAAATGTTCCGCGACGGCCGTGGCCCGCTCTTCGATCTGCTGCAAAGCCTGGGCCGGCCGATGGAGGATTGCGGGAAAGGCCGGACCCCGCTCGCGACCATGCTGGCGCGCCAACCGCTCGACGACCGCTGGCTGATCGCGCACCTGAACGAATTGAGCGAAGAAGATTTTGCGCTGCTCGCGCGCAGTCCGCGCTTTCATATCGCGCATTGTCCGCGGAGCAGCCGCTACTTCGGCCATCGCCCGTTTCAACTGGAACGGTTGCGGACGCTCGGGTTCAACCTCTGTCTCGGCACCGACAGCCTCGCGAGCAACGACTCGCTGAGTCTTTTCTCAGAAATGCGAGCGGTCCGCGATGCGCATCCCACTTTACGCCCCATCGAAGTCTTGGAGATGGCAACGGTGAACGGCGCGCGCGCCTTGGGACAGGCTGACGCCATGGGTCGTCTCGCGCCCGGTTGCTTCGCCGACCTCGTCGCACTCCCGGTGACAGGTGGGGGCGATGAAGTCTACGAGCAGATCATCGCCTGGAGCGAACCAGTGGAAGCCCTGAAATTCGGCGCAACCCCCGGCCCGTCCTGAGACGTATCATTCTCAAATTTGCCTTTCTTTTTCTCACGCCTGAAATAACCTCCGCTCCCAGACCACATGGCCAAGATCATCATCATCGACGACGAACCGGCAATGGTGGAGGTCATCGTGACTCTCTGCCGGGAGAAGGGGCATCAGGTATTTCCATTCAGCTCCGCGGCCAAGGCGGTGGAGAAGCTCGACGAGATCGACCCCCAGATCGTCATCACCGACGTGAAGATGGAAACCATGAGCGGGTTCGACGTCCTGCGGCATGTGAAGGAGCACCACAAGCAGACGCTCGTGATTCTCATCACCGCTTATGCGTCGGTCGATACCGCGATCGAGGCGATGAAGATGGGCGCACACGGTTACGTGCCGAAGCCGTTCAAGATCGACGAGCTGCAGATGACGGTGCAGCGGGCGCTCGATTTCCAGTCCACGATGCGTGAAAACACGTATCTGCGGAAGGAGCTCAAGAACAAATACAAGTTCGAGAACATCGTCGGCTCGAGCCAGCAGATGCAAAAGGTTTACAACCTGATCAACAAGGTCGCGGACACCGACAGCACGGTTTTGATCCAGGGCGAAAGCGGCACCGGCAAGGAGTTGGTCGCGCGCGCGCTTCATTTCAACAGCAACCGGGCGCAACAGCCGTTTGTGGCGATCAACTGCAGCGCGCTCCCGGAGAACCTGCTCGAGTCTGAGCTTTTCGGTCACAAAAAAGGCGCGTTCACCGGCGCGGTCGCGGATAAGGCGGGCCTCTTCGAGGAAGCGACCTTGGGGACGATTTTCCTCGACGAGGTCAACTCGATGGCGACCTCGCTGCAAACGAAGCTGCTGCGTGTTCTTCAGGAGCGCGAAGTGCGGCGGGTGGGCGAGAACAAGAGCATCCCGGTGAACGTGCGCGTCGTCGGTGCCACCAATGAGCCGCTCCAAGGACTGATTCAGGACGGCTCCTTCCGGGAGGATCTCTACTACCGGCTGGCCGTCATCCCGGTGGAAATCCCGGCCCTTCGCGACCGGCTCGAGGATGTGCCACTGCTGGTCAATCACTTCCTGCAAAAGCAGGTGACCGCCAACAATAGCCAGGCGAAGAAGATCGACGCGAAAGCGATGGATCTGCTCAGCAAATACGATTATCCCGGCAACGTCCGCGAGCTTGAGAACGCGGTTGAGCGCGCCTGCGCGCTCTGCGACGACGACCTGATCATGACGACCGATCTGCCTCCGCAGATCATTGATTTCGCCAAGGAGGAAGCGAGCCGCAAGTCGAAAGACCGGATGCCCGTCGGTCAATCGCTCGACGAGTTCATCCAGCAGCAGGAACGCAAATACATCGAGGCGACCCTGGCGCAGTACAAAGGCGTGCGGGAAAAGGCCGCCAGCGTTCTCGGCATCAGCATGGCGACCCTCTATCGCAAGCTGGAGCTGAAGGGGAAGAAGTAGTCGTTGTCGCTGCGCTGCCCGTTGCAGACGCTTCGGTGTGCGAAGCGCGGGCGCCGGCACCGCTCGCCGGTCGCCTCCACGCCCGCGTCGTCCAGAGGGCGACGTCTAGAGTAGACCCTTCCCCGCAGTTCGCGATCGCCCGCTGTTTGACAGACAGAAAGCCAATCGTTGGCTTCGTCGATTTCACAGATTTCCGCAGATTTCTTACAGAGAAGCCCCTGCCGCTGCATTGTTAGGCAGATGTCCGTAACGCTTGGGCGGGACTATTGGATGGTGAAGGTTAACGCATTTGAGGTCCCACCCCCGGGCGCTCGGTTAAAGACGGTGACCGCAGCTGTTCCGGCCCGGTCGATGTCGGTCGCCAGAATGGAGGCGTTGAGCACCGTGCGGCTGACAAAGGTGGTGGTGCGCGAACGTCCGTTCCATTTGACTGTCGAATCAGAAACAAAGCCCGTTCCAGTCACCTTCAAGGTAAAGGCGGCGCCCCCGGCCGTCGTGGTTGAAGGCTTAAGCACCGTCGCCGCGGGTAGCGGATTGTTGATGCTAAAGGTGAGCGGATTGGAAGTCCCACCGCCTGGTTTGGGGTTCGACACCGTCACGGTGACTGTTCCTGCGGTGGCAATGTTGGCAGCCGGCACTGATGCCGTCACCTTGGCGCTGTTGACGAAAGTGCTCGTGAGGCTTGCGCCTTTCCAGATTACCACGCTCCCCGGCACAAAGTTGGTCCCATTTACCGTCAGTGTGAACGTTGCTCCGCCTGCGGTCGCGTTGTTGGGCGCAAGCGAAGTGGCCGTCGGCCCCGGATTGTTGATGTTGAAATTCTTTGATGGCGAAGTTCCGCCGCCGGGCGCCGGGTTCATTACCGTCACCAGCACCACTCCCCCATTGGCGATGTCCGAGGCGGTAATTGCCGCCGTCACTTTTGTGCTATTGACGAAGGTAGTGGGGCGCGCCGAGCCATTCCACTGCACGACCGACGTGGAGACAAAGCTTGTCCCTGTGATCGTGAGGGTAAAGCCGGTTCCGCCCGCCGTGATGCTGCTGGGCGAGAGCGACGTTTCCTTCGGCACTGGATTGTTAATCGTAAAGTTGATCGCGTTGGAAGTTCCTCCGCCGGGCGGGGGATTCAGCACCGTAACGGGCACCAAGCCGGCGATGGCTATGTCCGAGGCGCTAATTGCCGCCGTCACTTTCGTGCTATTTACGAAGGTGGTCGAACGCGCCGAGCCATTCCACTGCACGACCGACGTATTCAAGAAATTCGTGCCATTGACCGTCAGGGTGAAAGCTACGCCCGCCGCGGTCTTGCTACTGGGTGAAATGGAAGTCACAGTCGGCGCCCCCCCGGGGAACACGTAGGCAGAGCCCTGATCTTCGCGATTTCCAAAATTGTCACCAAAAGCACCGACCACAATCGTGCCGCCATTTACCGCTGCCGCCCCGCCGAAATAGTCGGCCGTCTCTCCATCGGAGGGAGCAAGCGTTAAGTTGTCGGTGAGGGTGCCGGACCATCCACCTGCCGGTTCCAGGAACACAAAAGCGGAGCCGGGGAGTCCTCCCTCATAGTTGGGTGCGCCAACAACTATCGTGTTGGTCTCGATGGCCACCGACCCGCCGAAGTTGTCATCCGCTGCTCCGTTGGAGACGGTAAGCTTGGCGTCTTCGGAGCGGAGACCAGCCCAGCCACCTGCCGGTTTCACGAAGACATACGCCGACCCTCGATTGCCCTCAACGTCGTAGGCGGGTGCGCCAGCCACCACCGAGTCGCCATTTATCGCCACCGACCCACCCAGATTGTCACGGCTCGCCCCATCGGAAGCGATGAGCTTGGCGCTCTCGGTGAGAGAGCCGGACCAGCCACCCACTGGTTGCACGAACACGTAGGCCGCGCCCTGGTCAACTTTACTCCCTACGTCCTCGCCGTAGGCGCCTGCCACTATTGCGTCGCCGCTCATGGCGACGGAGCCACCTAAATAGTCGTTCTGTCGCCCATCGGAAGCCGTTAGCTTAGCACTTTCTGTAATCGACCCGGACCACCCACCCGAAGGCTGGACAAAAACGTAAGCCGCTCCCGGGCCGGCCTGGAAAAAACGATCACGGGAAGCGCCCACCACCACGGTGTCTCCTGCCATTGCCACCGAGGAGCCAAACTCTTGCAAATCAGAGGTGGTCAGCGTAGCGCTCTCGTTAAGAAAGCCGGACCAGCCGCCTGCCGGTTTTACGAAAACGTAACATCGCTTAGATGACACCTCGGTATCACTCACCACAATTGTGTCGCCACTCATCGCCACCGAACCTCCAAATTCGAGTGCCTGCCACATCTCGGAGGCAGCCAATTTCGCACTCTCTCTGAGCGAGCCCGACCATCCACCTGCCGGTTTTAAGTACACATATACTGCGCCTCCGCAAAATGTGCCAAACCCGCTGTAAGCACCAGTTGCGCCTACGGCGATCGTGTCGCCAGAAATTACTGCGGAAAGGCCGAGCCTATCATACGAGTATCCATCGGACGCGGTCAGTTTGGCGCCCTCGCCGGTGTACGAAGGTTCCTCCTCGAAAATGTAAGCCGCTCCCGGACCGTGCACGTAGTAGTCATCTGGCGAACCCGCAACCACCGTCCCGCCAGATATCGCCACCGAAGCGCCAAAAGGTTGTTCTCCGTTGTTAGCGGAGAGTCCCTCACTTTGCGTGATAGAGCCCACCCAGCCCCCAGCGGGCTTCACGAACACGTAGGCTGCTCCGTCGGAAAAACCCTCCTGCGGATCTGTCGGGGCACCTGCCACGATAGTGTCGCCTTCAATCGCTACCGAACTGCCCAGGAAATCTTCGTCCCCGGCATAAGTGGCTGAGAGCTTGGCGCTCTCTGGGATGGTGCCTGACCAGCCGCCCACCGGTTCGATGAAAACATAAACCGCCCCTTGGTTTTGAGCGACCCCGTCTAAGCCGGGTGCGCCACTTACCACCGTGCCGTCAGCTATCGCTACCGAGCCACCAAACCCATCGCCGGTTAGCCCATTAGAGACAACAAGCTTAGCGCTTTCCGTAATCGAACCCACCCAGCCGCCCGCCGGCTTTTTGAATATGTAACTCGCGCCTTGACCAAGATTGCTCCCGATTTTAGCACCAGACGCCCCCGTCGCTATGGTGTCGCCGGATATCGCGACCGACCCACCGAGATAGTCACCTCCTGCCCCATCGGAAGCAGTAAGCTTGGCGTTCTCGGTCCGAGAACCAGACCAACCACCTGCGGGCTTGATGAAGACATAGGCCGAACCTCGGTCAACTTTGCTCCCAATGTCGTCGTAAGCGCTGCCCACAACGACGGTGTCTCCTGCTAGCGCCACCGACCCGCCAAAGGCGTCGTTGCCCCCGCCATCGGAGGCGGTAAGTTTCGCACTCTCCGTCAGCGAACCAGACCAACCACCCGCGGGCTTGACGAAGACATAGGCCGATCCTTGGTCAACTTTGCTGCCGATGTCATCCCCAAGCGAACCCACGACCACCGTGTCGCCTTCTATCGCCACCGATTGGCCAAACGAGTCACTCGTCGCGCCGTCGGAAGCGACTAGCTTGGCATTTTGGACGGCGTTGCTCCAGCCTCCCGCAGGTTTTAGGAAGACGTAGGCCGCGCCGG
The DNA here is from genome assembly GCA_038240025.1 of Chthoniobacterales bacterium. GTDB lineage: Bacteria > Verrucomicrobiota > Verrucomicrobiia > Chthoniobacterales > UBA10450 > Palsa-1392. The sequence continues at coordinate 67,057 of JBBSED010000011.1, forward strand.
CAGAGCCGGCGGAAGGGGCGCCCACCACCACCACGTCGCCGGAGATGGCCACTGAATTGCCAACTCCGTCACCGTCAACGCCATCCGAAGAAGTCAATCTGGCCTGCTCGACAAGACCCTCCGGGGCGAGCACGCCGTCACGCTTCAAAGCGTCGGTAATCGCCTTCCGCGCGTCTGGCGGTAGGTCCGCCAGCGTGCTTGAATTCTTCTTCTCAGCGGCGGCGGGCTGGTCGTGACCGGAACCGGCGGGGCTCGACTGCGGACACGCAAGGCTCACGAGCAGCGCAATGAAGATATTTAAGATGTAATGTGACTTTATTTTCATGGGTTGGTCTTTGTTGCTAGCTAAATGTCGGTATCGATGAATTCTGTTAAGGGTATGACTGTGCTGTGGCCGGCGATTGCGCCAGAAGAAAGGCGGCGCTCAAGAGCTGCAAAAGGAGCAGGATGGCGAGGTTAAGAGGTGCTGGCATTTTCCTGAAACCAAGCCGCGGCAGACTTTGCAGCCGGCCAGTTGTGTCCCAGCGGGGAAAACTCTTCGCGGTGAAGGAGAGGGCGCGCTTTGCGAGAGGGGTTAATTTCATGATCTGGGCCTAACGGGAACAACGCACATTCGGCAAGTTTGCCGTCGACGTGTCAACAACTATTCGTCTGAACGAAACTGGAATCAGCTAACAGGGGAAATCCGATTATCCGGAGCTGATCCTGCGCGGCGGTCGCGCCGCGAGCCGGAGCTAAAAGCGAAAGTGAGTGACTCGGGCGCCGTCCGCGAATCAATCCGTCCCCTCGCGTCCCCCAGAGGGCGACGTCTACATCCGGGCTTCCAGCGCCGTTCACAGATCGACGTGTCGTTTCGGTCATTCGTGATTCGAACCAAGTTCGGTAATCGGATTTCGGGTTTCTCCCCGGCTTGCATCACGCGCCCCCGGATGGGATAGAAACCGCCCCACCCACCTATGACTCCTGTAAAAATCTGGCTCGGTTATCCCTATCCCCTCGGCGCTACCTGGATGAAGAACGGGGTGAATTTCGCCCTCTTCTCGGAGAGCGCCGCCTCCGTCGACCTCTGCCTCTTCGATTCCCCCGAGGCGCGCCAGGAAAACATCCGCATCCCGATGACCGAGCACACCGATCAGGTCTGGCACATTTTCCTGCCCGACGTGAGACCGGGACAGCTCTACGGCTTCCGCGTCTTCGGTCCGTATGACCCTGACCGCGGCCACCGTTTCAACAGCTCGAAGCTGCTCCTCGATCCCTATGCGAAAGCCATCGCGGGGCGGGTGAACTGGGCCGATGAGATGTTCGGCTATGTCGTCGGCGGCCCGGCGGAAGACATGGCGCGCGATTTCCGAGATGACGCCTGGGGCATGCCGAAAGCCGTCGTAATCGATCCGGAGTTTGAGTGGGGCCAGACCCAGCGCCCGCAGATCCCGCTGCACAGTTCGATCATCTACGAGCTGCACGCCAAAGGCTTCACCAAGCTGAACGAAAAAATCCCGGCGGAAATCCGCGGCACGTATGCCGGGCTTGGGAGCGAGCCGGCGATTGCTTATCTCAAGGACCTCGGGGTCACCGCCGTGGAACTGCTCCCGGTCCACGCCTACATCGACGACAAGGCCCTGATCGACCGCGGCCTCACGAACTATTGGGGCTACAACTCGATCGGCTTTTTCGCCCCGGACGCCAAATACTCCAGCAGCGGCGCGACCGGCGGCCAGGTGACTGAGTTCAAGCAGATGGTGCGCAACCTGCACAACGCCGGTCTCGAGGTGATCCTCGACGTCGTCTACAACCACACCGCGGAAGGCAGCCATCTCGGCCCTACGCTCAGCTTCCGCGGGATCGACAACGAGGCCTACTACCGCCTCTCTCCGGAAGATCCGCGCTTCTACCTGGATTTCACCGGCACCGGCAACACCTTCAACCTGCTCCATCCCCGCACCCTTCAGCTGGTGATGGACAGCCTGCGCTACTGGGTGCTCGAGATGCACGTCGACGGTTTCCGTTTCGACCTCGCCTCCACCCTGGCGCGCGATGCGAATGGCGTGAACAAACTCAGCGGCTTCTTTGAGATCATTCATCAGGATCCGGTAATCTCGCAGGTGAAGCTGATCGCCGAGCCGTGGGACGTCGGCGAAGGCGGTTATCAGGTTGGCAATTTCCCCATTCTCTGGGCTGAGTGGAACGGCAAATACCGCGACACGATTCGCAGTTTCTGGAAAGGCGACGAAGGCAAGATCGGCGAAGTCGCCTATCGCCTCACGGGGAGCCCCGATCTCTACCAGATGAGCGGCCGCAGGCCCTATGCGAGCGTGAATTTCATCACCGCCCACGACGGCTTCACCCTGAACGATCTCGTCAGCTACAACGAGAAACACAACGAAGCCAACGGCGAAGAGAGCCGCGACGGCGACAACAACAATCACAGCTGGAACCACGGCGCCGAAGGCCCGTCCGACGACCCGGAAATCAATCAACTGCGGCTCCAGCAACGCCGCAATTTCCTCACCACTCTCTTCCTCTCGCAGGGCGTGCCGATGCTCACCGCCGGTGACGAATGGGCCCGCACGCAGCAGGGAAACAACAACGCCTATTGCCAGGACAACGAGATTAGCTGGCTCGATTGGAAGCTCGACGAATCGCAGCAGTCGCTCCTCGATTTCACCCGGCGCCTGATCAAGCTCCGGCACGATCACCCGGTCTTCCGACGCCCGAAATTCTTCCAGGGCCGGCGGATTCGCGGCTCGGAAATCCGCGACGTCATGTGGTTCACCCCCGGCGGCGCGGAGATGAACGACGACGAGTGGAACTCGCCCTTCGTCCGCTGTCTCGGGATGCTCCTGAGCGGCGATACGATCGACGTCCAGACCTTCGAAGGCGAGCCAATCCGCGACAACACTTTCCTGCTCATGATCAACGCGCACCACGAGCCGATCCCGTTTGTCCTGCCCGGGCAGAAAGATGTCGTGTGGCAGATCCTGCTCGACACCGCGTCCGCGGAAGGCTTCTTCGCCGACCCGCAAAACCGCGTCTCCGGCGACGACGTCGTAATCCAGGGACGCGCCTCCATGCTGCTCCAACTCGCGACCGGCTCGACCGCCCATGCGCGCCACGAATCGTGGAAGAAGCGCGAGTTCGCGGCGCCGAAAAACGGCGAGACGAAGCCCGCCAAAGTTTAAGCGAGCGCGGGGGTGCGGCTGGGCGCAGACGCCATCGTTAGGCCAAGCCGCCTCTGCGCGCGCCCGTCACCTCGCTCTCGGCTGCGCGCAAAAACGGGCGCGGGCGCGAACTCATGGTGCACCCATGACCCCGACATCACTCATCATCGTGGCGGATCGCGGCAGCCTGAAAGCCTACCGCGTCGCTGACACTCCGAATCGCGGTCCCAGTCTCCACCTCGTCCAGGCGCTCGAGATCACCGGCGCTCATCTCACCACCGGTGACAAGGTCACCGCCCAAGCCGGCAAATTCCCGGTGAGCGACGGGAGCGCCTTCCACGCGACTTCAGTCGCCGCGCGCACCGGACCCGAGCTTGAAAACGAAAAACGTATGGTCCGGCAATTAGCCGACCACATCGCCGAGATCGTGGCCAAAGAAGAAGGCGAAGGCTGGTCCTTCGCCGCGCCCGCTTCCATCCACAGCGCAGTCACCGAATTGCTTCCCGCGCCGATCCGCGATCGGGTCGTCGAGCATATGAAATCCGACCTCGTAAAAATCGAACCGGCAAAACTGGCGAGTCATTCCACTCGCTCCAACCGCTCTGAGGCGACACGTTAATCCATGCAGCTACCCATCGAAATCTCGTATCGCGGCGTGGAAAAAACCGATCAACTCGAAGAGCACATCCGCTCGAAGGCCGCGCGGCTCGATCATTTCTGCGATCACATCAGCCGCTGCGATGTGGTCGTGGAACACCCGAACCATTCGCAGCATTCCGGCAATCCATTTCGCGTCCGGATCGACGTGACCGTGCCGCCGGGCCACGAGCTGGTCGCGGAGGAAAAACAGAACGCGCACGAGATGCACGAGCCCTTGAGCAAAGTGATCAACGATGCCTTTAAGACGATGGAGCGCCAGCTCAAGACCCTGGTGGAAAAACAGCGCCACCAATAGCGCATCGCGCCGGTATTCTTCGAGCGGCGGGTTGCGCCTAACGAATTTGCGGCCCAGCGCTCCGGAGATTTTTCGCAGCGCGAAATTTTCTGGTCATCTCTCGTCGCTTGGTAACCTTTCGGCTTAAGTCTACGGGAGATCCCTAAACTAGAAGCTGTTCGAAAACCCGTAACACAGCGTCCCGGCTGTCTGGTCATGCAAGCGTCTCGCCTGCAGATTGGAAGACCAGCAGGTGCAAACCACCTGGCTGGTCTCGAGTGTGAAGTTCCTCCACGACCAGACCGACCTCACCAGGAAAGTGGCCACGGCGCGCCTCGCCTTCGTCAGGCTACTCCGGGACGACTACAACTAACGAACCGGCCGCGCTACCAGAATGCCGGTGTCGCTGCCGTAACGCGCCAGATACTTCGAGAGCTCGGTGTCGACCACCACCTTGCCGTAATTATGCGGCGACGAGGCGTGCATGAAATGGAGCACGCCGTCCGGCGTGCGGTAGGCGAGGCCGACGTGCGACGTGGAATAAATCCCCGGCCGATCGCGGGAGATGATCCCGATGATGTCGCCGCTCTTCAGTTTCGATTCGATCCGCGCGACGTGATTTTTTGCGATCTGATAGAGCGGCTGGCGACTCACGCGCGCCTCCATTTGGCCGAGCGGCCCGAGTAACGACGGATTCGCCTTGAGATAGCGATAATGTTTCCAGCCGAGCGTCATCTCGCGCGCGGCGTGATTCACGGCCACGCCGCCGAGCTGGCGGGTGAGATCGTCCACCAGTCCGCGGCGATCGTTATCCGCCAGCCAGTCTTCGAGGTAGTGCAGCCGCGAGAGGTATTCGCCGGTGCAAGCGCCGCCTCGATAGCGATCGAGCTCGACGAAATGGAGCAGCGTGGCGGGAGTCCAGGCGATCTCCAGCTCGTTGAGCATCCGCGCGAAGCCGAGCGAGATCTCGAAGTAAGTCCAGCAATCCATCCCGTTGAAATTCACCGACGCAGCTTCGATCCGATCGTCGATTTCGAGGGTGAAAGCTTTGTAGCGGGTGCCGAGCAGGGCGTGCCCGACTGCGGCGGTGCGTTCACCGATCGGCAGCGCGCGCCAATTGTTCGCCTTCGCCTCCGCGACCAGCCGGGCAAAGGCGCCTTCTCCGCGAAAGACGGTATCGTACGGCAGATTCGCGGCCGTCGTTAGGCCAACCGGCGCCGCGAGGCAGAAGAGGAGCAAAAACAGGAACCGGGCGCACATGCTGGGAAAACCTGTCGAGCAAATGCCGGGCCGCGCAAGGCGTCCACGATTATTTCGGCAGTGCCGGGGCGGGCACGAGCAGAACCGGCCGGCGATTCGCCTTCAGGATGCCTTCGGTCACGCTGCCGACGAGGAGATTGTAAACCGAGCCGTGGCCGTGCGACCCCATGACCACGAGATTGACCGCCAGGTCATCGGCGGTGCGCAGGATTTCCTCCACCACCATGCCGTCGCGTTCGTGGGCGAAGGACTGAATTCCCCGTCGGGTCAGATCCTCCGCGAGCGCGTCAAGCTGGCCGGGTTTCTTCTCGTTAGGCGGCTCGCCCGGGACCGGCGGCGGCGGGACCATCGCGATCCCACCGGTCAGGCTCATCTCCGGCATGCCCATGCCAGGATAACCAATCCCCGCGGGGAAGACCGGCACGGCGCCGATTTCGCGCACGTGCACGAGATGCAGCTCGGCCTGGAACGCGCGCGCCATCTCGCGCGCCAGAGCGAGCACGCCTTCCATCGCGGGAGAGAAATCGACCGGAACGAGAATGCGTTTCATGGCGCAGTCCTGAGAATGAGGGCGCGCGTGGGTGGGGTCAAGCAATCCGGGGAGCACAGGCCGCTGGCCTGTCGTCCCGCGGCTGCGGGAGTGGCTCGCCGAATGCATTTTTGCGCGCAGCGCAACCCGTGAGCAGACTTGTCGTTAGGCACGACGCTGTGCGTGGTATTCGGCGCGAGCCGCGCCGAACCACGGGCCAGCGGCCAGCGCCCCCGGAAGCAGCCGCGCCGCGGTAACTGACAAACAAGATGCACGACGTTAGGCTGGCGCGTGCAGGATTTGTTTGGCGAAACCGAGAAGGAGATGAGCGCGCCTAACGACGCCGCGGCGCCACTGGCGAGCCGGATGCGGCCGCGGAATCTCGACGAATACGTCGGGCAAAAGCACATCCTCGCCCCCGGCAAGTTGCTCCGCCGCGCGATCGAGGCGGATCGGCTGCCTTCCGTTATCCTCTCCGGCCCACCGGGCACGGGAAAGACGACCCTCGCGCAAATCATCGCCGCGCTGACGGAGTCGAAATTTGAAAAACTGAGCGGGGTCGAGAGCAACGTCGCGGAGATGCGCAAGGTCGTGGCCGCGGCCACGAATCGCCGCCGCACTTCCGGGCAACGGACGATTCTGTTCGTCGATGAGATTCACCACTTCAACAAAGCCCAGCAGGACATCCTCCTGCCCGATGTGGAGAGCGGGAATCTCCGGCTGATCGGCGCCACCACCTACAATCCATTCTTCTACGTGAACAGCGCGCTGGTCTCGCGCTCGCAGGTTTTCCAGCTCGAGTCGTTAGGCGTAGACGACCTCGAGGAGCTGATCGAGCGCGCCCTCGCCGACGCGGAACGCGGCCTCGGGAAACATCGGGTGAAAATGGACGCCGCGGCGAAACGCCATCTCGCGAAGCTGAGCGACGGCGATGCCAGGAAATGCCTGAACGCGCTCGAGATCGGAGTCCTGACCACGCCGCCTAACGAGAAGGGGGTCGTCCACTTCACGCTCCAGGTCGCGGAGGAAAGCATCCAGACGAAAGCGGTGGTCTACGATCGCGCGGGCGACGCGCACTACGACACGATCAGCGCCTTCATCAAAAGCATGCGTGCGTCCGACGAGAAGAACGCGGTTTACTGGCTCGCAAAAATGCTCCACGCCGGGGAGGATTTCCGCTTCATCGCGCGGCGGATTGTGATCTTCGCGAGTGAAGACATCGGGCTGGCCGACGCGCAGGCGCTTCCGCTCGCGATCGCGACGCAACAGGCGGTGGAATTTGTCGGGATGCCGGAGGCAAAGATTCCCCTCGCCCACGCGGTCTGCTACATGAGCCGTGCGCCGAAAAGCCGCGGGGCCTACGACTCGTTAGGCGCGGCGACCGAGGAGATCGAAACGGAACGGACCGAGCGGGTGCCGGAGCGCCTGAAGAACAAGCACTTTCCAGTGAACCCCGTGGGATGAAGCTCGTCCTCGCTGGCGGCACCGGGCAGGTCGGAACGGTTCTGGCTCGGCACTTTCACGGGCGGGGCGACGAGGTCATCGTGCTCGGGCGGCACGCGGTGAGCACCCCGTGGCGCTTTCACCTTTGGGACGGCCGCTCGCACGGAGATTGGGCCGCCTTCCTCGAGGGCGCCGAGGTCGTGATCAACCTCGCCGGCCGGAGCGTGAACTGTCGCTACCGCGAGGAAAATCGCCGCCAGATCATGGATTCACGCGTCGACTCGACGCGCGTGATTGGCGAAGCGATCGCCCGCACGCAGCGGCCTCCGGCGCTCTGGTTGCAGGCGAGCACGGCGACGATCTATGCGCACCGCTTCGACGCGCCTAACGACGAAGCGACCGGGCGGCTGGGCGGCCAGGAAGCGAACGCGCCAGATACCTGGCGCTTCAGCATCGCCGTCGCGGAGGCCTGGGAAAAAGCCTGCGCTGAAGCCCCCACGCCGCTGACCCGGAAGGTAAAAATGCGTTCCACGATGATCATGAGCCCGGATCGCGGCGGAATCTTCGCGACCCTGCTCGGGCTCGTTAGGCTGCGGCTCGGCGGTCCGGCCGGTTCGGGCCAGCAATTTGTTTCCTGGATTCATCACGAGGATTTCGTTCGCGCGATTGACTGGGTAATCGCGCGCCCGGATCTCGCAGGGGCGATTAATTTCGCGGCGCCGAACCCGCTGCCGTATCGCGATTTCATGCGCGCGCTGCGCCGGGCCGCCGGCGTCTCGATCGGATTGCCGGCGACAAGGTGGATGTTGGAAATTGGCGCGTTTTTCATGCGGACCGAGACGGAGTTGGTCCTGAAGAGCCGCCGGGTCGTGCCCGGCCGGCTGTTGGAGAGCGGTTTCGCGTTTCACTTCCCGCAGTGGCTGGGGGCGGCGGCCGATCTTTGTGCCCACGAGGTTGAAAAGCGCGCGGTTAACCGCTAAGCCTCACCCTCGTTTTGAATCTCTCGCACAAGGTCGGCAAACTTTTTCAGCCGCTCACCTACCGCCGTTCGTGGCGGCGGATCCGGCGGGTGCTGCATCCCATTCCGCTCGGGCCGTTGCTCGCGAAAGTCGATCAGAACCGCCTGCGGAAGTTGCAGGCGGAATTGGGTTCCCCGCCCGCTGACGCGCCAGCGAGCTGGCGGCATTACGCGAAGTATCTCGACTTGGAAAAATATCTGCAGCTGAATATCCGGCGGGTCCAGGACCTCAATCTTCACCTCACGAGTCCGAAGGAGATCCTCGATATCGGCTGCGGCGGCGGCTTTTTTCTCTACGTCGCGCAGGATCAGGGTCATCGCGGACTGGGATTCGACACCGGTGGGATTCCAGTTTTCGATGAACTGGTAGACTTGTTAGGCGTGGAGCGCGTGATTTATCGGATCGAGGCGTTCGAGCCGATGCCGGACTTCGGGCGGAAGTTCGATCTGATCACCGCGTTCTCGACCGCTTTTCACGGAGGGAAGGATAACTCCTGGCGCTGGGGTGCGAAGGAATGGGAGTTCCTCGTCGCGGATCTCGAGCAGCATTTGCAACCCGGAGGACAGATCTTTTTCGGGCTGAACCCGGCCTACGGCGGCGAGTATTACACGCCGGAGATTCTCGAGGTTTTCAAACGCCGCGGCGCAGCGGTGGAACGCGAGAACGTCCTCTTCCCGCCCAAGAAATAAAAGGCCTCAGAGCCGGCAGAGCATGGTAACGAGCAGCTCCACCGCGAGGAGCCAGACGAGGATCACCTGCCAAAGTCGAAGATTCCGCACCGCCCGGTGATCCGCGACCACTTCCGGATCGGGATCAAAAAAGAGCTGGCGGCGACGCCGGAAGACGAGCACGCCCGCGAGGAAGACGAGCGCGAGACAGACGCTGAAAAATATCCGCAGCGCTAAAACGGAATCCTGATGGGAGTGGACGACCGCCAGCACAGCGCCCAACAACTCGTTAGGCGGGCGCGCCGCTCAGGCCCCCACCAAGCGGCGGGGCGACATCCGGTGCGACCACGATCTGCTTGGGTGGCTTCTCCGGCGCCATCCGGCCGGACTGCGGCGGCGGAGCGGGCGGCGGATTCATTAAACGACCGTGCTCGATCACTTCGCGAATTTGATTGCCGTCGAGAGTTTCAAATTCGAGCAGGGCTTTCGCGATCACTTCGAGCTTGCTCCGATTCGCGGTGAGAATTGTGGTAGCACGCGCATAAGCGTCGTCGACCAGTTTGCGCACTTCGCAATCGATCTGTTCGGCGGTCGCTTCGCTGTAATCACGGGCGCGCGAGATGTCGCGGCCGAGGAAGACGTAGTCTTCGTGTTCGCCGTATTCGACCATGCCCATTTTGTCGCTCATACCCCACTCACAAACCATCTTGCGGGCGAGACGCGTCGCCATCTGGATGTCTCCGCGTGCACCGCTGGTGACATCGCCGAATACGATTTCTTCCGCGACCCGGCCGCCCATGCTGACCACGAGATCGTCGAGCAGCTCTTTGCGGCGCTGAGTGTATTTGTCCTCGAGCGGCAGCCACATCGTGCTGCCTAACGACGGCCCGCGTGGGATGATCGTGACCTTGTGCAGTGGCTCGGTGAACTCCAGCATCTCGAGCAAGAGGGCGTGGCCAGCTTCGTGGTAAGCCGTGTTGGTCTTTTCCTTCTCACTCAACGCGAGACTGCGGCGTTCCTTGCCCCAGCGGACTTTGTCGCGGGATTCTTCGAGCTCGGAAAGGGTGATCCCTTTGAGACCACGACGCGCGGCGAGGAGCGCGGCTTCATTGATCACGTTCGCGAGCTCCGCGCCGGAATAGCCGGGCGTGCCTCGGGCGACGACCCCCATGTCGACACCTTCCGCCAGTTTCACTTTTTTGGAATGCACCCGCAGGATTTCCTCGCGGCCTTTCACATCCGGTAAATTAACCGTGATCTGCCGATCAAAACGACCCGGACGCAGGAGCGCGGGATCGAGCACATCGGGGCGGTTCGTAGCCGCGATGATGATCACGCCTTCCTGGGTATCGAAGCCGTCCATTTCCACGAGGAGCGCGTTCAGCGTCTGCTCGCGTTCGTCGTGGCCACCGCCGACGCCGTGACCGCGATGGCGGCCGACCGCATCGATTTCGTCGATGAAAATAATGCAAGGTGCAGACTTTTTTCCCTGCTCGAACATGTCGCGCACGCGGCTCGCGCCGACGCCGACGAACATCTCGACAAAGTCCGAGCCGCTGATCGAGAAAAACGGCACATCCGCTTCGCCGGCGATGGCGCGGGCGATGAGAGTCTTGCCGGTGCCCGGAGGACCAACGAGGAGCACGCCTTTGGGAATGCGGCCGCCGAGTTTCTGGAATTTCTTCGGGTCGCGCAGGAACTCAACTAGCTCCTGCACTTCGTCCTTCGCCTCCTCGACGCCAGCGACGTCCTTGAAGGTGATCTTGTTTTTATCCCGCGCGAGCATGCGGGCTTTTGACTTGCCGAAGTTCAGCGCGCCTTTACCGGCCATGCGGATCTGCTGGCGGAAGAGGAAATAAAGAATCAGCAGGAAGAGCGCGATCGGCACGAAACCGATGACAGCCTGCGCGAGCACGTTCGATTCGGTGCGAATGGCAGGCTGCATTCCGGCGGCCTCCAGTTTCGCCTGCAGGTCGGTGGTGAAATTCAGATAGATCGTAGTGCGAAACGGCACCTGCTGCGCGGGGGCGTTGCCCACGCCGGGCCGGGTGTAGGCGCCCCGAATGCTCTGGGTCGGCCGCCCGTCCTCGACCACGAGAATAAGCGGATACTTCGGATCGTTGACGATCTGTTTCTTATCGAGCAGCTCGAGGAATCGATTGTAGGGGACATTCTCCTCGCTGCTGTAGCCCGTGCCGCCACGGAACAGGATCGCCAGCCCGATCAGGGCAAAAGCGATCGCGAAAAGGATGACGCCGCGCCAATTGAAATTGGGGTCGCCGCCACGGGGTTTGTTGTCTTTGGAAGAGTTACGATCAGGCTGGGCCATAGGAGAAATCGTGCGGAGTTCGCACGGGCGGAAAAACTATCATGAAGCGTTTGGCAATGCAAAAGAGCAGGAGCCGGGCCCAAGGGTGGCCCGGAACCCGCTATTCGCTTGGGAGAAGATGGTTAAATTAATCACGCGAAATGAGTCCCTGCGCTGCTTCATCTGACCGCGCGCTGCGGCCGGCGTTCATTGCGTCTCCGGACGGACACGGGTAATTTCCGCGCAGCACCGCATGTCAGAACTCGTCTCAACAGTCGCCGATCGGATCGATCGCGCGGTCCAGCGCATGACGCCGCTCGCCTGGCGCTTGCGGCGGCGTAGCCGGCGTTGGATGCGCCGCGCGCTGCGCAAGCCGCGGAGCGTTGCGGAAGGTCCTAACCTTCTGCCGTTGCTCATTCAAGTGCTGGCGAGTTTCTCGAAAGCCGACGGCGTCCTGCTCGAGGAGGAAATCGATTCCTCGTTAGGCTTCCTGCGTTACGACTACCCGGAGACGGTTTACTCAGAGCTGCGGACGCTTTTCCGGCAGGCGCTTTACGAGCAGCAGGATCTCTCTGAGATGGCGCAAAAACTCGCCGCCTCCCTCAGCGCGGATCGGAAGATCATGCTCGGGGTTCAACTCTACGACCTGATTTCGCAGGCCGGCTTGAAGCAGGAACAGGTCGTCGCGTTCTACTCGTTCATGTCGCAGCTCGGGATGGCGGCGCAGGCGATCGACATCGTTTATCAGCTCAACGCCTCCGAGGAGTCCGACCCGGGAGTTTATCAGCGCGGGGCCTCACCCCTCGAGGCGGTTTCCTTCGGGCCCAACGGTCAATCCGACGTGACCCTGAAAAGCCTGGGTGGCAGCGACCGGCTGCTCGCTTTTCGTTATCACGATCTGATTCTTCTGAAAAATTACAGCACCCAGCAGGTCTCGGTGCGCGGGCGTCCGCTCGCGCGCGGCGGGTTTTGCCGGATCTATCCGGGTCAGCGCATCCTCATCGGCGACCAGGTGCTCTCGTTCCAGGATCTCGCCACCTATTTCAACGCGAAAAAGAACGTGTCGCTCCCGCAGATTTTCGTGCGGGTAAATCGCGACTCCGATGAAGTGGAGATGGAACGCTCGAAGACGCGCGACAGTTCGCTCGAGGTCACCTTTGGCTTGCAGGTGCAGGTGAAAGCGCTCCGCGATGTCCGCGCCACGCTCAACGGCGTGAAGTTAAAAGCCGGCACGACAGTCGACGCCGCGCTCGAAGATCGGATCGTTTTTCATAACGACACCGAGCTCGATCTCGCCGATCTCCGCCGCCGGGCGCGCGCCATGGGCGGGCGCTTCCAGCTTAAGGCCTCGAAGTCGGAATACCTCGTCTCGAACAACCCCAGCCTGCTGGAGGAAGACGACATTCTGCTCTCGCCCGGGACCGCGGGCGACGTGCTCCTGAAAATCTTGTGCGACTACGACAAGCGCGTCGGGGTGCTCGAAGTGCTCGAGTCCGATCGCCCGATCATGGTCGGCGACATCGCCGTGCGCACGACCGCGCCGCTCGCCGATGGCGACACCATCCGGATCGATGTCGGGCAATTTCTGCGCTGCGATTTTTCCGAGCGGATCATCGAGGAGGAACGCAACATCATCCGCAGCCTCGAGGTGTTGGACATCAACCATCGCTTCACGAACAGCGACATCGGCCTCGAGGGCATCAGCTTCGCGGTCAATCGCGGCGAGCTCGTCTGCGTGATGGGCGCGAGCGGTTCCGGCAAAAGCACCCTCATGCGGGTGCTCGGCGGCCAGCTCCAGCCGGGTGGCGGCGAAGTCCTGCTCAATGGCCAGCCGCTTTACGAAAATCTCGACACGCTCAAGCGCTACGTCAGCTACATCCCGCAGGAGGACGCCTTCGACGAGCACCTCACGATCGGCGAGAACCTGCACTTCGCGGCCGCGATTCGTTCGCCTCACCTCTCCCGCCGCGATCGCAATCGGCGGCTCGACGCGAAACTGATCGAGCTTGGCTTAAGCGAGCGGCGCGACAGCATCGTCGGCCCGCCGATGAGAAAAACGCTCAGCGGCGGCGAACGGAAGCGCCTCAACATCGGCCTCGACATGATCGGTTCGGCCGACGTTTACCTCTTCGACGAGCCGACCTCCGGCCTTTCCTCGAAGGATTCCGAGCACGTGATCGAGATCATCCGCGGGATGGCGCATAACAAAATAATCATTGTTACAATTCACCAGCCCAGCTCGAAACTTTTCCAGATGTTTCACAAGGCGATCCTGCTCGATAAGGGCGGCCGGCTCGTCTTCTTCGGCACCCCGAGCGACATGCTGCGCTACTTCGCGGAGGCGGAGCATCAGCACCAGTTCGGGGCCGACCTCGGCGCCTGCGCAGCCTGCGGCACCACCCGGCCGGAGTTCATTTTCGATGTGCTCGAGACGCCGCTGCGCGATCTCAGCGGCGACATCATTTACGAGGAGAATAACCGCGGCCAGCTCATGCCCGCGCGGCGCTATTCGCCGGAATTCTGGCGCGACAAATACGAAGCCTTCCGTTTAATCCAGGACGTAAAGCAGGTGCCGCTGCGCCGCGATCCGGTGCTGCCGCTCCCGCCGGCGCCACCGCAAAAAATCCGCGAGCCGATCCGCTGGCACGACGAGTGGACGCAACTCCGGACGCTCCTGCGCCGCGCTTTCCTGAGCAAGCTCCGCAACCGCGGCAACCTCGTGGTCACGATCGGTTTCGCGCCGCTCCTCGCGCTCTTCATCGGGCTTATCCTCCGTTATTCCGATAGCGGCTCGTACGATTTCGCGTCGGCCTATCACATCCCGACGTTCCTCTTTCTGACCCTGATTGTGGCCATGTTCCTCGGCCTCACGAACAGCGCCGACGACATCATCCGCGATCGACCTGTGCTCCAGCGGGAGCGCAACCTGAACGTTCGCCTGAGCTACTACGTCTTCGCAAAAACGGTGTCGTTAGGCGTCTTTGCCCTGCTGCAGTGCGTCCTATTCGTCCTCATCGGCAATTACATCCTCGGCATCCGCGGCATGTTCTGGCCCGATCTCGCAATTGTCTTCCTGACCGCGATGAGTGGGGTGTCGTTAGGCCTGGTCGTCTCTGCCCTCGTGGCCGATCCGAAAACTGCGGCGAACATCGTCCCCTTCGTCCTTATCCCGCAGATCGTGATGGGCGGCGCGCTGATCAAGTATCAGGACATGAACCGCAATCTCGACCTCGTGCACACCTTTGCGCGCTGGTTCCACGAGCATCCCGATAACGACGAAACGCAAAAGATGGACAGCAAGCTGCAGGTGCCGTTCATCTGCGAGTTCGTCGCGATGCGCTGGTCGTACGAAGAGCTGGTCGTCGCGCAGGCGAAGTTGAATCCCCTCACGAAACGACAGGACGAAGCGCAGCGACAAATCGACGAAATCGTTGCCCGCCACGAGAGCAATCCGGGCGATGCCAAACGGCTCGACGACCTCAAGGAAACGCTCGCCGTTCTCTCCGGTCTAGAGGCGAGCGACAGCAAACAGCTCAAGCTTTTTCTCGGGCAGATCGATCGGATCCTGGCCGGAAAGATCACTTTTCTGCGCGAAGATTTCAAGAATGCCAACGGCCCCATTACCGCCGAGCAACTCTACGTGAACCAAAAAGTCTCCGACCTAATCGCGAACGCAGAGATGGAGCAGAGCGACTACCGGCGCGGCGGAAAACCGAACGTTTTCTTCGGCGCGCAAAAGCGTTACTTTGGGAAACCGGTCAGTGTCTTCACTTACAACACCGCGGTCCTGTTAATCTCAAGCCTCGGTCTGCTCGCGCTCCTGCACTGGATTTTGCGGCGGCAGTTAGAGGTGCGCAGAACCTAGCGCAGGTCCGAACGCTATAACCGGCTTCTCGGGGCTGAGCGTTCGCCCCTGTAGCCGCTTCGCTGTGCGAAGCGCGGTATCGACTCCCCAAGCCTCCCGGCGTCCGTGAGACAAAGCGTGCCGATACCCGCGTTTCGCACAGCGAAACGGCGACAACGCGCTCGACGCGCACGGGCGCGAAGGCTAACTTGCGTCGCCTAACAATGAGCAAACCCAACACCAAAACCCGCCTGATGGTCGCCGCGAGCGAGCAAGACGCCGACATGCTTTTCGCGACGAAATTCTTCGCGCCGGATCCCTTCATTTTTCTCGAGCAGAACGGCCGACGTACGCTCGTGCTCAGTGATCTGGAGATCGATCGCGGGCGGAAGCAGGCCGAGGCGGATGAGATCCTGCCCTACAGTCAGTTTGAAAAGGAAGTGCAGGGCACAAGCCGTCAATCACCGGCTTACGCAAAGGTGCTCGCGCGTTTTCTCGCGACTCGAAAAGTGAAGTCGGCGCTGGTTCCGGCGAGTTTTCCCCTCGGGTTCGCGCGCAAGCTGGAGACGAACAAAATCCGCGTCGAACCGGCGGGCGAGCTCTACTGGCCGGCACGGGAAACCAAGACAAAGGCGGAGCAGCGGCTGTTGCGCAAAGCGATGGAGATCACCGAGGCCGGGATGGCGCGCGGGATCAAAGTGCTGAAAAAATCGCAGCCGGGCAAGGGCGGTAAACTGGAATGGTCAGGTAAAGTTCTGACCTCGGAAATACTTCGTGCAGAAATCGACTCGGCGATCCTGCGAGCCGGCGGTTTGCCTGCTAATACGATCGTCGCCGGGGGCGAGCAGGCGTGCGATCCGCACGAGCGCGGGCACGGGCCGCTGAAAGCCAACAGCCTGATCATTCTCGATATCTTTCCGCGCTCGGCGAGCAGCGGCTATTACGGCGACATGACGCGGACGGTGCTCCGCGGGAAGGCGAGTGACGCGCAGCGCCGTCTCTGGGAGACCGTCAACGCCGGACAGGCGCTCGCTTTGAAGAAGATGAAGCCGGGGGTCGACGGGTTGAAACTTCATCTGGAGATCAAAAAATTCTTCGCCGACCAAGGCTATCCGACGGAGTTGCGCGACGGGCGACAGACCGGATTTTTTCATGGAACCGGTCACGGGCTCGGGTTGGAGATTCACGAGTTCCCGCGCTTCCAGAAGACGACGTTCAAGGTCGGCCATGTGCTCACAGTCGAGCCGGGTCTTTACTACCCGGGCCTCGGTGGCGTGCGCACGGAAGACCTCGTCGCCCTAACGAAAAGCGGGATCAAGATGCTCTCGAATTTCGAGCATCGGCTCGAAATCTAGCGCCGGCCGGCGCGCCGAAGCGAACCGCGGAAAATGAACATCCCGTTCCTCCAAGCGTCTATGATAACGACGGTTTCTTTTACCTGACATGTTACATCCCTACGGTTACGGGGGCGGGATGCTTTTCTCGTCCAATTATCTTTTACTCGTCGGCGTCCCGCTACTCATCGGTCTGTGGGCGCAATTCCGCGTCAGCAGCGCCTTTAAGAAGTGGGGCGCGGTCCGCGCGAGTTCAAATATCACCGGCGCGGAAGCAGCCCGGGAAATTTTACAGGCGGCGAACATCCGCGACGTCGAAGTGGTCGAGATCAACGATTATCTTGGCGATCACTACGACCCCACGAAGAAGCGGCTCTGTCTTTCCAGCAACGTCTATCAGACGCCGTCGGTCGCCGCGCTCGGCATCGCCGCGCACGAGACCGGCCACGCGATTCAACACGCCAAGGCTTACGCGCCTTTGAAGGCGCGAATGATGGTCGTGCCCGTCACCGGTATCGCCACCCGCATCCTGCCCTTTGCGATCATCGGCGGGCTCTTCTTTCACATCACCGGGCTGATCACGATCGGCATCTATTGCTACCTTGCGCTGCTGCTTTTCCAGCTCATCACTTTGCCGGTGGAGTTTGACGCTTCACACCGGGCGAAAATCATTCTCCAGCAAATGGGCATCATCCAGCCCGGCACCGAAGCCGTCGGCGTGAACAAGGTCCTCAACGCCGCCGCCTGGACCTACGTAGCCGCATTTGTCGCGACCCTGGGCAACCTGCTCTGGCTCCTCTCCGTGCGCGATCGCCGCTAAACGATGTCCGACGCTCTCGCCTTTCGCGCCCCGCGCCGCCTAACCGATTTACTGTCGTCCCCTTCGCCCGCGCGTGCTAAACGTAGCCGCACGGCGATGGATCAACCGCGAATCGATGAAGACCAGGCGCTGGTCGCCCGCGCCCAGGCCGGCGACGCCGCGGCGTTCGACGATCTGGTGGTGAAATATTCCCCGCGCCTCTACGGCCTCGTCTACAACATGACCTCGAACCACGAGGACACGAACGACATGCTCCAGGATGTCTTCGCGAAAGCGTATCGCGCGATCAAGGGGTTCCGCGGAAAATCCAGTTTTTACACTTGGATCCACACCATCGCGGTGAACATGACGCTGAACTTCCTGAAGAAGCGCGGCCGGCGTTATCACCTCAGCCTCGACGACGTGGACGCGAGCATCCAGAACGACAAGGAGTTCATCGAGCTCACTTCGACCACAAGCCCGGTGCGCGAGGCCGACCTCGGCGAGCTCCAGCGAAGATTGAACGAGTCGATGATGAAGCTGTCTGAAGAACACAGAGCGGTCGTCACCATGTTTCATATTCAAGGAATGCCCCACGCCGAGATCAGTAAAATTCTCGGGGTTTCCGAAGGTACGGTGCGGTCCCGCTTGTTCTACGCGAATCGCCAGTTGCAAAATTATCTGGACGAATTCCGCAAGAACCCCGTTGGTTAACGACTCTTAGCTGCATGGACCACTTCGAAGAAAACGAGCTCAGCACCGAAATCGGACAATTGCTCCGTTTGAAAAAGTTCGAACAGCCACCTCCTGCTTACTTCGAAAATTTCCTCCATGAGTTCCATCGTCGGCAGCGCGACGAACTGCTCCGCGAACCGCTTTGGAGCGTGATCTGGCAACGCCTCTCGCGTTCCTTCTTCCAGCTCAACATTCCGTCGCTCACCTCCTATCCGGCAGCGCTCGCGGCCGTGCTCGTCTGTGCTGCGGTGCTTTCGTTGAAGGTTTACCAGACGCCGTCGCAGCCTGGACTCGGGGTGGCTGTCGCCGGGGGCAATCTCACGGAAGTCATGGATGGCGGCGGGTTCGTTCCGCCTCACGATCATTTCACCTTGAGCTCGCCGGTGACTCTGGCGGCGCGCAATCTTGGGCCGGATCTTCGGAGTCAACTTGATGAAAGCGCCTACACTCACCGCGCACAGACGCCGCCGCGTTATGTGCTCGACCGGCTGCCCGTGAGTTATGAGCCGTCTTTCAATTTTTAAACGCGGCGCGTTTCTCGCGCTCCTTGGCCTAACGACCGCGCCGTTCCTGCGTGCGCAGGACGACACCGCGGGCGCCATCGGCCGTGAAGTTAAGGCGCTCTTCGAGCGTTGCGGCAAGGCGGTGGTGAAAATCCACGCGGTCGATGAGCACAGTGAGCTCTCCGGGACCGGTTTTTTCATCGACCCGACCGGGACGATCTACACTTCCTATTCGGTGGGCGGCGATGCGGATAATTTCACCGTCCAATTCGACGGAAGGAAATATCACGCCACGCAGCTGATGGCCGATGTCCGGAGCGGGATCGCGCTGCTGAAAGTCGAGGCTGTCACGCCTTTCCTGCCAATCGGCAAATCGACCGGGGTGGGACTCACGACTCCCGTGGTCTCGATCGGTTACCCGCTCGATCTGCCGGAAACGCCCAGCTTCGGGATGGTCGCCGGCTTTGATCGCAAGGCGATGGGCCGCTACTTCTCGACTACGCACCTGCGGGTCAATCTTCCGACGCAGCGCGGGGAAGCAGGCGCGCCGCTCCTGAATTTCAAAGGCGAAGTCGTCGGCATCCTGATCAGCAGCGTCGAGGGTGGTTCTGCCTGTTACGCGCTTCCGATCGATGCCGCGGAGAAGATTCGGCGCGATTACGTGCGCTTCGGCGACGCGCGCCATGGGTGGATCGGTATCGATGTGCAGGCGGCCGAGGCGCCGGTGGCTGGCTCCAACGCGCGGATGACGCAGATTCGGCCGGACACACCGGCGGCCGATTCCGGATTGCAGCCGGGCGATGTCCTCCTGCAGGTCGGCCACGTCGAAGTGCATCAGCCCGAAGACGTGATCGACGCATCGTTTTTCATCAGCGCCGGCGATACGGTGCCGATCGTCGTGATGCGCGGCGACCAGAAACTCACCTTCAATATCGAGGCCGGTTCACCGAAATCCGACACCATGGCGCTGGCGCCGAGTAAGCACTGGGCGGTCCCGCTGAAACTCGAGGCGCACGAAAAGACTCCCTGAGGTCAGGCATCCCCGGGACAAACGCGGGGCGCGCTTAGAGGTCCTGCTAACCGAGCCGATACCCACGTCTCGCACAGCGAGACGGCTACAACATCGCGCGAAACTCTTCTTCGCTCACGACGCGAACCCCGAGCTTCTTCGCCTTTTCGAGTTTGCTCCCGGCTTCCTCGCCCGCGAGCAGGTAGCTCGTCTTCTTGCTCACGCTCCCGCTGACTTTCCCGCCCAGTTGCAGGATCTCCTCCGCGATTTCCTCCCGCGGCCGGCTCAGCGTCCCGGTTATGACCCAGGTCATGCCTTTGATTTTGGAAGCGGAAGCCGAATCCACTTTCGGCTCACCCGTCAGTTGCAGGCCGGCCGCGCGCAGCTTCTCCATCATCTCGCGGTTCGCCGGCTCGCGAAAGAACTGCGCGATGCTAGCGCCCACCACTTCGCCGACGTCGGGAATCCGTTGCAGCTCTTCCGGCGACGCGGCCATCAGTTCGTCGAGATGCGCAAAATGACGGGCCAACGCGCGCGCCGCGCTCACACCCACGTGCAGAATCCCGATCCCGAAGAGCAGCCGCCAAAGCGGCTGCTCTTTGCTGCGCTCGATCGCTTCGAGCAACTTCACCACGCTCTTCTCGCCCATCCGCTCGAGCTCGCCCAGCTCCGCACTCGTTAGGCGATAAATATCGCTCACTTCGCGGACTAAATTCTGCCCGACGAGTTGTTCCACCATCGCTTCGCCGAGGCCCTCGATGTCCATCGCACCGCGCGCCGCGAAATGCTCGATCCGGCGTTTTAGCTGCGCCGGACATTGCGCATTCACACAGCGGACCGCGACCTGGCCTTCTTCCTTTACCACCTTGCTTCCGCAGACCGGACACCTCACCGGCATCCGAAATCTCTTCTCCGTCCCGTCGCGTAAATCGGTCCGTGCACTGACCACCGCCGGGATGACTTCTCCGGCTTTCTCGAGCACCACGGTATCGCCGATCCGGATGTCCTTGCGCTCGATTTCGTCCTCGTTGTGGAGCGTGGCGCGCGCCACCGTGCTCCCGCTGACGAAGACCGGTGCGAGCGCAGCCACCGGGGTGAGCGTGCCGGTGCGGCCGACCTGGATCAGGATGTCGAGCAGCTTCGTCTCCACTCGTTCGGCTTCGTATTTGAACGCCATCGCCCAGCGCGGCGACTTCGCGGTTATGCCTAACGACTCCCGCTGGGTAAAGGAATCGACCTTCACCACTGCGCCATCCGTCTCGTAGGCGAAGTCATTCCGGATCTCCGCGAGCTCATGAATCGCCTGGAGAATTTCCTCCAGCGACTCCGCTTCCCACCAGCGTTCGGTGCAGGGGAGTCCGAGTTTTTTCAGGAGGGCGAAGAGCTGCACGTGCTGCGTCAGCTCGATCCCCTCGACCACGGCCGTCCCGTAAAAGATCACGCCCAATGGACGCTGCGCGGTGATCGCGGAGTCGAGCTGTTTCAGCGAACCGGCGGCGGAGTTGCGCGGATTCGCGAAAACCGGCAGCCCGGCGGCGGCGCGCTCGGCATTGAGTTTGGCGAAGCCCGTCTTTGTCATGTAAACCTCACCCCGCACCTCCAACCGGGCGGGCGCGTTGGCCGGTAGCTGCTGCGGGATCGAGCGAATCGTCCGCACATTCTGGGTCACATCCTCGCCGGTGGTTCCATCCCCGCGGGTTGCGGCGTAGCGCAGTTTTCCCTGCTCATAGAGGAGCGAGATGGCGACCCCGTCCACTTTCGGCTCGATCACCACCGATACCTTTTCGTTAGGCAAAAGCTTCTCGATCCGGCGGTAGAAAGCGCCGACCTCATCTTCCGAATAAGTATTGTCGAGGCTGAGCATCGGCAGGCGATGTTGCACCTTCCGGAAAGCCTTCTGCGGGGAGCCACCGACCCGCTGACTGGGCGAATCCGCCGTCACGAGTTGCGGGAAGCGCGCCTCGAGGTCGAGCAACTCGCGGTCGAGCCGGTCGTAGTCGCGGTCCTCGATGACGGGCGCGTCCTCCTCGTAATAGCGGCGATTATGCTCCGCGATTTCCGCGCGCAATTCCATCAGACGCTGCGCTGCCGACGCTTCCGTTTCCGCCATCTGCCAGCATACAAACGCCCGCGGAAACGACAATCCGCGCGCCCGGTTACCGTGGAATCGCCTAACGATCCAAGGTCTCGATGCCGCTGGGACTTTTTCCGGGGGACGCTAAACATCCATCGGCCCCGTAATCTTTTTAACCTAAAACAAGCGCAATGGTCTGGCCCCGCACGAAAGAAAAGAAACTTAACCTTGGAGGCTTAATACTATGTTGTGGACAATATTCGTAATTCTGTTGGTTCTCTGGCTGCTCGGAGCGTTCATCGTCCCGTTCGGTGGCAGCTTGATTCATATCCTGCTCGTCATCGCGGTGATCGTGTTGATCGTTAATCTGGTTTCCGGTCGGCGCGGAATTTAGTTAACCGTTTGATGAAATCTTCCGGCGTCCTCGCGCTTGTGCTCGTTGTGGTTGGCGTAATCGTTCTCGCTTACGGCGGCTACACCAGCTTCACCACGAAAGAGAACGTGGCGAAGGTGGGTCCAATCGAGATCAACAAGCATCAGGATCATCCTGTGCCGATCGGTCCGATCGTCGGTGGCCTCTGCATCGTCGGCGGGATCGTGATCTTCGTCACCGGGAAGAAATAATTCAGCGCGTTCGTGGCCGGGGGCGCAGGCCCCCGGCGACAACGCTAAAGATGAATGGCGTGGCCGAATGCCTGGCCCGTCGCTTCGTGCACCGCCTCGCTCAAGGTCGGGTGCGCATGAATCGTCGCCTCGATCTCTTCGTGCGTCGCTTCCAGGGTCATCGCGAGCCCTAGTTCCGCGATCATCTCGGTCGCTTCGGGGCCGATGATGTGCGCACCGAGAATCTCTCCGTGTGGCTCGCCGATGATCAGTTTCACGAAGCCTTCGGTCTCGCCGATCGCGCGCGCCTTCCCGCTGGCGCTGAAGGGGAACTTGCCGACCCGGAATTTGCGGCCGGCTTCCTGCGCGGCTCTTTCCGTTAGGCCAACGCTCGCCACCTGCGGCTGGCAGTAGGTGCAGCCGGGGAACGCGCCGACTTTGCGCGGCTCAATTTTGCCAAACATCCCTTCCACCGCCTGGATCGCTTCCCAGCTCGCGACATGCGCCAGCCAGGGCGGCCCGATGATATCGCCTGCGGCGTACACGTTTGCCAAGCTGGTCTCGTAGCGATCGTCCGTCTCGATGTAGCCGCGGTCGGTCAATTTCAGTTTTAACTTTCCGTTAGGCAAAAGCGGCTGCACCCCGATGGCGACGAGGCAGACCTCGGCTTCGATCGTCTCCGTGGTCTTGCCTTCGACCGTGATTGAGACGCCGCTTTTAGTGAGGGCGGTCTTCGTCGTCTTCGTGCCGGTCAGCAGATTAATCCCTTGCTTGCGCAGCGCTTTCTCCAAGGTCTGCGAAACCTCGGTATCCTCGACCGGGAGAACGTTAGGCAACATTTCGATCAGCGTCACCTTGGTCCCGAAGGCGTTGTAAAAATAAGCAAACTCCACCCCAATCGCGCCCGCGCCGATGATCACCATGCTCTTCGGCTGCGGCTCGAGAATCATCGCTTCGCGGCTGCCGATCACCTTCTTCCCGTCGAACGGAAAGCCCGGCATCGGTCGCGAGACGACACCGGTCGAAACGAGGAACTTCTCCGCCTGATGCGTCTCGGCTTTCCCGTCGGTCAGCCGCACCGAGACTTCCCCGGCCTTTTCTAGTGAAGCTTCGCCACGGATGTAATCGATCTTGTTCTTCTTGAAGAGAAACTCGATCCCGGCCGCGTTCTTATCCGAGACGTCACGTGAACGTCGGATGACTTTGCTCCAGTCGTAGCTCAAGCCCTCGATCGTGATGCCGAAATCGCCCGCGCGATGTTTCATCAGGTGATAAAGCTCGGCGTTGCGCAGGAGCGACTTGGTGGGGATGCAGCCCCAATTCAGGCAAGTGCCGCCGGCACGTTCTTTCTCCACGCAGGCGACATTCTTTCCGAGTTGGGCCGCTCGAATCGCGCCGACGTAGCCCGCCGGTCCGCCGCCAATGACAATCAGGTCGTATTTCATAATTGTTTGCCTAACGACGACCGCACCGACGCGCAATCAGGTTTTACCCCCATGCTCCGTGAGCATTTTCTGAAAAGCCGGATCCTGCCGCAACCCGTCGTAAGTCGGATCAAGCTTGAGGATCTCCACGGTCAAAGTTCCCGGCCGGTCGAGCAGGCCGCTCATCACTTCGAT
>JBBSED010000012.1:0-86047 GCA_038240025.1 Chthoniobacterales bacterium
CGGCGGATCGGCGACGAGTTCCTTTTCCAGGAACGCGCCACGACCAATGTCGAAACGCTCAACCGCCGCAAGGTGCGCAAGGTCGTGACCCCCTGCCCGCATTGCCACAACACGCTCCAGAACGAATACCCGCAGTTTGGAGGCACCTATGAGGTGCAGCATCACTCCAGTCTGCTCGCGGAACTGATCGAAGCGGGACGCCTAACGAGTGCAGGCTCCGACGGCGAGCCGATCACCCTGCACGATCCATGCTATCTCGCGCGGGCGAACGGCGTCACCGAGGCGCCGCGCACGGTCATCGACGCGCCTAACGATGAAGGGTTTCGCGAGATGCCGCGCTGCGGGAAGAAGACCTTCTGCTGCGGCGCGGGCGGCGGGCGGATGTGGTTTGAGGAAGCGCCGGAGCAGCGCGTCTCGAAAATTCGCGCGGCCGAAGCGGTGGCCACGGGCGCCAAGACGCTCGCGACCGGCTGCCCCTTCTGCCTCAACATGATGACAGACGGGATGGCCGGCACCGCTGGCGGTGAAGAGGTCAAGGTGCTCGACATCGCCGAGGTGCTGCTAAACCGACAGATGCCGGCCGCAGCCCCGATTGACAGCTAAGCCCGCGACGGGGCTATCTTCCCCTTCTGCCTTCCTCGCCGAAGAAACTGCCGACCCGCAGCTTTTTAGTCTCCATCCGCCATTCCCTTATTCGTTAGGCCAAAATTAAAAAGATCTGGGCGGCTGTAGTGCCCGGAGACATCGAGCGTCATCTTCTCCCGATCGACCGCCCCCAAATCCAGCTCCGCGGTCACGATCGCTTCCGCTTCGAAGACCGGCTCGACGACGTATTTTCCATCCGGCCCAATGATCGCGCTCCCGCCGCGGAGCACGAAGGCCTCCGGCTTGCCGGCCAGTTCTGCGGTGGTTCTGAGTTCGTTAGGCAGATCGCGCACCTGCATGAGGAGGCCACAAGCGAGAACAAAGCAGCGTCCCTCAAATGCGTAATGCCGGCTGGCCAGTTGATGCATCTCGTGCACCGTCGGCCAGACCGCGACGTGCAGATGTTCGCCGGAATCATGCAACGCCTGGCGCGCCAGCGGCATCCAATGTTCCCAGCAAATCAATCCGCCGACCCGTCCGTGCGGAGTGGCCACCGCGGCCAGCCCGCCGCCGTCACCCTGACCCCAGACCAGCCGCTCGGTGTAGGTCGGCACGAGCTTACGATGGTGATTCGTTAGGCCGCCCTTCGCCGTAAACGTGAGCAGGCTGTTGTAAAGCGTGCCGTTGCCCGGCCCGCTCTCGACCCGCTCGTTCACCCCGATGACGATGGTGAGCTGATGATCGCGCGCCAGTTGCGCGAACTGCCGCGTTTCCTTTCCCGGCACGACCACGCTGTGCTGGCGAAGGCGCGCGAAAACTTCCTTGCTCGGCCCATGATCCCAGAGCGCGGCGTCGGGACAATAATCGAGCCACGCCGGATACCCGGGCAGCCAGGTCTCGCCGAAGGTAATGAGCTGCGCGCCTTGCCCCGCGGCTTTTTCGATCAGCCCGAGCGCCTTCTCCATGCTCGCCGCGAGGTCGAGAGAAACCGGGTTGGTCTGGATAATGGCGACGTTAATTCGATCAGACATTGAGTTTCGGTATCGCAACTTAGCAGGCAAGAATTGCGCTGGGAATACTTCGCCCAATTCGCCCTCCGACGGAAGCGGCTTCCAATTTTGCCGGCCGTCTTTCAGCCTTCCTTTATGAACCCTTCTGCCACCGCAACGCAGCGTTCATTGATCGCCACCCTCGGATGGGGTCTCGTTACCGGCTTGCTCGCCGGCGTCGCCATGCTTCTCGCGATGGCGCTTTTACGTCTCTTCCTCGGTTGGCCGACGCCGACAGAATTGATTTTTGATCGGCTCTTCCCGCTGTTGACCGTCGAGTTTTTCATCGGTTCGCTGGTGAAAGCGGGCGGTTACACGCCGCTGAAACTTCAGGGTGTATTTGGCGCGCTCGCCGGCCAACTGGTGGTCGCGGGCATCGGCGGCGTGCTCTACGCGCTCTATCTGCGCCGGCGCGATCGGCGCTCGCCCGAGCACAGCGGGCGCGTGCTCGATCCGCGTGGCTGGGTGCTCGTGATTCCCGGCGTGCTCGCAGCGACTGCGCTGTTCGTCGCGCTCCTTTGGCCGACGCTTCTGACGAACTATCGCGGCTTCCCGCCGACGACCGCACGGATGATTTGCGCGTTGGAAATGCTGATCAGTTTCTCGGTTTGCGGCGTCGGAATTATGTTCTTCTATGGGTTGCTGCAACCTGCGGCACCCGCGGTGGAAATCAGCTCGCCCGGTCGGCGGCGTTTCATCGCGCTCGGGGTCGGCGCGGCCGCGGCGATCGCTTTGGGGGTGACGCTCCGCCGGCTCTTTAACATCGGCACCTTCGGCTACGACGGCCGGCAGTACAGCGGACCGAAGGTGCAAAAAATCACCCCGATTCAGCCGGACGACGAGTTCTATCAAGTCTCGAAAAATCTCGTCGATCCACAGGTGGGTCGCGAGAATTGGCGACTCGACATCATCGGCGCGGTGGAAAATCCGAAGGTCTATTCCTTTGCCGATATCGCCGCCATGCCGTCGGTCGAACAGGAGACGACGCTGCTTTGCATCTCCTACGGCATCGGCAGCGGTCTCTGCTCCAACGCGATTTGGAAAGGCGTTCCCCTGCAAAAGTTGCTGGCCGAAGTGAAACCGAAACCTGAGGTGACCACGGTGCTCTTCCACGCAGCCGATGGTTATTACGAAACGTTCCCGTTCGCCAAAGCGATGGAGCCGACCACGCTGGTCGCCTACGAAATGAATGGCCAGCCGCTTCCGCAACGGCACGGCTTCCCGCTGCGCATGATCGTCCCCGGGCTCTACGGCGAGAAAAATCCGAAATGGCTCACCCGCATCGAGCTTTTGAACGAAGCCGACGGGCGGCTGCATCGCCAGCACGGCTGCGGGTTTTACAAAGAGCAAGGCTGGGGCCGGCAAGGGGATTCGATTCCGATTCATAGCCGGATCGATGCGCCGCAGGTGGCGGGGAATCATTTCGATAAACCCTTCAAAGTGGGCGAGCCCATCGAGCTGCGCGGGATGGCCTTCAGCGGCGATCGCGGGATCTCGAAAGTCGAGGTGAGCCACGACGACAGCAAGACGTGGGAAGAGGCGAGCCTGACCGTGCCGGGAACGAAGATTTCCTGGTCGCTTTGGAGTTATTCCTGGACGCCGCAGGAAGCGGGTAAAACCACCTGCGTCGTTCGGGCAACGGACGGCGAGGGCAACGCGCAGATCACCGACTATCGCGATCAGGTGCCCGATGGCGCGACCGGGTTGCACTACGTCAAAGCCGAAGTCCAAGCCTGAAGACGATGCTGCGCCGCGCCGTCCCCGGCTTTTTTTGCGGCTCGCTCGCCGGCCTCCTTTTGGGCGACGGGCTGAGCAGCTTGTCGTTAGGCGCGGCGATCGGTGCGGTTTTGGGGACGCTTTATGGGCTGGCTCTGCCGCGTCCGCTCGGCGGCCCCGGCGCGGTGGCGGATCGCGCGCTGACCGCCGCGACTCTAGGTTTGCCGCTTTGGGGAGCGGTCAACGTCATCCTGCTCCCGCTGCTCTCCGGGCGCGCGCCGCAGTGGAGCGCGGAAGGGATGCGGGCGCTCTTTCCCGCGCTCGCGGGCTGGCTCCTTTTTGGCTTTTCGTTAGGCTTGCTCGTCACCGGCGTGGTGCGGGTGGTGGAATATTTTCTCGGGGTAGCGGCGGCTTTGCCTAACGAGAAGTTGCCGGCGGTGAAAACGCGCGTGGTCATTCTCGGCGGCGGTTTTGCCGGGGTCACGACCGCACTTGAGCTGGAGAAGCAACTGCGCGACGACCCGACCGTGTCGCTGACTTTGGTGAGCGAGACGAACGCGCTCCTTTTCACCCCGATGCTCGCGGAAGTGGCCGCGAGCAGTCTTGAACCGACGCATATTTCCACGCCGTTGCGGAGCAGTCTGCCGCGGACGCGAGTGGTGCGGGCGAAAGTCTCAGCGGTCGATCTGGACGCGAGGCAAGTGCATACGCCCGACCGCGCGGAGACGATCCCCTACGATCATCTGGTGCTCGCGCTCGGGGCGGTCTCGAAGTTGCCGCCGGGCGCGGGGATCGCAGAGCACGCCCTCGAGTTTAAAACCCTGGCGGACGCAATCCGGATTCGGAATCGGGTGATCGATGCCTTCGATCGCGCGGATGCCGAAGAGGATGGGCAGCGGCGGCGGGCGCTGCTGACTTTTGTGGTCGCAGGGGGCGGATTTTCCGGGGCGGAACTGGCCGGCGGGCTGAATGATTTCACGCGCGGGATGCTGGCCGATTATCCAAATCTTTCGGCTGATGAATTGCGGATCATGTTGGTCCATTCGCGCGCCGGGATTTTGCCGGAGCTGAGCGAGTCGTTAGGTAAATACGCGCTCGAACGAATGCAGGCGCGGGGGGTGACTTTTGTTTTGAACGCGCGGGTGGCGGCGGCGCGGGACGGCGTGGTCGTAATCACGAAAAAAGGAAAAGAGCAGGAAAAGGAAGAAGAGATTGCAGCGGAGACGCTGGTCTGGACGGCGGGGGTGGCGCCGAGTCCGGTGATGCAGGAGCTGGCTTTGCCGCGCGACAAACGCGGGGCGGTGACGGTGGAAAATACACTCGCGGTCGCAGGTCAGCCCGGGCTATGGGCGTTGGGCGATTGCGCGGTAGTGCCGGATGCGAAGACGGGCAAACCGTGTCCGCCGACCGCGCAGTTTGCCTTGCGCCAGGCGCGCACGGTGGCGCGCAATATCTGCGCGAGCATCGCCGGGGAGCCGTTGCGGCCGTTTCACTTTGATTCGTTAGGCACGCTTTGTGTCGTCGGACACCACACCGCCTGTGCGGAGATCAAAGGGCTGAAATTTAGCGGCTTCTTCGCCTGGTTGCTCTGGCGCGGGATTTACCTGAGCAAGTTGCCCGGGCTCGAGCGCAAGGTGCGGGTGTTGGTTGATTGGGTGATCGAGCTCTTCTTCCCGCGCGACATTGTGCAGACGATCGATTTCGAACCGCAGCGCGAGGAGGCGAAATCATGAAGCGGTCAACTGCTTTCCTGCTCGCGATGGGTGCAATTGTCGGTTCGTTAGGCGCGGCCGTGCTCGTCTGGCTGGGCCTGGCCTCGCCGCTCGGCAGCGCCACCGCCGTCGTCGCGGGTGGGGTGCTCGGCGCGCTCTTTGCCTGGCTGACCAAGGCGCGGGCGAATACCCCCGGCGCCGGGCTTCTCTGGGCGCTGGCCTTCGCGCTGGTGCTCTGGCTGGCGTCTTCGTTAGGCGCGAAAACCACCACGGAAATGCTGGCGGCGGCGCGCTTGCATTTTCCCCAACTGGTCGGCTATCTGCTCGTCTTCGGCGCGCCGCTCGGTCTCGTCCTCGGTCTGGTCTCGCGACGCGAGAAAGGAGCAGCCCCCTTCAGTCTCTCGCGCGCGCTCGTCGCGGGCGGGCTGGCGGGCATCGTCGGCGGCTGGGCTTTCGGGCAGTGGATGGAAAAAGCACACTTCTTTCCGCTGATCGCGGGACTGGTCGGTTCGTCGTCGCCTGGGCTCGGGAAAACGTTGCACTTTGTCTTCGCGCTGATCATCGGCGCGACTTTCGGGCTCCTGTTTCAACGCGACGTGCGCGGCTACGGGTCGAGCGCCGGCTGGGGCCTGGCTTACGGCATTTTCTGGTGGTTCCTCGGGCCGCTGACGCTCCTGCCGCTGCTGCAACACCACTTGCCGGATTGGTCGCTGGCGCATGGCCGCGAACTCTTCGGCTCGCTCATGGGCCACATCATTTACGGGCTGCTGGTGGGCGTGATCTACGCCGCGCTCGACCGCCTCTGGGTCGGCTTTTTTATCGAGAGCGATCCGATCAATCGTCATCCGCACGGCCCCGGCTCGCGCACCTTGCGGTCGTTAGGCTGGGGCGCGCTCGCGGGGCTGATCGGCGGGCTGGTTTTCTGGCCGCAGATCGTGGCCGTCGATGGACTGCACTGGATCGCCCGGCTGGCCGGCGGGGAATCCTCGACGCTGGGGGTGGTCGTTCATTTGTTCATCAGCGTCGTCCTCGGCGCGGGCTACGGATTCCTCTTCGAGCGCGAATCGCCGGACGCGGGCGCGGCCGTGGGTTGGGGAATGCTCTACGGGATTAGCTGGTGGTTTGTCGGCACGCTGACATTGTTTCCGACCTGGCTGGGCGCGTCGTTTACCTGGACGAACGAGGCCGCCGCGGGCGCGCTCTCGTCGCTCCTCGGGCATCTGCTCTACGGGGCGATTACCGCGACTGTCTATCTGCTCCTGGAGCGGCGGCATCAGGATTGGCTGCGGCTCGATCCGCGCTTCGCCGCGCACGAAGCGCGCCTGGAGCGGCCGGTCGGGACGCCCGCGCCGGCGCTCTGGTTTTTCGCGCTCGGTCTGGGCGTGATCCTGCCGATATTGTTAAGTTGACCGCGCTCCTTCCGATAATGACGGCATCGGCCATCGTCGAGATTTGCAACTAGCACGCGCCACAAACTTTCCCATTGGAGTTTGGACGCTTAAAGATAGCCCCTGAGCGCAGCTGATTCCTGCACACGCCCAACTCCGCTTGAAGCGGAGTTGGGCAGAGTGCTGGAGTTATCCCGCCGGAGTCGCCGGGATTTCGAGCACGATCTTACCGCGCGTGTGATGAGTTTCCGCCTGCTCGCTCGCCTTCACCGCATCGCTCAGAGGCAGCGTTTCCGTCACCACGGGTTTGATCTTTCCAGCGTCGATCAGTTTCGCGATCTCAGCCAGCTCTCCCGCATCCGGATGCGACGCGAGAAAAATTCCCTGAATCCCATGCTTCCGACATTCCTCCGGATCGGGTCGCGATTGAATCGAAACGAGCGTGCCTCCCTTTTTCAAGGTTCCGTAAGAACGAGCAAGGGTTTCGCGACCCGCCGTGTCGAAGACGAAATCCACTTCCTTCGCCTTGTCCTCGAACTTCTCTGTCGTGTAATCGATCGCCAGATCGGTGCCGAGCTGTTTCAGCAGGTCTTGGTTCCTCGTCGACGCGGTCGCGATCACTTTCGCGCCGCGCGCCTTCGCGATCTGCACGGCGAAGCTGCCGACCCCGCCGGAGCCGCCCTGGATCAACACCGTCTGACCCGCCGAGAGGTGAGCCGTGTCGACCAGTCCCTGCCAGGCCGTGAGCGCACCGAGCGGCACCGCTGCAGCCTGGGTGAAATTGAGCGACTTGGGTTTGAGCGCGCCATTGCTTTCATCGAACGCGCAATACTGCGCCCAGCCGCCGCCCCACAGCGAAAAGGCGTAAACCTCGTCGCCCACCTTCAGCCGGGTCGCTTTCCCGCCGACCTGCACCACTGTACCCGCCACGTCATAGCCCGGGATCAACGGCAAATGAGTCCCGAATTCCTGCGCATATTTGCCGGAGACGATCAACGGGTCGGCCGGATTCACCCCGCAAGCGGAGACTCGCACCAGCACTTCGGTCTCTTTCGGCCGCGGCACGGGCGCATCCTCGAGCCGCAGTTGCTCCGAGCCTCCATAGGCGTGGACGACCACGGCTTTCATCGTCGGCGGGACGGTGGGCGCAGGCGCTCCCACACTCGTTAGGCACAGGGAAAGCCCGAGACTGACGACGAGACCGGAAGCAAAGTAGGATTTCGCCTTGATTGCCCTCGAGAATAGGACGAGGCCGATCGAAAGGAAAGCGTATTTCACCGCCCCGCGGCCGCAACCTCGGTCAACTTTCTTCCTTAGTTCCGGAAACAATCTTGCGCTGTCGAGCTTTACTCGTTAGGGCAAAAGATCGGGCCGGTTCGCGCGGGTACGCCGTTCGGCTTCGCGTTGGCGCCAGGCCGCGATCTCCCCGTGGTGACCGGAGAGCAGCACCTCGGGAACCTTCCACCCACGGAACTCCGCCGGCCGGGTGTAGTGCGGCGCTTCCAAGAGCCCGCTGGAGAAGCTGTCGTCCGCGGCTGATTGCTCATGGCCGAGCACGCCCGGCAGCAGTCGCATGATCGCGTCCACGAAAACGACCGCCGCGATCGCGCCATTCGTGAGCACGTAATCGCCGATCGAAATCTCGTCGTCGACCAGGTGCTCGGTCACCCGGTGATCCACCCCTTCGTAATGTCCGCAGATCACGATAAGATGATCTTTCCCGGAAAACTCCCGCGCGCTGGGCTGCGTAAAACGCCGGCCCTGCGGCGACATCAGCACGACCGTGCTCGATGCCGTGCGCAACGACTCGACCGCGGCGAAGAGCGGCTCCGGTTTCATTACCATCCCCTGCCCGCCGCCGAACGGCGCGTCGTCCACCAGATGGTGATTCCCGCTCGTCCAGTCCCGTAGATTATGGACTTGCAGCACGAGCGCGCCGGCCTCCTGCGCGCGGCCCATGATGCTCTCGCTTAACGGAATCCGGCAGAGCTCGGGGAAGAGCGTGATGATATCGACGCGCACCGGGTCAATGCTCGTCCTGCACAACCGGGACGACCGGTGCCGGTTCGTTGCGAAACTCTCGATGGCGGATCCTGCCGCCGGCATAGCCGATATAGCCGCCCATCCCGAGGACCGCGCCGGCGATAAGAAGGGTAATGATCGTTAGGCTACGCGCGGCTTTCGGCCAGCGCAGCGGCGCCAGCACGGCCGCCGCCGCGACCACCGCGAGGGCGTAAAAATACTTGATGAACTGGTCGGCGCGCTGCGCGTGGACTTTCAGCCAGGCCTGGCCCTGGTCGTCGGAAAGCGAAAGCGCACGATCGTAACCCTCCTCGCCATAGTGCCCGACCGGCCAGGCGATCGCTCCGCAGAGCACAATCAGCAGCAACGCGGTCACCTGCGCCGGCCGGCTGCGCAGGCAGAGACCGATCACCAGTCCCAACACGCCGATGGCCAGCCCGTAAACCGGCAACGGATTGATCAGCACGTGGACATACTCCGGTTGACTAAGATCCTGCAGAAAGCTGGCGATGGTCATAAGTGGAGAGATTTAGTCGGAGAGTGTCTTGGCTTCGCGGATGGGCGCATATTTTTTCCAATCATACGCGATGAAATGCCACCACTCCGTGCGCATCCCGTAGAAGCCACCCTCGCGCATCGCCCGCTGGAGGATCAGCAGGTGCCGCCGCACCAGAGGATCGTCCCCATGATAATGCAATTTCGCCGCGCTGTTGAACTCATCGAACTTCGTCGGCATCGCCACCTCGCGGCCCAATTCATCGACCAGGGTCGCATCGACCGCCACGCCCCAGGAATGGAGCGAACCGTTCCCATTTTGCGGGTCGGCCACGAAAGAGCCGTTGTGCGACATCTTCCAGAGCTCGCGCTGCGCCGACAGCGGCCGGTAGGCGTCCCAGATTTTCAGACCAAAATGGCGGGCCCGAAGGTAGCTTTGCGCGCGCGCAAGCCGATTGGCCGTCGTGGGCCGGACGAGCGCCGGCACGTCCGGCGGATAAAGCGCGCGGCCGGTGATATTATCGGGAGTGGCGTAGCGGAGGTCGACCAGTATCGTCGGGTCGACCTCGCGGACATCGACGAGATTATCGTAACGCGGAGCCGCCGCCGCGGGGAGGATGAGGAGAAAGAAAACCGGCCAGAGCTTCATTCGTTAGGCGGCGGCGGGAGAGGCGCGGGCGCGGGCTGGACCCGGGCGAGCCTTTGCAGGAGCAGCCGCGTCGCGCCTTCCGGAATCTCAAAATGCAGGTCCAGGTCGGCGCCGCTCCGGTCGAGCTTCGGCTCCTGCGCGGAGAGGATAAAATCCGATCCCGGAACCGTGAGCCACCGGCCCAGCTCGTTCTTGAAGCTGACCTCCAGGGCCTTGGCGGCTGCGTCGTCGGCGGCCCGGATGAAGAGGTGCGCTTTCGAGGTGGGGTAATCCACCACCACCGCGAAACCCAGTAACTGCGCGGCCTCGAGCAACTCGGGCGGGAAAAGCGGCCCGAAGAACTTCGGCAGATCGGCCGGCGTGCGCGCCGCGAAACGCAGCGTGCTCTCCGTTTCCAGCGCCTGGAATTCCTTCGTGAGAGAATCTTCCACCTTCAGGTCGGGCTCGGTCCCGAGACGCACCTGCACCAGCTCATCGACTTCGCCTAACGAACCGACCGCGAGCGTCCGCGGCCCGATGCGCGCGACCGTGACTTCCGGCCGGTGCCAGACGACTAGCCCGCTCACGGTATTTTGTTCAAACGTCTTATCCTGCGAAATCCCGCGCAGGACCGGCGCGATATCGCCGCTCGTCTCGACCAGCACGTAGTCGCGGAGTTGGCCAAATTCGACGACGAGCGCGCGCGTCACCCGGCTCGCGCCCTGCGCGACATCGAGCGAGGGCGTGCGCGCCGCGGGACCGACAAGGCCGGCGAAGACTTTGGGCCACACTCCCGGCGTTTCCTTTTGCCAGCGCCGGACCAAGGGCGTCTTCGTCAGGTCGTTCGGTGCGACGGAAAAAATCAGCGCCGTATCCTGCGGCAGCCAGTCTCGCTTGGCGGGCGATTGCAACGCCAGCGGGACGATGATCGCGAGCAGGACGAGAATCGAGACCACCGCGAAATAAAACTTCCGCAGCTCCTGCTTATCGATCTGTCCCGAAAGCTCGGCGAGATCGCGCTTGTGCTCCGCGTGCCGCTCCACCAGTCCACGACGGCGCTGCACGTCGTTCAGTAGATGGGGCGCATTCGGCGGCGCAATTCCGGCATTCGCGAGGTGGCGCCCGATGTTCAGGTAGGCCGGGTTCTTCTTTTCCTCGACCGTCTGGTGCTGCTGCTTCGCCTGGCGCACCTCCTCCTGCTGCGCGCGGCTGCTCTCGTTGAGAGCGCGATCGCGGGCTTCGTATTCGCCCCGGACTTTCGCGATGTTTTTCTCGGCCTGGGCGACGAGCACTTCCTCCGCGGCTAGCTTCTCGTGGGCGCTGCGGCACGCGTCGGCGCTGCCTTCGCGCGCCTGCATCATTATTTCTTTGTCCGTAGGCAGACTGGCTCGGGCGGCGCCGATTCGTTCCGTCTGCGCCTGCAAATCATCCGGCGGCGGCTCGATCGCCTGGAGCGCGGTCATCTGGTTCAGCAGCTCCTGATCAGCCGCGTCGTGTTTCGCGAGCCGACCTTCGACCGTCGCCAGCTCATTCCCGCAATTGTCGGCCTGTGATTTCGCTTCGTCACGCGACGCGACCAGCGGGCGCTTTTCCTCATCCAGTTTCGCGAGCGCGGCGTTCTGTTCGCGCGAATTTTCCTGCCGCTGCTGGTCGATCTGCTTCAGGGCCTCGTCGATCTTGGCGATCCGGAGCGCGAACTCCTTCTGCTCCTGCTCGAGCTTGCGCAGGGCGACGATCTCCGCGCGGACTTCAGGAAAATTGGCGGCGACCGAAGTGCCTTCGCGCCCGAGCGTGATCTCGGCCTTTTGCAGCACGCGCTTTTCATGGCGGAGGGCGAGGCGCGTCCGCTGCCGCCGTACTTTCAGCGTCAGCTCGCGGAATCCTGTAGTGATGAAACTCACGCGCCGAGCTTACCCGCCCGCTCGTGGCTTGTCGAAAGCGATGAAAGTCTACCCGCCGCCGATCGCCCGGGAGAAAAACATCGCCCCGCCCGATTGCTTCCAGTAGAGAGACCCCGTGCCCGAACCCGACGATGATCTCCACCTGGAGATCGGGCATGTCTTGTTCATCGACATCGTCGGTTACTCGAAACTCTTGATCGAGGAACAAAAGGAGCGCCTGCACCAGCTCACCGCGATCGTCCTCGCGACCGCGCAGGTGGGCGCCTCGACCGACGAACAACTCGTTAGGCTGCCGACCGGCGATGGGATGGCGCTGGTCTTCCACCACAGTGCGGAAGAACCGGCCCGCTGCGCGCTCGAGATCGCCGAAGCGTTGCGGAAGCATCCCGAGCTTCCGGTGCGGATGGGAATCCATAGCGGTCCGGTGAGCGAAGTGACCGACGTGAACGGACGCACCAACCTCGCCGGGGCCGGGATTAACATGGCACAGCGGGTGATGGATTGCGGCGATGCCGGGCACATCCTGCTCTCGCAACACGTGGCCGATGACCTGACGGGGTTTCGGCAATGGGCGCCGCGTCTGCACGACCTCGGCGAATGCGAAGTGAAGCACGGCGTGCGGCTGCACTTGATTAATCTCTACTCCGATCTCTTGGGCAATTCGACGCTGCCGAAAAAATTCGCGACGGCTAAATCGGCGCGACGCAGGAGCAAAGGCGGATTAATCGCCGCGCTCGTACTCGTCGCGCTTCTCGGGGTCGGAGCTGCATATTATCTTACTTCCAATAGAACGTTGGCGCCGAGCGCCGCCAACTCTGAAACGCCGAAGAGCGCCCCAATTCCAGAAAAATCGATCGCGGTCCTGCCGATGGTCAATTCCACCGGTGACCCGGCGAACGAGTACTTCTCCGATGGGATGTCGGAAGAATTCATCTCCTCACTCTCGCGCCTGCCGGACCTGAAGGTTGTCGGTCGCACCTCGTCTTTTCAGTTCAAAGGCAAGACCGACGACAGCAAGACCATCGGCGAGAAGCTCGGCGTCTATTACCTGCTCGAAGGCAGCGTGCGGAAGTCCGCCGACCGGGTACGCATCGCGGTGGCGCTGATCAACGCGGGCGACGGCGCCAATGTCTGGTCCGACACCTACGACCGGGAACTGAAGGACATCTTCGCGGTGCAATCGGAGATCGCACAGTCCGTCGCGAGCGCGCTCAAGGTCGCGCTCCTCGGGAGCAACGGTCAGGTGGTGCCGTTGACTATCGCGGCCACGCCTTCGAACCAGAACGTCGAGGCCTACAACGCCCTCTTGCAGGGAAATTTTTACGAGAATCGACGCACCGCGGAGGATTACCGCAAAGCGATCGGCTCCTACGAGGGGGCGATTCGGCTAGACCCGCATTACGCGCTCGCCTCTGCGAAACTATCCATTTCGGCGGAGTATCTGGCCACCCGCCTCGTGGATGCGAAAGAAAAAGAAGAGCTAATCCCAAAAGCCCGTGCCGCGGCAGAGAAAGCGCTCGGTTTGGATTCAAATCTCGCCGAGGCCCATCTGGCCCAAGGCCTGATCCTGGCCGACCTCGATTTGAATTTCGCCGCGGCGGAAGCGGAACTTCGCCGCGCCGTCGAGCTGGCGCCGCAGAATGCGGCGGTGACGTGGGCTCTCGCGACACTGCTGTCCAACCTTGGCCGGCTCGACGAAGCCGTCGCGCTTTCGCAGCGTGCAATTGCGCTCGATCCGTTACGGGCCATATCCCACTCCAACCTCGCCTTCTATTTCATCGCGCTCGGCCGCTACGACGAGGCCGAAGCGGCGGTGCGCAAGGCTATCGCGCTGCAGCCGCAGTCCGCCACGAGCTTCACGCGACTGGCGATCATTGAGATTCTGCGCGGCAAAGCCGGCGCCGCCGTCGAACTGGCGAAACAGGAAACCGATCCGTTCTGGCGCACCGACGCACTGGCACTGGCCCATTTCGCCAACGGCGACCGCGCCAAGGCCGACGCGGCCCTGAAAAAACTGATCGACGAAAACGCCGACGAGTCCGGCAGCCAGATCGCCGAGGTCTATGCCTTGCGCAAAGAACCGGAGAAGATGTTCCAGTGGTTGGAGCATGCCTGGACGACGCAAGACGGGGGGGTGACGCAGGTGCTGGTCAATCCTTTCCTGCGCGCCTACAAGGACGACCCGCGCTTCATCGCCTTCGCTCAAAAGATCGGCGTCATGCCGAAACCGAAAACAAAACCGTAATCCTTCAGTGCGGTCGAGTGGAGAACTGTCTTGCGAAAACGGATGAGTTAGCCGATGCGCTTGAAGTAAAAGCATGAAAAATCTAACGCGAATAAGAAGGAAATATCAGCAGGACAGAGGGCCGAACTCCTCGCGACATTGCAGGCGCGTTTCGAGAAGAATATGGCCCGCCACCAAGGTCTGGAATGGGCGAAGGTGAAAGCGAGGCTGGTGGCTGACGCGGGAAAACTGAGGTCGCTCCACCTCATGGAAGCAACCGGCGGCGAGCCCGATGTTGTCGGTCATGACAAGAAGACCGGTGCCTACATTTTCTTCGA
Organism: Chthoniobacterales bacterium; assembly: GCA_038240025.1. Taxonomy (GTDB): domain Bacteria; phylum Verrucomicrobiota; class Verrucomicrobiia; order Chthoniobacterales; family UBA10450; genus Palsa-1392. Next base: position 14,059 of record JBBSED010000012.1, read on the forward strand.
TTGTTCGCCGCAAACTCCCAGTGATCGCGTCAGTCTTTGTTACGACGATGAGGCGCTGGCAGCGAGGAAGGAAAATAAGCCGAAGGATAGCGCAGTGGGAATGGCGGCAGCCATGGGCGTCGAGCTTTTGACCGAAGAAGAATATCTCGCGCTCCAGAGGCTGGGCGAGTTCGATACGAAAAGATCGAGCTGGATCAAGACCCCGACCGAGATCAGAAAGCTCGGCGGAGCGCTTTATTGTGATCGCCGCTACGGTCGCGCCTTCGTAGGACACAACGGTGCGGACTCCTACTATAGCGGCCGGGCGTTTCGTGGTTCGCTCAAAGTCTAACTTTAAGTTCGCGGCCGCTTATTCCTCGGTGTTGCCGAGCTTGGCCAGGACGCTGAAGTCTTCCAGGGTGGTGGTGTCGCCGGTGACGGTCTTGCCGCTGGCGATCTCTTTCAGGAGTCGGCGCATGATCTTGCCGCTGCGCGTTTTCGGGAGCGCTTCGGCGAAGCGGACTTCATCGGGTTTGGCAATCGCGCCGATCTGGGTGCCGACGTGGTTGCGCAGCTCGGTCTTCAGGCTCGGAGTAGCCTCGACGCCGCCTTTCAAGGTGACGAAGACCACGAGGCCCTGGCCCTTCAATTCATCCGGGCGGCCGACCGCGGCGGCTTCCGCGACTTTCGGATGACTTACGAGCGCGCTCTCGATTTCCGAAGTTCCCAGGCGATGGCCCGCGACGTTGAGGACGTCGTCGATCCGGCCAACGATCCAGAAGTAGCCATCCTTGTCCCGGCGTGCGCCGTCGCCCGTGGTGTAATTCTCCGGATAGTCACTCCAATACTGTTTCTTGTAGCGAGCCTTGTCCCCATAGATACCGCGCAACATGGAGGGCCAGGGTCGCCTCACAATCAGCTTCCCGCCGACATTCGGGCCGACGTCTTTTCCCTCCGCGTCGACGATCGCGGCGTCGACGCCGAAGAAGGGCAAGGTGGCGCTACCCGGTTTCGTGGGCGTCGCGCCCGGCAGTGGGGTGATCATGATCGCGCCGGTCTCCGTCTGCCACCAGGTATCGACGATCGGGCAACGACCGCCACCGATCACTTTGTGATACCACATCCAGGCCTCGGGATTGATCGGCTCGCCGACTGAGCCTAACAAACGTAAGGAAGAGAGATCATGCTTTTTGACCCACTTATCGCCCCAACGAATAAAGGCCCGGATTGCAGTCGGCGCGGTGTAGAGAATGCTGACCGCGTATTCCTCGATGATTCGCCAGAAGCGATCGGGCTCAGGCCAGTTCGGCGCGCCCTCATACATGAGCACAGTCGCGCCAGCGGCGAGCGGGCCGTAGACGACATAGCTATGGCCGGTCACCCAGCCGACATCGGCCGTGCACCAATAAATATCTTCCTCGCGCAGATCGAAGACATATTTGGAAGTCACATAACACCCGACGAGATAGCCGCCGGTGGTGTGAAGAATACCTTTCGGTTTCCCGGTCGAGCCGCTGGTGTAGAGAATGTAAAGCGGATGCTCGCTGTCGAGCGCGGCGGGCGGGCAATGCGCATCGACATATTCCAGCTCGCGATGCCACCAGACGTCGCGGCCTTCCTCAATATGAACCTCGTTCCCGGCGCGCCGGAAAACAATCACCCGCCTTATCGTGGTCTTCCCCTTGAGCGCATCGTCGACGTTCTGCTTTAACGGTACGATCGCCCCGCGCCGATAACCCCCATCCGCGGTGATGACCGCGGTCGCGCCGCAATCGGCGATGCGGTCGCGAATGCTATCGGCGCTGAATCCCCCAAAGACGACGGAGTGGACCGCGCCGATCCGCGCGCAGGCGAGCATTGCGATCGCCGCCTCGGGAATGGTCGGCAGGTAGATGATGACGCGATCGCCCTTCTTGATTTTGTTGCGCTTGAGCACGTTCGCGAACCGGCAGACATCGCGATGAAGCTGCTGGTAGGTGAGGACCCGCTTCTCGCCCGGCTCTCCTTCCCAGATAATCGCGGCCTTGTTCCGGCGCGGGCCGTTGAGATGGCGGTCGAGGCAGTTTTCCGCGACGTTGATTTTTCCGCCGACGAACCATTTGGCGAAGGGCGCTTTCCATTCCAGCACCTTCTTCCACGGTTGCTGCCAGCTCAGCTCTTTCGCCTCGCGCGCCCAGAATTTATCCGGCTGCGCGATCGATTCGCGATGCCGCCGGCGATAGTCATCGAGACTCTGAATGCGCGCGGTTTTGGCAAAGGCGCGGGCCGGTTTGAAGACGCGGGTTTCCTTGAGGTGAGACTCGATGTTTTGTTCCATGGCGCGGTCCGCACCCTAACGCAGCGCGCTCCGGCAACTCAACGCAAAGATGCGCTCAAAGGGCGCGGGCGAAGAGCTTGATCTCCGGCGACTCCGCCGTCAGCCGGATCATGCGCTCGAACTGAAAGCCGAGCTTCTCGAGGAGGCGACCGGACGGATAGTTCTCCGGCGACATGATGGCGACCAATCGCCGGAGCGCGAACTTCTCTCGCCCGTGAGCGATCGTCGCAGCGGCGGCCTCGAAGGCGTAGCCCTGGCCCCGATAGTCAGGCAGAAAGGCGAAACCTAGATCGACGTCCTCCAACGAATCGCGCTTGATCAGGCCGCAGATCCCGATCGAAACCGCGGTGGCCTTAAACTCGACCAGCCAAAGCCCGAAGCCGTAGCTCGCATACATCTCGCGCGCGCCCGTGGTGATGTATTTCCGCGCGTCCTCCACGGACCGGATTCCCTTGTCGCCGATATAGCGAAGCCAGGCCGGGTCATTCATGAGCCGGTGGATGAAAGAAGCGTCGACTTCTTTCATCTCCCGCAAGACCAGCCGGTCTGATGCCAGGACATTCATGATGACTCGCGCGACCCGCTACAATCGACGTCGCCTAACGACACGCGCGCCGGCAGAGACAAGGCCACCAAGAATAAGGGCGAAGGCAAGGTTCACGAAAAACATCGGCGCGATTCGCCCGTAGATTCCGCGCATTCCCGCGGCGTAACAAAGACCATCGGCCACGGAAATGGGAGAGAGGAGCAAGGAAGATGGAGCGCGCAGGAACCGCGGGAGCTGTTCGTGGACGAAGTAAAACCAGGTCAGCCCGAGGGCGAGGACCACCGACCAGCCGAAGACTCGGAGGAAGAGGGCACGACTCATGGGGTCGCATTATCGGGGCGACGCGCGAAAATTTCCAGAGAGGAGGCAGCAGGATCGCCCGCGCGGCACGATCCATCCTAGAAATGGCGCAAAGCAGTAAAACGACCGACAAACCGGAGCCTCGCTGGCAGGCGCTGCTCGCGCTCCTGGCGGTGGGCGGAATTGATTTCTCGCTCCCGTCGTGGCTCACCCTCACGCCGGCCTGGATCTTTCCCAGCGTCATCCTGTTCCTGCTCGTCCCCTCGATTGTGAGTCATCGCACCCGTCGTTTCCGGGTGAATCACTTCCTCGGGATCGCGATCAACGTCGTCCTGACGGTAGCGTTGCTGCTCTCGCTCGTGATGCTGGTGCGCGGGATCGCGCTCCAGAAGGAAAAGGGGATGGCGCTCCTGATCTCCGGGGCGGAGCTCTGGCTCAGCAATGTGCTGACTTTCGGGCTCTGGTTTTGGCGGCTGGATGGCGGCGGGTGTAACGAACGAGCCGAGAGGGCGGAGTTTGGGAGTCGCGGCTTCGTCTTTCCGCAGATGCAGATCGAGAAATCAGAACGGAACGCGTTTGGGGTGGAGCAAAACTGGCAACCGGCTTTCGTCGATTACCTCTTCATCGCGATGATGCAGAGCTCGACCTTCGGGCCGACAGATGCACCGATCCTGGCCCGGTGGGCCAAGGCAATGACGATGCTTCAGGTGTTGATCTCGCTCACCATCGTGGTGCTGCTGATCTCGCACGCCGTCGGCGCGTTGTAAGCTGCCGGTCACACTGACGGGCGGGCGGGATTGCGTTTGTGTTCTCCAGAGACCGGGTGATTTTCGCCCATGAGCGAGCACGTTTACAAAAAGTTGGAGCTGGTCGGTTCCTCGAAGCAGAGCATGGAGGACGCGGTCCAGAACGCGGTCGCGCGGGCAAGTAAGACCATCCGGAACATGCGCTGGTTCGAGGTCGTCGAGACTCGCGGGCATATCGTCGAGAACCATATCGACCACTGGCAGGTGACGGTGAAGATCGGGTTCACGCTCGACCCCGAAGGCGCGGGGTCCTGAGCTAGTGGTTGACCGTGCGGGCCGTGCCGCTCGATTGGCTGTAGGCAGCGCCGCCGCTGATCTGGAAGGAACCGTTCCCCACCCCGCCGCGGATGTAGCTCTGAAAATCCTCGCGGCCGTATTTGCCGCCGGAAGCGCCGTAGAAGACGCCCGCTTCGCCGCCGGAGTAGCTCCGATTCAATTCTAGGTTGACCACGCCGCCGGGGCCGCCCGAGCCGTAGGCGGGCGAGACGTTTTTATCGACTCGCACCGCGCTGAGGAACGCGACCGGCACGGTCTGCAAAGGGTTTAGCCCCCTGGCGGTAAGATCTCCCGAGAGGGGGAAACGCCGGCCATCGAGAAGCGTGAGCACGGGCAGGCTGTGGATGAGGAGCGCGCCATCGACGATGCTGAGGATATCCGGGCGATAAAAGGCGAGTGCCGGCGCGGTCGAGACTTCGCCGGTGAGTCGGAGTTGATCGGCAGTGAAAACGTCGACCGGCGACTGCGCGTAAAGCGGGGTGCCAAGACCGAGAAGAGCCAACAGAACCGGAAGAACGCGCGTGGTCATGACAGAAGCGTCCCGCTGAAACGGCCGACGTGCCAGCAAAAACTTGAGAGCGGTATAAGGCACAGTGGCCAAAGTGAGACTGTAGACGTTTCGCTGTGCGAAACGCGATGGTTGAGTAGGCCGCGAAAGTCGATGCGCGTTTCGCACAGCGAAACGTCTACACCGAGAGGTGTGCACGTGCAGGACGCCTGCGGCCTAACGACGACTCAGTCTTCCTGCGTCGCCTGATAAATTTTCATCGCGCCGAAGATGAGCAGTGCCGGCTTTAGCGCGAAAAGACACATGCGCACAAGGAGCCCGAAGAGGCGGAAGACCGGCAGCCGATCCAAGATGAAGCCCGCGGCCACGCCGTAGAGCAGCGCTTGGGTCGGATTCGCCCGCACGTAATCCTCGGTCTGGCCGATGATCTGATCCCACTGCTCTTTCGTGTATTGGATTCCCCGCTCGGCGATGTCGCCCGCCGCCCCGCTCATTTGTTCGCTGTCCATATGCTCTACACTTCGGATGCAGCGGGGCTTTTGCGCGTCCCGAAGATGAGGCTAGCGCAACAAGAGCCAGAGCGATCGCGCCCCGGCCCCGCGCGGAAAATCGGGGAGCGGCGCCGTGGGCTGGAAATTTCCCGCCCGCCGGGTGGCCTTGAGGCCGAAGCGCGCCATCACTTGGAGCGCGCGCTCGTCGAGCCGGGTGCAGTTCGTCGAGAGAAGGATCCGCGCCTGGCGCGTGGCCACCTCGAACGCGGCGAGGAGCAGGTCCTCGAAATCGTTCTCCACCTGCCACGACTTCCCGGTTTTCGAGCGTGAAAAAGTGGGCGGATCAAGAATGATGCAGTCGAATTTCTCTCCCTTGCGCGCGAGCCGAGGGAGGACCTGCAAAACGTCATCGGCGAGGAACTGGTGCTGGTCGGTTGCGAGCTGGTTGAGCGCGAAATTCTCGCGGCCGCGATCGAGCGATTTGCGCGAGAGATCGATGCTCACGGTCGTGCCGCCGCCTAGCGCCGCGACGACGGAGAAGGAGCAGGTATAGGCAAAACAATTCAGCGTCCGCGGCGGCGTGAATCGCCTAACGAGTTGCCGGTTCTCGCGCTGGTCGAGAAAAAGCCCGACCGAATAGCCAGCGCCGAAGTCCACCGCGTAGGTGACCCCGCGCTCGCGCACGGTGCGCTCGAGCGGCCGCTGCGCGTCGCCCGAGAGCAGCCGCGGCGCGTTCCGCTCCGCGTTCTGTTTCGGCAGGAAGCGCCCAAAGACCCGTTCGAAAGGATCGTTCCCGAGCCGCGCCCATTCCGCGAGTTCGCGCGCGAGCTGCGCGCCGGCGGCTTCGGTTTTGTAGGAGACCAGCGCGTCCGCGCCGAAGCGTTCCACCCAGCCCTCGGGCCGGGTGCAGAGGCGGTAGGCGTCGGTCGTCTCGGCCGCGAAATCGCGCGCCGTGCCGAACGAAACCCAGTCGTTCACGCGCGCCTCCGCGGTGGTCTTGCCGCGCGAGGAGTGCGCGTTAGGTTCAGGGCGTTCATGGCTCGTCGGAAGGGCATTTCGGCGGATTTCCTTTGAAAAAGCAACAGATCACGGTGCGGGTGCCCGCCACCACTTCGAATCTCGGCCCCGGCTTCGATTGCCTCGGGGTGGCGTTGCAGATTTACAATTACGTCACCGTTACCGAGACCGCGGAGACCGCCGGGATCGACACCGTGCCGATGGCGCGATCCGCGGCGCGGAAATTTTTCAAGACGGTCGGCTGCGCCCCGTTTCCTTTTACCTGCACGGTCGCAGGCGACGTCCCCCGCGCGCGCGGGCTCGGGAGCAGCGTCACGGTCCGCCTCGGCGTGCTCCACGCGCTCAACGCCCTCCGCGGCCGCCCGCTGAAACGCGCGGAGATTTTCGCGCTTTGCGCCGAACTCGAAGGCCACCCGGATAACGCCGCGCCCGCGGAATTTGGCGGCTTCGTCGTAGCCCGCGGCGCGCGGCACCAGAAATTTGCGGTTGATCTCCGCCTTCGTTTTGTTTTGCTCGTCCCGGATTTCCAAGTGCAAACCAAGGAGGCACGAAAAGCGTTGCCTAACGAGATCGACCGGCTCCGCGCGGTCGAGTCGTGCGCGAACGCCTGCGCCATCACCGCCGCCCTGGCGAGCGCGAACTACGAGCAACTCCGCGGCGCGCTCGTCGATCATCTGCACCAGCCCTACCGGGCGAAGTTCGTTCCCTTCCTCGATCGCGTGATCGCGGCCGCGGAAAACGCCGGCGCCCTCGGCGGTTTCCTCAGCGGCTCCGGTTCCACCATCATCGCGCTCACCCTCCGCTCTGCGGACGAAGTCGCCGAAGCCATGCGGGTGGCTTCCGGCCTGGCCGACGCCGAGACCCGCGTCACCACCGCCGATAACGAAGGGGCGCGCATCGCCATTTCCATTTTGCATTCCGATGCGCCGCTGGCTTGAAAATCTCGAGCAGTTCGCGATCGCCGTCATCCTCGGGCGGGCGCACGGCTTCCGCGCGGCGCTCCTCCGCGGTCTGCTCTACGTCCTGTCGCTGGTCTACACCCGCATCGTTCAGCTTCGGCTCTACCTCTATCGCAAGCGCATTTTCCGCGAGCGCGCGCTCGGCTGCCTCGTCATCAGCATCGGCAATCTGACCGTCGGCGGCACCGGCAAAACGCCGATCGTGGAGAAATTCGCTCGCGCGCTCCAGATCGGCGGACGCCGCGTGGCGATCCTGAGCCGCGGCTATAAAAGCGTCGCGCAACCTACGAAGCGCAGTTGGCTCGACCGAATCCGCGGCCAGCAACCCGACCCGCCCCGGATTGTCTCCGACGGCCAGTCGTTGCTCCTCGATTCCCGCACCGCGGGCGACGAGCCCTACATGCTCGCGCAAAACCTGAAGGACGTGATCGTGCTCGTGGACAAGGACCGGGTGAAGAGCGGCCTCTACGCGATCCGCGAGATGAAAGCCGACACCCTCCTGCTCGATGACGGCCTCCAATATCTGCACTTGAAACATCGGCTCGACATCGTGCTGATCGATCGCCAGGCGCCTTTCGGGAACGAGCATCTCCTCCCCCGCGGCACCCTGCGCGAGCCGCCGCGCAATCTGCGCCGCGCCAGCTACATCTTCATCACCAAGAGCACGGGCGAGCCTAACGACGAACTGATCGCGCGGATTCGGAGATACAACCGCACGGCCGAGATCATCGAGTGCGCGCACCAGCCGCTTTATTTACAGGACGTCTACACCGGCGAGCAGCTGCCGCTCGAGCGCCTAACGAATACCTACATCGGCTCATTTTGCGGCATCGCCGTGCCAGAGAGCTTCGAGGCCGGCCTGACTAAACTGGGCGCCAGGATCGAGCTGGCGAAACATTTCGCCGACCACCATCGCTACAGCGAGGCGGAGTTGCAGAGCTTCATCAGCCGTTGCATCCGCCGCGACGTCGACATGATCGTGACCACGGAAAAGGACGCCGTCCGTTTCCCGCGCCTCGCGAAACCGGAAGTGCCGATTTATTTTCTGCGGGTCGAAATCCTGATCCTGAGCGGACACGAAACCTGGGAGCACTGCGTCGCGCGCATCTGCCAGCCCCAACCGATGTTGTCGCCGGAGCGGTTCTTTTCTTAACCGCGGATGACGCGGTTATCGCGGATGGGAAGAAGAGGACGCCACTCTTGCCAGCTCTTCTTTCCTCTCCCCATCCGCTTCATCCGCGGTCAAAATCCGATCCCCTCCTATCCGAGAAATCCGCGCAATCCGCGGTCAAAATCCGATGACTCCGTAGTGCTATGAGCAAAAAGGCTGTTCTCAACGTCGGAGGAAAGGATCTCGCCGTCTCGAATCTCGACAAGGTCCTCTGGCCGAAAACCGGTTTCACCAAGGGCGAGATGATCAATTACTACATCCAGATCGCCCCCGTCCTGCTTCCGCATCTGAAGAACCGGCCGCTCACGATGAAGCGCTATCCGAACGGCGTGGAGGAGCAGTTCTTCTACGAAAAAAATTGCCCGACGCATCGCCCGAAATGGGTCAAGACCGCCACCGTCTGGAGCGAGGGCAATAACCGCGACATGCAGTATTGCCTCGCGCAGGATCTACCGACGCTGGTCTGGGCCGCGAACCTCGCCGACATCGAACTGCACACCTCTCTCTCGCGCAAAAGCAACGTCGCGCGTCCCACCATGATGGTCTTCGATCTCGATCCCGGTGCGCCTGCCGACATCGTCCAGTGCTGCGAAGTTGGGCTCTGGCTGCGCGAGATTTTGCAAAGCATGAAGCTGGAAAGCTTCGCGAAAACGTCCGGCTCGAAAGGTCTGCAGGTCTACGTCCCGCTGAACACGCCGGTCACCTACGACGAGACGAAAGGACTCTCTAAAGCGCTCGCCGAATATCTCGAGCACGAGCATCCGAAACTGGTCCTCTCAAAAATGGCGCGGGCGCTCCGGAAAGGAAAAATCTTCGTCGACTGGAGCCAGAACGACGAACACAAAACGACGGTCAACGTTTACTCCCTACGCGCGAAAGACGAGCCCACCGCGTCGACCCCCGTGACCTGGGAAGAAGTCGCGCAATGCCTGAAAAAGAAGAGCGCAAAGCTCCTCACATTTCATTGTTCCGAGACGCTGAAGCGCGTCGCCAAAAGGGGTGACCTCTTCGGGCCGGTCGAAACCCTAAAACAGAAGCTGCCGAAGAAGTGGCAGCTCTAATCGCCTAACGAGGATAGGACTCGCGGGGTTGCGACTGACGATCTGCGGGCGCGCCAGGATGTGATAAATTCCGAGATGCCATCCGACCTTCCCACCCCGCTCATCGTCGGCGCCGGGCCCGTGGGCCTCACCATGGCCTGCGAGCTGGCGCGTCATGGCGTGCGCCCGCGGATCATCGATCGCTCGCCGGAACGCTCGCAAACTTCCAAGGCGCTCGCCATTTTTCCCCGCTCGCTCGAGATGTTCGAAGCGATGGGCGTGATCGATCGCTTCCTCGCCGAGGGCCAGCGCCTGCACGGCCTCTCGCTGCACCATCGCGCCGCTCAGATCGCCCAGATCGAACTCACCGCGGTCGCGAGCCCGTTCCCGTTCGCGCTCGCCCTCCCGCAATCCGACACTGAACGGCTGCTCGCCGAAGAACTCAGCCGCCGCGGCATCGAGATCGAGCGCGGAGTGGAGTTGACCGGTCTCACCCAAACCGGCGACCTGGTGCGCGCGGTTTTACGTCATCCGGACGCGCAGGAAGAGACGGTGGAAACGCCGTGGTTGATCGGCTGCGACGGCGCGCACAGCACCACGCGACATCTGCTCGGGATGGATTTCGCGGGCGCGCAATACCAGGAGAGTTTTCTCCTGGCCGACGTCGCGATCGAGACCTCGCTCCCGCGCGATCGCGTCCACCTTTTCCTCGGCGACGACGGCCTCCTGGGGATCATTCCCTTCGCGCAAAAGCGCTGGCGGATCGTCGCCAACATCGCGCCAGAATCACGCGAGCAAACGCTGCCCGAGCTCACGCTCGCAGACGTGCAGGCGCTGCTCGATCAGCGCGTCGGGCCCGATTATCGCGCGAGCGATCCGGTCTGGCTTTCGCGTTTTCATATCTCGCATCGCAAAGTGCGCGACTTCCGCCAACTGCGCGTTTTTCTCGCCGGCGACGCGGCGCATATCCACAGCCCGGCCGGCGGCCAGGGGATGAACACCGGGATGCAGGACGCGTTCAATCTCGCCTGGAAGCTCGCTCTGGTCGTGCAAGGGATTTGCGCTCCGCCGATACTCGCCAGCTACGACGCGGAACGCGCGCCCGTGGCCGGCGACGTCCTGAACCTGACCGACCGGATGACCCGGATGGCCACGATGCGGAATTCCCTCGCCCAAAGTGTGCGGGATTATCTCCTGCCGATGGTGAGCGGGATCGATTTTGTGAGCGAGCGCGTCGCGGAGCGGCTCTCCGAGTTGGCGGTGAATTACCGCAAGAGCGTACTGGTGGAAAACCACGGCACGGGCGGGCTACGCGCGGGCGATCGCGCGCCCGATGCGGAGCTGCGCGACGACGGGATCCAGGCGCGCCGGATTTTCGAACTCCTGCGCGCACCCCGGCACGTGCTCCTGATTTTCCTCGGAAGCTCCGGCACGACTGCGCAGGCCGAGCAGCTCGGAAACATGCTCTCCTCTTTCCCTGCGGACGTGATCGACAGCTACCGCGTCGCCCGCGGACGGACGGGGTCGCCGGCGGAGCTCCGCGATCTCAGCGGGCTCGCCCACGCCGCCTACAGCCTAACGAGTGGAGGGCTGATTCTCGTCAGGCCGGATGGCTATATCGGTTACCGGAGTGCGCACTTCGAGGCCAACCCGTTGCGCGCGTATCTGGCCCGAATCTTTATCGCTAAGCGCTAGCGGGCAGCGTAATGGCCGTGAATAAAGACGCGCCGGCCGCGGCGATTAGCGTAGTGACCGCCGATCCAACGATAGCGCGAGCCGCGCGAAACGTAATAGGCGCCATGAGTGTAATAGGGGCGATCTTCCGCCACCACAACGCCGATGCCGGGTCCATAATAGCCCGGACCGGGGCCGGCGGTGCCCGCGACATAACCGGTGCAGGCGCTGCCACTCAGGGCCACTGCGAGTAAGAGGATAAGAGATTTTTTCATAAGTTTAGAGAGAGACGCGGAAAGCGCCCTCCCTCTTCAATCGCAGCGCAGCGGGCTCAAGGATGTCTCGCCCTTGCCTAACGAGTCAGCGTCTCCGCCCCTGTGCCGGGAAAATTTCCTGGTTCGATTCTGCACCCGTTCGCGCCTAAAATTGGAACTCCCGATGAGCCGCGTCCGCCTCCTTTCCGATACTCTCGCCAGTCAGGTCGCGGCCGGCGAAGTGATCGAGCGCCCGGCTTCGGTGGTCAAGGAGCTGGTCGAGAACAGCATCGACGCCGAGGCGCGGGCGATCGAGGTGATGATCAAACGCGGCGGCATCTCGCTCATCCGCGTGACTGATGACGGCGTCGGGATGGATCGCGACGACGCGCTCCTTTGTCTGGAGCGGCACGCGACGAGCAAGATTCGCACGGCGGCTGATCTCGCCACCGTCGGCACCCTCGGCTTCCGCGGCGAAGCGCTCCCGAGCATCGCGAGCGTGGCCCGTTTTCGCCTCACGACCCGGGAAAAGGAGGCGCTAGCGGGCACGGAAATCCTCGTCGCCGGCGGCAGGCTCGAGACCGCACGCGACGGCGGCGAAGCGCCCGGCACGCAGATCGAGGTGCGCTCGCTCTTTTATAATCTGCCGGCGCGCCGGAAATTTTTGCGCTCCGAAAATACCGAGACCCGACAGATCGAGCATCAGCTCAATCTCCAGGCGATCGGCCATCCGGAGATCGCGCTTTCGTTTCTGCGCGATGAGCGGTTGGTCTTTCAATTGCCCGCGACCAAATCGCTCCGCGACCGGATTCGCGACTTGTTAGGCAGCGAGCTGCTCGCGCGCTTGCTCGAGGTAGAATCGGCCGCGCGCGGCAAAGTGCGGGTGACCGGTTTCATCGGCCAGGCGGGGGTGAGCCGGGCGACGCGCGCGCAGCAATTTGTCTTCGTCAACGGCCGCGCGATCGAGAGCCCGGTGCTTAGCGCGGCACTGAAGGAGGGCTATCACACCGCGCTGATGAAGGGGCAATTCCCGGTGACGTTTTTGTTTATCGCCCTCGATCCCGCCGAGGTGGATGTGAATGTGCACCCGGCGAAACGCGAGGTGCGTTTTCGCGATCCGAAGGGCGTGCGCGAAGCCGTCGTCGCCGCGATCCGGCGGACGCTGGAAAGCGATCGCAATAACTGGCAGGAACAGTTTCGCGGACCGCCCCCGGTCGAGGCGCCGTTCGTTAGGCCGGCGGAGCCACTGCCGCCCGCGCTCGATCACCAGCCCGTCCTCGCGATCGAGTCGACGGAGTCGGCGCCGCGCGACCAGCGCTTCGCGCCTAACGAGCTCCGACCGGCGTTGCCAGCGCATCGTTTCCAAATCCTCGGCGTCCTCAATAAACTCTACGTGCTCATGGAAAACGCCGAAGGCCTTGTGCTCGTCGATCAACATGCGGCGCACGAGCGCATTCTCTTCGAGGAACTGCGCCGGCGGATGGAAGAACAAGGCGTGCCTTCGCAGCGGCTCCTGTTGCCGCAGGTCATTTCACTCGCGCCACGCGACGCGGAATGGATCGAGCGCAACCTCGCGACCCTGCAAAAGATGGGGCTCGGCGTGGAGGAATTCGGTCGCCACACCTTTAAGCTCGAAAGTCTGCCGCCCTTCCTGAGCGGGGCCGATCCCGCGCGGCTGTTGCAGGACGTGATCGACAGCTTGAAATCGGCCAGCCATAGCACCTCCCCGCTCCGCCTCGGCGAAGAGATGATCGCCAAAACGGTCTGCCGCCACGCGGTCAAAGCGAACGACTTTCTCCGCCACGCCGAGGTGGAAAAACTGATTCACGACCTGCTCGATTGCGAGCTGCCGTATTGCTGCCCGCACGGCCGCCCCACCATGATCCAGATCTCGTTAGGCGAGCTGGAAAAGAAGTTTGGCCGCAAGGTCTAACGAGCTCGCGCCTTTTCCGTATCCTCCGGATCACGCGATCGCTAAGGTGCCTGCGATGAAATCGCTCCCTTTCTTCTTTTTCCTCTGCGCGGCCGCTCCCTTCGCCGCGGCCGGCGAGCGGGAACCGCCGACCGCCGCGCCGGCTCCGCCTCCCGACAAGAGCCAATACAATCTCTTCCACCCAACACCGGACGCACTCCTGCGCAGCTACTCCGCCGACCGCCCGAGCCAGTCGCTCGGCCCGTACACGGTGGACGCCGGCCACTTTTATTTCGAGAGCGGCCTCGTCAGCTACCTTTTCAACGACCCCGGGGACGGCACCGAGGTCCGGCAATGGAATGTCGCTTCCTTCAATTTTCGCATGGGCCTGACAAACAACGTCGAGCTCGATCTCGCCTATGCCGATTACGTCCATCTCCAGATCAAAGACCGCGCCACCGGCCAGACCGAAACCCAAGGCGGCTTCGGCGACCTCATCCTGCAGAGCAAAATCAATCTTCTCGGAAACGACGGCGGGCCGGTGGCCTTTGGCCTGATTCCGTTCCTGAAAATCCCCACCAACACCAACAACCTGGGCAACGACTCGATCGAAGGCGGGCTCGGCGTTCCCTTGTGGTTCAGCCTCCCGGGCGGGTTTGGGCTCGGCTTGGAAACCGGAGTGCAGTTCGTCCGCAGCGGCTCCGGCTACGACCCCGCATTCTTTAATGCCGCGCTGCTTTCGCACTCACTCTTCACCGACAAGCTCAGTGGTTACGTCGAATTTTACGACGTGGTCACGGCGAACGCGGAGACGACCCAGGCGGCCTTCATCGACACCGGACTGGTCTTTCAGATTTTGCCGAACGCGGAGATCGATTTCGGCTGCAACTTCGGACTGACCGACGCGGCGCCGGATTACCAGCCGTTCGTCGGATTCAGCGTCCGCTTTTAGCGCGCTTCGCGCTCGGTTATTCGTAGCGGCGCGCGCCGTCGTCGGATTCGACAAAAGCCGGAGCCCTTGCGGACTCCGGCCCTTTCCTGCGCGGGGCGCGACTCGTTAGGCAGCAGCTTGGGATTGCTGCATGCTTTTCACGTCACCGGCCGAGAGCGGCTGGCCGCCGATCGCCCAGTTGCCTTCCTTGTATTCTTCGATCCGCACCCAGGTGACGCCGCGCAGGGCTTCGCCTTCGATCGACACCATGGTGTCGGTCACTTTGCGGATCATTTCCTTCTTCTGCTCAGGGGTGAACACGTTTTCGATCAATTGAATGTTTACGAGCGGCATTTGTTTGTTCTTTCTTTTGTTTGGTGTGTTTCGTTGCGGGGCAAAATGGAGCTTCGGACGATCGCTCTCCACGACATAGACTGTAGTAATCCGCTACTAAATCTGTAGGATGAGCGAGCGGCGATGAGCATCCGATACAAACAGTTTTGTCCGGTGGCCAAGGCTGCGGAAGTCCTTGGCGAACGCTGGACCCTGCTCATCCTGCGCGAGCTGCTGATGGGTTCCACCCGCTTCTCCGATCTGCAGCGCGCCAATGCACAAATCTCGCCCACGCTTTTGACCAAGCGGCTGAACGAGCTCCAGGATTTTGGATTGCTCGTCAAAAAAGCCCTTCCGCAACAGCGGCGAACCGAATACCAACTCACCCCCGCAGGTCGGGAACTGATGCCCGTGATCGTGAGCCTGGCAAAATGGGGCATGAAATGGGCCCGTGGCCAAATGTCCGATGACGAACTCGATGTCGATTTGCTCATGTTCGATCTCAGTCGGCGCATCGACACCAGCGAACTGCCCGGCGGCCGCCACGTCATCCAGTTTATCTTCACCGATCTGACGCAATTCAACAATTGGTGGATCGTGCTCGAGCCGGATGGCGCGCGCGAACTCTGCCTGCAAAATCCGGGCGGCCCGGTCGACGTCCAAATCCAGACCGATCTGCGCACGATGACTGCGATTTGGGCCGGCGACCGCAACCTGCGCGCGGCTCGCAGTGCCGGCCGCGTCCACGTCACCGGTCATCCCGCCCTCACGCGGACGATGTCCGCCTGGCTGCGCATCGGGCTGTTCGCCAGCGTCCGCCCTCACTCCGAGACGCCGAAAGTCACGCGACGGCCGACCCGGGCGAAATAAGCGTGCAAGGCGCGTCGCTTCTCCCCACTATCCCGCGCATGAACTTCAATAAGAACATCGGCATGATCCTGCTCGCGGTATACCTCATCATGGTCGGCATCGTCGGGCTGACCGGCATGCCGTTCGGGATTGTACCGGCGATCGTGGCGCTGGTTGCGGGCATTTTTATTCTCATCGGACGCTGAGCTTTTCGTTAGGGGCTACGGTTTCCAATCGCGGTGCGCGACGGGCGCACCGACCTGCAGACTGGTTTTACTCAGCGCGTGGCGGTCGAGTTGTTCGGCCAGCCACTGGAACCATTCCCAGCTTTTTTGCGTCCCGGTGCGGGTGCGCTCTTCCTCGACGAACGGTCGAAACCTGCTCCACGCGACGCGCGCCATGCCACCCACAAGATCGTCGGCGACAGTCAGCGGAACGATGCGGGCGAAGACGGAATAGCCGATCCCTTCCATAATCGTGGCGATCTTGAGCGCCGCTTCGAGCGTGCGTGGGTCGCTCTCGATCGCCTGCGCGCTCGTTCCTTCGGGAATGGAGGCGACGATCATCGACGAGCTCATCCACTCTGGTGTCATCAAGGCCTGCACCGCCGCAAAGGCGGCGCGCTCTTCGCGTTCGCGGCGGGCGCGGCGCATCTCGATGAGGCCAAAGGCGACGCCGGTGAGGACGGTGAGCGCAGTCGCGACGTTGGCGAGGGTCGAGAGATCCACCGCGGGAGATTACGCAAAATGGCCGAAGCGTGGAAAACATTTCGCCGCCCGGGAGAGCTGTTGCTTGACTAGTTGGCCGCTGGTGTGTATATGCACACTCGATGAGTAAGCCGCTCGATTTTGCGACCATGGAAAATTGCGTCTGCTTTAACCTGCGCTGGATCTCGCGGAGCATTACACAACATTTCGAAGGGGAACTTCGGCAGCACGGTCTCCTCTCGACGCAGACTCCGATCCTCGGTGCGCTCGCGGCCCATCCCGCTTCCGAGATGGCGAGCCTGAGCGACTGGCTCGGGATGGATCGGACGACGCTGGTGCGCAATCTGCGCCCTCTGGAACGCGACGGACTGGTCGCAGTGAGCGGCAAAGGTCGCGGCCGGAAGGTGCTCCTCTCGCTCACCCCGAAGGGGCGGCGCGCGCTGGAGAAGTTTCTCCCCGATTGGCGCAAAGCGCAGCGCAATGTGGTGCGGACGCTCGGGGCCGAGCGCTGGTCCGCGATCCTCAACGATCTCGAGCGCGCCTCGCTCGCCCTCAACGCCTGATGGATGGTTTTCGAGAAGCCAAACCTTTCAATGTGCATATACACAGCTCGATGAACTGACGATTCGAAATCATCACCATGAACGACCCGTCGCGGACGCGCACTCACCCGTTGGAAAGCAAAATCCCTCCACCCATCGTCGCCCTTCTCGTCGCCCTGGCGATGTGGAGCGCCACCTGGCTCATGCCCGCATTTCTGCTGGGGCGATCACTTCGCTTTACGCTCGCGGGAATTTTCGCCCTCCTCTCGCTGAGTTTCGCGGCGCCGGCCATGTTCGCCTTTCGCCGGGCCGGGACCACAATCAACCCGGTCGACCTCGCGGTCGCCTCTCGCCTGGTCACCTCCGGCGTCTATCGCTGGACGCGCAACCCGATGTACGTCGGCCTAACCGGTCTGCTGCTTGCCTGGGCTATCCTGCTTTCCAGCCCTGCCCTGCTCCTCGGTCCGATTGTCTTTGTTCTTTTTATCACCCGTTTCCAGATCATCCCGGAGGAGCGAGTGATGCGGGCGAAGTTCGGCCGCGAGTTCGAGGCTTACACAAAGCGGGTGCGTCGCTGGCTCTAGGGAAGCGCTCGTTAGGCCATGGTCCAGATTGCTCAGAACACCGCGCCCACGCCAGCCAGCACCGAGGGCGTGATCGACGCGGCCTGGCTCCGCCAGGTCTGTCTCGAAGCCGGGGCGGACGATGTCGGCTTCGTCGAGCTCGCGCGCCCCGCGCTGGACGAGGAAAGGCCGCACCTCGTGCGTGCTTTTCCGCCGACGCGCAGCCTGATCAGTTTCGTCCTCCGGATGAATCGCGAGAATGTCCGCAGCCCGGCCCGCTCGGTCGCGAACACCGAGTTTCACGACTCGACGGACGAGGCCAACCACGTCGCGCGCCGGATCACCGCCGCGCTCGAGCGTGCAGGCGTGCGGGCGCTCAATCCGCCGTCTGGATTCCCGATGGAAGCGGATCGCTGGATGACGGAGCGCCTCTGGGTGGTCGCGCACAAACCGGTCGCGGTCGCCGCCGGTCTCGGCCGGATGGGGATCCACCGGAACGTGATTCATCCGCACTTTGGGAATTTCATTCTGCTCGGCACCGTGTTACTCGGCGCGGAGGTGAGCGCCTACAGCGCCGAGCTCGATTACAATCCCTGCCTCACCTGCAAGCTCTGCGTCGCGGCCTGTCCGGTAGGCGCGATCGGGGCGGACGGGGCGTTCAATTTCTCTGCCTGCGTGACGCATAACTATCACGATTTCATGGGTGGATTCGCCAACTGGGCAGAGACGCTCACGGACAGCCGCGGCCGGCTCGATTATCGCAAACGGGTGCCGGAAACCGAGACGATCTCGACCTGGCAAAGCCTGGCTTTCGGACCGAACTACAAGGCCGCCTATTGCATGGCGGTCTGTCCCGCGGGCGAAGAGGTGATCGCGCCGTACCGGCTCTCGAAAAAAGACTTCACCGAGGAATTCGTGCGCCCGCTCCAGGCGAAAAAGGAAAGTCTTTACGTGATCCCGGGCTCGGATGCGGAACGGCACGCGCGCAAACGTTATCCGCACAAAACGATCCGGCCGGTCCGCAGTCCGCTGCGCCCGCGCAATCTGCAGACGTTTTTGTTCGGCCTCTCGCTCTCTTTCCAACGCCAGGCCGCGGGCGACTTGGACTCCACGTATCATTTCATTTTCACCGGGGCGGAAAAGGCCGAGACGACCGTAGTCATCCGCGCCGGCGCGATCACCGTCACGCCGGAGCGGAGCGGACAACCGAATCTCCGGATCACCGCGGACACCGCGACCTGGCTCGGCTTTCTCGCGAAGGAAAAGAGTCTGCCGTGGGCGCTCCTGACGCGCCGGATTAGGCTCCGCGGCAACCCGAAATGGTTGCTCGCCTTCGGCCGCTGTTTCCCGAGCTGAAGCGGCGAAATTGTGCAATCAAATCGCGTCGGCTAACGTGCGTCGCACATGCCTTCCACCGACCCGACCGTCACCCCCGAAATCATCGCGAAACACGGACTCACCCCGGAGGAATACGAGCGGATCGAGAAAATTCTCGGCCGCGCGCCGAACTTCACCGAGCTCGGGATTTTCTCGGTCATGTGGAGCGAGCATTGCTCGTATAAAAACTCGCGGCTTGAGCTGAAGAAGTTCCCGACGACTGGGCCGAACATCCTGGTGAAGGCGGGCGAAGAGAACGCCGGCGTGGTCGATATCGGCGACGGCTGGGCCGTTTGTTTCAAGATCGAATCGCACAATCACCCGAGCGCGATCGAGCCGTTCCAAGGCGCGGCCACCGGAGTGGGCGGAATCATTCGCGACATCTTCACCATGGGAGCGCGGCCGGAGTTTTCCCTGAACTCTTTGCGCTTCGGACCGATTACCGGCGACTCGCCAAACGTGGCGACGAATCGCAGGCTTTTTCAGGGCGTGGTCGCAGGCATCGCGCACTACGGCAACTGCATCGGGGTGCCGACGATCGGCGGTGAGATTTACTTCGACGAAAGCTTCGAGGGGAATCCGCTGGTGAACGTTTTCTGTCTCGGCTCGCTCCGGCACGAGCAACTCGCGCGCGGCGCGGCCAGCGGCGTGGGCAATCCGGTATTCTATGTCGGCGCGGAGACGGGGCGGGACGGTTTGGCGGGCGCAGCGTTTGCCTCGCGCGAGCTCACGGAGGAATCGAAGGAAGATCGGCCCGCGGTGCAGGTGGGCGACCCTTTTAAGGAGAAGCTGCTGCTCGAAGCGTGCCTGGAATTGCTCGCGACCGATGCCGTCGCCGGCATCCAGGATATGGGCGCGGCGGGGCTCACCTGCTCGACCTGCGAGACCGCGAGCCGCGGCGGGACGGGGGTGGAGATCGACCTCGCGAAAGTTCCGAAACGCGAGACGGGCATGACTCCTTACGAGATTCTGCTCAGCGAATCGCAGGAGCGGATGTTGATCATCGCGCGTAAGGGGAAGGAAGAAGTCGTTAGGCGGATTTTTGAGAAGTGGGACGTGCCTTGTGCGGAGATCGGCCGGGTGACGGATGACGGCATGATGCGGGTACTTAATGACGGCGCGGTCGCGGCGGAAATCCCGGCAAAGCCGCTCGCGGATGAGGCGCCGCTCTATGAACGGGAAGCGAAGAGATTGACCGCGGATTACGCGGATTTCACGGATGGGGAACTGCAGCGAGTTTTAACCGAGGAATCCGCGCCCTCCGCGATCGAATCTCTTCGTCGTCTCCTGCGCGATCCGACGATCGCATCCAAGAACTGGGTTTACCGGCAATACGATCATATGGTCCGCACCGGCACCGTCGTGAGGCCTGGATCGGACGCGGCCGTTTTCCATCTGCGCGAGGCGAACAAGTTTCTCGCCGCTACAACCGATTGCAACTCGCTGTATTGCCGGCTCGATCCGCGCGAAGGGGGCAAAATCGCAGTCGCGGAAGCAGCGCGCAATCTCACCTGCTCCGGCGCCGTTCCCCTCGCCGTCTCCGATAATTTGAACTTCGGCAATCCCTACAAGCCGGAGAATTTCTGGCAATTGCGCGAAGCGGTCGAGGGCATGGCGGAAGCCTGTCGTGAATTCCAGACGCCGGTCATCGGCGGCAATGTTTCGCTCTATAACGAGAGCCCCGCGGGCGTGGTCGATCCGACGCCGACCGTCGCGATGGTCGGTCTGATCGAGCGCGAGGAATGGATCACAACCCAGTATTTCAAAGCCGCCGGCGACGTGGTCATCTTGTTAGGCGATTTCGGCGATGAACTGGGCGGTTCTCGTTTTCTCAAAGTCATTCACGGACTCAAGGCCGGCCGAGTTCCCCGGCTCGATTACGCCCGCGAACTCACGCTGCAAGGTACGCTCCGCGAGCTGATCCAGGCCGGCAAAATCCGCAGCGCGCACGATTGTAGCGAAGGCGGGCTCGCGGTCGCGGTCGCGGAAAGCTGTTTCCATTCCGCGGATTCGTTAGGCGCGAGAATCGACCTCGAAGCCGCAAGTTCCGGCCCGCTCGCGCAAATTCTTTTTAACGAAACCCAGTCGCGCGTTGTCATTTCCGTGATGCCGGAGAATGCCGCCGCGGTTTTGCAGTTTGCCCAAGAGCGCAACCTTTCCGCGTTTCGACTCGGCACGGTCGGCGGCGACGCGCTGGAGATCGCGGCCGCCGGCGAAACCCTGCACTGGCCGCTCGCGGAGATTCATGCCGACTGGCACGACGCGATCGCGAACGCACTCCGCGCGGAGGAACTGGTCACGCCATGAAAATTGAAGAATCCCACACCTACGAAAAAGTCATTCTCACCATCGAGGTGATCGGGTTTTCCATCCTGCTCGCCGTGCAGTGGGCCGACGAATATCTCGACGTGCCATTCCGTTTTCTCGGGGCGCTGAAGACGCCGCTGCGCCCGCAGGAATTCTGGTTCGAAGCGCTCACCGTGCTTCTGGTCGCGACCGCCGTGGTCACGGCCACGCTCTGGGTTTTCCGCCGGCTGCGGATTCTCGAGAGCTTCATTCAGGTCTGCGCCTGGTGCCGGAAGGTGAACCTCGAGGAGGAGGAGTGGGTTTCGTTTGAGCAATATCTCAAGAGCGAGCACGACGTGCTCTCGACCCACGGGATTTGCCCGGAGTGCCGCGCGCACGCGAGCAATTCGTCCGCGAAGACCGCGGCAGTCGGCTCGGCCTAACGACCGCCGTCTTTTGCCCCGCCCCTCCCGAGGGAGAGCTCGCGTCGCTCTTTTTCCACCGCCTGACGTGACGCGAAACCCGGAATGCGTATCCTTCCCACTTCGATGGCTTCCGCCGAATTCATCCCACCGCAATCGCCCTATCCGATGCACGAGTGCGGCATCTTCGCCGTCTACGGACATCCGAATGCGGCGGTACTCACCTACTACGGCCTTTTCGCGCTCCAGCATCGCGGGCAGGAAAGCGCCGGCATCGTCACGAGCAACGGACCCGGCTCGACTTTCGCGCTCCATCGCGACATGGGGCTGGTCTCGCAGGTCTTTGGCCAGGCCGAATTGGAGCGGCTCAAGGGCACCCGCGCCGTTGGGCACACCCGCTATTCCACGACCGGTTCGAGCACGTTAAAAAACGCCCAGCCGTTCGTGGTCGATTGCTTCCGCGGCCAGCTCGCGATCGCGCACAACGGCAACCTGATCAACGCCGACGTCCTGCGCGACGAGCTCGAGAGCAAAGGCTCGATTTTCCAGACCACGGCCGACAGCGAGATCATCCTCCACCTGCTCGCGCAGCCCTCCAGCAACGGTGGCGGCATCCTCAGCGCGCTCCGGCGGATCGAAGGCGCCTTCTCCCTCATCATCCAGAGCGAACGCGAGATCATCGCGGTGCGCGATCCGTTTGGCTTCCGGCCGCTCTCGTTAGGCAAACTCGACGGCGCCTACGTCCTCTCCTCCGAAACCTGCGCCTTCGACCTGGTCCACGCGGAGTTCATTCGCGAAGTCGAGCCCGGTGAAGTGCTGATCATCAATGAAGACGGGATTCGCTCGGAATGGCCGTTCCGCGAGGAAGCGCCGGCCTTCTGCATGTTTGAGTATGTCTATTTCGCGCGGCCTGATAGCATCATCGGCGGCATTAACGTCGCCAAAGTCCGGACCGAAATGGGCCGCGAACTCGCGCGTCGCTTTCCGGTTGAAGCCGACATCGTCGTGCCCGTGCCCGATTCCGGAAACTACGCCGCGCTCGGTTTCGCCCAAGAGCTGAACATCCCCTACGAGCACGCGTTTGTGCGTAATCACTACATCGGGCGCACCTTCCTTCAGCCGAGCCAGCTCATTCGCGATTTCGATGTGCGCGTGAAGCTGAATCTGATCAAGGAAGCGGTGGAAGGAAAACGGGTCGTGGTGGTGGATGATTCGATCGTTCGAGGAACCACCGCGCGCGCCCGCGTCGTGAATTTGCGCGAAGCGGGCGCGAAGGAAGTGCACATGCGAGTGAGCTGTCCGCCACATCGGTTCGCCTGTCATTACGGGATCGATTTTCCTGATCCGGAAAAGCTGATCGCGAACCAAAAGACGATGCCGGAAATCTGCGACTACCTCGGCGTCGACAGCCTCGGTTATCTCGATCTCGAAGGGATGATCAAAGCCACCGGCAAGCCTGCGAACGACTTTTGCCTCGCCTGTTTCACCGGCAACTACCCGCTGCCGGTTGATCCGGAGCTGGACAAGTTCATCATGGAAAAGCGCGGCACGCGGGCGAAAGCCCTCGCCGCGGAGCAACAACCGACCCTTTTCGCTGGCTTGAAATAAGGTCTCACGCACGTCTCGCCGCGCGCGAAAAAACAAAAAAGCACGGCGAAGATCGCTCTCCGCCGCGACAAGGCGGACGGCGAGTGGACGTTTGGAGAGGTTGACCGTGCGATGCTGGCACCTACGGTGCCGGAAGGCTTTCGGAAATGGGTCCGGAGAGTGTCAGGGGAAGGCGAGGCAGTTATGGGCAACTTACGCGTTTTCATTCTCATCGGTCTGACGGGGTTTGCATTTTCGCGCGAGAGCCCGGCTCAAAACGGAACTTGTGCCGGGATGGATCTCGGGCCGGGCGCGAACTTGAACGGGTTCGTCCCTTTCCCGCCGGATAACGCCTGGAATACGAATGTCGCCTCCCTCCCGGTCGATCCTAACTCGGCTAACTTTATCGCTTTTATCGGGACGGAGGCGCCTTTGCATCCTGACTTTGGGGCGGGATTCTACGCCGGCGCGACGATTGGCATTCCCTATCAAATCGAAGGCGCTTCACAGCCCAAGGTCCCGGTAAAACTCCTCGCGTATAAGACGGAGTCCGACCCCGGGCCGATGCCCATCCCGCCGGATGCCTTGATCGAAGGTTATCCCAAGCCCGGGAATGGCGATCGCCATGTGCTGGTGCTCGATAGGGATGGTTGCTGGCTTTATGAGTTGGACCGGGCCTACTTAAAGGGAGGTCTCTGGCAGGCGGATTCAACCGCGATCTGGGACATGACCAGCAACGAACAGCGACCCTATACCTGGACTTCGGCGGATGCGGCCGGGCTGCCAATTTTTGTGGGGCTGACGCGCCAGGATGAAGTCGCGGCCGGAACGATCAACCACGCCTTGAGAGTGACGGTGCCAGTGACCAGACAGGCCTTCACTCCGCCGGCTTCCCATTGGGCTTCATCGGTAACAGACCCGAATGCGCCGCCCATGGGTCTGCGCATGCGATTGAAGGCCAGTTTCAACATATCGACTTTCCCAGTCGACGATCAGGTAATTCTAACTGCTCTCAAGAATTATGGGTTGATCGTGGCCGACAACGGGAGTGCGATGTTCATCAGCGGCACGCCGGATGACAACTGGAATAACTCCGATCTGGACCTGCTCAAGACTCTCAAGGCCTCCGATTTCGAAGTCGTGCTCATGGGGCCGGTCTATACATCGGGAAATGTCCCCACGGGGCCGGCACCTACCTTGACTGGGCTGTTTGCTAATCCGATGACAATTAGCCAGGGCCAGTCGTCGACTTTGTCCTGGACGACTGCTAATACGATCTACACTCTCGTTTCGCCCGAGGTCGGCCCCGTCCGAGGCACGACGGCCTCGGTGCATCCGACGGTGACGACCACTTACAAGGTCTATGCGACGAATCAGTATGGGCGCACGACCAAGTCAGTCACTGTGACCGTGCAGTAGGTCGTCGCGGTCTCGTGGACACGACGGATTATTGTTTGGTTTTGCAGCCTCTGTAGGTCTCTCGGTGCACCAATCCTAAGTCCGGGATGGCAGTTCCGGGCAGCAGAAAGCCGGCGCGAACGCCGGCTTTCAGATTCATCGAGGGGTGGGACGTGAAGTCAGCTGGATTAGGGGTTCATCTCCATCATCTTGCCGTGCTTCATCATCATCATCTTGCCGTCCATCATGACCATTTCGCCGTTTTTCATCTTCATGGTCTTGCCGTCTTTCATCTTCACCATGCCGTCCTTCATCACCATTGTGCCGTCGGACATGGTCATGTCTTCGGACATCTCCATGGTCTTGCCGTCTTTCATCACCATCATCTTGCCGTGTTTCATCATCACGCCGTCGTGCTTCATCCCGTCTTCCTTCATCTCGCCGGCCATCAGGCTACCGACGGAGACGGCGGAGATTACGGTCAGGGCGATGAGGTTTTTCAGTGTTTTCGATTTCATACGATTTAGTTTTGTTACCTAACAAAACCATAAATCCGCCCGGTGTGGACGGACCGGAGCCCTCGATTAGGAGTGGCGGCTGGAACATACCAGCGCTTCTGGTTACGGAGCATTAGAGACCTCACGGCTCGAATTATTCAGAAATTTATTTACAAAGTGTTTCCTTGAGACGTCTCGACCTTTCGAATTTCGTCTTTCGTCGAGGAAACCCATCGGGCGCCCAGCGGGGCGGCGCGTCCCCCTGCTTCCCCGCCGACCCGTTACTTGGCAGGTTTCGCTTCCGCGAAGTCGGCCGCGTACTGGCCGTAGCCTTCCTTGGCCAAATCGGCGGCCCGGATAAATCTGAGAGCGGCCGAGTCAATGCAATAACGGATGCCGGTTGGGGGCGGCCCGTCATGAAATCGATCGCCCAGATGCGAGTGGGCCTTGGCGGAATGAACCTCGGCAGAACCATCGACCTTGTTCACTTCCATCACATTCCCGAGGACGAGAGGCTTCGAAAAGCTGGGCCAGCCCGTCCCGGAATCGAACTTATCCCTGGAGCTGAAGAGTGCCTCTCCCGAGACGACATCCACATAGATGCCAGGCTGATGGTTATCCCAGTAGGCGTTGTGAAACGAGGGCTCCGTTCCGCCATTCTGCGTTACCTGGTATTGGAGCGGAGTCAGCTTCGCTTTGAGTTCCTCCCGGGTCGGCATCTTTGCTTCCTGCCCCAGGGCCGACTGCGCCAGCAAACGGACAGCTAAGGCGCCCAAACCAAAGATCAGGCCGGTCGATGTCCTCGTTTTCATGAGAAACAAGAGAGCGCGGGCGCCCGCTTATTTCAAATCCGCCTTCCTGGTATAAGATCAGGGCTCGCGAAAATCTGGACCGGGAGTGAAGACCGGGCTCGGTGCTCGTTCCTCCTTCTTGGGTGGGTGGCGTGTTTCGGGACGCTGTTTGCAGGGCATGCGCGAGACCGGCTGGTGGCCCGGCTCGGTCCCGCGGGATTTCCGGCTTGCCATTGCCGGTGAAGTGCGGAACCTCACGGGCGTTCGCAGCCGAGCCGCCGCTGAATCACGATGCCGCTGAAGAAAAAAGCTTACGCCCGCGCCGGCGTGGACGTGGATCTCGGCAATCGCCTCAAGCGCGGAATTCACCGACTCGTTAGGCGAACTCACGGGCCGGAAGTGCTCGGGAGAATCGGCGGCTTCGGTGGGCTTTTCGCACCGAACTTCAAGGACCTGCGCGAGCCGGTGCTAGTGAGCAGCATCGACGGCGTCGGGACGAAACTGAAGATCGCCTTCGCCCTCAACCGCCACGACACCGTCGGCGCCGACCTCGTCAATCACTGCATTAACGACATCGCCGTGCTGGGCGCGCGCCCGCTCTTTTTTCTCGATTACATCGGCGCGGAAAAGCTCGAGCCGCCGGTTTTCGCTCAGATCCTCCGTGGCTTCAGCAAAGCCTGTCGCGCCGGCGGCTGCGCGCTGGTCGGCGGCGAGACCGCGCAAATGCCGGGAATGTACCAGACCGGCGAATACGATCTCGCCGGCTGCATCGTCGGCGTCGTCGAGCGCAAAAAGATGATCGACGGCCGCCGGATCAAACCGGGTGACGTGATCCTCGGCCTGCCCTCGAATGGGCTGCACACCAACGGCTATTCGCTCGCGCGGAAGATCCTCTTCGAGCAGCTCCGGCTGAAACCGGATGCCCGTTTGCCGGGGCTGAAGTTGTCGTTAGGCGAGGAACTGCTCCGAACGCATAAGAATTATCAGCCGGCTCTGGCCCAGGTGCCTGACGGAAAGCTCAAAGGCCTGGCGCACATCACCGGCGGCGGCCTGGTCGACAACCTGCCGCGGATTCTGCCGGGCGATTGCGACGCCGTGATCGCAACCGGGAGCTGGAAGGTGCCGGCGATTTTTCAGCTCTTACAGGAGCGCGGCAAAGTGGACGCGGCCGAGATGTATCAGGTCTTCAACATGGGCATCGGGATGGCCGCGATCGTCGCGCTTAACGACGCCGCCGCGATCGCCAAACAACTCCGCGCTAAACCGATCGGCCGGATCGAACGCGGGCGCGGTCAGGTCCAGCTGTAGACGCCTCCTTGTAGACGCCTCCCTGTGGGAGGCGCGGGTATTGACGCCCGGTCAGCTGGCACGCTGATACCCACGCTTCGCACAGCGAAGCGGCTACATGACTGCGCGATCTCACATCCGTAGATTCGCGCATGGAAAAGCGCGCGTTTGGGAAGACCGACATGCTCGCCTCCGTGCTCGGCTTCGGCGGGGCGGAGATCGGGCACGAAGGCGCGGACGAAGCGACGGTCGCGCGATTGTTAGGCAGCGCTCTCGATGCCGGCCTCAATGTCATCGACACCGGCGAGTGCTACGGGAAGAGCGAGGAACTAATTGGTCAGACCGTCGGCGATCGCCGCGACGAGTTTTACCTTTTCACCAAAGCCGGTCATCCGCATGGTCAGGAAAGTGGAGCGAATTGGTCGCCGAATTCGATCCTCGAAAGCATCGAGCGCAGTCTGCGCCGGTTGCGGACCGATCGCGTCGATCTCGTGCACCTGCACAGTTGTCCGGAGGCGATCTTGAAAAAAGGGGACGTGATCGCCGCGCTCCAGACGGCGCGGGAGAAGGGCTACACCCGTTATATCGGCTACAGCGGCGACAGCCACGCGGCGGATTACGCGGTCGCCTGCGGGGCGTTCGATTCGCTGCAAATCTCGGTGAACATCGCCGACCAGGAAGCGATCGACCACGCCGTGCCCGCCGCGCACCAGGCGGGGATGGGCGTGGTCGCGAAACGCCCGCTCGCGAACGTCGCCTGGCGGACCGGGCAGAAGCCGGAGAACTCTTATCGCCAAACCTATTGGGAGCGGCTGCGGAAGTTGAGCTACCCGTTCCTGCACGGTTCCGCCCTCGAGAAATCAGTCGCCACCGCGCTCCGTTTTACCCTCGCCACGCCCGGGGTCTGCACCGCGATCGTGGGCACGCAGAACCCCGGGCGCTGGGCGGAAAACGCGCGCTTGCTCGAGCACGATTCGTTAGGCAAAGCCACCTACGAGGAGATCCGCGAGCGCTGGGAAGAGGTCGCCCCGAAGACCTGGATCGGCCAGACCTGACCAGCGCCTCGTTAGGCGTTAGGGCTTTTTCTCCGGCGCGGCCTCGGCGCGCCAGACCGGGCCGTCCGGCAGATAGGGCGGCATCGTCTGCCCGGATTTCAAAGCCGGCATCTTCCCCTCCGCGACCCGAAAGATCGGGAGGAGCGGACTTCCGTGGCCCTCTTTTTTGTAGGTGACGCCATCTTTCTCGACCAGGAGATCGGCAAAGAATTCACCGCCCGGTTGTTCGCCGACCAGAATCTCGATCGGATAATAACTTCCCGCCTGCACCGCGACGGCCGGACCTTTGACGAACTTGTTCGGAATCTTGCTGAAGCCGTAGTCGTATTTCGCCGCCACGCTCGAGATGTTGTGCGGGTTCCAGGAGCCGTCGAGCACGACTTGGCCGTTGAAACGCACCACGAGCAGGTCGTCGCCCGCGCCGACGAAATGGTAGTTCCCGCTCTCCGGCGGCGAGACGCGGCCGCGGTAGAGCACCAGCCAGAGCTTCGGCTTCACTTCGCCAGAGACGCGGAAGGCTTTGGTGCCTTCATCGGCCGGCATGTAGGGCGTGAAAATCTGGGTATTGTAGAGCGTCTGCGGCGCCTTGTAGAAATCCTTGAAGGAGTTGTCGTTCCAGCCGCCCTTCAGAAAACCGGTCACGATGTCGCCGTATTTCTGCTCGTTCATATCGGTCGAACGATGGGTCTGGGTCTGTTTCAGATCGTAGAAAGTGCCGGCAAAAGAACCGCCGCCGCTCTCGTGCAGGCCGAAGAACGAAATCAAGCCCCCGCCGGCTGAGGCGCCCTGCGCCCCGCTCATCGAACTGGGCGCACCGAAGCCGGCGCCGCCCACGCCCGCCATTTTCGTCGGCGCGGCATCGAGCCGCGGCATGTCCGGCATCGCGGGCAGCGTGACCTTGGAGATACCGGTGGTGAGGATGCGCCGGCTCACCGCCGGCGCGCTCATCGTGCTTTGCTTTTTCGCGAGCGAGACCTTGTGCTCGAGCGCGCGCTCGGAGTGGTTGGGCGAGGGCGGTCCGCCCTTGAAGGTGAGCTTCCGCTTTGGCGTGTAGGTTTGGACCACGTAGATCGCCGCCCCAAGACCGAAGATTACGTGCACGATAATGCTGATGAAGAGGAAGCGGCTGGTCCGCAAGCGATCCCAAAGCGAACGCTGCGCGGGCGCGCCGGCGTGCACAGGCGGTGTCGGAAGCGAAGCGCCAGCAGCCATCGGACGGATGTAGCGCGAGAGTCGCGCGAGGTAAAGCGAAGGACTGGTGGCAGCGCAGTCAAAGGATCACCGGCGCGACCAAGGTGAAGCTTCTTCCGGCGGCTCGCATCGACCGCTCAACATGATCGCTGCCATTCTCCGTCGGCCCAAACTGCGGCTTCGCCTTGATTCAGAGAAACTTTCTTTTCTTTCCAACGAGCGCAGAAAGCTTAAGATGTAAAAAGTTCTCTCTTTATGAAAAATCCATTCAAATTGAAAGTGGCGACGATCGCTTTTTGCTTGGCGGTATCGTCGCTCTTGAGTGCCAGAGCCGCGACCGTCACGGTTCAGGTGGGCGCGGGCGGGCTAAAGTTTACTCCGCAAAATGTGACGATCCAAGTGGGGGATACGGTCCAATGGCTCTGGTACGGAAACGGCCATAGCACCACCTCAGGGACTCCGGGGAATCCCGATGGGATGTGGGACTCCGGTGTGCAAAACAAGAGATTTGTCTTCAACCAAGCTTTCTCGACGGCGGGAACGTTCAATTACTATTGCTCGCCGCACGGCGCGTGCTGCGGAATGGTTGGCACCGTGACGGTGCAAGGGGCGCCACCTTCGACAGGGGCCATCTTCATCAACGGCAACGGAACCGTCAACGAGGTTCGGATGTACAACCGCGGAGCTGACGGGCAATTGACGTTGGTTGGTTCGTTCCTGACACAGGGGACCGGCGCGAGATTCAAGCTCTCATCACAAAACAGCATTATGCTGAGTAACGACCGGAATTACGTCTATGTGGCGAACGCCAACAGTAACGATGTGACGGCCTTTAAGGTGCAGTCGACTGGCCTTACTTTTCTCAACAAGGTGCCTTCCGGGGGCACATTCCCCAATAGCATCACCGTTTTCGGAAATCTCGTCTACGTGCTCAACTCGAAGGGCACTGTCGCGAACGTCTCGGGCTTCAATATCCAGGCGGATGGATCGCTGACCTCGCTGCCGAATTCCACTCGCCTCCTGAGCTCAAGCCGGCCAACTTCGGCACAAGTCGGCTTCACCCCGGACGGTAAATTCGTGCTGGTCAGCGAAAAGGACACGGACAACATAGACAGCTACGCGGTTCAAGCGGATGGACTTTTGACCGGCCCGACCGCTCAACACGCGGCGGGCAACGGACCGTTTGGATTCGCTTTTGACGGCAAC
This sequence comes from Chthoniobacterales bacterium, assembly GCA_038240025.1. Classification (GTDB taxonomy): domain Bacteria; phylum Verrucomicrobiota; class Verrucomicrobiia; order Chthoniobacterales; family UBA10450; genus Palsa-1392. The sequence continues at coordinate 44,332 of JBBSED010000012.1, forward strand.
GGCTACTTGGTGGATTCCGAGATCCTCGGTAGTTCCGCCTCCTCCTACACCGTGACCAACGGAGTTTTACAGGTTGTCACAGCCAAGCTAAAGGATTTTGGCAGGGCTTCATGTTGGGCCGCATGCACCAGCGGCACTACGATTCCCCAGCAATACGCCTACGTCAGCAACACGAATTCCGACTCGATCTCGGGTTACGCGGTGGCTGCGAATGGCGCCCTGTCGCTTCTGAATCCAGACGGCCGCACCTTTCAGCTTCCAACAGGCGCTTTCCCGCTCGAGTTAGTCATCAGCAATGACAATGAGTATCTCTCCGTTTTGGAAGGCAATCTCCCTGGTGTCGCCGTCTTCCAGATTCAGAGCAACGGCAGTTTGGTCCAAATCCAAGCGGTCACTGGTATTCCCGCCAGTTCTTCCGGGATGATTGGTTACTAAGGTCTGCAATCCGGCCGGGGTTGCGTTTTAACCCCCGAAGAATCCTGCGGCTGCGCGCCGGCTCGTATTGGGAATGACGTTGACGGCATCCGACAGATTGGTCGCGGCGACATCGGGGCGGCCGTCGCCATTTAAATCCTGCAAGATAAACTCGCCGACGGCGTAGCTCCCGACCGAGAAACTACTAGCCGTTCGAAATGTCCCGTCGCCATTACCACTCGCGACCTCGATGCTGGAACGTAAGGAGGTGACCGCGACGTCGAGATTGCCGTCGCCATCAACATCGGCGATCTGCGTCGGTCCATAATCAGAAAGCAGACTCTGCGGGGCTTGGAAAGTCCCGTCGCCATTACCGAGGTAAAGTTGGGTCGTGCGACTGGCCACAACCAGATCGACTTTGCCGTCGCGATTCACATCCGCCGCCGCGGAATAAATCGCGTTGGGCGCGGCCGTGGTGATGGGGGTTTGAAACGTGCCATCCCCGTTGCCCAGATAGATGCCAACCGAGCCTCCACTCGTGTTCGACACCGCCATATCCATGTTGCCATCACCGTTGAAGTCGCTGATCAATGGCGACTGCGGACCCTTGCCCGTCGTCAAATCGCCGACATTGATAAAGGTGCCGTCGCCATTGCCGATAAGAACTCGCAGGGCGTTACTCCCGAAGCGCGCGACTGCGACATCGGGGATACCGTCATGGTTGAGATCACCGATCGTCGGCCAGAGATCTGAGTCCGGCACAGTCGTGCTGATTAGTTGACCGAACGTACCGTCTCCGTTTCCAAGGTAGACCAAGACCGCCCCGCCAGAATAGCTGGTGAAGAGCAGATCGGCTTTGCCATCGTTATTCAAATCCGCGGAGCGGAGCGTGTCCGCTGGCACCGTGCCCAGATTCTTGCTTGGGATGAAGCCACCTTTGCCGTCACCAAGCAGCAGCGTAATGGTCGGTTGGGAGGTGTTGCCGCCGACAGCGAGATCGGGCTTGCCGTCGCTGTCGAAATCTGCGGAAACCACTGTGCCTGCGAGATAACCGGCCAGGTAAGCGCGACCAGCACGGAAGGTTCCATTGGCACTTCCTAACGCGACATTGACGCCGCTGACGTCTCCCGCGACGACGTCCGGCAGCCTGTCGCTGTTGAAAAACCCTGGCAGGGCGAAGTTCGCTCCAATCGCATAGAGCGTGGGCGCGCCGAACGTCCCGTCCCCACTGCCGACCAGGGTCGTTGTTTGGGATCCTCCCACGAGCAAATCAGGCTTGCCGTCGCCGTTCAGGTCTGTCGCCACGACCGTGGCCGTACTGTTATTCGCCGGATAACTCACCGCGGGCTCGAAGGTGCCGTCGCCATTACCCAGGAGCACTTTAATCGCGTCACCATAAAGCGGGGCCAGCGCCAGATCGATCTGGCCGTCGCCAGAAAAGTCGGCTGCCGTGATGTCCGCCATATCACCCGAGACCGAAGTGGTGGCCGTTTGGAAAGTGCCGTCGCCATTTCCCAGTAGAACCGCGAGTCCGTTTTTCGACGAAGAAAAATGCTGGAGCGCGACGGCCAGATCGAGTTTGCCGTCCCCATTCAGATCCGCTGCGACCAGGCGCACGGCATTGTGATCGAGCGAATACAAGACCGGCCCGGCAAAACTCCCGTCACCCCGGCCGATGATGATGGCTACACTCCCTTGAGAATTGGTCTCCGATCCGTGAATGGCGACGGCGATGTCCAAGCTGCCATCGCCGTTAAAATCGGCAATGGTGATGCCCATAGGCTGAGTAGCGAGGCTGATGGCTGTCGCGGATGCGAAGGTGCCATCGCCGTTCCCTAACGAAATGTAGGCCGACTTGATTCCGTCGGTCACCACGAGATCAGCTTTGCCGTCGCCGTTCAAATCAGCGCTGGCTACAGCTTCTGCACCTGCCCCGACCGCAAAAGTGTTGGCGGAGCCGAACGTGCCGTCGCCTTGGCCAAGAAGCACGCTGAAGTTGTGCCCATTCGGGTTCGCCGTCGCCATGTCGGCGATGTGATCGCCATTAAAATCCTGCACCACGGCTCCCTCCGGGGACCCGCCTGTCGGATAAGTTGTGCCCGTGCGAAAAATGCGGGCAAACGTGTGGGTGGAAGATAGGGACAGGCACAAAATCGCCAGAAAATGGATGGCTTTCACGATGGGAATCTTACCCAACCCATCGGCGGCGGGTCCATCCAAAATCTGGAAATCAAGCGATATCGCGACCTCCCAAAAGTCTTTCATTACGCTACGTGCGCGTGAAACGGCCGGCTCAGTGGTGCGCTAACGGGCATTTGCAACTTTTCCTTGGCGAACTTAAGGAGATAGCGAAATAGAACCTCGGCGGAGTTCTTCCAAACCTCCGCGAGGCTGATCGCGCATAACCAAAATGGGCTCTTTAGGGCGGTTAGCTCAGCGGTAGAGCGGCACGTTTACACCGTGTTGGTCGGGGGTTCGATCCCCTCACCGCCCACGCTTTTTTTTCGTCGACCGCGCCTTCGCCACCGGGAGAATGGCAGTGGCCAGAAAGCGTTGCACGATTTCGTCGTCCTGGTTTTTCGTCAGGCAACGATAACGCACCAACCCAAACTCCGGCCGCTTGATCGATCGCCGGGTGCGCAGAATCCGGATCTCGAGGTGCAGCTCGTCTCCAGCCCGAACTGGCCTTGGCCAGCGCAATCTGTCGACGGCGACGCCGATCATCGCGCCTTTTACCTGCATCGTTTCGACAAACAAACGCATCGAGAGCGAGGCGGTCTGCCAGCCGCTGGCCGCGAGTCCGCCAAGCAAACCTTGCTTTTTCGCCCCCGGCTCAAGGTGGACCGCCTGCGGATCGAACTCGCGCGCGAAGGCGATGATCTCTTTCTCGGTGATCGTGCAAGAACCGGAAACCAGCCGGTCGCCCGCGGCGAAATCTGTAAAGCTGCGTGACACGGCGGAGCTTCGCGGCATTGTCCGGCAGCGCGCAGGCGGCAAGCTTCGCCTAACGAATTCCCATGACCGATGACGAACTGATGGAGGCTGCGCTCGCGCAGGCGCGGAAAAGTTTAAGCGAAGGCGGAATCCCGATCGGCTCCGCCCTCGCTCGCAACGGCGAACTCATCGCCGCCGGTCACAACCAACGGGTGCAAGAAAGCGACCCGGTGACGCACGCCGAGATCGATTGCCTGCGCCGGGCGGGACGGCTCGGGAGTTTCCGCGACACCGTCCTCTACTCCACCCTCATGCCCTGCTATCTCTGCAGCGGCGCCGTGGTCCAGTTCGGCATCCGGAAAGTGATCGTGGGCGAGAGCCGCACCTTTGCGGGCGCGCCCGATTTCATGCGCAGCCACGGGGTGGAAGTGATCGATCTCGACCTTCCGGAGTGCGTCGATCTCATGACCAATTTCATCGCCGCGCATCCGGCGCTCTGGAGCGAAGACATCGGTCGTTAGGGCTTTTCGTTAGGCCGGGTAGGCAATCGCGACGATCTCGAGTTCGTTCTCCCCGGAGGGAAAACGGAAACGCACTTTTTCGCCGAGCCGGGCGTTCAGGAGCGCGCGCGCGATTGGCGTCATCCAGCTCACCCAGTCGCGCTCCAGGTCGACCTCATCCGCGCCGACGATGCGATAGCGCGATTCCTCACCGCCAGCTTCACGCACGGTCACGCTCGCGCCGAAACGCACGACGTCGTGCGGCTTCGGCGGCGGCGGGACGATCTCAGCCGACTGAAGAATGGCATGCAGTTCGTCAATCCGGCGATCGAGCGTGGCGAGCCGGCGATTAATCTCCGGGTCATCCTGATTCGTGAGCCGCGGACGCTCGATTTCAGTGACCCGTGCCAGTTCCGCCTGTCGCTCCGCCGCGCCTCCCGGCGTGATGTAATTGCGCGCGCCTTCCGGCAACGTGACGGCGCGCTCGATCACGGCCGGTTGTTCCGGCGCGGCGTCATCTTCGCGGGTGAAGGCTTTACTCACACCGGGAAGATAGCCTGAGCCTCCGAGAGGGGCCAAGAGGTCGAGGACGGATCGATCCGACAGAGATGTCAGCGGGATCGGCTCTTTTATCTTTGGGAAAGGAGGAAAAATGCTTGACCCCGACGGACGAATCCGAAACCATTCACGGCAGCGAATTAAATCGCGGAAAACATCATCATGAAATTGACCCCGCTCCTCGCCGGAATCGCCGCTGCCCTTCTCTTCTCTGCGACGCAAAGCGCCCACGCTGGCATTTTGACGATCGAAAACGGCCCGAGCTTTTTGCCGAGCAGTTCCTTTACGGACAACAGCATCGCGGCGAGGCGTTTCCATAACCCGGGTGGTTTGAACGGGGATGTTGTTCGTTTATTTGGCGATTCCGAAGTGACGCCGACCGGAGAAACGCCTCGAATTCGGATCGGGGGCAATTTCGAGGCGAATGCGGGCGACGTTTTCACCGTCTCCTACGACCTCCTGATTAACCTGAAGACCTCGGAGCCAATTACTCTCACCCTCGGCGCACGGACGCATTCCTCCGGTGTCACCGACACGTTTACCACCACGATTACGATCAACCCGGGACCTGGGCGTTACCAGGGTACCGTCACCGGGGTGACTTTCGATCTCGCGACCAGTGGCACTTGGAAGGGTCGACTCTTTTTCAACTTCCTCAGCTCCACTTCCGGCTCGACCACCGACTATCAAACTCCGGAGAGACTTCTCATTAAAATCCGGGCGGTCGACTTCGAACTCGTCTCAGTGCCGGAACCTTCCTCACTCGTGTGCTTCGGTCTCGGTCTCGCCGCTCTCGGCGGCTTTGCGCTGCGGCGTCGCCAGCTCGCCTGAGATTGCGGGCATCGTTAGGCTAAAGAGCGGCTCGCGGGTGGCCAGCCCGCTTTTCGAAGCACAGGCATCCTGCCTGTCGGCAACCAGGCCACGCGCCCGGATAGCTTGACGAAGGCGCCGACCACAATAGGACGAGACGCCCCCTATCCCCACAGGCAAGATGCCTGTGCTGCAGACGATTGGCCGCCAGCGACCCAGGTGGTTTTCCCCGTCTCGTTCGGACGACCGCTCCGGCGAGGCGACCGTTTAATCCGGAAACGGGACCTGCAGATCGAGGTCGAGATGGAGCGCTTCCGTCAATTCCGGGTGTTTCTCCGCTGCGCCGTGGAAGTAGAAGTCGTTCACGCAGGAGGCGAAAAGGCCGGGTGATTTTCCTTCGCGCGCCTGCATTACCAATTGACGCGCCTGCTCGATGTTGCCAGCCCTCAGTTCCAAGGCAGCCGCGGTCATCAGCCAATCCACCGGCAGCGAGCCGGCGGCCTTTTTCTTTTCCAGCTCCGTCGCCACCGCCGCCCCTTCTGCCGCTTCGATCCGGGCCATCCGCATTTTGAACCGGCAAACCGCTTCGTCCTGAGCGTCCCGCGCCAGCAGCGCCGCCCGCTCGTAATGCGGGAACGCTTCCTTCGGCTTCAGATCCAGCCGCAACGTCTCGGCCAGGTAATAATGATAATCCGAAACAAACGGCGCCGCGCTCACGGCCGATCCGAAGAATTGCTCCGCCGTCGCGAGGTCGCGCCGACGCACCGCGATTAAACCACGGTAGTAATCCGACGCCTCGACATTTTCGCCGAAGGCGATCGCACGCTCAAAGGCGCTATCCGCCGCCTCGAAATTACGGTGGTCATAGAGGATTTTCCCCACCCGGAAGAGGATGCCGCGATGGCCGAGATTTTTCCGCTTCGCCGCCATGAAGCGTTCCACGGCATCCTGCCATTTCCCAGCGTGCTCCGAGAGGAGCGCCTGCTGCACGAGATCAGCGGGGGCGACGCCAGGGTAAGGGTCGGCTCCTTCGACCTCCATCTTCGGCGTGTGCCGCGACGCCATCAGGTATCTCAGGTAATTCAGTTTCGTTCCGCCGTAGAAGGCGAGGCCCAAAATCAGCAGACCGCCAAGGATCAGGAGAGCCTGCTGCAGTTCGATCGCGCGCGATGCTTTCGCGGCCTCCGGCACCGGCGTCACTGCGGCCGGCTGCCGTTCCGGCACCGCGGGCTCCGCCGGTTTGGGCGCTGGTTCCGCAGGCTTCCGAGCGGGTGGAGGTGGGGCCGGCCCGGCCTCCGCGGGCGGCGGAGTTTGCTCGCGTGGGGGCTCGTTAGGCGCAGCGCGCGGTTTATTCAGAAAACGGCGCTGCTCCGGGGTCAGGCTGCGCCGGCGCGAGCCGGTTGTTTCCGGCGGCTCTCTTTCCGCTTTTTCGTTAGGCTCTCCCGCCGGCTCTTTCGCTTGCTCGTCCGCCATATTCTTTATCAGTGTCGAGCGTCAATCCGAGCCAGACGAGCGGAAAGATGCGAGGGAATCAGTGGCCGAGTCGATTATATTTTTGCAACAAATCGCGGAGACGCTCGTGCGGGAGCGCCTCCACCTCGTGCCCGTCGCGTCCGGTCATGCTCCGATTGTCGACCAGCGCGTTGACGATCGCTTCCTCCACCGCCTGCACGGTGGCCTCGAAAAGCGGATCCAGCCGATCGTTAGGCACAGTCAGGACGCTGTGTGTCGGCTGATCCGGATTGGCCGCCCCGGGATTCGCCGTCGAGAACGCAACAAAGAGGTCGCCCGATCCGTTGCCGGAGGTCGCGCCCGTCCGCGCGAGGCCGAGGCTGGCACGACGAGCGAGCCGTTTGAGTTGTCCCGGCAAAAGCGGCGCGTCCGTAGCGACGGCGATGATGATCGAACCGGTCTCCTTCGGATAAACGGAACCGGGAATCTGTTTGCCCACCGGCACCCCGGCGATCGTGAGTTGCGGCCGCCGCCCGCAGTTTGCCTGCACCAGCACGCCCACGGTGTAGCCGCCGGCTTTCGCTTCGAGCACGCGCGACGCAGTCCCGGTGCCGCCTTTGAATTCATAACAAATCATCCCGGTCCCGCCGCCCACGCTGCCCTCCGCGACCGGGCCGCCCTCCGCGCTATCGAGCGCGTGCGCGACGTCCTCCGGCTTCACGTGGAAGCCGTTGATGTCGTTCAGCCAGCCGTCCCACGTCTCCGCGACGACCGGCAGGCTCCACCAATAGCCGGTCTTGTCCGGGGTGCCGTGTTTGATCCGCCACGCGATCACCGCGTCGCGCGCCACGCCGACACTATGCGTGTTCGTGAGCACGATCGGCCCCTCGAGAAAGCCGCTCTCCTCGACCCACGCGGTGCCCGTCATCTCGCCGTTGCCGTTGAGCGAAAACGTCCCCGCGTAAACCGGATCATCGAGCGACCCATGACCGCGCGGAACGATCGCCGTCACGCCGGTGCGCACCGGACCTTTGCCGGTCTCGAGCTTTCCCTCGCCGCTGATCAGGGTTGTAAATCCGACCTCGACACCGGCGACATCGGTGATCGCGTTCAGCTTTCCAGACGTCCCGTCGAACGGCACTCCGAGGTCGCGCGCCCTCACGACTTGCGTCGGCGGCGGCGAAGTCTGGGGCTCGCGCGCGAGCGCCCCCGCGATCGAAAGGAGGAGAACCGAAACGAGCGAAAGTTTTCTCATAGAGTCGTTAGGCCAGGAGCCGATATTTTTGCCGCAGGTGATCAATGTAGCTGCTGTAACGCTCGGCCAGAGCCGCGCTCTCGACGAAGAGAATGTTCTCCGCGTTCGCCTGCGCACTGCGCGAGAAATTATACGACCCGGTAATCACCGTGTCGTCGATCACGAGGATCTTGTTGTGCATGAAATCGTGTCGGCCGGTCGGCGTGTAGGGCGTGGAATTTTTCCCGACCAGCCCGGCGCGCGCGATCAGGTCGTGGAGCGCGGGAATCTTCCAACGATTCGACGGCACTTTTTCCCACTGCCAATAGACATCCTCCATCTGGGTGCGATCGAAGACGCCATCGACCGCCACCCGGCCCGCGCGGAGCAGCTCGCCGAGCGCACCGATCAGGGTGCCGGAATTAATCAACAGGCTGCAAATGCGCACCCGCCGTCGCGCCGCGCGCACGCGCTCCGCGATCGCGGCATCAATCGCCAGTCCGCCACCCGGCGAGAAGAACACCTGCGCGCTCGCCGCTTCATTCGCGAAGAGCAGCGGCACGGGCGTCGTCCGGATATCTCCGGTGTTCTCGAAATTCGCCTTCTCCCAAAGCTGCGCGAAATCTTCCGCGTAGAATCCGGCGAGCTCCGGCGACTCGATCTCCACGATGTTGTTCTCCATGATGGTGAACGCGTCGTCGGTTAGATTGGTCGACCCGGTCCAGACCGCGCGGCCATCGCGCACGATGAACTTATCGTGCATCAGCTTTTGCCCCGCGATCCGCCGCCACGGATAGCCGAGTCCCTGCACCATGGCCCCGGTCCCGGGCGGCGCGGGATCCTGGCCTGCCGCGAGATTGGGGTTCACGGGCTTGTCGCTGTCGTAGCAAAATCGAATCCGCACCCCGCCCGCGGCCCGCTCGCGCAGCGCCGCTGCGAACGACTCCCTCAACGGCGCGCTCAGCCGCATGTCGTAGAGCGCGAAGTCGAGCGACTCCCGGGCGGCCGCGATGAAGTTCGTTAGGCGAGCCATCACGCTCGCCGCGGTTTGCTCGTCCTGCGCGAGGAAATGGACCGCCAGGGTGTCGGGCATCGGACAGGATTAACAGGATTTACGAGGATGAGAAGGAACCTCATCGCCTTCTCGCTATCGTCCTCGTGCTCGTGCTCGTGCTCGAGTTCCGCGCTGATGGATTACGAGGACGAGCACGAGCACGAGTAGGAATATGGAAATCCTGTCCTGTTTTCCGAAATTCTGTTTTCGCCCCAACCCCGCCGCACTAGATTGAGCCGTGAGCTACCAGGTTTTCGCGCGAAAGTATCGGCCTCAGACCTTCGACGACCTCGTCGGGCAGGAGCACGTCACGCGCACCCTCAAGAACGCCGTCGAGCAGAACCGCCTCGCGCACGCCTATCTTTTCGTTGGCCCGCGCGGCATCGGCAAAACTTCCACCGCGCGCATCCTCGCCAAGGCGCTCAACTGCATCCACGGACCGACCACGACCCCCTGCGGCGTTTGCGACAGTTGCAAGGAAATCACGGGCGGGAACAGCCTCGACGTCCTCGAGATCGACGGCGCGAGCAACAACGGGGTCGAACAGGTGCGCGAACTGCGCGACAACGTCCGCTACGCGCCGGCCAAAGGCCGTTACAAAATCTACATCATCGACGAAGTGCACATGCTCACTTCGCAGGCCTTTAACGCCCTCCTCAAGACCCTCGAAGAGCCGCCCGCGCATGTGAAATTCATCTTCGCGACGACCGAGCCGCAGAAGGTGCTCCCGACCATCCTCAGCCGCTGCCAGCGTTTCGATCTCCATCGCATCCCGGCAAACCTGATCGCGAAACATCTCCAGTTCATTGCCACGAACGAGCGGGTGAAACTCGAGCCGGCGGCCGCCCACGCGATCGCGCGCGGCGCCGATGGCGGCCTGCGCGATGCCGAGTCTATGCTCGATCAGCTCGTCGCTTTTTGCGGCGACACGATCGCGGAAGCCGACGTGCTCAACATCTTCGGGTTCACGAGCGAACAGAGCATCGCCGGCTTTTGCGAAAAAGTTCTCCGCGGCGAAACCGCGGCCGCGCTCGGCCTGCTCGATGAACAGGTCGCCGCGGGCAAGGAGATGATGAAATTCATGAGCGACCTCATCGCGCACCTGCGTGATTTGCTCGTCTACCAGGTGAAACCCGACGCCCTCGCCGACGAAGCCGCGCCGGAGATCCAATCCTCGTTAGGCGCGGAAGCCGCCCTCATCGAGACCGACCGGCTGCTCGACCTGATCGAGCAATTTGCCGCCGCCGAAGGCCGGATGAAATGGGCGCCGAACAAGAAACTCCACTTCGAGGTCGCAGTCATCAAAGCAATCCAGACTCTCAGCCAGGTCTCCCTCACCGAAGTCATCGAAAACCTTACCGCCCTGCGCGGCGGCACCCCGTTCGCTGCCCCTACTCCTACTCCAGCTCCTGCTCGTGCTCCTACTCCCCCTCCTCTCCAAGCCCCACGAAAGCTAACTCTACCTCCTACGACAAAGGCACCCGCGCCTGCCCCCGCCCAGTCAGCCTCGCCCACCCCTCCCCCACCCGCTCCCCCACCCGCCGATCTCACCATCATCTGGCCCCAAGTCCTTCAGCAGGTCGCCAAACGTCGGCCGTTGATCAAAACCTGGGTGGAGACTGCGCAGTTCCTCGGCACGGACGACCGGAGCGTCCTCCTCGGCTTCCCTACCGATCAGAAGACGGTGATGGAATCGATCGCGCGCCCGACCAATCGTTCCTTCCTCGAAGGCCTGCTGAAAGAACTGACCGGCAGCGACTGGACGCTCCAGCTAACTCTCGACGCGAGTCTGTCGCCCACGCCGCCGCGCGACAAAGCTCCCCCCGTCCCGGCGAAAAAGGAGACCTCCGAGACTTTCAAAGACGACCCGCTGATCAAACAAGCCCTCGAAATCTTCAAAGGCGAAATCAAATCCGTGACCAACTGACCTATGAACCTGAACAAGTTAATGAAACAAGCGCAGAAGATGCAGGAGCAGATGGCCAAGACTCAGGCCGAGCTCGAGGATAAGACGGTCGAGGTCAGCTCCGGCGGCGGGAAAGTAAAGGTCGTCGCCAACGGCGCGGGCGATGTCCTTTCGATTAAGATCGATAAGACTGTCGTCGATCCCGAGGATGTAGAGATTCTCGAAGACATGATCCTCAGTGGGGTCCAGCAGGCCATCACTCAGGGCAAAGAACTGGCTAGCGGCGAGATGAGCAAAATCACCGGCGGCCTGGGACTGAGCGGTCTCGGATTATAGCCGCGCCGTCCGATTAGTCGCCTAACTCGCCGAACGATCGGCGAGACACTGCAGGAGATAAGGCAGTAACTGCTTCTTGCGCGAGACCACGCCGGCCAGCTCCCACATATGCGGACCGCGCGCCGGGAAATCGATCCGGTGCAGGAACTCGGGATCGCCGCAGCACAGAAGCAGCGAGGTGTGGGTGTTGATGTCTGTAACCAGAAGAGCGGCGAAGGAGAGCCGCTCGGTGCGCACGTGGCCGCCAAGAGCTTCCAGGAGCGCGTCGTGTTTCTCGGGGAAGTGCGAGAAGCTTAGTTCTTCGATCTGCGAAACGGTGAAACGCACCCCTTCCTCTTCGTAGGCTTTGCAATCCGCGGTGATGACTTGCTCGGCACTGAGAGTCAGCAAGGGTGATCCGACCGAGAAGATCTCTTCCGCGAGCGCCTTCGGTTCGACCCCGGCGATCTCGGCTAACTCTTTCATCACTCTGCGATCGGTCTGGGTCGCGGTCGGTGAAGTGAGATTAAGCGTGTCGGAGATCAGTCCGGCCATGAGCAGCCCCGCCAAATGCAGTGGTACCTCCACGCCGGCCTGCTCGTAACAAAGCGCCACGATCGTGCTCGTGGAGCCGACCGGGTTATTCCAGAAAAGAATTGGCGACGTGCTCGCGAATCCGCCGATCCGGTGATGATCGAGAATCTCGACGATGCGCACCTTGTCGGCGCCTTTCACCGCCTGCGACAGCTCGTTGTGATCGACCATGATCAATTGCCGCTCCGCCGTCTCGAGCAGGTTGCTCTTCGCCAGGATACCGACCAGCACTCCCTTTTCGTCGAGAATGGGAAAGACAAATGCCGCGGAGTGCGCAGCCTTTGCGCGCACCTCGTCGAGCAAGGTCTCCGGAGTGAAGGCCGTGTATTCCGGTTCCAACATCCGCCCCACCCGGACCGCGCCGCGCGCGAGATCGACCGTGATTGCGGTGTCGTGCGGCGAGCTGACGATTGCGACCCCCTTCTGGCGCGCCGCCTCCAGCACCGTGGGATTGACCGGCAGATCACCCGTGACCACGATCGCCGGCACGCGCGCTGCGATCGCCAACCCCAGGATGTCGTCGCGATCGCCGACGAACAGCACCAGATCCGCGGCCCGCAATTTCTCCAGCCGCGCGGCAAAGGAGTCGGCGCTCATCGCTCCGATCATGAGCAGGTATTCCGCGGCCTCGTTAGGCAACTCGCCCGTCAGCACCCGGCCGCCGAAAGTGGCGACGATGCTGGAGAGCGGCGCGGTGATGACGCGCGCGCCGGCCGCCTCTTCGCGCGGCGGGAAAAGGTGATGGCTGATCTTGAACGCGGAGAGCAATCCGAGGAACCGCCCCTGCTCATCCACCACCGGCAGGCCCCGCAGCCGGCGCTTTTCCATCAGGTGAATGGCGTCGTAAGCCGTGGAATCCTCGCGCACGCAGACCACCTCGCGCTCCATCACGTCGCTCACGCGATCGGAGAGATCGCTGATGAAAACCGGCGCCTCGACCCCGAATCGATGGAGGACAAAATCGATCCGCTCGTTCGTGTTCCCGGCGCGCGCTGCGATCACGTTCGGCGTGCCGGTGACGCGTTTGAGATGGGCGTAGGCAAGCGCGGAGCAAATCGAATCCATGTCGGGATTGAGATGGCCAATGACGATGGTCTGCATAAGCGAAGATTGGTCCGAAAGCGTGCCGTGACCCGGCGCAGATAAGCGTAATCCGTTCCGCAGGGATATTCTATTAACGGACAGATCGGCGACCGAAGTCCGGGGACGACGGGCTGCCAGCCCATCGCGCTTGGGCGAGCCTCGCCCAAGGCTATGGCCGGTCCCGAAATGCGACACCTTGCTCCGGGTCGCCGACGTGGCTCCGGACGGCGACGTTACGGAATGACCTCGGCCAGAGACATTTGCCGGCAGGGAACACCAGCGAAACGACGAGGTCGTCGAGTTTGGACTTGCTCCGCCGAAGCCCGCGAACGACGAGCAGACAAATGACCACCCGTCGTCACCACCGGGGCCCGAGAGCGGCCGGGCTAGACGAAAAACTCCATCTCATTCTCGTTAGGCCATAAGGCTCCGCGGCGCCCACGTTTCGGCCTCTAGCGTTTTACCAGCCACGCCCGGACCTGCTTGAGCACCATCGTCTTGCTGGCCACCGGCACCTTCGCCGCCCACTTCCCATTTGACCCGCAGCCGAAAACGGCGTCCGTCGGCAAAAGGAAGATCGACTGATTCCACCTTCAGCTGCTTTTCGGTCACATGATCCGTTACCAGCACGCTAAAATGCGCCTTGGGACGCGGCATCCTCCCTTTAAAGCTTGTATATGGCCCTTTGCCAAGCCAATATCTATCCACCCCATGCATCGGAAAATGCTCGCGCGCACGTATTGTGCGCGATCTAATACTCGTTAGGCGTTTTACCTATCCGGCACGCACGTCAATGGCTACGGACTCGTCAAGTGATGCGAAGATTGATCTGAAACCTGGCATATACATCGGCGCGGGTATCTCCGCGCTACTCCTGCTTCTGCCTTACGTGAAGGAAGTCTTTCTCCCTGCTTTCGTCCTTGGCCCTCTAGCCGGTGTCTGGTTTGAGCTGAGGTTGCGTTCACGGCACCTCAATTTGAGACACGGAACGATGCTGGGATTTTACTGCGCGTTTTCCGGCACTCTCGTAGCCATTGCGCTCGATCAGATCGCTCAGCGCTTCTTGCACGAACAGCTCTGGCGTTTCGAAAACATCTATCGGCTGCCACCATTGCTGGCCAGCAAAGGTCTGGACAGCGACACTCCCACCGGGTGGTATCAGTTGCTTTTCCAGATAACGATTGTCGCTATTTTCGCCGCCGCCATTGGCGCGCCCTCAGGAATGCTGGGAATCAAACTCTTCCAGCGCTCGCCCCGTCTCTAACGCCCAGCCCATGGTAGATTCACGCCAACGCCTAGGCTCAACTTTGTAGTGCAACATTTGCTAGGTAGGAAGGAGGCATTGATTGGGTGTTTTGTAGCCATGTCTTTTTCTAGGTCGGTTATTGAGGTGTGTGGCGATGAGATCGCATTCGCTTTGGGTGATTCGAGCCATGCTTTGTCCTTTGGGCAGATACTGCCGGATGAGCCCGTTGGTGTTCTCATTGGTGCCGCGCTCCCAGCTGTGATGCGGGGTCGCGAAGTAGAACTTGACCGGATGGAGCGCTTCGACCTAGACATACCAATGGAACTCGGTCCCGTTGTCCGCCGTGATCGTGCGCATCCGCTCCGGATGGCGCGCCAGCAGGCCGAGCAAGGCACGGTTGGTTTCGGCCGCGGTGCGCGCTGGAAGTTTCCCGATCATGACGTAGTCCTCGCGTTCGACCAGGGTCAGCACGCAGTGGCTGCTCTCCCTTGGCTCTCGCCCATCATGGTGTCGATCTCCCCGTGACCCGTCTGACGCCGCTCCTCGACCCTGTGCGGTCGTTCCCAGATCATGCGTTTGCCCGCCAGGCGCCCTCGGCTGTCGTAGCGCCCGTAGCGTTTCCGACAGCTCTTGCGCGCCCCGCGCAGATGTTCGTGCAGCCTCCCTCCGCTCTCAGATCCTGCCAGATGTGGCCATAGATCGGTTCGTGGCTGATCGCCAGTTCTCCCTGCAATCTGAGGTCCCCGGAGATTTGTTCGGGGCTCCACTCTTTCCTCTACCACTCTGCCACTCGCTCCCATTGCTCGCGCCCAAACTGGCTGTTGCGCCGCGACCGATAGCGCCGCGCGGGCGCCCGTTGTTGCGCGCGCTGTGCTCGTATCGGCCACTGGATGGGGAAGAACGGAGCGCGCTGACGGCGGTGCGGACGGTGGGGCTGAAGGCGGCGGAGATCGCGCGGGAGCTTGGGCACCACTGCAGCACAGTGTGGCGGGACCTGAAGCGCAACGCTGCGCCCTACGAGGGACGGTATCGCTTCATCCCCACCTTCCGGCCCGATCTCTTCCCCTTCCAAACCTTTCTTTTTCCCTTCCCTCCGCACGTCGTCCGTGGTGCACTTAGTTTGTGAATCCGCACCCCCCTAACCATGCGATGGAGCGAACAGCGGGCAGCCTTGCGATTTACGCTTGAGATGGCTACAACCCTTTCGCTGCGGGCCACGCCCCACCCCGCCCGCTGTCGCTCATCTTGTTCTCGTTAGGCCGGGAGGCACCGCTTTGACTAATTTATCATCTTCGATCAATGAGGACCAGGACGCGGCCGAACGTCTGGTTCGCGAGCATTTAGACCTGACGGCCCGCGGAGATCTGGAAGCCGTCCAAGCAAACGTAACAGCCGATTACTACAACTATCGTAGCGCCGACGAGCCGCTGGGGACCCGGCAACGGGGGCCCGAGGGACTAAAGGCAACGATTCGTTGGCTGCATCGGGCTTTTACCGACCTGCGTTTCGAATTTCATGAAGTGCTCGTGATGGAAGATCGCGCGGTTGCGCGGGTCACCTTGCACGCTCGTCAGCACGGACCCTTCGTTGTGCATGATTCTCCCGATGGACGAGTCACCGATGCCTTTCCCTCCAATGGGCGAAGTTTCGCGGTTTCGCAGACGCACTGGTTTCGAATCGCAAATGGCGCGATCGCTGAACACGACGCCGTTCGCGACGATCTCGGAATGGCTAAGCAACTCGGATGGCTTCCACCCAAACCGCTCTACCTTATTCGCATGTTCCTTACGCTTTGGCGCGAACGTCGTCAGAAGGTCTAGGCTCAACTTTGTAGTGCAACATTTGCTAGGTCTGAAGGAAGCATTGATTGGGTGGTTTGCCTGGGGATAGGTCTGGAGAATGTTCCTGCTGACGGAACTCGCGACTGCACAGGGCAAGCCTGCTATCCGACCCGCATTTCGGCTTCGCCGGCCGGCTTGGTCCCGTCTAGGAAAGTTGACGTCGCGCTTTCGAATGAAAGAATAACGGCATGAAGACGCTGATATTCCTCGTCGCCTGGTGCATCCTCTTCGTCCTCTGCTGGCCGGCGGCGTTGCTCCTGCTCGTGCTCTTCCCGCTGCTCTGGCTGGTGGCGCTCCCCTTCCGGCTCGTCGGCCTGGTCGTGCACGCCTTTTTCGCTGCGCTCGCAGGGTTGCTCTTTCTCCCGGCGCGGCTGCTCGGCTGGCGTTAAACCAGCGCGGGCGTGGTCCAGATCTCTCGGCGGCGGGTGAGATCGGCCCGATTCGTTAGGCCAGATCGCACCACGCGCGCGAGCGCGCGGATTTCGCCTGCCGGCTGGACCTCGGCCGGGACCGTGAAGACTCCGGCGCGTCGCGCGCGCTCGCCCAGTGGCAGGTCGCCGAGCAGCGCCGTCAGCGGGATGGCCACGACCCAGCCGAGCACGATCGGCAGGAGCCAGAGAAAATAGCCGGGCGTCAGAATCGCCAGCCAGAAATGCAGTGCCTTAAAGCGCAACAACCTCTCGCTCGTGCCCGGTAAAGACGCAGACTTCACCGATTCCCATCTCCGCCATTTTCGCGGCCAGACGTTCGAAATTTTCACCCTGCTGCACGTGCGAATGTGCGTCTGATGCGGTCGTAAACGGAATGCCCTTCGCCCACGCGGCGCGGATGATTTCATCGCTCGGATAAAGCTCGCCGACCGGCTTGCGCCAACCCGCGGTGGAGAGCTCCATGGCGAGATTGGAGTCTTTGATGACGGAAAGAACGGCGTCGAGGACATCGGCGAAATCGTTCGTCGGGCGGAACCCGAAAATCTTCACCAGGTCGAGGTGCGACATGCAATCGACCAGCCCGCTCCGCGCCATGGCGGTGATCCGCTCGTAGTAGTCGGCATAGACTTCGTTGATCTCGCGCCGCGCGAATTCCGCCTCCTGCCCGGCGTGATCGAACGGCCAGTCGCCGCGCAGGAAATGCACGGAACCGAGGACAAAATCGAGCCGGTCCCAATTTCTCTCCACCCACACGCGGCCCGCGGCGGAATGGATCGGATCGTTATCGAGCTCGATACCGGCGCGGATCTTCAGATCGGGATTGGCCGTCCGCAGTTTTTCGATTTCGTCAAAATCGACGCCCTCGTGGTAGCGATCGTGATCGGTCAACGCTATGTCGCGCAGGCCGACCTTACGCGCGTAGTCGGCCCAGGGCTGGAGGAGCGCCTGCGTGTAGGGCCGCAGGCTGTGCACCTGCGGGTGCATGTGATAGTCGGAGAACAGTTTCATCGCGATCGATCGCGCCGCCTCACGGCGCGGCGATCGATTTGCGCTGGGTGTCCAGCTCCGGATAGGCCGGCACGAGCACTTCCACGGTGAAGACTCTCCCCGGCGAAAGCTCGCGCGTCGCGATCGTCTCCGCGTACTCGAGATGTTCGTTAGGATTAACCAGGATCGTCGCCGGCGTCGGCTGGAAAGCGCGATTATCCGACCACCGAGTGACCACCCGTCCGGCCGCGTCGTGGAGCAGGATCTCGATCCGTTGATCGGTGGGAAAACTGAGCTCAGCCGCGCGGTCGCCGCGATTCATCAGGTGCACGGTGACGGGCAACTGGCGCATCTCGGCGAGTTTGATCGGCTCCGGCGGGAGCAGGACGACGAGCTGGAGCCCGCGCAATTTCGGGTTGCGATACTCGGGGATTTTCTCCGACGAGCTGAACGGATGGAGAATGCGACCCAAGAATCCGCGCTTCGGCACGGAGCGTTCCTGGGCGGCCAGCCAGGAGGGCTCCACGAGTAAAAATAGGGCAGCCAAGAGAGCCAGACGTCGCATCGCCCTAAGAGGCTGACGTTGCAAAAACTGTCAAACCCTTTATCAATCGCGAATGAGGAACCTGCTCGCGTGCGCCGTGCTTTTTCTCGTGGTGGCGACGGCGCGCGCTGGCGCGCATCTCAGTTTTCGTGTGCACCTGCCGGCGAATCAAAACGATGGCGCGGTCTTCGCGCAGCCGATTCGTTCGCTCTCGGGCAAGAATGTTTTCATCGAGAAAACGCCGTGGCTGAGCGAGCGCGACGTGAAGGCCTTTTATCCCTACAAATCGGCCGATGGCGCGAGCTTCGGCGCCCTCCTCCAGCTCGATGATCACGGCCAGACGGTGCTCGATACCTTGAGCGTGGAACGACGCGGCACCCTGCTTTTCGTTTTCGTGAACGGGCGGCCGTTGACCGAACTGCAGATCGACAAGCGCGTGTCGGACGGCAAAATTTATCTCGCCTCCGGGCTGACCCAGGAGGACATCCGGTTGATGGCGAAGGATTGGAAGCTACTCGGCCGACACCAGAAGAAATGAGCCGCCGGCAGTCGTTAGGCGCGCTGATTTTTCTCGGTCTGCTCCCCCTGCTCGCGCTCGCGGAAGGGGCCGGGGCTCCGCTCCAGCTCGCGCTCCCGACGGATAACCACGCGCTCTTCAGCGGGCATTACTCCGAGTTCTACCAGGTGATCGAGCGCAACCTGCACGGAGTGATCTCGCATCCGTGGGAAGGCGGCCAATACGGCTTCGTGCGCGACCCGATCGAGACCGCGGGCGGGACGGTTTTCACGCGGTTTCACGAGGGGATGGACATCCGGCCGGTGCGGCGCGACGCGCAGGGGGAACCGCTCGATGCGGTGCGCGCGATCGCGGCGGGCAGGGTGGTCTACGTGAGCCGCGCGGCCGGCTCATCGAATTACGGGCGTTACGTCGTGATCGAGCATCGCTGGGGCGGTTGTCCGTATTACAGTCTCTACGCGCATCTGAATACGATCGCGGTGGAAACCGGCGCGACCGTAGAGCAGGGCGACCAACTCGGCGTGCTCGGGCACACCGGCGACGGGCTGGATCGGGAGCGCGCGCATGTGCATGTGGAGCTCAATCTCCTGCTCAACGACCACTTCGAGCAGTGGCACGCCGTTAACTTCCGCGGCCAGGTGAATCACCATGGCATCTACAACGGGATCAACCTCGCCGGCCTCGATCTGCCGCGACTCTTCCTCGCCCTGCGCACCAATCCGTCGCTCACCGTGCCGGCCTTTCTCGCCCGGGAAGAGGTCGCCTACAAGGCGATCGTGCTGAACACGGCCGACTTCCAATTGCCGCAGCGCTATCCCTGGATGATGCGGGACGCGCCTAACGAAAAGCCGGCGGCGTGGGAAATTTCTTTTACCCGCTCCGGGCTGCCGGTGCGGCTGACGCCGAGCGCGAGCGCGGTGAACGCGGCGGAGCTCTCCTCCCTGCAACCGTCGTCCCTCGACGCGCGCTATCTCACCCGCGGTCTCGTCACTGGCCGGGGCGAGCACGCGCGTCTCTCCGAGAGCGGCCAGGGCTATCTGCGGCTGCTCACCTTTCCAGAATGACGCGGCGGAAATTTCTCGGGCTCGGCCTCGTCGCGCTACCGGCGGTCGCGGGCTGCGACGCGCGTTTCGCCGAGCCCACCTGGTTGCGCGTCGTCCATTTCGATCTCTCCCCGCAACCCACCCTGCGCTTCATCCAGATCAGCGATCTGCATTACAAAGGCGACGCGGCCTATGCCGCGAAAGTGGTGGAGACGATCAACGGGTTGGAACCCGCGTTCGTTTGTTTCACGGGCGACCTGATCGAAGACGCCCGCTTCGCCCCGGCCGCGCTCGATTTCATCCAGAAAATTCAGCGCCCGGTCTATGGTTGCCCAGGCAATTGGGACTACGGGAGCCGGGCGGATTTCGGGCTTTACCGGAAAGCTTTCGCGGCAACCGGCGGGGCGTTTCTGGAGGATCGCAATGTCATCCTCGCCGGGCACGACCTGGAGTTGATCGGGATGGGTCTGCGCGGCGTCCATCGGTTAGGCGAACTGCAGGCGGCGCGGCGGATCCTGCTGATTCATTACCCGATCCAGGCCGATCGGCTCGATGGGCGGCGCTACGATCTGATCCTCGCGGGTCACTCCCACGGCGGCCAGGTGCGCCTGCCGTTTTACGGCGCGCCGGTGCTGCCCTACGGCGTGGGACGTTACCAACTCGGTCGCTACGAATCGTTAGGCGGGCCTCTCTATGTCAACGCCGGGATCGGCACCTACATGTTCCCGGTCCGGTTCAATTGCCGGCCGGAAATTACGGTGATCGGGATTTAGTTTGCGAGCCCGAGCAACACGTCGGCGTGACAGGGTCGATCCAGCGGGCACCAGCAGGCGAGGTTGCGGCCGCCGAGCCGGCTGCGGATGGTTTGCGGGTCGAAAACCTCCGCGACGTGCTGGCGGTAGAGCTCGACGGACTTCTTCGCCGTGAGCGTTTCGCCGTTGAGGAGCTTCGAGCCGACGACGTAGGGGTTTCCCCAGACCGTTGGGCGGCCGACGTAGATCGTGTCGGGCGGCATGCGCCAATCCTTGGCGCGCCGCCTAACGACGCGATGCGGTTTGCTGCTGCCCTTTTTGTGCACGCCGCAACTTCCGCGACGAACCCGTCGGGCGCTACTCGCTGGCGGCAGTCGTCTCGGCTTCGCCAGCGAGGGGCTCGCCGACCGAATAGCGGGTAAACCGCCGGATGATGATGTTCTCACCGATCTCGGCGATCTTCGACGCAACCAGTTCCTTGATCGTGAGGTCCGGGTCCTTGATGAAGCCCTGCTCGAGCAGACAGACGGTGCTGTAAAACTTGTCCAGCTTTCCGTCGACGATCTTGCTGATCACGTTCTCGGGTTTGCCTTTCACCTGCTCGGCGTAGATCGCCTTCTCGGCTGCCACGGTCGCGGCCGGGACTTCGTCGCGGCTAACGAACTGCGGTTGCGCCGCGGCGATGTGCAAGGTGATGTCCTTCACAAAAGCGCGAAAGCCTTCGTTCTTGGCCACAAAATCGGTCTCGCAATTGACTTCGACGAGCACACCGACTTTGCCCTGCAAGTGGATGTAGGAAGCGACGATGCCTTCCTTGGTCGCGCGCGACGATTTCTTGCCGGCGCTGGCGATGCCCTTGGTGCGCAGGATCGTTTCCGCTTTCTCGAGATCACCGCCGGCTTCGGTCAGCGCGCGTTTGCAATCCATCATGCCCGCGTTGGTCTTCTCGCGGAGTTGTTTCACGGTTTGAGGATTGATTTCCATAGATGTTGCAAGGCTCATGATTTGATAACGGTTGATTGAAAAATAGGAGGAGGACTTGATGGCGATCCGCCATCAACGATCCACCAGCAAAACTGCGGGGTCGTTAGGCGGAAACGCCCGACATCTCGACTTCTTCGCGCAGGCGGGCTTCGCCGCTGGCGGAGACGATGGCGTCGACCAGTTTCTGCAGCATCACGCGAATGGCGCGAATGGCGTCGTCGTTGCCCGGGATCGGATAATCGATGATCTCGGGATCGGCGTTCGTATCGACGATGCCGACGATTGGTACGCCAAGACGGCGGGCTTCGTTGACCGCGTTCTGCTCGCGGGTGGTGTCGATGATAATGAGCGCGTCGGGCAGCTTATCCATCTCGAGGATGCCTTCGAGATTGCGGCGGAGTTTGGCGCCTTCGCGACCGAGGGCGGCGAGCTCCTGTTTGCCCATCTTCTTAAATTCGGGCGAGGACTCAATCTCCTCGATGTATTTCAAACGGCCGATGCTCTTCCGGATGGTGGTGAGATTGGTCAGAGTGCCGCCGAGCCAGCGCTGATTGACGTAAAATTGTCCGCAAGCGACGGCTGCTTCTTTCACGGCTTCCTGGGCCTGCTTCTTGCAACCAACGAAAAGAATCTTCCCGCCACGGCGCGCGACGTCCTGTAGGAAATCGGTCGCGTGCTGCAATTGCACGACGGTCTTATCGAGATCGATGATGTAGATCGCGCTGCGCTTTTCGAAAATGAAGGGCTTCATCTTCGGATTCCAACGCTTGGTCTGGTGACCGAAATGGACGCCGGCTTCGAGCAGCTCGGGGACGAGTTCAACTGGGATTGCCATAGGTAAAGACCGCCAGCCGACGGGCGCAGCGGGCCGGGAAGATGCCGCAACGGCTGCGATTAGGCAACCGCAAATTCCGCGGGATCGCGACGATCTGTAGACGTCTCTGGCTGTCGCCGTCTCCGGTCTCGGCCTCGTTAGGCAAACCGACGTCGATACCCACGTTTCGCATAGCGAAACGGCGACAACTAGTGTTCCCACTTGTCGTTGCTGTCGGCGATGAACTGCTGGAGGACCGGAAAACGGATCTCGCCGAAGTTCATCGCGTAACGGAGGTCGCCGCCTTTGTAGACCCACGTCGTCGGAATCCAGCTCAGTGGCAGCCCGAGGAATTGCTTGATGTGATCGGCGCCGCGAGGGCCCTGATCAGCCACGATGGTGACGTTGGGCAGATTCGCGATTTCGTTTTTCGCGACGATGGCGCGGCCGTCGTCGCCCTGGGCCCAAACGGAAACGAAGTAGAATTTCACGTCCGGATTGTCCTTCACGATTTTTCCCCAGCCGCCGCTTTTCAGCTCGGCCTGGCAGTTTGAACACCACGGCGCCCAGAGATGGACCACGGAAACATTCGGCCCCTTGATCGCCGCGGCCACCTGCTCCTGCGCGGATTCGTTAGGCGCGGCGAAGGCGGAAACGCTGAAGGCGAGGTAGGCGAGGGCCAAAAGGGAAAGCATGCGTTGCATGGGAGACTATCGGAGGAAAACACCACCGGCTCAACCAGCGCTCGAATTGGAGCCGCTGTCCCCTTCCTTCTCCTGCTCCTGCTCCTGGTCCTAATCCCTCTTTCACCCACCCCAAGGCAGGATTAGGAGCAAGAGCAAGAGGGAGGACACCCCCAATCATTTGACCCGCTAGGGGAACCTGCCTACTTTGCCTGCTCTTTCAGCGGGATTCAGCGCCGATGAACGGTGCTGTTTTAACCTCGATCCCCGCGTCACTGTTAGAGCACACCGTTTATGTTGCAGATGCAGGAATTGATGGCGAAGTCGATGCGCGACTTCAAAGAAGGCACCATCGTCAAAGGTCGCATCCTTGAAATCCGCCCCCGCGAAGTTTTGGTCGATATCGGCTACAAGTCCGAAGGCGTTATCCCCAGCAACGAATTTGATGACATCGATTCGCTCGAAGTCGGCGACGAAGTCGAAGTGCTCCTCGAGCGCCTCGAAAATGATGAAGGCATGGTCGTGCTCTCCAAGGAGAAAGCCGCCTACCGCCAGAACTGGAACAAGATCGCCGCGGTTTTCGCCGGCGACGGCCTGATCAAGGGCAAGGTAAAATCCGTCGTCAAAGGCGGCCTCATGGTCAACATCGGCGTCGAGGCCTTCCTGCCCGCGTCGCAGATCGACATCATCCCGCCGCGCGACCTCCAGCAGTTCGTCGGCAACACCTACGATTTCAAGATCGTCAAAATCAATGACGACCGCCGCAACGTCGTCCTCAGCCGCCGCGAGCTCATCGAGCAGGAGCGGAGCGAGAAACGCCAGGCATTCCTCGAGAGCGTTAAGGTGGGTGACACCGTCACCGGCGCGGTCAAGAACCTGACCGATTTCGGCGCCTTCATCGATCTCGGCGGGATGGACGGTCTCCTCCACATTACCGACATGACCTGGGGCCGTCTCGGTCACCCGAGCGAGCTGCTCAAGGTGGGCCAGGAAGTTTCCGTTCTCGTGCTCGACATCAACAAGGAGAAGGAGCGCGTCTCGTTAGGCTTGAAGCAGACCCAGAAGAATCCGTGGGACCAGATCGAAGAGCGTTTCCCGGCCGGCCAGAAGGTCAAGGGCAAGATCACGAACCTCGTGCCTTATGGCGCATTCGTGGAACTGGAGGAAGGCGTCGAAGGCCTCATCCACGTCTCCGAGCTCTCCTGGACAAAGCGGATCATGCGCCCGTCGGACATCCTCACTGTCGACCAGGTAGTAGAAGCTGTCGTCCTCGGTGTGAACAAGGAAGAGCAGAAAATCTCGTTAGGCCTGCGCCAGCTCGAAGCCAATCCATGGGATGAGATCGAGAAGAAATTCACCATCGGCAGCCGGGTGAAGGGCGAGATCCGGAACATGACCGCTTATGGCGCGTTCGTGGAACTGGAAGACGGCATCGACGGCATGATCCACGTCTCCGATCTCTCGTGGACCCGGAAGATCAATCACCCGATGGAGGTCTTCAAAAAGAACGAAGTCGTCGAGGCCGAGGTCATCGACATCGACAAAACCAACCAGCGCATCAGCCTCGGTCTCAAACAACTGAGCGACGATCCCTGGAAGGAAATCGACACCAAATACAAAATCGGCGATCTCGTCACCGGCAAGGTCACGAAGCTCGCGAGCTTCGGCGCGTTCGTGCAGTTGCAGGACGACATCGACGGTCTGGTCCACATCTCGCAGCTGAGCGAAGACCACGTCGCGAAGGTGAAGGACGTGCTCAAGGTTGGCCAGGAAGTCGAAGCGCGTGTGATCAAGGTCGACAAGGTCGAGCGCCGGATCGGTCTCTCGATCAAGGCCGCCAATTACTCCGAGGAAGAGCTGAAGCGCGAATCCGAAGCGTTCGACAGTCTGCGCCCCGGCGAAGACATGGTCGGCCTGGAGAAAGCCTTCGAAGCCGCCGAGGAAGATTACCGCCCCGGCCAGGGGAAGAAGTAAGCGCCCGGCGCGCTTTCTGCTGAATAACGGTGAGCGCAGCACGTCTGCGTTTCACCGTGTTTTCTGCCCGTCATCCGGGCAGAGCACTCGTTCGTCTCACCCAGTTGCTGAAATTTCTATGATTCCCAAGCGCATCGCTCGTAAACTTCTTGCTCCCGCTTTTTTCCTCGCGCTGGTCGCGCTCGCTCCCCACGGGTTCGCTCAAACCGCTCCGGACTTCAGTCAGGTCGTCGTCTTCGGCGACAGCCTCTCCGACGACGGCAACATCCGGCACCGGCTGGAGGACGCTTACGGCATCAGTTATCCAGGCGGCGCTTATAATTACAGCGACGGCCGTTTCACCAACAGCTCCGACACCGACCCAAGCTCGCAGCTCTATGCCGGCACCTGGCACGAGCAACTCGAGCGCGATTTTCTCAACCTTCCGACTGGCGCGATCACGAACAGCCTCGATGGCGGGACCAACTATGCTTTTGGCGGCGCTACCACCGCGGACGGGACGATCGAGCGCACGGTGATTTCGAATCCCGATCCCTTCGTCGGGGGCGAACTGACCGTGACGGTCGATAACATTGGCAAACAGATCGATGACCACATCGCCGGCAACTCGCCCGATCCCGCCGCGCTCTATGTCATCTGGGGCGGGGGAAACGATTTCTTCGACGATCGCAGCGACGCGAATGTCCTCACCGTGGCCACCAATGTGTCCGAGAACCTGAAGCAGCTGGCTGGCGCCGGCGCACGCAACTTTCTCGTGCCTAACGTTCCGCCGCTCGGCCTCATTCCGCTCTACAAGGGTGATCCGGAAACCGCCGCCGCGTTAAATTCCGCTTCCGCCAAGTATCGGGACCAACTCAATGCCGATCTCGACGCCGCGGTGACCTCCCTCGCGGCTGACGGGATTACAATCACGCTCTACCGGCTCGACGTTTACGGGCTCTTCTATCGTTTGGCGGCGAACCCGGAAGATTTCGGTTTCACCAACATCACCGACAGCGCGCAGGGCGCCAGTGTGAACCCGGACGAATACCTTTTCTGGGACGACATCCATCCGACGACGGCCGGGCATTTCCAGATCGCCCAGGCCGCTTTCGACCTGCTCGCCGGCACCGCCTTGCCGCCCGCTCAGGCGCTGAATCTTTCGGCCCGGCTCAATGTCGGCACCGGTGACAACGTCCTCATCGGGGGTCTGATCGTCGACGGCACCGCGCCTAAAAATGTGATCGTCAGGGGGCTTGGCCCTTCGCTCGCGGTCAATGGCACGCCGCTGACCGGCACTCTCGCTGATCCGAAACTCGAGCTCTACAAAGACGGCGCGCTGATCAAGACGAACGACAACTGGAAAGGCACGCAGCAAACTGAAATCGAAGCAACCGGTCTCGCGCCGACTAACGACCTCGAATCTGCGATCGTCATGACGCTCGATCCAGGCGCCTACACCGTGATCCTGCGCGGCCAAAACAGCGGCACCGGCATCGGGCTGATGGAAGCCTACGATCTCGACACCACCGTCGATTCGACGCTGGCCAACACCAGCGCCCGAGGCTTTGTCGCGTCGGGCGATGACGCGCTGATCGCCGGCTTTATTGTCGGGAACGGCGGCAGCGATACCGTCGTCGTCAGGGCCATCGGCCCGTCCCTCGCCGACGTCGGGGTAGCTAATCCCTTGGCTGATCCAACCCTCGACCTTTACGACGCGAATGGTGCGGTCATCCGCAGCGACGACAACTGGCGCGAAACCCAGGAATCGCTCATCGCCTCGACCAGCCTCGCGCCGACGAACGATCTGGAGTCGGCGATCATCCGCTCGCTCGAGCCTGGTAATTACACCGCAGTGGTTCGCAGCGTGGATGGCGGGACCGGGGTGGCGTTGGTGGAAGTTTACAACCTCCAGTAGCGTCGGTCCCCCGCCTAACGACCACCTGCTCGGGCGCGCCAAGTCGTCCCCGCGCGATCCCCACCTCCGGGGAGCAACGGCCGCTGGCCTGTCATATTCGGCGGCTCGCCGAATACACTTTTGCTCGAAGAGCAACTGGTGGAGCGTCGAGAGGCGTTTGCATCAGGCGCCGCCAAGGGTCCGGCGCGAGCCACACCGGACGACAGGCCAGCGGCCTGTGCTCCCCGGAATCCAAAATCGAAGTTCGTTAGGCAGAAGCCGGCAAAGATGCACTCGGACCGGTCGCGGTGGCGGTGGCGGCCGGCGGGCTCGCCCCGTTGAGCGAGAGGTAGGTGTTGCCCTGCAGCCCGCGCTCGTAATCGGCAAGCAGTTTCATCGCATCGTTAGGCTTGAGCCGGTCGCTCTTGATCGCGGCGTCGACCTGGCGTTTCACCAAGCGCATCAGCTCGATCTTGTCCCACTGCGTCAGCGCGAGCACCTGGCCGATTGTGCTCCCCTCGATCACTTCCTCGATGTACCAGCCAGACTCCTCGTCTTCATCGAGGAAGATGTGCACCTCGGTGACGCGACCGAAAAGGTTGTGCAGATCGCCCATTATGTCCTGGTAGGCGCCGACCAGAAACACCCCGAGGTAATAGATTTCTCCGGGCGTCACGCGATGCAGTGGAAGAGTGTCCTTCACATCCTGGAGATCGATGAATTTGTTGATCTTCCCGTCGGAATCGCAGGTGATATCGACCAGCGTGCCCTGCCGATCCGGCGGGGTCGTGAGGCGATGAATCGGCATGATCGGGAAAAGCTGACCGAGGGCCCAGTGATCGAGGAGCGATTGGAAAATCGAGAAGTTGCAAATGTACTGATCGCTGAGCGAGGTCTCGAGTTCCTTCACCTCTTCCGGCACATATTTCAGTCCGCGATGGAGCGCCACGATCTGGGCCGCGAGCTGCCAGTAGGCCGATTCGATCTTCGCCTTCGATTCGAGATCGAGCAGACCGAGGCTGAACATCTGCTGCGTTTCTTCCTTGATCTGTTGTGCGTCGTGCAGCGTCTCGGTCCGGTTACTGCGCTTCAGCTTGCTCTTCACCTCGAGCATGTCGCGGAGCGGCTTCGGATCCTCCGCGGTGGCTTCGATCGCGCGCTCCTGCACGTCCTTCTCGATCGCGCCAAAGGACTCGACCACGAGCACGGAATGGTGGGCCACGATCGCGCGCCCGCCCTCACTCACGATCGCGGGATGGGCCACGCCCTCGGAGTCGCAGACCTCCATGATATTGTAAACGACATCGTTACAGTATTCCTGGAGCGAGTAATTCGTGGAGCTGTCGAAGCTCGTCCGCGAGCCGTCGTAATCGACCCCGAGCCCGCCGCCGACGTCGAGATAGCCTAACGAGTGCCCCAGCTTGGAAAGCTTCGCGTAATAGCGGGCCGCCTCGCGGACTGCGCGCTTGATCGTCGAGATATCCGGCACCTGCGAGCCAACGTGAAAATGCACCAGCTTGAGCGCGTCCGCCAGCCCCGCCTCCTTCAACATCTCACTCGCGGCCACGAGGTTGGTCGTGCTCAAGCCGAACTTCGCGTTCTCGCCGCCGCTCGTCGTCCACTTGCCCGCGCCTTTGCTGTGCAGCCGCACCCGGATGCCGACCATCGGTTCCACCCCCACTTCCTTCGCGATCCGGAGGGTTTGCTCGAGCTCCTCGAGTTTCTCGACCACGATGATGACCGACTTGCCGAGCCGCCGTCCGAGCATCGCGGTCCGAATAAAATCGCGGTCCTTGTAGCCGTTGCAGATGATCAGGCTCTCCGGGTCCTGATGCATCGCGAGGGCCGCGACCAGCTCCGGCTTGCTCCCGGCCTCGAGACCGAAATGAAATTGCGCGCCGGCCTCGACAATCTCTTCAATGACTTCGCGAAGCTGGTTCACTTTGATCGGGAAGACGCCGCGATAAACGTTCTGGTAGCCGAACTCCGTCATCGCCGCCTGGAACCCGCGGTTGACCGTTTCGACCCGGTGCCGGAGCAAATCCTGGAAGCGGATGACCAGCGGAAAGCCGAGCCCGCGCTCCCGCGCTTCCTGCACCACCTCGAGCAGGTCGATCGTGCCGCCCGCCTCCTTGAGCGGTTTCGCGGTCACGTTGCCGGCGCCATTGACCGAGAAATAACCGCTCCCCCACCCTTCCACGTTGTAGGTGGCAATGGCGGCGTCGATGTCCCAATCGGGCTTGGATTTATCGGGTGCGGGCACGGGCAGGAACGCATATTCAATCAGTGCGCCCCACATGCAAGGGCGGGGGGAAAAATCCCGCAGATTCCCGCGCGTGGAGGCGCTTCGGCTTTTCGTTAGGCAGAGCGCGCCCTCGCCGAAACGCCGCGGGGACGTGGGCTTTTTGGCGGATTTCTTGTTTTTCGGCGGCGCGGGGATAAAATCGTGACGATGAATAAAACCGTCATCGAGGTGCAGGTGCGAGCGGTCCTTCCGACGAGTGGCGGGTGCGCGGTCTTCCTCGGGAACCCCGACAAGGTTTTCATCATCTACGTCGACCAGAGCGTGGGCAGCGCGATCACCATGTTCATGCGCAGCACGATGAAAGAGCGTCCGCTCACCCATGATCTGATGGGGCATCTCATGACCGCGCTCGGCGCGAAGGTCGAGCGCGTGATCATCAACGACCTGAAAAACGCGACCTACTACGCGCGCATGATCATCCGCGCGGAGAACGAGCTGCAGCAGAGAAAAATCATCGAGCTGGATGGCCGGCCGAGCGATTGCATTGCGCTCGCGGTCCAGCAAAAAGCCTCGATCTACGTCAGTCAGGAAGTGTGGGACGAAGTGGACGACATGAGCGACGTCCTGCGCAAAATGGAAGAGGAAGGGATTCGTCCGGAATCGGAATCCGGCGAGGGCGATTTCGGCGAAGAGGAGTAGTCGCCGAGCGCCGCTTCTCCGCGTCTCGCACAGCGAGACGGCTACACGAACGCCACCGCGACCGAGTCGGCGAGCAGTCGGCCGGAGGGCGTGAGGACGACGCGGTGCGCGTCGCGCTGCAGCAAGCCAAGCTCGACGAACTCCGCGACTTCGTTAGGCCAATTTTGCACCCATTCCGAAGGCACGCCCGCGCCCGTGCGCAGGCCGAGCGCAATCGCCTCCGCGCGCTTCATTTCCGAAGTGAGGATTTCGTCGCCGGTGGAAGCGGTCTCACCCGCCAGCACGCGATCGGCGTAGACGCGATAATCGGAGACGTTTTGCCAGCGCCGCAACCCCCGGGTCGAGACCGCGCTCGGCCCGATCCCGAGATAATCGGCGCCGCGCCAGTAAGCGCGATTATGCACCGACTCGAAACCGGGCCGGGCGAAGTTAGAGATCTCGTAACGCTGCAGTCCGGCGGTGCCGAGCACCTCGCCGGTCAGCTCGAAAAACTCCGCGTCCGCATTCGCATCGACCCGAAACTCACCGCGCGCGTGGCGCAGGAAAAAGTCCGTGTCCTCCTCGTAGGTGAGGCAGTAGGCCGAGACATGATTCGGCTCCAGCGCGAGAGCGCGCTGCAGCGTCTCTCGCCATTGCGCCAGGGTCTGACCCGGCAGACCGAACATCAGGTCGATGTTCAGGTTTTCGAAACCGGCTCGCCGCAGCAGCCCGAACGAAGCCTCCGCCTGGGCCGCCGAATGATCGCGCCCGAGGAGCTCGAGCAGGCCGTCATCAAACGACTGCACGCCGAGGCTGATCCGATTGACTCCGCGTGCACGGAGCAGGCTCGCCTTGCGCTCCGAGACGCTCCCGGGATTGGCCTCGAACGTCCATTCCACGAGCTCCGACAGATCAAGCGTCTCGCGAAATCCCGCGAGCAGCAGGTCGAGCTGCGAGGTCGTTAGGGCCGTCGGGGTCCCGCCGCCAAAAAAAATCGTTGCCGGCTGCAGCCGCCCTGTAGACGTCTTCCTGTGGGAGCCGCGGGTATCGACCTCACCTGCAACCCGCGCCGACGCCGAAACCCGCGCTTCGCACAGCGAAGCGTCTACAGGCCTCTCGCAAAATCGCGCCAGCTCCGCCAGGACCGCCTCGCAAAACCGCCCGGTGAAGGCCGGATCCGCGCGCTCTTTATAAAACGCGCAGTAGGGGCAAATCTTCGCGCAGAACGGAATGTGAACGTAGACATGCCGGAGCGGTCCATCCCCCGTGCAGTTGTCATCCCGGGCCCCGTCCATAGAGTCCACCATCGTCGCTCGCCTCTCTCGCTCAATCGCTTTTCTGGCCGCCTGCGGCGTCGGCGCCACCTCGCTCTTGGCCGCGCCCCCCAGCCCGCCCCCGTCGCTCCCCGCCCCCACGCCAGCGCCGACGCTACCGCCCGTCCCCCCGATTTCGATCGTCTATCGCGCCTTCGATTCTAACGCGATGCACGGCTACCGGAGCGATCCCGTCGTCGTTAGGCGGATGGTCAACGAGTTGCTTCTCGCGGTCACCCATCAGCCCGACGTCGCCAGCGCCTGGCGCTCGCTCGTTTCCCCAAAAGACAAAGTCGGGATCAAGATTTCCGCGGCCGGCGGCGAATTATTCACCACCCATCGCGATGTGGTCGACGCCCTCATCGATGGTCTCGTCGCCGCCGGACAGGCGCGGGCGAATATCATCGTCTGGGATCGTTCGTTAGGCGGAATCAAGAAAGCCGGCTACACCGGCGCTGAGGGCTACCAGCTCCGCTCCATCCCGCCGGGCCTCGACGGCTACGATCCGAAGGCCACTGTCTCCGCGCCTTTTCTCGGCAACCTGATCTGGGGCGATTACGAATACCTCGGCGGCAAGGGCGAAGTCCCGCTCCTGAGCGACCAGGAGAACACCAGTAGCCTCAGCCACCTGGCCAGGATCGTGACCAATGAAGTGACGAAAATCATCAACGTCCCAGTGCTCAGCAACAGCGAACGCAACGGCCTCGCCGGTTGCCTCTACAACGTCACCATCCCGAACATCGATAACTGGCGCCGGTTCGGCGTCCCGCCCGATTACGGCGCCTCGAGCATCCCGGAGATTTACAGCGACCCCCACATCGGCCCGAAAGTCGTGCTCAACCTTATGGACGGCCTCCTCGCTGAGTACGCCGGCGGACCGGCCTCGCAACCCAACTACGCACTGCGCCACGACACGCTCTACGCGAGCAAGGACCCGGTCGCGCTCGACTCCGTCGCCGGTCGCCAGATCGAGAAATGGCGCAAGGACGACAAGTTTCCGACGATCGCGCGAACCGGCGCGCACATCGCCCTGGCTGGGCAGATGGGCCTCGGCAACGCCGCGCCCTCCCGGATCGAAGTCCGCAACGTCGGCCGGTGAAAGCAATTCTTAAGTCGGTCTCGCGATCGTTCTATCTCACGATTCGCTTTCTCCCGCGCCCGTTGCGCGAGCCGATCGGACTCGCCTACCTGCTCGCGCGCGCGACCGACACAATTGCCGATACCGCTGAAATCCCAGCGGCCGTTCGCCTAACGAACTTAAGACTGCTCGGGGAAGTCATCGCGGGCGAAAGGAATCTCCCCGCGATCGCTGAGTCGTTAGGCGATTTCGCCGCCCGCCAAACCAATCCCGTCGAGCGGAAGCTGCTGGAAAATGTCCACCAATGTACGGACCAGCTTGCGCGGCTGAGTGCGGAGGATCGGGCGGATATTCGCGACGTCTTGGTCACGATCGTTCGTGGGCAAACGCTCGACCTCGAGCGGTTCGGCGACTCGGGCGCGCTCGTCTCGTTCCGGACCGCAGCGGAGCTGGACGAATACACCTGGCTCGTCGCCGGCTGCGTCGGGGAATTCTGGACCCGGCTCGGGTTCCGACACGCCGCGCCTTTCGCCTGCAAACCGCCTAACGAAATGACGGCGCTCGGGATCGAGTATGGCAAGGGCCTGCAATTGATCAACATCCTGCGCGATCGCAGCGCCGATCTGCGCGCCGGCCGCAACTACTTCCCCGCCGAAGAGCTGGCGACCTTGCCGGAAAGCGAAGTCTTCACTCGCTGGCTGGGGAAAGCCGAAAAACAAATCGAAGCCGGCCTCGACTACTGCCTCAGCCTAACGAGCTGGCGCCTGCGTTTCGCCACCGCGCTCCCGGCCCTGATCGGCGCCCGCACGCTCGCGCTCGTGCGCGCCGCCGGAGCCGGTGGAGCCGCTGGAGGGGCGAACAAAATCAAAGTCTCGCGCCCGGAAGTGCGGAGAATTCTCGCGGAGGCGCTGTTGGCGGCGGCCTCGCCTCGCGCGTTGCGCGCTCTTTTTGAGAGATTGGGCACCGAGCGTGAGCTGGCTGGGTGACGCGGGTCTGGAGTTATTTCGGCCTGCGGCAGCGAAGTTTGGAGCGTCGTTGTTAATTGGTTGGAATACTCTCTGCGCCTTCGGCATGATGGGCCGCGTGCGGGTTACTCTCTTTTCCAATCTGGCGGCGGTCGCGGGCGCCGTTGCGGCCATGGCTGCCGGATCAGCGCCTTCGTCTGCGCAATTGCCGTTTGCAGGTTCTCCTGACCTGAAGCTTCCGACAGCGAGCCAGGCCACGGGATTAAACGCCGCGGACTTCAATGGCGATGGCCGTCTCGACCTCATTTTCCTCTCCGGCGAGACATCGACCATCTCTCTGCTGCTCGCTCAGCCCGGGCCGAAGTTTGCGGTGGCGAAGCGGATCGATCTGCCGGCGGGGGCGAGCGCGAGCGGGCTGGCGCTTGGCGATCTCAATGAAGACGGACAGCCCGACCTTGCCGTCTGTCATCACGACTCTGCGGAGGTTTGGCTCTTTTTCGGAAAGGGCGACGGCACTTTTCTGCCTCCGCAGAAGGTCCCCGTGCCGGTGACCAAGCCGCATTGCCATGCGATCGTAGCGGCTGATCTGAATCGCGATCATCATCTCGATCTCGTCCTGGCGGAGTCGAGCGATAACTGCGTCTGGATTTTCCTCGGTGACGGGAAAGGGAAGTTCGCCAAATCGCCGGGGTCTCCGATCTCCACAGGCCGTCACCCGTACGTGGTGGCGGCGGCGGATTTTAACCGTGACGGTAATCCGGATATCGCGACGCCGAACTGGTTCGGCAAATCGGTGGGCATCCTTCTGGGTGATGGAAAAGGCGCTGTGCGCTCAGCCGCGGCGAGCACCTATCAGGGCGTGCCGGAGCCTACGGCGATCGCGGCCGGCGAGCTCACGGGCGACCAAAATCCTGATTTGGTTGTGGGAAATAACGGGACGCGCGGCCTGCAGCTTCTGGTCGGTGATGGGAAAGGCGGATTCCGGCCGGGGGTGGAACTCCATCCCACCGAGCCTTGCTTCGGGCCGACCCTGGCGGATCTCAATGGTGACGGACGGCTTGATGTCGTCTGCACCTCGACCAACGGTGCGCTGACCCTGAGCTATTGGCTGAACCGCGGCGACGGAGAATTCAGTGAAGCCCATTCTCTCGCCTGTCCCGGCGGAGCGAACGCGCTTTGCGTCGCCGATATGGACCACGACGGCGTGCCTGATCTGTGCGTCGCGCCGGAGGAACAGAGTCCGATTCTCGTTTGGCTGGGACGCAGGTGACAGAGGCGGGCTGGCGGCGCGACCAAGGTTATTGCGCTTCTTCGCGCTTCACCGCCCGGGCCGCCTTGTCCTCCCGCAGGCCGAGGAAAACGGGCTGGCGCAGCTTCAGGTCGCGCGTCCACTCGGCGAACTTCACCTGGGCGACGAACTTCGGATTTACCCAGTGACACTTCCGCATCATCGCCGGGGTGATGCCCTGGACCCATTTCCCTCCCTGCTTCGAGGGGAGATCGGCAAACGGACAGTCCGCCCGCTCCGCCGCCTGCAACATTTGATGGAGCGAGGCGAGCAGCTTGGAGTTGAAACCGGTTCCGACCTTGCCCGCAAAAAGCAGCTTCTTCTTTTCGTAGTAGCCGACGAGGAGCGCGCCGAAATGTTTCCGCGCTCCCGCCGGCGGGGTGTAACCACCGATGACGAACTCCTGTTCGTTGACGCTCTTGAGTTTGATCCATGCGCCGCTCCGCCGACCTGCCTCGTACTTCGAATCGGCACGCTTCCCGATGATACCTTCGAGGCCGAGCCGCTTCACTTCGCCGAGCAGCTTTTGTGGGTCATCGCCGAGCTCGCCGGAGAACCGAATCGGGTCGCCGGCGTTCTCGCAAAGTTGGCGCAGCGCCTCCTTTCGAACCGTCAGCGGAAGACCGGTCAGGTCTTTGCCGTTGAGCTGAAGCAAATCGAAAACGTAGTAATAAAGCGGCGCCTTCTTCGCCTCCAACTCGCGCGCTTGCAGCATTTGAAATGAGGAGCGCCCGGCCTCATCGAGCGAGACCACTTCGCCGTCGACGACCCACTCTTTCCCCGGCAGCTCCGCCATGGCTACGGCAACCTCTCCAAACTTCGCCGTGAGCTCGTTCTCGTTTCGCGAGAGCAGCTTCACTTTCCCGCCGCTCTTCAGCGCGAGCGCGCGAAAGCCGTCAAACTTCAGCTCGTAAACCCAGCCGCCCCGGGCCGGCGGCTCCTCGCGAAGAAGCGGTTTCATCGACTCGATGAAGCGCACTTTTCCCGCCGGAAGTTCGTTAGGGAGTTTCGGGAGCGCGGCTTCCCGGCGGGTCGCGTGTTGCGGTTTCTTCTTTTCGTCGCCGCGATTCGATTGCCACTCGGCGTCGCGATCTTGCGCGATCTGTTTCATCGTCCGGCCCGACTTCACGGATTGGTCATCGCGTTTTTTCGTGATCGGGCGCACGTCTTCGTCGCTCTTTAGGAGCAGCCACTGCGTCTTGCTGCCTTCGATCCGGGTGCGGATGAGCGCCCAGTCGCCCTGCACTTTTTCGCCCTCCAGCACCAGGTGCAGCCGGCCTTCCGCGAGCGCTTTCCGCGGGTTCTCTCCGTGCACGAAATAGGTCCCGCGATCCCAGACCATGACGGTGCCGCCGCCGTAATTTCCCTCCGGGATTACGCCCTCGAAATCCTCGTAGTCAATCGGATGATCCTCCACCTCGACCGCGAGATGTTTTTCGCCCCGCTTCCACGGCAGCCCTTTGGGCACCGCCCACGATTTCAGCACCCCTTCCATCTCCAGCCGGAAATCGTAATGCAGCCGGCTCGCATCATGTTTCTGGATGACGAAGCGGGACGCGCCCGCGACCTGTTTCGGCCGCGGCTTTTTCCCGCTCGGCTCCGCGGTGACGGCGAAGTTTCGTTTCCGCTGATATTCGGTGAGAGCCATCCTGGTAACGTTTCCATCAACCGAAACGAAAACGCCACCGCGAACGCGCGGGGCAAAAGGTGGTCGCGCCACGTTAAAGCCCGTCTGTCGACCGGCCAGCTCCGCTGCCCTTCAGCAATCCCAAAGCTCCACCACGACTTCCGCGCCCTCTGCGAATTCTTCGCGCGGCGCGAGCCTGAGCAACGCGTTGGCTTTGCTCAGGCCGTAGAGTGCGTGCGATTCCTGCCGGCCACTAAGAGTAAACACCCCGTCCTGCAAACAGCCGCGCAGGTAATGCGGCCGCTCCCCGTTGTTCCCGACCGCGGTCCCCAGCCGAGCTCCGATCCGGCGCAACCGTTGCTGCTCTTCCCCCGCGCCCATCATCTTGCGGAGCGCTGGCCTAACGAACTTGAGGAAGGTGACGAAAGCCGAGACCGGATTTCCGGGCAGGCCGAAGATCGCGCAGTCGCCCGCGCGGCCGAACAGAAACGGCTTTCCGGGTTTGAGCGCGATCCGCCAGAGTTCTATCTCCGCCCCGAGCGCGCCTAACGACGGCCGCACGAAATCACGATCGCCCACGGAGACGCCGCCGCTCACGATCAGGACGTCATTTTTCAGGCCGCGGCGCAACGTCGCGGTCAAGGGCTCGAGCGCATCGGGCGCATGCTCGACTGCAGCCACCACGGCGCCGGCGGCGCGCACGAGCGCCTCGAGCATGAGCGCGTTGCTCTCGAAAATCTGCCCTGGCCCCGGCGCCTCGCCGAGCCGCGCCAGCTCGTCGCCGGTTGAAACGATCGCGACGCGGGGCAGAGAGCCGACCGCGATCTCGGCCAAGCCTTGCGAAGCCAGCAGCCCGATATTCTGCGCCGCGATCCGCTCGCCGCGGGTAAGGATTTTTTGACCCGATGCCAGATCGGACCCCCGCCGGCGCATAAATTCACCCGGCTCCACGCCGGCCTCGATCGCGATCGTGTCCCCGGTCCGGATGACGTCCTCCTGCATGACGACGGCGTCGGCGCCGCTGGGCATGGGCGCGCCGGTAAAAATGCGGAGCGCTTCCCCCGCGCCGATCGTTAGGCCAAGGTCCGCGCCGGCCGGTTGTTCGCCGACGACCCGAAGGCGCGCGCCGGTTTGGGCGGACGTGGCCCGCACCGCGTAGCCGTCCATCGCGGAATTATCGAAAGCCGGCAGCGGCCGCTGCGCCCACCGCTCGTCCGCGGCAAACCGGCCTAACGAGTCGAGCAGCGCTCGGGTCTCCGCCGGCAGCACCGGCACTTTCGCCAGCACGGCCGCCAACGCTTCCGCTTCGCTCGTCATCGCAGGACTTCATCGCCCACCTTGGGCGTGCCGTCGATGATGTCGGCCGCGATGAAGGGGCGTTTTTGTTCCGGCGACGTCTTCAGGCGGGCCGCGACGCCGGCGGCATCGAGCGAGCGCAGAGTCGTCCCGGGCGCAGGCACGTAGAGATTCGAGCCGAGATCGATCAACACGAAGTGCTCGGCGGCATTCACCACCGCGATCTCGCCCACGATCCGGCGCACTATGGGCGGCGTCGCCGAGGGCGCGGGCGACGCGGACCCGGTGACGGCCGGAGCCTCGTGCGCGTGGCCCCCGCAGCCGCCGCCGAAAAGAAAACTGCCGCCCACCAGCGCGGTCGTTAGGCAAAAATTGGGGAAAAAACGGGCGCGGCGCATGGCGCGAGGCAACTGGTTGACGAGCATGGAGCGGTCCCGATATTCTCGCAACTTCGACGGCGCATCGGGTGAGGTGGCTGAGTGGTCGAAAGCAACGCTTTGCTAAAGCGTCGTACTCCAAAAGGGTACCGAGGGTTCGAATCCCTCCCTCACCGCGCGGCTTCTCTCAGCGCCGCGGGAGCGCGATCGTGATCCGGGTCGACATTTGCAGCACGCTCTCCGCGCGGACCGTGCCGCCGTGCAGCGCGACGATATGCTTCACGATCGATAAGCCGAGCCCGGTCCCGCCATACTTCCGGCTGCGCGCTTTATCGACCCGGTAAAAACGCTCAAAAACATGCGGCAGATCCTCGCGCGGAATGCCCGCGCCGTTGTCTTCCACGCTGATCTCGACCTGGTCGCCGACCACGGCCGTGCGCACCCGAATCTGGCCTTCGATGGGCGTGTATTTGAAGGCGTTGTCGATCAGGTTGTGCATTACCTGCTCGAAGCGAAAACGATCCACCTCCACGGCCTCCGCGCCCGTGCCCAGCTCGATGATAAAGGCCATCCCCTTGCCGGCCAGCGCCGGCTGCCAATCCTTCGCCAGGCGGCGGAGGAAATCGCCAAGCGCGAGCGGCGCGAAGTCGAGCACCTCGTTTCGAGAGTCGAAAAAAGAGAGCGTGAGCAGATCGTCGAGCAGCGATTTCAAGCGCTGCGCATGCTCCTGCATGATGCCGCAAATCTCGACCCGTTCGGCACGCGGCATTTTCGGGAAATCGACCAGGTTCTCGATATAACCGGCGAGAATCGAGACCGGAGTGCGGAGCTCGTGGGAAACATTTGCGACCATCTCCGCGCCGCTATCATCGAGCGCGCGCCGCGCGGTAATGTCGCGGAAAAGCAGGAGCGTTTTCGCCTCGAGCCGGCGCGCCCGGGCTTCGAGCCAGCGGATTTTTCCGGCCCGCTCGGCTTTCAACTGAACCGGTTCAGCCGGGACGGAGGAGATCAAATGGTCGAGGGCCGGGTCGGTAAGAATCGACCGCCATGGCTTCTCCAAGATCTCGGTCGTAAGACCAAACCAATCCCGGAGCGCGTCGTTCGCGAATTCGATTCTACCGGCCGCATCGAGCAGGAGCACGCCATCGTCGAGCAACGCGAGAGCCGTCCGGAGCACCGCGCCGTCTTTCATTTCGCCGGCTTCTCGGCAAGCCGGTAACCGAACCCGCGGACGGTCTCGAGATGCGCGCCGGCACGACCGAGTTTTGCGCGCAACCGGGTGATGTAGATGTCGACGGTGCGCGATTCGATCGCCGCCTCGTAGGCCCAGACATCGCTCAGGAGCCGCTTGCGCGTTTGCATCCGTCCGACCCGCTCCATCAGCACGCGGAGGAGCTTGAACTCCGTCGCGGTGAGCACGAGGCGCCGGCCGCCGACCTCCACCGCGAGTTCCGCGCGATCGAGCACGATCTCGCCGACCTGCAGGAGATCGTCGGCGTGTTCGTTAGGCGGGAATTTCCGCAGTCGCGCCTGGATTCGCAGGACCAGCTCGCGCGGGCTGAACGGCTTGGTCACATAATCGTCCGCGCCCAGCTCCAGACCCTGCACGCGGTCTTGTTCCAACGCTTTCGCGGTCAAAAGCACGATCGGCATTTGCCGCGTGCACGGATCGCTTTTCAGCGCGCGACAGACTTCGAATCCGGATTTCCCGGGGAGCATCACGTCGAGCAGGAGCAGGGCCGGTTTCCAGGCGAGCACGCGGGCCGCGACCTCGTTACCATCGGTCACCTGGCCGACGACGAAACCGGCCCGCTGCAGATTGCTCTCGATCAACCGGAGCATCCCGGACTCGTCTTCAGCCACGAGAATTTTTTCTTTCGTGCTCATGCCCGGACACCTTCGCGAGCGCGATGATACGGCAACCGCTTGCGCTGTCGACTCCGGCACGCTCGGCCGTTTCGTTTCGCCTTGCGCGAAGGCGGCCCAGGCTGCGAACGTCGGCCGCTCGATGAGTCCGTGGAGAATCGTTTTGCTGGTGGTGGCGCTCGCGGCCGCGCTTTGGGCGCTCTCGCCCGCGCGGACGATCCCGCCTAACGAACCGGGCGTGGTCGAGCTGAACTACACCGGCGACGCCGGCGCGAACGGCGCGGTGATGGACGACGCCTTCCGCGCCTTCGAGACGCAGAGCCGCGAGCTGCACAAAAGAAATCCGCGCCACCCGATCTACCGGGTGATCGCCGGCCAGAGCGCCTCGCGCGATCAAACCGCGGATCCGACGCGCTTTCTCGTTAGTCTGGCGGGCGGGCAGCCGCCCGATGTGATCCTATTCGATCGCTACGCGGTCAGCGAGTGGGCAGCGCGGGGCGCGTTCACGAAGCTCGATCCGTTTCTCGCGCGGGAAGCGGCGAGTGCCGACCCGGCAGCGATCCTGGCGGAAAATTATTACCGCTCCTGCTGGGAGGAGGTGACCTACACCAACCCGCTGACCGGCGCGCGCGGCACTTACGGAATCCCGGAGCGGGTCGACGATCGCGCGCTTTTTTACAACAAGGACCTGCTGAAACGCGCCGGGTTCGTCGATGCAAAGGGAGAAGCGCAACCGCCGCGGACCTGGGACGAGCTGGCGGCGATGGCAGTGAAGATGACCGAGCGCAACGCGCGCGGCGCGATCACCCGACTCGGCTTCGCGCCGAACTACGGCAACGCCTGGCTCTATCTCTACGCCTGGATGAATGGTGGAGAGTTCCTGAGCGCGGATCGGCGACAGGTGACGCTCGACTCGCCGCCGGTCGTCGACGCGCTACGCTGGATGACGAAGGTTTACGACTCGTTAGGCGGCGCGGGCGCGGTCTATGCCTTCCAGAGCAGCGCGCAGACGGGCCAGCTCGATCCGTTTGTCACCGGCAAGGTGGCGATGAAAATCGACGGCTACTGGACCTTCCCCGACGCGCTCGCGCAGTACGGGGGCAATCTCAATTACGGCGTCGCGGTGCCGCCGATGCCCCGCGCGCAGGCGGGCATGAGTTGGGTGAGCGGCTGGTGTTTCGCCATCCCGGCCACGGCGCGGAACAAGGAGGGCGGCTGGGAGCTGCTCAAATTTCTCGCCAGCCGACAGGCTGCGGAAACGATCGGGGAAGCAAACAAGCTGCTCCTCGGCAGCCAGGGGCTCGTCTATGTGCCGACGCAAAATGCGAACCGCAAAATCAATCGCTGGCTCTACGACACCTACATCGCCGGCAACCCCGCGATCGCGCCGAAGGTGCGCGACGGCGTGCAGTTGTTAAACAATCTGCTCGAGACATCCCCGATCCGCCCGGTCACGCCGGTCGGGCAGTTGCTCTTCAACGAACAAAAACGCGCGACGGAAAACGCGATCTTCCACAAGCTCTCGCCGTCGGCCGCGCTCCGTGACGCCGATGAAACGGTCCAGCGCCAGCTCGATCGTGCGCTCAGTCCGCCGCGCGGTCCGCTCGTGCCCTGGCGTTATTTCATCGCGGTTTATCTCGGGCTGATCGCGCTCTGCGCGCTCGGAATTTACTGGTGGGAAACACGGCCGCGCCACGGGGAAGCGGCCGCGCTCGAAGGGACGCGCAGCCGCTATTTTCGTTCGCAATGGCGCGGCGGCTGGCTCTGCGCGTCGCCTTGGATCATCGGGTTCATCGTCCTCACGGGAGGGCCCATCCTCTTCTCCATCGTAATCAGCTTTTGCGATTTCGACATTCTGAATCCGGCGCGTTTCGTGGGGCTTGCAAACTACCGTTGGATGTTTGCTGGCGACCCGCTCTTCTGGAAAGCCGCCGGCAACACCGCGTTCATGATCCTCGGCATTCCGTTAGGCATGGCGCTCAGTCTCGGGATCGCGCTGCTCCTGAATCTCGAGATTCGCGGGGTAGCGGTCTGGCGCACATTTTTTTACCTGCCGTCGATCGTGCCCGCGGTCGCGTCGAGCATCCTCTGGATTTGGATTTTTAATCCGAACGCCGGATTGCTGAACGCATTTCTGGCCAGCTTCGGGATTCACGGACCGAACTGGCTCCAGGACGAAAGCACCAGCAAACCGGCGCTGATTCTGATGGGCCTCTGGAGTGCGGGCGGAGGGATGATTATCTGGCTCGCGGGGTTGAAAGGGATCAGCGAGACCTACTACGAAGCTGCCGCGCTCGACGGCGCGAGCGCGTGGCAAAGGTTTCGGCACATCACGCTACCGCTGCTCTCGCCCTACGTTTTTTTTAACCTGATCATGGGGTTGATCGGGACGCTGCAGATCTTCACCCAGGCGTTCATCATGACGCAGGGCGGACCG